>NZ_JANIFC010000008.1:0-364834 GCF_024518615.1 Mesorhizobium sp. SEMIA396
CGCCCTTATCGGTCTTCTTCACCGGGGCTGCCGCATTGATCTGCGTGCGCAGCGCCAGCAGCGCATCGAGTTCGCAATCGAGCGTCAGGTAGAAATGCGGGATGGTGGTCTTGGCTTCGACCAGGCGGCGCGCGATGGTCTTGCGCATATTGTCATGCGGGACGAGGTCGTAGGAGCCCTGTTCGAACAGACGCAGCACGTCCCCCTCCCCCTTGAGGGGAGGGTGGCCGGCCACAGGCCGGTCGGGTGGGGTCGCTTCGACCGGTGTCGGCGCCAGGGCGGTGCTGAATTGGGCGGCGCCTCCTGAGGCGACCCCCTCCGTCCGCTTCGCGGACACCTCCCCCTCGAGGAGGGAGGAAAGTGCGGCGTCGATATCGGCTTTTACAACACGGCCGTATGGGCCTGTGCCGGATACGGTTGAGAGGTTCAGGCCAGCCTCGCGGGCTAGGCGCCTGGCCAAAGGTGTTGCGCGGGCTTTCCCCTCCCCCTCGAGGGGAGGGTGGCCGGCCGCAGGCCGGTCGGGTGAGGTCGGTTCGACTGGGCTCGACGGTACAGGGGTGCCTCCTGAGGCAACCCCCTCTGTCGACTTGGTCGACGTCTCCCCCTCGAGGGGGGAGATTGGCGCATAGCTTTCATCGTCGGCATAAATCCATGCAACAGCTGCACCGACCGCAATATCGACACCTTCCTTGCCGGTGACGTCGCGCAGCACGCCGCTGGCCGGCGCGTCGATCTCCATCGCCGCCTTGTCGGTCTCGATCTCGAACAGCACATCGCCCTTCTTGACGTGCGCGCCTTCCTCGGCGAACCAACGCGAGATCTGTCCGGTCGCCATGTCCATGTCGACCTTGGGAAGAATGACTTCGGTCGGCATTTCTCAGCGAACCCCTTTCACGAGGTCACGCGCAGCGGTGATGATGTCGGGAATTTGCGGCACCGTCGCCTTCTCGAGCTCCGGATTATAGGGGATCGGCGTTTCAGCGCCGCCCAGCCGCACGATCGGCGCATCGAGATAATCGAACGCTTCGCTCTCGGCGATCATGGCGCTGACCTCGGCGCCGATGCCCAGCGTCTTGACCGCTTCGTAGACGCATAGCAGCCGCGACGTCTTCTTGACACTGTCGATGACGGTCTGCTTGTCCATCGGCCGGATGGTGCGGAGATCGACGACTTCGACGTCGATGCCTTCGCTCTCCAGCGCGGCAGCCGCGTCGAGCGCCTTCTGCACCATGATCGAGGTGGCGACGATGGTCAGGTCGCGGCCCTCGCGGCGGATATCTGCCTTGCCGATCGGCACGGTGTAATAGCCTTCGGGCACCGGTCCCTTCATCTTGTAGAGCAGCTTGTGCTCGAAGATCATGACCGGATCGGGATCGGCGACCGCCGCCAACAGCATACCCTTGGCATCATAGGGGGTCGCCGGCTGGATGACTTTCAGACCCGGCACATGGCCGAGCCAGGCTTCCAGGCTCTGGCTGTGCTGAGCCGCCGCACCGGTGCCGGAACCGGCGGGAAAGCGCATCACCACGGGAACTGAAACCTCGCCGCCCAGCATGAAGCGCATCTTGGCCGCCTGGTTGACGATCTGCTCCATGGCAAGCGTGGCGAAGTCGGAAAACTGGAACTCGAAGATCGGCCGCATGCCCGTGAGGGCAGCGCCCACCGCGACGCCCGCGCCGCCCAATTCCGAAATCGGCGTGTCGATGACGCGGTCAGCGCCGTAACGTTCGACCAGGTCGCCGGTGACCTGGAAGGCGCCGCCATAGACACCGATATCCTCGCCCATCAGGAAAACGCGTTCGTCCATGTCCATGGCGATCGCCATGGCTTCCTGGATCGCCTGGGCGTAGCTCAGTTCACGCACCATCGCGTCCATCACGCCTGCTCCGTATACACGTAATTTCCGGTCTCGCTGATATCGGGCGATGGGCTCGCCTTGGCGAACTCGATGCCCTCGGCGATCTCTTGCGCCACGGCATCGCGAATGGCCTCGATGCCCTTGTCGTCGATGAAGCCGAATTCCCTGAGCTCGCTTTCGAACAGGGTGATCGGATCGCGGTTCGACATCCAGTCCTCGATCTCTTCCTTGGTACGATAGCGGTTGCGGTCGCTCTTGGAATGGCCGCGATGGCGGTAGGTCTTGGACTCGATCAGCGTCGGCCCCTCGCCGGCGCGGGCTCGGGCGATAGCCTGATGAGACGCCTCGGCGACCTCGGAGAAGATGTTGCCGTTGACGATGACGCCCGGCATCGAATAGGCGGCGGCGCGCTCGGCGATGTTCTTGACCGCGGTCGAGCGGGCTGTCGATGTGGACATGCCGTAGCCATTGTTCTCGCAGACGAAAATGACGGGCAGCTTCCAGACCGCCGCCATGTTGAGCGCCTCGTGGAAAGCGCCTTCATTGTTGGCGCCATCGCCGAAGAACGAGACCACGACCTTGCCGGTCTTCATCATCTTGGAGGACAATGCCGCCCCGACGGCGATCGGGATGCCGCCGCCGACGATGCCATTGGCGCCGAGATTGCCCTTGCCGACATCGGCGATGTGCATCGAGCCGCCACGGCCCTTGCAATAGCCTGTGGTCTTGCCGAAGAACTCGGCGAACATGCGCTTGACCTCGGCACCCTTGGCAATGCAGTGGCCATGACCGCGATGCGTCGAGGTGATCTGGTCATCCTCGGCAAGCGGCATGCAGATGCCCATGGCGCTGGCTTCCTGGCCGATCGACAAATGCATGGTGCCGTGGATGAGACCGCGCGTGTAGCACTCCTCCGCGCCCTCTTCGAAGCGGCGGATCAGGTACATCTTGTGGAGCACCTCCCTGAGCTGCTCGGCGCTGTACTGGCGGTAGACGAAGGGCAGATTGGCGCGACTGTCAGTGACGGCTTTGCTGGCTGTGGCCATGATCACGCTCCCACGGACCCATAGACGAGCTTGTCCTGGCGGGCGCGCAGTTCGGCGATCTTGGAGCCCGCCGCGGGCGCTGCATTCGCGTAGGTTATGAGCTCGCCCTTCTTGATCGGCGCGGTGACCGAGCCGCCCTGCAGCAGGCCGCAGGGAATGGCCTTGGCGGCGCGCGCCTCCGGCGTCGTCATGATCCAGGCGCGGTAGCAATATTCACCGATCGCATCGAGCTTCTCGCCGGGCTTCATGTCCTTCTTGGCCACGGCGGCGACTTCGGCCACCGGTTTGGCCAGCGGCACCATGTCGGCCTTGCCGTAGAGCACGACGCGCGCGCAGGTCAGCGGCACTTCGAGCGAGGTCAGGTGATAGGGACGATGGAAAGTGAAATACGGGCCTTTGCCCATCTTCAAATCTTCCATGCGCTCGGAGATGCGCGGATGCGACATGTCGGCAACGACGAAGACGCCGGGCGCGACACCCTTGCCGATCGAATAGTCGACGACGCCGACCCTCGACAGCACGCCGCCATCCTTCTGCGGCACCAGCACCTTGGACAGTTCGCCAAGCGTGGCCGCCGGGCCATGCATGCCGGCCTTGTCTGGAACCAGGCCGGTGGCATTGGCGATCGCCGCCATCTCGACCATGGTCTTGGAGCCGTCGACGAATTCGACCAGCATCCGCACATTCATGTGCCGGCGCTTGGCTTCCTCCTCATAGTCTGGGGGAATGGCGTCGATGTTGAGCGGGTTGTTCTTGCCCTTGCCGGCGGCAACGATCGGATGCCCCATGGCCGAAACGAACTCGATCAGCTCCATGCAGGAGGACGGCTCATCGCCGGCGCCCAGCGAATAGGTGACGCCGAGCCGGTCGGCCTCGCTCTTCAGATAGGCGCCGATGGTGACGTCGGCCTCGACATTCATCATCACCAGATGCTTGCCATGTTCCATGGCGCGCAGCCCGATCTCGGCGCCGACGGCGGGAACCCCGGTGGCGTCGATGACGACGTCGATCAGATCATTGTTGATGACAAGGCTGGCATCGTTGGTGACCGCCACCTTGCCGGCTTCCATCGCCGCCGTCATCGCCGACGCGTTCGACACCTCGCGCGCATGCCCGGTTTCCTGGAAGGCGATATCGACGGCCTTGCTGGCGGCAGGCAGGTTCAGTTCGGAAATGGCGCCGATCTCGATGCCCGACATATGGGCGACACGAGTGACGATGTCAGTTCCCATCTCGCCCGAGCCGATCAGGCCGATGCGGATAGGCTTGCCCGACTTGGCGCGTTCCTCGAGATCGCGGGCAAGGCCCGTCAACGAAACATTGGAAGCCATACCGCTCGTTCCTCCCATAATGCAGGCTTGTTCGATTGCCTGACGGGTATTGAACATCTGTATTTCTGTCAAGACTAATGTCCAGATTGTCGTGCTTAAAACCACTTTCCAGGCAGCCCGAACCATGGACGAAAACGAAGCCGCGAACCGCACGGCGCGCGAAGACAGGTTCGCTCGCAGGCGGAGCCAGCGCGGAACGCTTTTTTGCGATTACGGCCGGTCGTGAAATAAAAGTACCGAAATATTAGATTGTAAAATTTATCTTTCACAGCGTGTTCTCGCGTGCTAGCGTCGCGTCATGAACTGGAAATGAACTGCGCTTCCTGGGGTGGCCTTTTCCGGTCTGTTCCAAATAGGTCTGCCAAGGGACGTTGCGGCCGATGAAGATGAAAACGCCTGGCGAGAAGACTGTTTCCGGTGAGACCGAGGTGGCCAGCGCGCTGGAAGCCAGGTTGCGCGAGGGCTGGCTGGAGTTCGCGCGGACCGAGCAGGCAATCGCGCGATACCTGCTCGCCAACATCCATGACATTCCCTTTGAAACTGGCGCCACCATTGCCGCCGGCGCCGGCGTAAGCGAGGCAAGCGTTACCCGTTTCGTGCGGCGTCTCGGCTACACCGACCTCAAGGAAATGAAGCGTGGCCTGCGCTCCGCACCGAAAGCCGCTGGCCCGGGCCTGGACAGTGCCGAGTTGCGTTTCCGCATCGGCGGCGAAAAGCAGGAACGATTGGCTCGCAGCCTGGAGATGGAGCAGCAGGCCTTGACCGCGGCTTATGGCCTTGCCCAGGGCGAGATATGGTCCGAAATCGTTCATCTGCTGAGCACCTGCGATCGCGTGAACTGCGTCAGCTTCCAAGCCGTGAAGGGACTGGGGCTCGATTTCGCGACGCGTCTGCGCTGGGTGAGGAGCGATGTCCGCTTTGCCGAAGGTTTGGGCGGCACGTTCTCAGAAATCCTCACCGATAGCGGCGAAAATTCTTGCGTGCTGCTGATCGACACGGCGGAATACGCAGCGATGAGCTTTCGGCTGTGCGCCCAGATCAAGCGCCGAAAGATTCCTCTGATCATCGTTACCGACAAATACAGTCATTGGGCATCTGAATACACAAAACTGGCGCTCGAAGTATCGACGCGCGTCGACCTGTACTGGGATTCGACGGCCGCCATAAGTTCGGTTCTGAACCTCCTCACGCATTCCGTTGCCGAGAAACTTGGCAAATCGGCCGAGACGCGGATGAACGAGCTGGAGGATATCGCCGGGATCCTGCGAACCTTCCACAAACCGCCACGGCGCGTCGCACGGCACATCAAAGAGGAAGAAGGCGAAGAATGACGATGCATCACCCGTTGCTGAAACCGTGGACAGTCAGGGCAGGCGCATGAAGTTGACGGAATACGCCGCCTATGACGGCGTCGGTCTGGCCGAGCTCCTACGCAATCGGGAAGTTACGCCGCGCGAACTGGGCAACTGCATCCTTTCAGGGATCGCCGCGGTCAATCCGCAGCTCAATGCCGTGATCGAAACCTATGCCGATGCGATCGAGGGGCTGGGCGACGTTCCCGGACCCGCACCTTTCCACGGCATGCCGACATTGACCAAGGATTTCCCTATCGAAGCCGGCCGGCCGGGAGAGTTTGGCAGCGTTCTCGCCAAGGGTTTCATCTGCGGCGAGGATCACGCCTTCTGGGCGAAAATGCGATCCGGCGGCCTTGCCAATATCGGGCGTACCACCACGTCGGAATTCGGCATAGCGGCGGCAACCGAATCCTCTCTCTATGGTGCGACACGCAACCCCTGGGATACCAGCAGGGGTGTTTCGGGATCGAGCGGCGGCGCAGCCGCGGCCGTTGCCGCCGGCATCGTTCCCGTCGCGCAAGGCGCCGACGGTGGCGGCTCCATTCGCACCCCCGCCGCCTTTTGCGGGGTCGTCGGCCTGAAGCCGTCCCGTGGACGGATCAGCGGCGCGCCGGAATCGAATGCGCCAATGCTGGGTCTCGCCATTTCATTCATGCTGACACGCTCGATCCGCGACACGGCGGCTTTGCTTGATCTGGGTTCTGGTGCGCTTCCCGGCGACAGCTATGAGATCGTCCCTCCGACCACCAGCTATGCCCAGGCGATCAAGACGCCACCCAAGGCTTTGCGCATTGCCCTGTGCACAACGTCCTGGTCCGGCTATCCGCTCGACCCCGAGGTGAAGGCGGCAGTCCTCGAAGTGGGCAAGAGGCTGGAGCAACTGGGCCACAAGGTCGTCGAAGCCGGGCCTGTGTTCGATTATGAGCGCTATCTGGCGGCACAGAAAGTGATCTGGGCAGCTTCTACGGCGCAGTCGCTCGACGAGTTGGCGGGCCTGCTGCGGCGGCCGATCGATGAAGACAGCCTGCAGCAGACGACACTTGCCGTCTACCGCCATGGCCGAACGCTCGATGCGGCAAGCCTGATCGCGGCTCTCGCGGTGTATGACCGGATCACGCGGACGGTTGGCGAATTCCTGGCCGTCCATGACGTGCTGGTGACGCCGACTTGCGCGATCTCGCCGGAGTTGCTCGGCACGTACGACCCGGATCGTCCTGGCCGCGACATCGACACGGTGTTCGCCGATCTGGCGCCGAAGGAGACGTTCAGCGCGCTCTTCAACGGCACCGGATCGCCGGCGATATCCCTGCCGCTCGGCTGGACGCAAAACGGCCTGCCGATCGGAGTGCAGTTTGTCGCCGCGTTCGGACGCGACGATCTGCTGCTGCGGTTGGGTGCGGTGCTTGAAGCCGACTACGCCTGGCACCAGCGCAAACCACCTACCCACATCACCAAGACTGCTTGAACCAACAACGACTGCTTGAACCAACAAGCATGGAACCGCCCCGGGAACATCATCAACGAAAATGGGAGATTGTCATGGACCGCAGAGTATTCCTCAAAAGTGCGGCGTTTGCCGGCTTCAGCATCGCGACGTTGCCGGCCACATTGCTTCGAGCCAATGCTGACGGCAGCAAGATACTGCGTATGGCCTATGGAGCCGAGGTTCTCACCCTGGACCCGATCAAAACCACTTACGGAGCCGATATCCTCATCCAGGGCATGATGTATGCACGCCTGCTGCATGCCAATGCCGATCGCACTGAAGTCGGCCCGGGCCTTGCCGAGAGCTGGGACATCGCGGATGACGGCAAGACCTATACCTTCCACCTGCGCGAGGCCAAATTTTCCGATGGGTCGCCGATCACGGCCGAGGACGTGGCGTTCAGCTGGAACCGCATGCGCTTCCAGAAGGATTCCGCCTATGCGGCGCCGTTCCAGCCCCTGACCAAGATCGAGGCAAAGGACGCCAGGACAGTGGTGATGACGCTCGATCGCAAATTCACGCCCTTCCTGACGCTGACCGAAATCTGGAATACCGGCATTGTGCCGAAGGCAGCGGTCGAGAAAATGGGCGACGACGCTTTCGCCAAGGCGCCGGTCACATCAGGGCCGTTCAAATTCGTCGAATTGAAGCCGGGAGACCGCGTGGTCCTTGGCCGCAACGAGCACTATTACCGCCAAGGCGAGCCCAAGATCGACGGCGTCGAATTCCGCTATGTCCCGGACGACAACACCAGGGTCTCGATGTTCCAGGCGGGCGAGCTCGATGTCTGCCTAGGAGTTCCGGCCCCGCGCATGGCCGAGTTGAAGGCCGCCGGCTTCCGCGCCGACCCTGAACCTTCGAGCACCACTTATGACATGCTGATCAACCATTCGGCAGAACCCTTCAACGACCTCAAATTCCGCCAGGCCGTCAGCTACGGCATCGACCGCACCGCCATCAATGCCGCGGTGACGCTGGGTCTCGGCACGCCGGCCAGTTCCATCATGAGCCCGACACTCGATTTCTTCGACAAATCGCTGCCAGTCATTGCCCGAGACGTCGAAAAGGCCAAGGCCCTGTTGGCTGAATCCGGCAAGACCGGAGCCAGTTTCGAACTCATTCAGAATGCCGGAAGTGCCGACGAGGAAAAGGCGGCGGTGCTGATCCAGGCGCAGTTGGCGGAAGTCGGCATCACCGTCAACATTGCCAAGATCGATTCAACCCAGGCATGGACCCGCCTCGCCGATGGCGAGTACCAGGCGGAAATGAACTGGTGGTACAACGAGACGCGAGATCCCGACAACGCATTGCGCTGGTGCGTCTGGGGCGCGGGCGACAACAAGTCCTACTACACCCGCTACAACAACGAAACGGTCGACAAACTGATCGATGAAGCCTCGGGCGAGGCGGACAATGCCAAACGGGCCGAGCTCTATGCCCAGATCCAGAAGACCGTGGTGGACGAGGTGGCGCAGGTGGCGCTCTATCACCCGACGTGGCTCAACGCCTATGCTCCGAGCGTGAGAGGGTTGGTCCTGAACGTCGGCCTGCAATTCTCGTCCATCGGCGGGACCAGCCTGGATTGATCGGCACAGGATGCGAGACGGGGACGAGATCTTCGTCCCCGTCTCGCATCGATTTGACACCAGGATCCCGACCCATGAATCGATTCTCCTTCGTGCTCAGGCGGCCGATACAGTTGATCCCCGTGCTGCTGGGTATCAGTGTGATCACCTTCCTGCTGCTGCAAATGACACCCGGCGATCCGGTTCGCCTCATGCTTGGCCCCAAGGCCAGTCAGGAGGCGATCGAATTCGTGCGGGCGCGATACGGTCTCGATCAGCCCATCCCCGTGCAGTATTTCTATTACGTGCTGAATTGCCTGCGCGGCGATTTCGGTCAGTCGATCGCCTTCCGGGGTCCCGTCAGCGGCGTCATCGCGGCACGGATCGCGCCAACGGTTTTCTTGATCCTCTATGGCCTCGTGATCTCGCTGCTGTTGACATTCGCGCTCGCGGTCACCGCTGCCCGGCAGCGCGGACGGTGGATCGATCACCTCATCCGTCTCGTCTGCGTCGCGGGCGTCGGCGTGCCGTCCTACTTTGTCGGCCTGCTGCTGATCATGGGCTTCTGCCTGCGGCTGAAGATCTTCCCCGTATCCGGTTACGGGCCGACCTTTTTCAACAATCTGTGGCATCTGTTCCTGCCGGCCCTGACGATCGGCATCGGGGTGACGCCGATCCTCGCGCGCAATCTGCGCGCGACCTTCATTCAGCAGATGGACAAGGATTACGCGATCGCCTGCCGCTCCAGGGGCCTGCCGGAAAGCTACATCTTTTCCCGGCATGTGTTCTGGAATTCCCTTTTGCCGACAGTCAATCTGCTGGGCGTCGTGGTCGCCTTCCTGATCGGCGGAACGGTCGTTGTCGAAAATGTCTTCAACATTCCAGGGCTCGGCAACCTGCTCATCCGCGGCGTTCTCACGCACGACCAGTTCGTCGTCCAGGCGGTGGCCCTGCTGCTTGCCGTAGGTGTCGTCATTTCGAATTTTGCCGTCGATGTCTTGACCGCCATTCTCGACCCACGGGTGGAATTATGAGCGATGTGATGCAGGGCAGCGGCTCCTTGGCCATGGCGCGTATCCGCACGATGCCGGCAACCTTGATCATTGGCGGCGCCATCACCTTGGCCTGGATCGTCGTGGCCATTTTGGCGCCGGTGCTGACCAGTTTCGACCCGATCAAGGTCGATGTGATGCAGGCGCTGAAACCACCTGGCGCCGAGCATTGGTTTGGCACCGACGCCATCGGCCGCGATGTCCTGGCGCGGACACTGTTTGCCGCACGCTACGATCTCGCCATGGCCTTCTTCGGCGTCGTCGGTCCGATCATCCTGGGGACGATCATCGGCCTTATCGCCGGCTATCTGGGTGGCCGGATCGATGCGGCGCTGATGCGCATCCTCGAGGTCACCGTATCATTTCCCTATTTCGTCCTCGTGATCGCCATCGTGGCCGTGCTGGGGCCCGGCCTCAAGAGCTACTTCATCTCGCTCACCTTGGTGAACTGGGTCAGCTATGCGCGACTTGTGCGGAGCCAGGCGCTGGTGCTGCGCGGCGTCGATTTCGTGCTGGCGGCACGTGGCATGGGTTTTGGGCATTTGCGCATCATGCTGTTCCACATCCTGCCGAATGCCATCGTCCCATCGATCGTCTTCGTCATGACCGATGCCGTGCTGGCCATCGTGCTCGGATCATCATTGGGTTTTCTCGGCCTCGGCGTACAACCGCCAACGCCCGAATGGGGCGCCATGATCGCGGACGGGCAGACCTACCTGACGACCGCATGGTGGATTGCGATCTTCCCAGGCATCGCCATCTGCCTTCTGGCGCTGGGCCTCTCGTTGACCGCTGATGGTCTCGCCCGCCTCCTGAACACGGAATCCTGAGATGAGCGACCTCGTCAGCGTCGAGAACCTCACCATCGACTTCGCCACCAATTTTGGCGACGTCCACGCCCTGCGCGGCGTCAGCTTTTCACTGAAAGCGGGAGAGGTCCTTGGGATCGTCGGTGAATCCGGATCGGGCAAGACGGTGGCCTGCAGAGCCATCCTCAAGCTGATTGCCGGCAACGCACTGGTGAAGTCGGGTCGGATCATGTTCGAGGGCAGCGATGTCCTCGCCATGAAGGATGCCGATCTGGGCCAGCTGCGTGGCGGGCAAGCGGCGATGATCTTCCAGAACCCGTCGACGCATCTTGATCCGATCATGACGGTCGGGCGTCAGGTGGGAGAAGCGATGGTGGTCCATCAGGGCGTATCCTGGCGGCAGGCCAATGCGCGGGCGGTCGGACTGCTCGAAGACATGCACATCAAGGACGCGCCAAGGCGCGCGGGCGCCTATCCTCACGAGCTATCCGGTGGCATGCGTCAGCGGGTGATGATTGCGGCGGCCCTTGCCTGCGAACCGAAACTGCTGATTGCCGACGAGCCCACGACGGCACTTGATGTCACGGTGCAAGCTCAGATACTCGACCTGCTCCGCGGCATCCGGCGTGAACGCAAGCTGTCGGTCATTCTGGTCTCTCACGACCTTGGCGTGATCGCGGAAATGTGCGACCGCGTCGTCGTCATGAAGGACGGCGCGGTGCTGGAAATCGGCTCGGTCGATCAGATCCTGCGTGACCCCGCCCATGAATACACGAAGCGCCTGATCGCTTCCCAACCCTCGCTGATGAAGCCGACCACGCATGCATGCCCCGTGGCGACGGAACCGCATCTCCTGGTGAAGAACCTGTGCGTGAACTTCTACCCAGGGCAGAGCCTTGCAGCCTGGGCGACACGCAAGCCGCCGCAGATCGTGCGCGCGGTCGACAATGTTTCGCTGGCATTGCGGCGCGGTGGGGCACTGGGGATCGTCGGCGAGTCCGGTTCCGGCAAGAGCACCATAGCCCGGGCCATTGCAGGCCTGGTGCAGCCGGAACAAGGAGAGATCGAGGTGGACGGCCAATCGCTCGATCGCGCGCTAAGGCAGCGCCGACCGGAGCAGGTTCGCAAACTGCAGATGGTGTTCCAGGACCCGTTCATGTCCCTCAACCCGGCGTTTACGGTTGCGCGAACTCTGGCCGAACCGCTGCGGCAACAGAACATCTGCCCGGAAAGAGACATCCCGGAGCGGATCCGCGAGCTGATGGAAAAAGTGGAATTGCCACGCCAGTTGCTGGACCGACGCACCACGCAGCTTTCCGGCGGCCAGCGGCAGCGCGTCGGCATCGCCAGAGCCCTGGCGCTGGAACCTGAGATATTGATCGCCGATGAAGTCACCTCCGCTCTGGACGTCACCATCCAGGCCCAGGTGCTCGGCCTCTTTGCGCGGCTGCGCCGCGAATTGTCGCTGACGCTGATCCTGATTTCCCATGATCTGGGCGTGGTGCGTTATCTCTGCGAGCACGTTGCGGTCATGCAGCACGGCAAGCTGGTTGAGTATGGCAATACGGAAGATGTCCTGGATCGTCCGCAGCAGGCCTATACGCGAGAGTTGATCGCCGCTATCCCGAAACTCTCGCGTCGAACGAGCAGCGGAATCCAACCAGGAGACACCCCGCTACTGGCCGCCGGAAGCAAATGCTGAGCCTTCGGGGCCGGGCTACTGTGCCGTCCAGCCGCCGTCCATCTGCAAGGTCGTGCCGGTGATCTGCCTGGCTGCGTCCGAACACAGGAACAGCGTCAACGCAGCAAGCTCATCGACGGTGACGAATTCCTTGGTCGGCTGGGCAGCGAGCAGCACATCGTGCTTGACCTGTTCCTCGGTCATGCCGCGCGCCTTCATGGTGTCGGGAATCTGCCTTTCGACCAGCGGGGTCCAGACATAGGGTGGGCGACGCCTATTTGGCGATCTCGAGCAGGGACGATACCAGAAGCTCTCGCTCATCTTTCGACAGGACATCCGAATCGAAGAGGTTCATGCTGCGCAATCCCTCGATGGCGAGATAGCAGATTAACAGCGATTTGAGATCCGGCGTCTCACCTTTCAGCCGCTCGAAAAGCTGCCTCTTGAAGGTCTTTATCGGCATCATGAAATCGGGATCCTCGGCGATGGCCGAGAAAATCCAGGACGCCGACGGCTGCTTTTCCTCGCAATCATTGGCTGACAGCCTGATGTAGACAGCCAGGGGATTTTCGTCCTTGTCATTTGTGCGGGCGGCTTCCAGTGCGTGCTCGAACTCACGCAGATAGCCTTCGACCAAACCTTGCATCAATTTGGCCTTGGTCGGGAAATTGTAGAGGAGCCCTCCCTTCGACACGCCGGCACGGCTGGCTACGGCATCCAGCGACAGGCTGCCTGGTCCGGATTCCCGGGCAACATCAGCCGCCGCGGCGAGAATCTTCTCGCGCGAATTCGGTCTTTGGGCTCTCATGGGGCCTCCCATCGCAAGCTTAGGCCCAATTGACAAGACCGTCCAGACGGTACAGGAAGACCGCCATTATTTGAAATCGGGACCCGCAGTCGATATGTGTCCCGATATCCGCGCTTCGCGCCGGATTTCGACTGAGGGGACTTCCTTGTTCAAGCGCATACTCCGTATCTTTATCATTGTTCTGGTTCTGGCTCTGCTCGTCGTCGTGGTCGGCGGCATCGTCGGCTTCAACTTCCTGCGCGACAACGGCATCAAGCAGTATTTCGCATCGATGAAGCCGCCGGCGGCAACCGTGTCGACCACCATCGCCAAGCCTTCGGCCTGGACGCCAGGCGTCGAGGCTATCGGTACGGTCAAGGCTGTGCGCGGTGTCGACCTGGCGGTCGAGACCACCGGTATCGTCAAGGACATCCTTTTCCATGCCAACCAGAAGGTGGCCGACAATGCGGTTCTGCTGCAGCTCGATGACGCCGTCGAGCGCGCCGATCTCGACGCACAGAAAGCGCAGGCCGCGCTCGACCAGACCTCGCTGGCCCGCGCCATTGAACTGACCAGGCGTGGCGTCGGCTCCGACTCGACGCTGGACACGGCGCGTGCGGCGGCCTCGGCCTCGGCATCTCAGGTCACCAAGCTGCAGGCCGTACTCGAACAGAAGCAGCTGACGGCGCCTTTCGGCGGCACGGTGGGCATTCCGAAAATCGATATCGGCCAGTATCTGGCGCCCGGCACCGCCGTGGTGACATTGCAGGACCTCGACACGATGCGGGTCGATTTCTCGGTTCCCGAACAGCAACTCGCCTTGCTCAAGATCGGCCAGACGATTCGATTGGGCCTTGGCGGTGAGGACAGGCCATTCGCAGGCGCCATTCGCGGCATCGACCCGAAGATCGACTCGTCCAGCCGGCTGGTGAACATCCGGGCGGAAGTCGCCAATCCCGATGGCAAGCTGACCCCCGGCCAGTTCGTGCAGGTGCGTGTCGAGCTGCCCGAAGAGCAGAACGTGCTGACCCTGCCGCAGACGGCGCTGACGACAAGCCTCTATGGCGACTACATCTTCGTGGTGCAGCCGGCCAAGCCTGCCGAGGCGGCCCCAGCCAAGCCGGAGGAAAAACCCGCCGCGCCGTCAGCCGACAAATCGGCGGAAGCCAAGCCTGCGGACACCAAGCCGGCCGATGCCATGAAGCCGGCGGCTGATGCAGCCAAGCCTGCCGCCGATGCGGCAAAACCAACCGACAAGGCTGCCGATCCGGCCAAGCCGGCGGCGGAAGGTGACAAGCCCGCGCTCGTGCTGTCGCAGGTGTTCGTCAAGCCCGGCCGCCGCAATCAAGGCATGGTCGAGATCGTCGAGGGGCTGAAGGCCGGCGACGAGGTCGTCACCGCCGGCCAGAACCGCCTCTTCAACGGCATGTCCGTCGTTGTGGACAACACCATCGACCCGACCAAATCGGCGAACAAGCAGGCCGAACAGCAATGAGCTTTTCAGATCTCTTCATTCGCCGGCCTGTTCTTTCGACGGTCCTTGCCTGCATGATCCTGCTCCTGGGTTTCCAGGGCATCTTCAACCTGTCGATCCGGCAGTATCCGAAGGTCGACGAAACCGCGATCACCATCACGACGGCCTATCCAGGCGCCAGCGCCGATCTGATCCAGGGCTTCATTTCCGCCCCGATCGCCCGCGCCGTCGCCTCGACCGAAAACATCGACTACGTCACCTCGTCCAGCCGCCCGTCCTCCAGCACCGTGACCGTGCAGATGAAGCTCGGCTCGAACCCCGACGTCGCGCTGACCGAAGTCCTGTCCAAGGTCCAGGGCGTGCGCGGCACCTTGCCGGACGCATCGAAGGACCCTGTCATCGTCAAGGGCACCGGCCAGCAGTTCGCGATGATGTACATCTCGATGCAGAACCCGAACATGACGAAGGAGCAGCTGACCGAGTATATCGAGCGCGTCATCAGGCCGCGCATGTCGACGGTCGAAGGCGTCGCCGACGTGCAGATCTTCGGCGCCCAGGAATACTCGATGCGCGTCTGGATCGACCCGGTCAAGCTTGCCGCGCGCGGCGTGACGGCCTCCGAACTGCTGACGGCGATCAACAATTCCAACTTCCTGTCGGCGCCCGGCAACACCCAGAACGAGTATGTCGTTTCCTCGATCACCGTGCGCTCGACATTGCAGACGCCGGAGGCATTCGCCGAGCTGCCGCTGCGCTCGACTGACGGCAATGTGGTGCGGTTGCGCGACGTGGCTCGCGTCGAACTCGCCGCCGAGAACACCGACACCCGGGTCTCGTTCAACGGCAAACCCGGCACCTTCCTCGCCATCTTCCCGACGCCGGCAGCCAATCCGCTGACCACGGCGGCGGCGCTCACCAAGCTGGTGCCGCAGATTCAGGAGACGCTGCCGAAAGGCATGACGATCGAGGTCGTCTACGACGCGACCGGGCAGATCAGCGCTTCGATCGAAGAGGTGTTCAAGACCATCGCCGAGGCGGTTGCCATCGTCATCGTCGTCATCCTTCTGTTCCTTGGCTCCTTCCGGTCGGTGATGATGCCGATCATCACCATCCCGTTGTCGCTGATCGGCGTCTGTTTCCTTTTGTTTGCGGTGGGCTATTCGATCAACCTGCTGTCGCTGCTGGCCATGGTGCTGGCGATCGGCCTGGTCGTCGACGACGCCATCGTGGTGGTGGAGAACATCCATCGCCATATGGAAGAAGACCACATGTCGCCGATGCAGGCCGCGTTCAGCGGTATGCGCGAAATATCGTCGGCCATCATTGCCATGACCATGACACTGGCCGCCGTGTTCGCGCCGCTGGCCTTCACCGGCGGCCTGACCGGCGCATTGTTCCGTGAATTCGCAGTCACGCTCGCCGGCTCAGTGGTGCTGTCGGGCGTCATCGCCATCACCATCACCCCGATGATGTCGGCACGCCTCCTGAAGTCCGGCACGCCGGGCCGTTTCCAGCGCATTGTCGACGGCGCCTTCGCTCGCGTCGAGCATGTCTATGAACGCGCCGTCACCGGGTCGCTCAATTATCGCCCATTGACGCTGATCATCGTGCTTGCGCTTGTCGGCGTCACCGGCTTCATGTTCACCAAGACCTCGAGCGAACTGGCGCCGGAAGAGGACCAGGGCTTTCTGCTCTCGATTGTGACAGGGCCGCGTTATGCGACCTCCGATTACACCGAGACATACGTCAACCAGATCCTCGGCCTGGTGAAGGATATTCCCGAAACACGGGCGCAGTTCTCGGCCGTCGCCTTCGGCGGCACGACAAACAGCGCCTTCGTCGGCTATGCCTTCAAGGATTGGGCGGAACGCAAGCGCAATTCGAAGGAACTGCAGGCCGACATCACGGCCCGTATCGCCAAAGTGGCCGGCGTCGAGGCCTTCGTCTTCGCGCCGCCGACGCTGCCCGGCTCTGGTGGCGGCCTGCCCATTTCCATGGTGGTGCGATCGACCGGCGCTTCCTCGGAAGTGTACGAGGTGGCCGAGCAGATCAAGAACAAGGCGCAAGCCTCCGGCCGCTTCATCGTCGTGCAGAATTCGATGGCCTATGACGCACCAGAGGTGACGGTGACCATCGACCGTGATCGCGCCGCGGCGTTGAACCTGCCGATCGCCGATATCGGCCGCACGCTGACCTTGCTGGTCGGCGGCGCCGAAGTGGCGCAGTTCGACCGTGACTCCAACAGCTACGACATCATCCCGCAGGTGCCGCAGGAGTTTCGCGACAACCCCGATAAGCTCGGCGAATACTTCGTGCGCAGCGTGACGGGCGAGATGGTGCCGCTCTCGGCGGTAGTCAAGATTTCGAACAATGCGGCGCCGGCGGCAATCGAGCAGTTCAACCAACTGAATTCGTCGACGATTTCGGCGCTCCCGCTGCCCGGCGTCACCACCGGCGACGGGCTGAAGGCGCTGGAGGACATCGCCAAGGAGAGCCTGCCCGACACCTTCTTCCTCGACTATTCCGGTCAATCGCGGCAGGAAAAGGAACAGGGCAACACCATCCTGATCGCTTTCGCGGCGGCCGTTGTCGTCATCTATCTGGTGCTGGCGGCGCAGTTTGAAAGCTTTCGCGACCCCCTGATCATCATGATGGCGGTGCCGCTGTCGATCTTCGGCGCGATCGTGCCGCTCAATCTGGGCCTCGGCACGCTCAACATCTACACGCAGGTCGGCCTGATCACACTGATCGGTCTGATCACCAAGCACGGCATCCTGCTGGTCGAGTTCGCCAACCAGCAGCGTGAAAAGCATGGCATGCGACGGCGCGACGCCATCATCGCCTCGGCCAAGGTGCGCCTGCGGCCGATCCTGATGACGACAGCGGCGATGGCGCTCGGCGTGGTGCCGCTGATCACGTCCAGCGGCGCTGGTGCCGCGGCCCGCTATTCGATGGGCCTGGTCATCTTCACCGGCATCCTGGTCGGAACCCTGTTCACGCTCTTCGTCGTGCCCATGTTCTACACCTTCATCGCCAGCAAGGACCTGCCTCATTTGGCGGAGAAGCCGGATCCCAAGCTGATGCCGGCACTGCCGAGCTAGGGTGGGGCTTCCTGCCCGGAAATGCGCAGGACAAATGCAAAAGAAAAGAGGCCGGAAACTTTCCGGCCTCTTTTCTTTTTGGCTGGGCTCCGCCGGTTTGAGCTGTACGCAATACCTCGGTTCGAGCTGTGCTCATACCGCAGCGTTTTCCGGTGGGAGCCTCGAGGCGCGCCAGCATGCTGACACGCCACCGTTTCCAGCCTGCTACTTGACGATGACGATGCTGGTGTTGGTCGCCCCGAAGGTTTCGACGAGCTGGTAGAAATCGGCCGCGTTGTCGGGGTGCAGCCGCACGCAGCCATGCGAAGCCGGCTGGCCGAGGCGCTTGATCGCGTAGGTCGCGTGTACCGCATAGCCGCCGCTGAAGAAGACCGAGTGCGGCATCGGGGCGTTGTCGTATTTCTTCGAATACCACATCTCATGCATGCGGGTCGGCTTGAACGAGCCGGTCGGCGTCACATGGGCCCGGTCGCCGGTGGAGACTTTCCAGGCGAAGGTCGGCCGGCCGTCGACGGAGACTTCCATGATCTGCTGCGAAAGCGAAACGCGTGCCACGATCTTGTTGGCGGCGTGCGCCGCACCCGAGCCGGCGCCGAGCAGCAGTGCTGCACCAGTCAAGGCAGCGGCGGTGATGTTGATAAGCTTGGCGGAAATGGCGGTATGCATGATGAAGTCCCCTCTCTCTGCCGGTTGGCCGGCTCCAGTTCGATGGCCGCTTATCCCAACGTCATGTTTCGAGAAGATTTCGCAAAACGCTCGTTTCTGTTTCGAATCTGTTTCCGCTGGTTAACAAACGCCTCCTTATAACCTGGCTGGAACAGGCTCGGCAGACCCACCCAGCCAAGACCAGGAGTCGGGAACATGAGTATCCGCCTCCAAACGAAAGTGCGAATTGGTGTCATGTGAAAGATCAAGCGTCAGCATCGAAACCAACCTGCAACAAAGCGCGGCTCCAAGCGGCATGATCCGGATACGGGGTGCGAGCAAAGTTGACGCAACGAAAACAGCCGGTAACGAACATGAGGACGAAATCAAACGCGCTGTCCTGGCTTCTCAGGATCAGCATCGCGGCAGCGGTCATCGGCGGCGTCGGCACGGTTGCCGGCACCCCGCTGACAAGGCTCGGCGCGATGACTTCGGGCGAGATTTCGACGCTGCATACCGCACTGTTTTTCGCCACGGTCTGGATTGTTTCCAGCCTGCGCATCGCCCGGCTCAAGGCCCTCTGGCGGGTCGGCCTTAGGCTGACGGGTTTGCGCGGCGCCTCCGGCAACTTGCTGCCGAGAGGACCGAAGGCCCGCGCCGCGACGGGGGGCTCCGTGGGCGGCGCGGGCACTTCGGGGGTATCCTGAAGAGACCCGCAACAGGTTCATTTTTGAAGAATTGGCATTTGGGGAACTGCGACGATGAAAACGAAATTCGCTGCTTCGGTGCTGTCCGCACTGCTTTACGCCCAGGGCCTGCTCGGCTTTGCCGGTCTTGCTACCGTGCTCCTCCGGGACCGCGCCCATGCAAGCGAACTCACCATGGGCAGTGACATGCCGGTGGGGCCATCGCTTCTGCTGGTACGCTGAGCGTCAAGAGCATCGGGCCCAGAGATGGAAAATCCGATGCCCGAAAAAAGGGATTGCGCCAGTAGCAGGCAGTCAGTCGGCAAATTGCCGCGGCGGATCGAACCGATAGCCGGCGCCACGTATTGTGGTGATGGTGTCGGTGTCGAGCTTGCGGCGCAGCCGCACGATGCGCGAATCGATCGAGCGATCGAAGGCGTCGGCGTTTTCGGCCGGTGCCGCGGCGATGATATCGTCACGCGTCAGCACCTTGCGCGGACTGGCCAGGAACAACCTGAGCAGGGCCACCTGGCCAGGCGAAAGCTGTTCCTCGGAGCCGGAGCGATGCATGACCATGGCCGATCTCAGATCGACGGTCGCGTTCTCCAGCACGATCAGTTCCTGGGTGCCCCTGCCGCGGCGCGAAAGCAGACCGCCGACACGGGCGGCCAGTTCACGGACATTGAGCGGGCTCTCGACGACGTCGGCCGCACCAAGCTCCAGCGCCAGCACCTTGTCGACAAGATCGGCCGGGCGGCAGATCAGAATGAAATCCGGTCCGCCCTCACCGCCCCCACCTTGGCCGCCATAACGCCGGAGCAGGTCCCGCCCCTCCGCCTGGCTGAGACTGTCGCCGACGACGACGACGTCGATGCCCTTTCCCGACAACAGCGATTCGGCCTCCCAGGGCTGGCGCGCCTGATGCACATCGTGACCGCGCCGCTCGAGATGGTCGGCGAGTTCGGTCGCCACCACTTCGGCTACCGAAACGAGCGCAATGACGGATCGTGCAGCCATGTTTTCCAACCGTTCCCTAGCAACCCGGATATGAGTGCTGGACATGATGTTTATACCCAATCTACTTTCCACTGAAAGTGGGAGCGAAAGCATCGTGCGGGCAAGAATTGTCATCGTCGAGGACGAGCCCGATCTACGGGACGCGGTCGCCGAATATCTTGGCGCCGCCGGCTATGAGGTGGCCACCGCCGAAAGTGCTGCCGCTGCGCGCAGCCTCGTTGAAACGCAATCGTTCCATCTCGCCATTCTCGACATCGCCATGCCGGGCGAGGACGGCCTCTCGCTCGGCCGCTGGCTGCGTTCGAAACTGCCGATCGGCATCATCTATGCGACAGCGGCCGGCACCGCGCTCGACCGCATCGTCGGGCTGGAACTCGGTGCCGACGATTACATCGTCAAGCCCTACGAATTGCGCGAAGTGCTGGCCAGGGTGCGCAGCGTGTTGCGCCGCGTTCCCCAGCCGAAGGAGCTCCAGGACAAGAAGGCCGGGACGGATCGCCGTTCCGTTGCCTTCGGTCCCTTCCAGGCCGACCTCGACGGCAGGCTGGTCACCGGCGCCAATGGCGCGGTGATCGACATGGCCAAGAGTGAGTTCGACGTGCTGGAGATTTTCCTCACCCGCGCCAATCGGCTGCTAACCCGCGCCGCGATCTCCGAGGCGATTGGCTTCACCGAAGATCCGGAATCGTCACGCGCCGTCGACATTCGCATCATGCGGCTGCGTAAGAAGATCGAGGCCGATCCCGCCAATCCGAAATTCCTGCGCACGGTGCGCGGCGAGGGCTATATCTTCTCGCTGCCGACCGGCGACGGCAACTGAGCACCGGGCCAGAAGGATTCGGTTGCTCGCCAGCCAGAATTGGCACGACTCCGAATTGGCGCGACTCCGGAATGACAGCACAAGATGATCGCTGAAGCAGCAAGCACCGATATGCAAGGGTTCAGGCAGGGCGCGGCGATGGCGGCCGTGCGTGTCGTTCGCCGGCTGCGCGAGGCCGGCGACTGGCAGCGCGAGATAGACGGCATACTGGAAACGCTCTGCCGGGCCATGGATTGCCAGCGCGGCATCCTGTTTCGCTTGCGCGAGCTGCCCGGCCAGGGCTTCGCCCAATCCGTCGCAGCCTACTGGATCGACCCTCTTTTCGGCGGCGAACTGGCGTCGCCGACCGTCATCATGCAATCGATCGTCAATTCGGACCCGCTGCTGGAGCGGCTGGCCGAGGACGAGAGGCAAGGCAAGGTGTTCGCCGGGCATACGCGCGACCTTGAAGGCTTCCTGAGGGCCGACTTCGAAAAACAGCACATCAAGTCGTTTCTGTCGGTGTCGGTATTTGCGCATGGCCATCTCTGGGGGACGCTGGCAGTCAATGACTGCGTCAACGAGCGTGCATGGACGGACGAGGAAGAGGCGACCCTGCACATCATCGCGCTGGCCATCGGCGACGCCATCGAGCGCTCGCCCTCCGACGCCCACGCCAGCGAGGTCATTCGCCGCACCATGCTGCAGGCCTCGCTCGACGCTATCGTCGTCATCGACGAGACCGGCTCGATCATCGAATTCAATCCGGCCGCCGAGAAGATGTTCGGCTTCCAGCGCAGCGACATCCTCGGCAAGGACCTGCTCGATACGATCGTGCCGATCTACTACCGCAAGGGCTATGCCTCAGGGGCCGAATACATGTCCGGCCGCGGCGCGCCGATGGTCGGCCAGCGGCTCGAGACGGTGACCCAGAATGCCGCCGGCGAAGTGTTCCCGATCGAGCTGACGGCGACCGAGATGCGGGTCGCCGACCGCCGCCTGATCTTCGGCTCCATCCGCGACCTGCGCGACAAATTGCGTGCCGAGGAAGAAATCGGCCGGCAGCGCGAGAAGCTGCACCAGAACGAGAAGATGGCGGCAATGGGTTCGTTGCTGGCCGGCGTGTCGCACGAACTCAACAATCCGCTGGCCGTGGTTGTGGCGCAATCGACGCTGCTGCACGAATTCGCTTCCGATCCGCAGACCAAGGTGCGCGCCGAGAAAGTCCGCGCCGCGGCCGAGCGCTGCGGCCGCATCGTCAAGAGCTTCCTGTCGATGGTCCGCCTCCATCCCGCGGCACAGGCCGAGACCGACCTCAACCAGGTGATCCGGTCGGCACTCGAAGTGACCGCCTATGGCGCGCGCTCAAGCGGCATCGTCATCGACACCGATTTCGCCGCCGGCCCGCTGCTGGCCATGGCCGACGCCGACCATGTGACGCAGGTAGCGGCCAACTTCCTCATCAACAGCCAGCACGCCTTGGCTGGCATTGCCGGTGACCGGCTGATCAAGGTGCGGACGTTCCGCAGCGACCGCGGTCATCCCTGCTTCTCGGTCGAGGACAATGGGCCCGGCGTGCCGGAAGCGATCCGCGGCCGCATCTTCGAATCCTATTTCACCACCAAGCCGGTCGGCGTCGGCACCGGCATCGGCCTGTCGATCTCGAAATCGATCATCGAGCGGCACAATGGCAATGTCTGGTTCGAGGAAGTGCTCCCGAGAGGCGCGCGTTTCGTCGTCCAGCTGCCGGCCATCGTGGCCGGCCTCGCCACCGCCGGCGACAACCAGCCGCGATCGAGCGGCCTGCGCCATGCCTTGATCATCGACGACGAGCCGGATGTCGCCGGCTCGCTCTCCGACATTCTCGAGCTGATGGGCATCAAGTCGCGGATCGTTCCTGTCTGGGAATCGGCCGCCGCCACTTTGAGCGGCCACATGCCGCCGGACATCGTCTTTTCGGACCTGCGCATGCCCGGCGTCAGCGGCATATCGATCTATCGCGAGCTGCTCGCCGAAAAGCCTGACCTGGCGCGGCGTTTCGTGCTGGTCACAGGCGACCTGATCGGTGCGAAAGCCGAAATCGAGGCCCTGCCGGCACAGCAGCGGCCGCAGATCCTGGAAAAGCCGTTCAGCACGCTTGATGTGCGCAGTGTGCTGTCTGCCATTGCCGAACAGGCGGCCTTTAAAGGATAAAAAAGAGGCCCCCGGGGGCGGGGGCCGAAGAAGAGCGCGCTGGAGGGAGCGCTCGGGGAGTCCAGAACATGATCCCAAAACGGGAACGGTTTCGGATCGTGCTACGACAAAATCAGAAAATATTCGGCGTGTCGGCCAACGGTGCGGCAGTGGCGATCATGCGGATGGCGCGGCTCTTGTGTGTTCCGGACTGTTCGGCGATTGCGCGCAGGCAATCGATACTCTCGGCACCCCAGGTCTGGCCCTTGCAGGCGAAGTCGGTCACCGGTACCGGCAGACGCGCGGTCCTGGTCGTCGTCTGCGCGCCGTCGATGAGATTGGACGGCGGATTCAACGAAGCGAAGGCCGGCCCGATTGTCGGCGTGAACGCCATGCCGACGAAGGCGCAAGCAGCCAGCACCATGAACATCGCCATGGGGTGGTCGCTGGCCCGCTGGCGCAGCGCCAGTTTCGGACGGCGGTCATTGCGCTCTGGAGCCTGAAGGCGGCTCTCGCCGCGGATCGTCTGGATTTTCGCATGCATTGCCTTCCCCTTCGCTGAGTTTCTTTTGGCGGTGAAATGAACTTATCCGCACTTTGTAACGACGATGGGGTGGCGAAGGACTGGCACTGTAACCAATTCGAAACAGCATTCGGGCGAAGTCGGGCAAAATCGGGCATAGCTTCGACGGCGCTCGGGCTCGAGGCGCAACCTGACCCGATCTTGCCAAACAGTTTTTCGAAAAGACCAGGCTCAGACCGGAGCTTGAAGCTCGGCAATGATCTTGTGCGCGGCGATACGCCCGGCAATGATGGCGCCCTCGACATACCCCGGAAACGACGGCGAGAGTTCTGAACAGGCGAGATACACCGGCGGTGCGCCGGCAAGGATCGTTCGCTCGGCATCTCTTGCTGTCACGTCGACAACAAGATCGCTGTACGCGCCGCCGCTCCAGCGATCTCCTACCCAGTCACGCAAACTGAAATCGATGACATCACCGGCATCCGGGCCAAGGGCTGCCTCCAACCGGCCGGTCACCTCCGCACGCAGTTCCACCTCGCCGAGGTCACGCCAGCGCAGCGCGAGCGACCCGCCGACGAACACGACGAGCGCGGCATGCTCCGCATCCTTGCCGGCGTCGCAGGCAAACAGCCCCGGCGGATCGAGCCACATCACCATGCCGTTCAAATCCCGCCCGCGCCAAAACGGTTTGGCATAGCGCACCAGGATCTTGATAGCCGCGCCGCTTTTCCAGGCGCCGAGCGCCCGCCCCAGTCCAGATGGCAAGGCGGGGGCAAAGGCGAGCTCCGTCACCGTCGCCGGGGGGACGGCAACCAGAACCGTGCGCGCCTCGATGGCACCCCCGGCCGAAACGACAAGAACACCTTGCGAACTATACTCGATGCGCGTGACCGGCTCGCTGAGCCGCAACCGATCACTGAGGTCGCGGGCCAGATCGTCGGCCAGTGAATGCATGGTTTCGCGCACGAAATATTGCAGCTCCGGCACCTCGTTGGTGACGCGTCGGTCATTGTCGATCAGATACCAGAGAGGAATCTGATCCAGCGTCATGCACCAGAGACCTTCGATCATCGAACGGAAGACGGCCCTGGCGTCGGCCGAATCGCGCTGGCGGGCAAGCCAGTCGGCAACGGTCAGTCCGGCAATCGAGACGTCGTCCGGATCGATCCCGTTCATGCGCTCGCGGATTGCCATTGCCGCGTCATAGATCCGCTCTGCTCGTTGTACGGACATCGTCGGCTGGGTGATGAAATCGCCATCGACATAGGTTTCAACCAGCGTCTTGCCGCGCGCCTCGATCAGCGCCATCAATTCCGGCATGTCCTCGCACAGGAACTGGCCGCCACTATCGATCCGTTCGCCAAGTCCGTTCAGGCGGGACTCGACGCGTCCGCCGACGCGGTCGCCTGCTTCGAGCAGAATGAAATCGATGTCGGCCTTCTTCATCTCGAGCGCCGCCGACAGGCCTGTGAAACCCGCACCGACGATGACGACATCGGTTCGCTCGAATTCGCCGCCCTCATCCGTGAAGGTCTTCAGCATTGCCGGCTATCCACCCAATCGCATCCGGCTTCCACCGACGAAGTATGTCCTTGTCGACATATGCCGGCGGGCCGCACACGCCATGCCGCAGGCTGTCTCTAACCTATCGTTTTCTCGAGCATATTGAGCCAGTTGCGATAGGCGATTTTTTCGATCAGTGCGCGGCCGAAACCGCGTGCCGCCAATGCATCGATCAGCTTCGGCAGGCCGGCGACATCCCCGATGACGGCCGGGATCATGGCGCCGTCGAAATCGGAGCCAAGACCAACGCCGTCCTCACCCAGCGCCTGCAGCAGCGAATCGATATGCCGCACCATGATGTCGAGGCTTGTGTCGGCATTCATGCGACCATCCTCGCGCAGGAAGCCGGTTGCGAAGTTCAGCCCGACCATGCCGCCGGTTTCGCGGATCGCGCCGAGCTGCCAGTCGGTCAAGTTGCGCGAATGGCCGCAGATCGCGTGCACGTTGGAATGGGTCGCGACCAGCGGCGCATCGCTGAGCGCCGCGACATCGCGAAAGCCCTTCTCGTTGAGATGCGAGAGGTCGATCATGATCTTCAACTGGTTGCAGGCCTTGACCAGCGCCTTGCCGGCATCGGTGAGGCCGGGGCCGGTGTCGGGCGAGGACGGGAAGCGGAACGGCACGCCGTGGCCGAAGGCGTTCGGCCGGCTCCAGACGATGCCGAGGGAACGCAGGCCGGCTTCATGCAGCACGTCGAGCATGGTGAGCTCGGGATCGATCGCCTCGACCCCTTCGATGTGGAACACTGCGGCGATCGAGCCTTGCGCCATGGCACCGCGCACATCGCCGGCGCTGCGGCAGACGGTGAGCGCTCCGGCCCGTTCCAGCCTGAACAGGATCGAGGCCATCGCGATGGTCGAGGTCAGCGCCTCATTGCGCGGAACCTCGGGGGGCAGCGGTTCGGCGGCGCTCGGCGCCAGGGGCACGGCGCCGCGCCTGGATTTCTCGACAGGTGGCGGAAAGATGGCGAACATGCCCCCGGCGAAGCCGCCGGCTTTCGCGCGCGGCAGGTCGATATGGCCGCCCGATTTCCCCTCGATGAACAGCTTTTCGACGTCCGTGTCTTTCGACTGATAGAGTCTGAGCAACGTATCATTGTGGCCGTCGAAGACGGGAACGAGATCGGTTTCGGTCATAGGGGATCATTCGGTTCGTTTGTCGGCGGCGGCTGAGATATACCATACCTACTTAGGCAGGATGCGCCACCCGCGCAAATGCCAGACCGCCCCGGGAGGATGGCAGCCGCTTGCCGCAACGTTTCAGGCAACGAAATCCCTACCGCTTCAGCACGTCGGCCCATTCCTGATGGCGGCGGAACTGGGCGTTGGCGAACGGGCAGAGCGGGATGATCTTCTTACCCGCCGCACGCGCATCCTCGACGGCGCGGGTGACGAGGCGAAGCCCGGCACCCTGGCCGCGAAAGACGTCCGGCACTTCGGTGTGGTCGATGATGATCTGGTGCTCACCGATCTTGGTGAAGGTCATCTCGGCCTCTGCGCCATCGGGTCCACGCAGGACATAGCGGCCCTTGGAACCGCGATCCTCAAGTTCGATCTCAGGCAGTTGGTCAGGCATCGCTATGCTCCTTGGGCAGCATCGGCAAAGAACCGCCGTGCCGCCTCGATCTCGTTTGGCCGCACCTCGTGCCCGCCATCGTGCCATTCCACTGTGACATCGGCGCCGTCGGCACGCAAATAGGCCTCGAGCCGCGTGGTCAGGTTCGGCGGGCAGATCGGATCGCGCTTGCCGGCGGTCATCAGAATATGGCGGCCGGCGAGACTGCCCTTCACCTGCGGCTCGAACGGGATCAGCGGATGCATCAGCACCGACGCGTCGAACAGGGCTGGAACCGCGAACACCACCGAGGCCAGGACATTGGCGCCGTTGGAATAGCCGAGACCCAGCACGGCCGATGGCTTCGCTGCTTCGACATGGGCCTTGACGAAGCCCGCCATCCTGATCGTCGCCCGTGCCAGATCCTCCATGTCGTAGACGCCCTCGCCGGTGCGGCGGAAGAAGCGCGCAGCACCTTGTTCGGACACATCGCCGCGCGGCGAGATAATGGTTGCCTGGGGCGCGAGATCGCGCCCCAGCGACAGAAGCTGGCTCTCATCGCCTCCAGTGCCATGGAAGACGAACAGCAATGGACCACCCGGCGAACCGGGCAGCAGCTTGTAGATGTAAGCGTCCTTGCTCATGACCTCAGCCTTCCAGTCTCTGCAGATGCTGTTCCAGATACGGCCGCAGGTGCTGGTGCTGCGACGGCAGCTTCAGCGCCTCGCCCAGATGAGCGGTATCCTCGTCGCGATCGAAACCCGGCTCGTTGGTGGCGACTTCGAACAGCACGCCACCCGGTGTGCGGAAATAGATCGCCCAGAAGTAGTCGCGATCGATCACCGGCGTCACCCCATAACCGGTGTCCATCAACGCCTTGCGTACCTCGAGCTGCCTGGCGCGGTTCTCGACCGCGAAGGCGACGTGATGGACAGAGCCGGCACCGAGATCGGCGAAGGCCGTGCTCGGCAGCGATTCGATGTCGATGACGTCGGCGCCATTGCCGTTCTTCACCGCCAGCCGCCTGAGATTGCCGGACTTGTCGACTTCCTCATAGCCCATGAACTTCAGCAGCTCCTCGGTGGCGCCGCCATCCTTCAGCCTGAGCGATACCGAATGTAAACCGCGGATCGCCTGGTCGACCGGAACACCGCCTTTCGCCCAGGGTGCTCTGCCGTCACCCTTGCCCTCGACCAGCGCGAAGCCGTCACCATCCGGTCCGGCAAAAGCCAGGCGCTTCTCGCCGAAGGTCTCTTCGCGCGACAGGCCGGTGACGCCCTCATCGGCAAAACGGCTTTCCCAATAGCCAAGCGTGCCTTCCGGCACCGAGTAGACGGTGGTTCCGACTTCCCCGACCCCATGCCGGCCCTTGCCTATATCGGGGAAAGGGAAATAGGTCATCACCGAACCCGGCGTGCCGGTCTCGTCACCGTAATAGAGGT
The DNA here is from genome assembly GCF_024518615.1 of Mesorhizobium sp. SEMIA396. Taxonomy (NCBI): domain Bacteria; kingdom Pseudomonadati; phylum Pseudomonadota; class Alphaproteobacteria; order Hyphomicrobiales; family Phyllobacteriaceae; genus Mesorhizobium; species Mesorhizobium sp. SEMIA396. Next base: position 27,947 of record NZ_JANIFC010000008.1, read on the forward strand.
GGTAGACGTCGGGCGCGTCGAAATTGACGGTCTTCTTGACCCGGCGCTGGCCGAGTTTCCTGGTGAAGAATTCGTTGTTCTGGCGGGCATCCCTGGCCATCGATGTGACGTGATGCAGGCCCTTGATCTGGTCGAGCATTGTCTTGCTCCTTCCTTGGTGCATGTGCGGCCCTCGCCGCTGTCCACGCCAATATGAGGACCAGAGCAGTTTAGGCAAAGGCGGCAAACACAGAATGGACTGTGTCGTAAAAGTGAACGATGGAACAAGGTTCGTTCACCAATTGGCCCGCAGAGTCGGGCTTGCGCCGTGGCCGGAATTCGGTTCCATGAACGGCGTTCGACATCCCGCGAAAAAGGTATCGTGAGTGACTGGAAAAGCCAGGCGGCCCAACATTCTCCTGATCACATGCGATCAGTGGCGTGGCGATTGTCTGTCCGCAGCCGGCCATCCGGTCGTGCAGACGCCCAATACCGACGCTTTGGCCGCGGAGGGTGTGCTGTTCAAGCGGCACTATGGCGGCGCGGCACCCTGTTCGCCCGCTCGCGCCTGCCTCTACACCGGCCTCTACCAGATGAACAACCGCGTCTGCCGCAACGGCACGCCGCTCGACGCTCGCCACGGCAACATCGCGCTCTCGGCTCGCGCCCTGGGCTATGATCCGACGCTGTTCGGCTACACCGACGTCTCGCTCGATCCGCGCCTGCTGGCGCCGGGCGATCCGCGGCTGCAAAGCTATGAAGGCGTGCTGCCGGGCTTTACGGTGCGCCAGTTGCTGCCCGAGCACCAGAAGCAATGGCTATCCTGGCTGGAACTGCAAGGTGTCGACGCCAGCGCCGGGTCCCCCGACATCCACCGTCCGCTGGCCGACGGCGTGGCCGGGACCATCAGCAACGCGCCGCCCGTCTACTCCGGGCAACAAACGCCGGCGGCTTTCCTGACCGGCGAATTCACGCGTTGGCTTGGCGAACAGGAGGACGCCACGCCGTGGTTCGCGCATCTTTCCTTCATCAGCCCGCACCCGCCTTTCATTGTGCCGGAGCCCTACAACACGATGTACGATCCGGCTGACAGCCCGGCCTTCCGGCGCGCGGCAAGCTGGCACGAAGAGGCGGAAAACCATCCCTATCTTGCCTATGATCTCGGCCGGCAGAAACAGATAAAATTCCGCCCAGACGCCAGAGGCAAGGTGCACGACTGGAGCGATGACGATTTTCGCCGCATCCGCGCGATCTATTACGGCATGATTTCCGAGGTCGATGCGCAACTCGGCTGCGTCTGGAAAGCGGTTAAGGCCGCAGGCGCGTGGGACGACACCATCATCGTTCTGACCTCGGACCATGCCGAGATGATGGGCGACCATTTCATGCTGGGCAAGGGCGGCTATTTCGACGGCAGCTACCACATTCCGCTGATCATTCGCGATCCGCGCCAAGGCAAGGCGACCGGCGGCAGTGTCGACAGCTTCACCGAAGCGGTCGACATTTTGCCGACGCTTCTCGACCTGCTCGGCCAAAAGCCCGCGCCGCATCTCGACGGCGCCTCGCTGAAGCCGTTCCTGGGCGGAGAAACCCCTACGGCCTGGCGCGATGCCGCACATTGGGAGTTTGACTTCCGCTCGATTGCCGCGGGCGAGGCCGAAAACCATTTCGGCATCGCCGCACGCCAATGCAACCTCGCCGTTATCCGCACGGAGCATTTCAAATATGTGCATTTCGGCGGCAATCTGCCGCCGCTGCTCTTTGATCTAAAAAGCGATCCGGGCGAGCTGGACAATCTCGCGGCCGACCCCGGCCATCTCACCGTGCGCCTGGAATTCGCCGAACGGCTGCTCGCCTGGCGGGCCGAACATCTCGACCAGTCGCTGGCGCTGGCCGAATTGACCCAGAACGGCCTCGTCGGCCATGCCGCTGGCCTGCCACCTGGCCACACATAAATAAAGCCCGCGCCGTTGCCAGCGCGGGCTTCATTGGGCTGAACAGAATTACCTTACGATCATGCGCTGCTGATCGCGCTGTTCGGCGTAACTGCCTTTATCATAGGCGGTTTGAGCCTCGAGCTGTTCCTTGGTGAAGGTCGTGTAAAGATATTTGTTGCCGTCCTTGTCGGTCATGAATTTGAGATTATCCATACCAACCGCGACCTCCTTTTCACCGACGCCTAAGAAGCCGCCAACGTCGACGATCACCGCGTCCGTCTTGTTGTCAGGCGCAAGCACGACATCGCCGATTTCGCCTACCCTGGCGTCGTTTGCGCCGTAGACAGTCGTGCCCTTCAGGTCATCGGCACGAATCTCGCCGACCGGCATCTCGGTCAACGTCGACTTGTCGATGGCGGCAGTCTGTGTCTGGTCGGGAGCCGAGGCGTCAGGGGTGGTCGCTGCCGGAGCTTCGGCGGTCTTATCTGCCGGAGCGACAGCAGGAGCCGTCGTGTCGGACGGCACAGCAGCCGGAGCGGTGGCCGCAGGCTCGTTGGAAGCCGTCGTGGCCGGCGCCGGATCATAGGCCTTGCGGTCGAAATCGGGCTGCGCCTGCAGCTCTTCCTTGGTGGTCTGGGCCACCAGCCAGCGGTCGCCATTCTTCTCGGCCCACTGCGCCTTAGAGAAATCATAGGTGACATTCTTGGCGCCGAGGCCAAGGAAACCGCCCACGCCGATGACCAGGGACTCGGCCTTGCCTTCCTTGGTCAGCACGATGTCGTTGACGTCGCCGATATTCTGCGCGTCATCACCGGTTCCGTTATATACGTCTTCACCGATGATGTTGGTGGCAAGGTTACCGTCCGCGCGCTTTACCGGTTCCGCCGGAGCGGCGTTCATGTCGGCCGGCTTTTGTGCCGTATCCGTCGTAGCAGGTGCCGTAGGTGCGGTCGCGTCGGTCGATGCCGCAGGTGCGGGGGCCGGACTGTAGGGCTGGCTGTCGAATTCCGCCTGAGCGGTCAACTCGTCCTTGGTCGTCTGGGCTACCAGCCAGCGGTCACCATTCTTTTCGGCCCACTGCAGCTTGCCGTACTCGAAGGCGACGCTCTTGGCACCGACACCCAGAAAACCGCCAACGTCGATGACGACGGATTTCGCCTGCCCATCCTTGTCGAAGACGACGTCGCTGACATTGCCGATGTTCTCGGCATCATCGCCGGTGCCGTTGTAGACGGATTCACCGATGATGTTGGTGACGATGCTGCCCTCTGCGCGGACCGTCGCGGCGCCTGACTCCTGAACGGCTGGGCTCTGTGCCGGCGCCGGGGTCGTCGCGCTCTGCGCATATGCGCCCGTCGCGATCAGTGTTGCGAGTGCGGTCGTGGCTAAAAGATTGCGGATCATGATAGTCTCTCCTCGTGCCTGATCTCATGCGCCGCGTCTTCGCCGGAAAGTCGGACGCGGCATCTACAGGTTCACAACGTTGTGACCAGTCTGTTGTTCCGACAAAACCGCGCCGTCCGGAAATCGAAATCACAGAAATGATCGAGCGGCTTAGAAGCCCGTTCGTGTCAAGGGAACCTTTTCCGTCGCCGCCGCGTTTCAGCCATCGGCTGGGCGTGTCCCGGCCACTTTTTGGCTGACATGGTGGAGCGGGGTATGAAATTCGCAGCGGTGCTGAACCGGGATGGCGGCACTTTGCGCACCACCGACCTCGTCGCCTTCTCCGACAGGATGCATCAGACGCTGGAGACGGCAGGGCACTCGCTCAGCATCGAAATTGTCGCCGGCAAGGACGTGGTGGAAACGCTCGACAGCGCGGCTTCGCGTCGCTCTGTCGACGTCGTGCTGGCGGGTGGCGGCGATGGGACCATTTCCGCCGCGGCCGCGCGGCTGATGGGCACGAAGAAGGCGCTTGCCATATTGCCGGCCGGCACCATGAACCTGTTCGCGCGGGGGTTGGGCATTCCGCAGTCACTCGATGGAGCGCTGAAATCCTTCGCCGACGGCGAAATCATCGCGGTCGACGTGGCGACAGCCAATGGCCAACCTTTCATACATCAGTTCTCGATCGGCATGCATGCAAAGATGGTGCAACTGCGCCAGAAGATGGAGTTCGGTTCGCGGTTGGGAAAGATCCGCGCCTCGGCCAAAGCGGCTTGGGCGACGATCAACAATCCACCTGCGATGAATGTGACGCTCAGCATCGGCGAAGCCGAAATGGCGGCACGCATCACCGGCATCGGCATCACCAACAATTTGTTCGGCGAAGGCCATTTGCCTTACGCCGACAATCCGGCGGGCGGCGTACTCGGTGTCTATGTCACGGTGGCGAAGCAGCGCGCCGAACTGGTCAAGTTTTTCTTCAACGTGGCGCGCGGCAAATGGCGCGACAACGAACATGTCGAAATCCACCAGACGAACAGAACGGTGCTGAAAATCCATTCGAGCAGCCGCAAGTTTCGCGCTGTGATGGACGGCGAATTGGTCAGGCTTGACCGTGAAACGGTAATCGAAATCCAGCCTGGCGCGCTGAATGTACTGGTGCCGGCGAGCGCGGCCCAATCGAGAGCCGCCTGATGCGATGCGTTGCAACGAACAAACCGGCTTTAGCCAGCAGGAGCCTGCTCGGTGGTGCTGGGCGTGGGGACATGCTGTTCATCGCTGGTTGGCGCCTTGATCAACACACCATAAATCTCGGCAATGCCCCACGCAGCAAACACCAGAAGCAATGCGGCGATCAGGATTCGAAATCCATGCCAGCCCCATCGCCCCTGCCGCGCCTTGTTTTCTGGAATGATCTTGGCCATGCTCGATCCCTGTCTCATTCTGCACCAGCTGGCGCGCTCGGCAAATCATGGTCGGGTAACGGTTCCTCGCTAGGATGGTTCCGGAAAAGCGCGCTGGCCTTGCACCAGCGCAAGCAGGCGACGGCGAAGACCGGGACGAGGCAAGTGGGGTGACTGGCAAGACGCAAACAGTGCCCGAGCTGCCGGCCGAAGTTGCGCGCGCAGTCAAGGATGTTGACCGGCTCGCCGTGCTGCACGGGTTGGAGGTGCTGGATACAGCGGCCGATCCCGATTTCGACCGCGTCAGCAGCCTTGCCGCGGCGGTGATGCAGGTGCCGATGGCCCTGGTCACGCTCGTCGACCTCGAACGGCAGTGGTTCAAATCCTGCTTCGGCCTGGACGAGGCCGAAACCGCGACCGACGTCTCCTTCTGCGCCCATGCGATTGCCGCCGGCGACGAACCGATGGTGGTGGTGGATGCAACGACGGATCCCCGTTTCAAGACCAACCCGCTGGTCACCGGAAAGCACCATGTCCGCTTCTATGCCGGCGCGCCGATGGTTGTGGCAGGTGCCCGCATCGGCACGCTGTGCGTGCTCGACCGCTCGCCGCATGGTTTTCCATCCCACGCTGAGCTCGACCAGTTGAAGTCGCTCGCCGGCCTCGCCGCCAGCCTGTTCACCCTCAAGGACACAACCCGCAGCGGCGCGATCGCCGAGGCCGCACTGGTTCGCGAGGAAAAACGACGCGCCATCGCACTCGATGCGGCGTCGCTCGCTAGTTGGGCATGGGATATCCGCACCGATATCATCGAATGCGACACATTGATGTCGGAGCTGTTCAGCCTGCCGCGATCCAACCGGCTGCGCGCACGCGACATCCTCACCGCCATCGATCCGCGTGACGTCTACCAGACCGAAACCCGCTTTCGCGACGCCCTGACCGGCAGCGACGACTATTTCGGCGAATACCGGGTGAAGGGCTTTCATCCGCCGCGCTGGCTCGCCACGCGCGGCCGTGTCATCGAGCGTGACGGCGACGGCAAGCCGACCTTGATCTTCGGCGTCAACTACGACATCTCCGAGCGTAAGCTCGGCGACGAACGCCAACGGCTGCTGCTGCGTGAGCTCAACCATCGCGTCAAGAACACTTTGGCGACCGTCCAGGCGCTGGCAACGCAGACCGTGCGCCATGCCCGCCAGCCAAGCGAGTTCCTCGAGGCGTTCGGCGCCAGGCTTCAGGCCTTGGGCATCGCCCACAATCTGTTGTCGGACCGCGAGTGGCGCGGCATTGGCATCAGTGAACTCGTTCAGATCGAGGTCAAACCTTTCGAAACGGCCGAGCAGCCGCGCATGACGATCTCCGGCGACGACCTGCTGCTGTCGCCCGACCAGGCCGTCGGGCTTGGCCTGATCCTGCATGAACTGGCCAGCAACGCGCTGAAATATGGCTCGCTGTCGGTGCCGTCAGGCAGGGTCGATCTCGGCTGGAGGATGCAAGGCAGGAGGGATGCCCGGCGTCTTGTGCTGACCTGGCGCGAAAGCGGCGGCCCGCAAGTCGCTCCGCCGGATCGGCACGGCTTCGGCTCGATCCTCATTCGCCGCAGCCTAGCCAAGGTCATTTCCAGCGAAGTGACCCATGAATTCCGGCCGGAAGGCGTGTTTGCCGAAATATCGATGCCGCTGGAAGAGTTGTCAAAGTGACCTCTCCCAACAGCTCTATATCCGTTCGCTCTCATCCAGATCGTCGGATTTCACATTCTCGCGGTAGATGGCGTAGGCCGCGAGCGCCACGGCCGGCCCCAGAATGACGCCGAGACCGCCTTTTCCCTTGAGCAGACTCGGCAGCACGGCGAGTGCGGCGGTGATGCCGATCGCCTTCATGTCGGCATTGCGGCGCTGCGCCCGGCGCCGGGCGCGTGAGCCTGCGGAGATCCGGTAGATCAGCAGGATAAGTCCGGCAAGCACCAGGAAACCGACGCCAAACCCCAGTGCCGCGGCAAGCGGCCCATAGCGCATCGCCGTCCAGATATAGGCGGCCCCGACAAGAAAAACGAGACCGCAAAGTGCGGCGGCCATGGCGATCACATAGACGATTGCCGCCGTGCGCGCCCGGTGTATGGCGGCCACGGTTTCCCCCGAGGCGAGGCCCGAGATCAGGGTTGCCAACATTCCCATCTGGAGCGCGACTAGCGACGCGCGATGAGCGCGAAAAGGAAGCCTACGCCGGCGGCGATCGCCAGTGACGTCACCGGCTTTTCACGCACGCTTGCCATCATCTGCGCTTCGATGTCCTTGGCATTGCTGCGCAGGCTGTCAAAGGCTGCTTCGCCCTGCGCACGCAACTGTTCGACCCCTTCCGTGGCTGCGCGGCGCGCGGTGCCATAGCCATGCTCGCCGGTCTTGGCCAGTTGTTTGGTGAGCTTGTCGATGTCGGCCTTCAACTGCCTGATGTCGGCTTCCAGGTCCGCATTTGCACGGGCGTCGTTTGCGGTCTTTCCTGCGGCAGTGGCCATGGCTTAACTCCTTGTGATTGCTTGGTTTCAAACGCGCTGCGCGTCTCAAGGTTCCGGCATTGGGGACAAAGTAGCCGAAAACGCATCGGCGCGCACCCGGTCCGCCGGCTCCGGCAAAACACGCTTCCTTAGATTAATGGCCGGCGCGCTTCACCCAGCCCTTCCCAGCCGGCGAGCCGCTTGAGCCCTTCATTGTCGGAAACCACGCAGCCGCCGTCGCGCCAGACGATCAGCTTGCGATCCATCAGCTTGCGGATCGTCTTGTTGGTGTGAACCAGCGACAGGCCAAGCGTATCGGCGATGTGCTGTTGCGTGATCGGTATCTGGACGGATTGGTTGCCATTCAGTCCGACAACCTTGGCGCGGCTGCCGATGAAGGCGATGAGATAGGCAGCGCGCTCGATCGCACTGCGGCGCCCAAGGCTGAGCAGATTCTCGTCCAGCATCCGCTCTTCACGCGATGCGATCCAGGTGATGTCATAGGCCAGCCCGGGATGATTGCGGTACAGCTCATGCAGATATTCGCGCTCGAAAACACACAGCAGCATCGGCGACAGTGCCTCCACGGAATGCTGCATCTCGCCCATCACACTGCCTTGCAGGCCAATCAGATCACCGGGCATGAGATAGTTGAGAATCTGGCGGCGGCCGTCCAGCAACAGCTTGTAGCGAAACGCCCAGCCGGAGAGCACGGTGTAGAGATGGGCGCTATGGCTTCCCTCCACCAGCACCGTGCCACCCTTTTCGACTGCGAGTTCGCCCTTCTTGAATTTGCTGATGAAGGCCAGTTCCTGTTTTTCGAAATCGCGAAAAATCGGCAACGGCCGCAATGGGCAGTTCTCGCAAGGATATTGGCGGCTGGAGAAAGCGCTATTGTTCTGAACCGACATTTCGACCCCCCTTCGAAAGCCGCTCTTGGAGAGCGCGTTTCAACGCGTTGCAAGGATTGAGGTTCCGCCCGCTTGCCACATGTCTTTTTTAAATGACAGCAAGCGAATTAGCGATCATGACTCCGGCGTTTCAAGGAGTCTTTGCCTGTGCCCACATTGCTCGACGGATTGCGGATTCTGGTCCTGGAGGACGAATTTCTGATCGCCATGGACGTCGAGCAGCTTTGCCGCGACCATGGCGCCGATGAGGTGGTGATCGCCCGTGACCTGACCGAGGTCGATGGCCGCGAGGTCGCCACGCGATTCGATGCAGCCATTGTCGACTTGATGCTGGGCGGCGCCTCAACCATCGATTTCGCCTCCGGGCTGCGCGCGGCAGGCATACCTTTCGTGTTTGCGTCGGGCTATTCGGATGTCGATGAAATCAAGGCATCGTTTCCGGGCGTCAGGCTGGTTGGCAAACCCTATTCGGGTGAAGACCTCGTGCAAGCGGTCGCCGCGGCCTGCGGACGCGCTTGAGACACGATCGCGGTCAGCTCGCCGGCGAGCTCGTTACCTGGGCCGAAATTGCGTCCGGACCATACTCGTCCTCGCCTGATATTTTCAGGATCTCCTGCAAGCGCGTACGGGCTCGGCTGACGCGGCTCTTGATCGTTCCCACCGCGCAACCGCAGATCTCGGCGGCCTCCTCGTAGGAGAAACCAGATGCGCCGATGAGGATGATGGCTTCGCGTTGGTCCTCCGGCAATTGCTCCAGGGCGCCGCGAAAATCCTTCAGGTCGAGCTGGCCGTGCTGGGCCGGATGAACGGCAAGCCTGGCCGTCATGATACCGTCGCTGTCCTGCACTTCGCGCCCGCGCTTGCGCATCTGCGAATAGAACTCGTTGCGCAGGATGGTGAAAAGCCAGGCCTTGAGATTGGTGCCGGGCTGGAAGCTCTCATGCTTGTCCCAGGCCTTGACGAGCGTTTCCTGGACGAGGTCGTCGGCTTTGTCGGCATTTTGCGTCAGCGACACGGCGAACGCGCGCAGACTTGGGATTGCCCCAAGCAGATCGGTCTTGAAGCCTTGTGAGACCGCGGCCATGCCTCAGTCCTTCTTCTGTGCGGGTTCAGCCCGTTCCAGCTGGCTAAGCAACTGGGAAAAGCGATCCGGCACATCGTCGGAGACCAGCGCGTCGTAATATTGTTTGAGTTTGCGTCCGATTTCGGAGTTCGGCCCAAGAGCATCACCAGAACCGTTCCGGCGCCTGCTCTCGGCGCCAGCCAGAATATCTTTCGTCATATCCTTCATTTTGCCCTTGTATTCCCAGCGCTCAAACCGCTCTTATCATACTCAACACAACGCAAGCGGCGCCCTCGTCTGGTTGCCCATCCCGACCCCAAACGCCCCTCCCCGGTATTTGTTCCGTCGAGGCGGAACTTTTTCTAAAAATCCGCGTTATCGTCAGGGCTTGCAGTCAGCTTGACCTGCTACGCATTCACGTCATTCTGAGGGAGACGTCTTACCATGAGCTTATCCGCCACCATCGCACCACATCTGCCCTTCCTGCGCCGCTTCTCGCGGGCTGTTTCCGGGTCGCAAGAGAGTGGTGATGCGCTGGTAGCCGCGATGCTCGAGGCCATCATCGCCGATATCGAGATATTTCCCGAAGCATCGAGCGACCGCATCGCGCTGTACAAGGTTTTCGCCAAGCTGTTCACATCGGTCGCCATCCGCGTTCCACAGGAGCAGGCGCAATCGGCGTGGGAACAGCGCACCGCCGCCAATCTGAATGCGATCGCGCCGCGGCCCCGTCAGGCCTTCCTCCTCGTGGCTGTCGAAGGCTTCAGCGAGGACGAAGCGGCTGAGATCCTCGACGTCGGCGACCAGGAGTTTTCAGAGCTGCTTGCCCAGGCGAGCAACGAGATATCCCGCCAGGTGGCAACCGACGTTCTGATCATCGAGGATGAACCGCTGATCGCCATGGATATCGAAGAAATGGTCGAGAGCCTCGGGCACCGGGTCGTTGGAACGGCGCGCACCCATGCCGAGGCCGTGATGATGTTCGGCAAGACACGGCCGAAGATGGTGCTGGCCGACATCCAGCTTGCCGACGGCAGTTCCGGCATCGAGGCCGTGAACGAGATCCTGTCATCGACGTCGGTGCCGGTCATCTTCATCACCGCCTTCCCCGAGCGCCTGTTGACTGGTGAACGACCGGAACCAGCCTTCCTGGTCACCAAGCCGTTCAATCCCGACATGGTCAAGGCGCTGATCAGCCAGGCACTGTTTTTTGACCGGCAGGCGAAAGCAGCCGCATAGTCGCGAATTGAGGAGTGGAGGAATTGAGGATTGAAGGCGATAGCCTCGCTCGCCGATTTCTCCAGATCATCAAAATCGTCAATTCATCAACTCAATTCTTCAATTCTTCACTTCGGGCCGCCTGATCCACGCATCGGGCGGTGAGGGCGAATTTCCTGCGCGTCCGGCTGCCGAACGAATTGCAAGCTCGGTCTTTTTCGGCAAAGGGTGGGAACAAACCGCAACCACCCACGTTTTTATCGCATCATTCGAAGGAGATGCATCATGCTTTACTGGGCGCTCGTATTTCTCGTCGTTGCGATCATCGCCGGCGCGCTTGGTTTCGGCGGCATCGCCGGTACATCTGCCGGCATAGCGCAGATATTGTTTTTCATCTTCCTCGCTTTCCTGGTCATTTCGCTTCTTGCGGGCCTGTTCAAAAGGGCTTCGTAAAGACGGACGGCCGAACACTGGAAGCCGCACCCCTCAAACGGTTTCCAGCCACCGCCGGGCGGTGTCCTTCAAAGGACGCCGTCCGGCGGACCGTTTTTTGGCGGCGGGTTCGGGAAACCTCTTTGGAACCCATTCACCGGTGAGCCGTTCAGCCTGAATTGGGTGGACAGTTTGGCCGATGGGTTCCAGGACCGGAAACAGGAAGGACGACGTGCAAAGCGATGAAGTCATCGCCCTCCATCCTGCCGAAAGCGGCATGCAGCTCGGCCGCGCCCTTCTTCACGCGTTGCACAATGCCGGCATTTCCGTTCTCTACCAGGATCGCGAGATGAAAACCGTATGGGCGCGCAACATGCGTGCGCCCTGGGTTTCGGACACCGCCGACAGCATCGGTATTTTGCCGGAGGCGCAGGCCGACCGCATCGGCGCGGCCAAGCGCGACGTCATTGCATCCGGCAACCCCCAACGTCTCGAGATCAGCGTTCCCGTCGAGGATGGCAGCCGCTGGTTTGAGGTCTGGATCGATGCCGACCACGGCGACGGCGGCACGGTGCAAGGCGTCGTCACCACGATGGTCGAGACGACCGAGCAGAAGCGCCGTGAGCAGACCCTGACGACGCTGTTGCGGGAGGTGAGCCATCGCTCGAAAAACCTGCTGGCGATCATCCAGAGCATAGCCACCCAGACCGGTCGCTACTCCGACAGCATCGGCGATTTCCTGACACGTTTTCGCGGCCGGCTGCAATCGCTGGCTTCGTCCCAGGATCTCGTGACCTCTTCCAACTGGCGGGGCGCCGCACTTCGCGAACTCGTATCGGGCCAAGTGGGCCGCTACGGCGGCGATCCGGTTCGCAGCCTGAGGTTTCAGGGGGCCAACCCCTATCTCAATCCCAACGCTGCCCTGCATATCGGCCTTGCGATGCATGAACTCGCCGTCAATTCGGTGAGCTATGGCGCCCTGTCGCGGCCCGATGGATTCGTCAATGTTACAGCCAACCTGACCGCCGCCGACACGGGAACCTCCCTGTCGCTGACATGGGCCGAGGCAATCGGAGCCAGTGATGTCAGGCGTAGCGAGAAGCGCTTCGGCAGCGTCGCACTCGAACGGGTCGTGCCGGCGTCACTGAACGGAACGGCGACGCTCGAAATCGCGGCTGGCCGTCTCGAGTACCGCCTTGTCGTTCCACACGGCAATTTCGAGACGGATTGAGCGACCCGAGCTTTCTTAACCAGCTGTTCACCATAAAAGCAGATGCTGTTTTTCCCAGATACCGCTGGAACCTGTTGCATCACCGAACATTTCCGCAGCAGGATTTGCAGCATGGTGCGGGAGGGAATGCCTTGACGGTTGCCGATATGAACAGACTGGAGCAGGCCGCCCGGATTTCCATGGGCGAGTTTGAGGACTCCGAGTCATCCGCGCCACCGCTGGCCCCTGTCCCCAACGGAGCCTTGCGCCTTGTTGCGTTGGCCTTGGTGGCGGTGATCGTGGTGGTCGCCCTGTACCAGCTGGTCTATTGAGGCCAGCTCGTTTCGGCCGGCGACAGAATCAATTGTCGCCGTCTTATTTCCCTGCCAGCGCGCCAGGAACTTTGGCTGATGTAGACCGTTACTATGGCGAGAGGACTTTCCCGCCATGGAACATATCGCTGCATTGCTGCTGGTCATCGGTTGCTCGAACACGATGGCCGACTGCCGTGAACTCCAGGTGCCCGTCAGCATTTTCGCGACCGCCGAGCAATGTGTGGCCGAGCGCCCATTCGTCTTGGGCGACGTGCAAGGGCAGGCTGATCACATCGTCGCCAAATGTCTTGCCGTCGATCCGGTGCTTGAAGACGACTATGATCAGATCGTCTGGAACGTGCGCGCCGATGGTACGCTTGACGCTTCATTGGCAATTTCCAGCCTGGTAATGGCGTCGAACGCGGCAGGCCCAGAAAAAGACTATCTTCACCAACAATAGATTGCAGCAGCAAAGGCCGTCATTTCATGCTAAATGGCAGCTGGAGCTTTACCAAGTGAGGACAAAAAGTGAGGAGTGACTCTATGCGGAAGATGATTATTGCCCTGGTTGCGGTGGTTGCCGTCAGCGGCTGCACCTCGACCGAACAGGACGTGGTTGGCGGCGGCTTGATCGGCGCCGGTGTCGGCGGCTTGGTCGGCGGCGGCAAGGGCGCGCTGATCGGCGCGGCCGTTGGCGCCGGTTCCGGCCTGCTGGTGCGCAATCTGCGCAACGGCTATTGCCAATATCGCGATCATCGCGGCCGGATCTACACGGCTCGCTGCAACTAATTCGGCGATAATCGAAACGTCGATCCGGAGGCTGGTCTGCTGGCCTTCGGATTTTTCATGTCCGGACGCTTGATCCTTTTCGGGAGAAGGTCGCGCTCAATTGGCGAGTGGAATTTTGATTTCCACGTTCAGCCCATTGGCCTGGTAGTCGCGCTTGATCGTACCGCGTAATTCGCGCGTCACGTTGAGATCGATCAGCTTGGTGCCGAAGCCGGTTTCGGCGGGAGCTTCGAGTTTCTTCTGCCCGTTTTCGCGCCAGTTGAGGGCCAGCGTCCTGTCGCGCCCACGCCCCTCCAGAGACCAATCCACTTTCAGTGCCCCCACGGAATTGCCGGCTTCGCCGTATTTCAGCGCATTCGTCGCCAGTTCGTGGAAGGTCAGGCCGAGCGCTTGCGTCGTGGTTTCGTCAAGCAGCACTTGCGGCCCTGACAGCAGCCCCTCGGGCAACTCCTTGCCGAACACCTGGCCGAGTTCGATGCGCAAGAGATCGCCAAGATCGGCCTTCTGCCAGCGAGAGCGCGTCAGCATGTCCTGGGACGCTGCCATCGCCTGCAGCCTGGCCGAGAAAGATGCGGAAAACTCGTTGACGTCGGTAGCCCGCGATGCCGTCTGGCGCGCGATCGCCAGCACCCTGGTGATCGAATTCTTGATGCGATGCTTCATCTCCTGCAGCATCAGGTCTTTTTCGATCAGGCTCTTTTCCGTGGTTTCGTGCAACCGCGACGCTGCCTCATAGGCCCGCTCCTGATATCGCGCCACCAGCGCGATGGCGCCCGCCAACAGCAGGCCGAATAGCCCCAGCATCACCGGAATGGCGCGCGACGACGGCTGCGAGAAGGCGCTTGTCGGCCGGAACAGGACAGTCCATGGCCGTCCGGCGACGATGATCTTTCGGGTGACCAGCAGCCTGTCCCCGAAAGTCGAAGCCGGCGGCGTCTCCGACCGGAACAGCAGATTGTCGCCGCTCACGGCACCATCGCCGTCATAGATTTCGGTGTTGACCGGCAGTAGCGGCGACCGGCTGAGCGCGGTCTGGAACAGATCGCGAGCCCGGAAGGCCGCATAGAGAAAACCTGATGTCGAGGATCTCGAAGCATTGATGACGTCGGGAGCGGTTTCGACATTGAGCCGCACGAAAACGAAGAAGCCGGTGAACGTCTGCGAGGCGCCCGTGTCCTGGCCCAGTTGCACCAACCCGCTGGCGTGCTGCTGGTCGTCGGACATCGCCTTTTCGATCGCCACACGCCGCATCGGTTCGCTGAACATGTCGTAGCCGATGGCGGCTTGGTTGGATGGATCCAGCGGTTCGAACAGCACGATAGGGGTACGCCAGGGTTGCGTGGTATCCGGGTAGATTGGATGACTGACGCCATAATCGTGCAGCATATCGCGTTCGACCGTCGCCTTGTCGCCCGTCTTTGCCAGCCTGAGGAAACCGATGCCGCGCAAGCCGGCGAAATTCTTGTCGACATCGAGCGCGTTGAAGAACGCCTTGAACTCATTGCGAGAAATATCGCCATTGCGGGCGTCGAACAGGGCCTGCGTCGAGCGCAGCAGCGACAGATGCAGGTCGATGCGGCTCTCGATCCGGTTGAGCGCGTCGTCGGCAGTCGCCTCGAACTTGATGCGCGCGGCTTCCTGTGTGGCGAAATAGGCGAAACCTGCCATCACCATGCTGATTAGTGCGACGGCGATAAAGGCGATGATCGGGAAAAGCTTCTTCAACGGATCGTGCGGTCCCTGAGCGATATCGGACCTTTATGGGCAAGTCGCCGTGCCAACACAATGCCACGGCCAAGCCATCCTTACGGCTGGCATATCACGTGTCCGGCAACGGCGAGCTGGCTTGATCTCAGGCTGCGATCTTCAGCGCACCCGGTCCTGGAATGGCGCCCGGCGGGCATTTGCCAAGAATGATCATCCCCAGCACCTCGTCCTGGGTGACATCGGTGGTGCGGGCGGTGCCAACGACCTGACCGTTCTTCATGACGCAGACCCGGTCGGCAAGCTCGAACACATCGTGGATGTCGTGGCTGATCAGGAAGATGCCGATGCCATCGGACTTGAGCTGCTTGACCAGTTCGCCGACCTGCGCCGTTTCCTGCGGACCAAGCGCCGCCGTCGGCTCGTCCATGATCAGGATGCGGGCGTTGAACAGGATCGCACGCGCGATCGCCACCGATTGCCGCTGGCCGCCCGACAGCTTGATCACCGGCTCCTTGAAGCGCTGGAAGCGGGGATTGAGCCGGCCCATCACCTTGCGCGCCTCGGCCTCCATGGCAACGTCGTCGAGCGTACCCCAGGCGGTCATCAGCTCGCGGCCGAGGAACAGATTGGCGGCGGCGTCGACATTGTCGGCCAACGCCAGCGTCTGGTAGATCGTCTCGATGCCGTATTTCTTGGCGTCGCGTGGATTGGAGATCGATGCCTCCTCGCCGTTGACGAAGATCTGGCCCGAATCGCGCTTGTAGGCGCCGGACAGGATCTTGATCAATGTCGACTTGCCGGCGCCATTGTGGCCGAGCAGCGCCACGACCTCGCCGGGGAAAAGATCGATCGAGGCGTCGTCGACGGCGCGGATGCCGCCAAACGCGATCGAGATGTTCCTCATGTCGATCAGCGCGGTGGCTGCAGGAGCAGTCTTGTCATTCATGGCATGCCCTCCTAGACGCGCTTGCGATAGACGGTGTCGAGCCACACGGCGATGACCAGTACGGCCCCGACGACGATGCTCTGCAGCGGCGAGTCGACGCCGAGCAGCACCATGCCGGACTGCAGCGACTGCATCAGCAGGGCGCCCAGCATGGCGCCGATGATCGTTCCCGATCCGCCGGCAAGCGACGTGCCGCCGATCACGGCGGCTGCAATGACGAGCAGTTCGTCGAGCGTTCCAAGCACGTTGGTGGCCGAATTCTGCCGGGCCGAGGAGATCGCCGCGGCAATCGTGGCCAGCACGCCCATGATCATGAACACCTTCATGGTGATCCATCGCGTGTTGATGCCGGCGAGATTGGCCGCCTCGGGATTGCCGCCGATGGCGAACACATAGCGGCCGAAACGGGTGCGGTTGGTGATGAAGGTCATGACCAGCCCGACGGCGACAGCCATCAGCACCGGTATCGCGATACCGTGGGCGATGAACAGGCCGCCTTCGGGAACGGTGATGTTGTTGGCGGCCGCATATCTGTTCACGATGCCGATCGGCCAGGGGTAGGAGTTGGCGAGCCAGACCGCACCCATGATGGCGCCGCAGGTGACGACTCCAAGCAGCGCCTCGGCCCAGATCGGACGTAGCGGAAACCGGAAACGCTTGCGCTGCACCCGCCCGTTGAACAGCCCAAACACCACGGCGAGGCAGGCGACGATCCCAACGACCCAGCTCCAGGTCGCGCCGATCGATCCCGCCGGCCCACCGCCCATCAGCTGAAAAGTGGCGTTAAGCGGCGCCACGGTCTGGCCTGAAGTGACCCACCAGGCGGCACCGCGCCAGACCAGCAGGCCGCCCAGCGTCACGATAAAGGCGGGCACTTCGAGATAGGCGATGACGAAGCCTTGAAAAGCGCCGATCAACAGGCCGAGCGCCAGGCCGATGACCAGTGCCAGGACCCAGATCCACGGGTTGCCGAGTTCGAGCCCGACAAAGCGCACCAGGAAATGCACCTGGGCAAATCCCATCACCATGCCGATCAGGCCCTCGGCGGAACCGACCGACAGGTCGATGTTGCGCATGACGATGACCAGCACCATGCCGCAGGCCATGATGGCAACCGCGGATGTCTGCACCGACAGGTTCCACAGATTGCGCGGCGTGAGAAAGGTGCGGCTGTCGAAATCGAGCGGATTGACGCCAAGGCGCAGGCTGGAAATGACATGCAGCCCAATCCAGATAACCAGCAGCGCGCCGATCATGCCGAGCATGCGGGTGTCGATCTCGGTCGCCTTCAGGAACCGGGCGACGGCGCCGAGTTCCGACGCGCGCGCCGTATCGGTCTGCGGGTTTGACGTCGTATCGGTCATGGTTTCCTCCCACCGGCTGGCCGTCTGACGCGCATGCCGGAGCCCAGCCTAGAAGCTATCCGCATGATGCGGAAACAGAATTCTTTGAGAAAACGCCGCGGCTTTTGGGCCGCGGCGTTCAGATATTGCAAAGTGGTACGGATCAGTTGCAGGCCGCCACGGTGCCGGCGGCGACACCCGCGCAGACTTCGTCCTTCTTGATCCAGCCGGCGTCGATGACGACGTTGAGATTGTCCTTGGTGATGGCAACCGGGGTCAGGAACAGCGACTTGACGGTGTTGCCGCCCGGCGTCGTGAAGTCCTTGGCGCCGGCGATGTCGCTCGTCTTCTTGCCGTCGGCCAGTTGCGAGGCGATCTCGGCGGCATTCTTGCCGAGCTCCCGCGCGTCCTTCCACACCGACACGGTTTGCGTGCCGAGGGCGATGCGGTTCAGCGCGGCGTGGTCGCCGTCCTGACCCGAGACCGGCACGGTGCCGGCCAAGCCTTGAGCCGTCAGCGCCGCGACGACGCCACCGGCAGTGCCGTCATTGGCCGCGACCACCGCGTCGACCTTGTTGTCGTTGGCGGTCAGGAACTGCTCCATGTTCTTCTGGGCGTTGGCGGGCAGCCAGCCATCCGTGTAGGCTTCGCCGACATTCTTGATCTTGCCGCTGTCGATGGCTTCCTTGAGCACTTCCATCGAGCCCGAGAACAGGAAGTCGGCATTGGGATCGGCACCGGAGCCCTTGATGAAGACGTAGTTGCCTTCCGGCTTGACCTTGAACACTTCGCGGGCCTGCATGCGGCCGACTTCCTTGTTGTCGAAGGTCAGATAGAAGACGTCCTTGTTCTCGATCAGCCGGTCATAGCCGACGACCGGAATGCCTTCGTCCAGCGCCTTCTGCACGGCCGGGCCGATGGCCGAAGCGTCCTGCGCCAGGATGATCAGGGAATTAGCGCCCTGCGAGATCAGGCTTTCGACATCGGTAAGCTGCTTGCCGGGATTGGACTGCGCATCGGCGGAGATGTACTTGTCGCCGGCGGCCTCGATCGCCGTCTTCATGGCGGCCTCGTCGGTCTTCCAGCGTTCTTCCTGGAAGTTGGACCACGAAACGCCGACAACCTTGTCCTTCGCCTGCGCGACAGACGCGAGCGTCAGCGACATGGCGGCACCCGCCAGGATGGCGGCCGTGAATCTTTTCATATTATCCTCCCTGCGCCGCGTATGGCGCGACCAAACTGACCCGAGGGCCGGCACAGAGGCTCTATTTTTTCGAGCCTCGAAAAAATACTGGGCCAACGCCCGAACGCTGTCAACATCGATTCTGATGGATTTTGATGTCATTTCGAGTTTTTTTCGAGTCTCGGAATAAATAAATGACACGGCATGCAGCTTCTGCCAGTATTTACCGGCGTCACCGACAGCGTTCCAGGGGCAGGAGGAACCGCGGCGACCGGGAGGATATGAAAGAACATGTCGGTCGGAATCCGCCACGACGATCTGCGCCGCCGCAACCGCGCCATGGTGATCGCGGCAGTGCGCCGCGCCGGACAGCCGTCACGAACCGAGATCGCCGCGACCACAAGCCTCAGCCATTCGACCATCTCGGCGATTTCATCCGACCTGATCGTCGAAGGCATCCTGACCGAAAGCAAGCCGAGCGAGGCCGGCTCGCTCAAACGCGGCCGGCCGCAGGTCGGCCTCAGTCTCAATCCGGAAGCGGCCGCGGTAATGACCGTGGTGCTGTCGCTGAACTTCCTCTCCGTCGCCGTCATCGACTATGCCGGCCAGGTGATATCCGAGGAACAGCGCCGGCTGGACACGCTGACGATGTCGCGCGAGTCGCTGATCGGGGAATGCACGGCCATCGTGCGGCGCCGCCTGGCAGATCCCGACCTGGACGTGCGCAGCATCGCCCGCATCGCGCTGGCCATCCAGGGCATCACCGACACCCGTGCCCGCGCCATGCTGTGGTCGCCGATCACGCCGCACACCGACATCGCCTTCGCTGACATATTCGAAGACGAGTTCGGCATCCCTGCCATAATGGAGAACGACTGCAACATGATGGCGGTGGCGCTGCGCTGGCGCGACCCCGATCGTTACCGCGACGATTTCATCGCTATCCTTTTGTCGCACGGCATCGGCATGGGACTGGTGCTGAAGGGCGAATTGTTCACCGGCACCCATTCTTCGGGCGGCGAATTCGGCCACATGATCCATCGGCCGAACGGCGCGCTATGTCGCTGCGGACGGCGCGGCTGCGTCGAAGCCTATGCGGGCAATTACGCCATCTGGCGCAACGCCAGGCAGATGGGCGAGGATGCAGAACCCGTCGCCGATGTCAGCGACGCCGACATGCGCGCCCTGGCTGCCGCGGCCCGCGAAGGTGACGGACCCGAACGGGAAGCCTATCGCAAGGCCGGCGAAGCGCTCGGCTACGGCCTCGGCAGCCTGTTCGCGCTGATCGATCCGGCGCCGGTCGCCATGGTCGGTGTCAGCGCCGCCGCCTTCGACCTGATCGAGCCGGCATTGCGGCAAGCGATTGCCCAGACCGCCGGCGGCCAGCATTCCAAATCGATTTCCTTCGACACCGAGCCGAACGAACTGCCGCTGATCCGCGAAGGCTGCGCCATGCGGGCGCTGATCTTCGTCGATCAGGAGATTTTTGCGCCGGGCGTGCAGGCGAGATCCGGTTTCGGCGGCAAGAACGTGGCGTGAGTTCAAACGAGGGAGTTCAGTCCTCTCGGATGGCGTATCCGGCCCCACGGATCGTGCGGATGACATCAGGCATACGGCCATTGTTGACCGCCTTGCGCAGCCGGCCGACATGCACGTCGACCGTGCGCTCGTCGATGTAGATCGTCTCGCCCCAGACATTGTCGAGCAGCTGGCTGCGCGAGAACACGCGGCCTGGATGGCGCATCATGAATTCGAGCAGGCGGAATTCCGTCGGCCCAAGCCGGATCTCGCTCTTCTTGCGATAGACACGGTGCGACTCGCGATCGAGCACGATATCGCCGACCTTTAGCACGCTGGACAGCACTTCCGGCTTGGCCCGGCGCAGCAGCGCCTTGACCCTGGCCATGAACTCCGGCGTCGAGAAGGGCTTGACCAGATAGTCGTCGGCGCCGGTCGACAGGCCGCGCACGCGGTCGCTTTCCTCGCCTCGCGCGGTCAGCATGATGATCGGCAGCCGCTCGGTCTCGGGACGCATTCGCAGGCGCCGGCAGAGTTCGATGCCCGAAACCGCAGGCACCATCCAGTCGAGCACCAGAAGATCGGGAACGTTCTCCTGCAGCCGGATTTCGGCCTCATCGCCGCGCGTCACCACCTCGACCTGGTAACCTTCGGATTCAAGATTGTAGCGGAGCAGCACGCCTAGCGGCTCCTCATCCTCCACCACCATGATGCGTGGTGCGATCATCGGCTGGTCACCCTTGTTATGCCGCTGGCGCGGACATTGCCGTCTCGTCCTGCTTCGGACGATTGGCTGGCAGCTGCGTGCCGGTCAAAACATAGTAGGCATTTTCGGCGATGTTGGTCACGTGGTCGCCGATCCGCTCGAGGTTCTTGGCGCAAAACAACAGGTGCGTGCACGCCGTGATGTTGCGGGGATCTTCCATCATGTAGGTCAGCAGCTCGCGGAACACCGAGGTGTATTTGACGTCGATGCGTTCATCATTGTTTCTGAGCGTGGCAAGCGCTGCCGCGTCAGCGGCGGCATACTCGTCGACGACCCCCTGCACCTGGATCAGCACCAGCTGCGCCATCGCGTCGATCGAATGCGAAAGATCGTGCGGCGTGACGCTCAGCCCGACAGTGCCGACGCGCTTGGCGATGTTCTTGGCAAGGTCGCCGATGCGCTCGAGGTCGCCGGCCATGCGGATCGAACCGACCACCGCACGCAGATCGTTGGCCATTGGCTGGCGCTTGGCGATCAGCGTGATGGCGCGATCGTCCAGCTCGCGCTGGCGGGCATCCATGATCGCATCGTCGGAAACCACGCGCTGCGCCAGCGCATTGTCCGAATTGAGCAAAGCCTTGGTCGAGCCACTGACCATCGAGCGGGCGAGATCGCCCATGTCGCGGATCAGCTGGCTGATCTGCTCCAGATCCTCATCGAAAGATGCAACGGTATGTTCACCCATGATCTTCGTCCCTCATATGCCTGAGCTCAGCCGAACCGGCCGGTGATGTAGTCCTGGGTGCGTTTGTCGTCGGGGGTGGTGAACATCTTGTCGGTGGCGCCCTCCTCGACCAGATAGCCTAGATGGAACATCGCGGTGCGCTGCGACACGCGCGCTGCCTGCTGCATCGAATGGGTGACGATGACGATCGTATAGTTCTGGCGCAGTTCGTCGATCAGTTCCTCGACGCGAGCAGTGGCGATCGGGTCGAGCGCCGAACACGGTT
The DNA here is from genome assembly GCF_024518615.1 of Mesorhizobium sp. SEMIA396. Lineage (NCBI taxonomy): Bacteria > Pseudomonadati > Pseudomonadota > Alphaproteobacteria > Hyphomicrobiales > Phyllobacteriaceae > Mesorhizobium > Mesorhizobium sp. SEMIA396. Next base: position 49,496 of record NZ_JANIFC010000008.1, read on the forward strand.
CGTCCATCAGGATCACCTCGGGTGACACGGCGATGGCGCGTGCAATGCACAGACGCTGTTGCTGGCCACCGGAAAGACCCGTGCCAGGTTCCTGCAAACGGTCCTTCACCTCGTTCCAGATCGCCGCCTTCTTCAAGCTCGACTCGACGATCTGATCCATGTCGGCCTTGCGCTTGGCCAATCCGTGGATGCGCGGGCCATAGGCGACGTTCTCGTAGATCGACTTGGGGAACGGATTGGGTTTCTGAAACACCATGCCGACGCGCGCCCTGAGTTCGACGACATCGATGTTCTTGTCGTAGATGTCTTCTTCGTCGAGCGTTATCTTGCCGGTTACCCGCGCGGAATCGATGGTGTCGTTCATGCGGTTGAGGCAACGCAGGAAGGTCGACTTGCCGCAGCCGGAGGGGCCGATCAGCGCCGTCACCTGATTCAGGCGGACGTCGAGATTGACATCGAACAGCGCCTGCTTCTCGCCATAGAACACGCCGACCTTGTCGCCACGCATTTTGATCACTTCGTTCGACTTGGCGTTCATCTTATCGCCCACTGCATTTTCAAGGGACTGTTCGGTCATGATGTTCATACCAAAATGCCTTTTTTCTACCAGCGCCGCTCGAACCGACGCCGAAGCACGATCGCGGTGATGTTCATGGCCATGAGGAAGACGAGCAGGATGATGATCGCGCCCGACATGCGCTCGACGAAGGCGCGTTCGGCCTCGTTCGCCCACATATAGATCTGCACCGGCAGCGCAGTGGCCGGATCGAAAGGCGTCGTCGGTGGATCGGCGACGAAGGCGACCATGCCGATTAGCAGCAGGGGCGCGGTTTCACCGAGCGCACGCGCTAGACCGATGATGGTGCCGGTGAGGATGCCGGGTGCGGCAAGCGGCAGGATGTGCTGGAACACCATCTGCATCTTGGAGGCGCCAAGACCGAGAGCCGCCGAGCGGATCGACGGCGGCACCGCGGCAAGTGCAGCGCGCGTCGCGATGATGATCGTCGGCAGCGTCATCAGTGTCAGCACCAGGCCGCCGACGAAAGCGGCGGAGCGCGGCATGCCCAGGAAATTGATGAACACCGCGAGGCCGAGCAAGCCGAAGACGATTGACGGCACCGCTGCCAGATTGTTGATGTTGACCTCGATAAGGTCGGTGAAACGGTTCTTCTTGGCGAACTCTTCCAGATAGATGGAGGCGGCGACGCCGATCGGCAGCGCCAGGAGCAACACGATCACCATCATATAAAACGAGCCGATGATCGCCACGCCCATGCCCGAGGTTTCCGGGCGGCTGGAGGCGCCGTAGGTGAACAGGCCGCTGTTGAAGTGCTCGGCCATCGCGCCCTCGGCCTTGAGCTTGTTCATCCAGGTGATCTGCTGGTCCGAGACCTTGCGTCGCGCTTCCTCGACACTGAGGTCGATCTGGCCCTTGAAAGCCGAGTCGAGATTGGCGGCGGCGAGGATGTTGACGTTGCGTGTCGTGCCGATCACGGACGGATCGGCGGCAACGATGTCGCGCAACTGGACGCGGGCGCCTTCCGACAGGAAGCCCTTGAGCTTCTGGATCATCGGCTTGTCATCAGGAGAGATGCCGAGCTTGGCCACAAGCGCGTTTTCGGCGAGCTTGGGATAATTTGCCTTGATCAGAACGCTCGGATCGGTTGCACGCTTGCCGGAAGGATCGATCACCTTCTCGTCGAACGAGATCGGCAGTGATACCGTCGTCTGCCAGAAGGCGGTGTAGCCTTTCGAGACGATGGTGATCAGCATGATTGCCAGGAACGCCAGGCCTACGGAAATCGCCACGACGCCATAGAAGCGGAAACGGCGTTCGGCGGCGTAACGGGCCTTCAGGCCGATGTCGCGGCGCGGATGGGCCGCCGCCCTGACCATCGTATCCATGGAAATGTCGGTCATTCGTACTGCTCCCGATATTTGCGCACGATGTAGAGCGCGACGATGTTCATCACCAACGTCAGCGCGAACAGCGTCAGGCCGAGTGCGAAGGCGACCAGCGTCTGCGGCGAATTGAACTCGAGGTCGCCGGTGAGCTGGTTGACGATCTTGACGGTGATGGTCGTCATCGCCTCGAACGGGTTGATGGTGAGGTTGGCGGCGACGCCCGCCGCCAGCACGACAATCATCGTTTCGCCGATGGCGCGCGAGGCGGTCAGCAGGATGGCGCCGACGATGCCGGGCAGTGCAGCCGGCAGGATCACCCGCTTGATCGTCTCGGAGCGGGTCGCGCCGAGGCCAAGCGACCCGTCGCGCATGGCGCGCGGCACCGCGGTTATGATGTCGTCCGAGAGAGAGGACACGACCGGGATCAGCATGACGCCCATGACCAGGCCGGCGGTGAAGATGCTCTGGCCCTGGATGAAGGGCGAACCGCCGGTCAGCGCCGCGGACAGGTCGCGCAGGAACGGCCCAAGCGTGACGACGGCGAAGATGCCGTAGACGATGGTCGGTATGCCGGCCAGAAGTTCAAGCGCCGGCTTAACCACCGAGCGCACCTTGGGCGTTGCATATTCGGCCATGTAGACAGCCGACATCAGCCCGACCGGCACCGCAACCAGCAGCGCGACGGCGGCGATGTAGAGCGTGCCCGCAAGAAGCGGGATCAGGCCGAATTGGCCCTGGCTGCCGCCCGAACCGGCAGCGGCAAAACGCGGATCCCAGACGGTGCCGAAGAAGAAACTCATCGGCGAGACGCTTTCGAAGAAGGTGATCGTCTGGAACAGCATCGAAAGCACGATGCCGATGGTTGTCAGGATGGCGATGGTGGAGGCGGCAAGCAGCCCCCACAGCATCAGCCTCTCGACATTGTTGCGGGCCCTGGCGCGCGGCTCGATCTGCCTGAGCGCATAGAAGGCGCCGGCGATCGAGGAAACGAGAATGACAATGGCGCCGAACAGGCCGAGCCGGTCCTGGACCTTGTTCGCCTCGACGGCGATCGGGATCATGTAATCCTGCGTGTCGCTCGCCAGTGCCACACCCTTGGCGGCGAGCAGCGGCTGCAGCTCGGCAAAGCTGGCAGGCATTGCGGCCAGTGTGCCGGCATCGAGTTTGCGCAGGCCCCTGGCGAGGCTCTTTACGAGGCTGACATCCAGTGCCTCACTGGCAACCTTGCTGTCGACGGTGCGCTCGGGCAAGGCAGTGTGAATGTGTCGGTCAAGATAGACGGAAGACCCGACGGTCCAGACGGCAAGCAGCAAAAGAGCAGGCAGAACGGCGAGCAGGAAGGCCCACCAGCCATGATAGTGGGCGCGCGAATGCGGCTTGACCTTGCCATTGTCCTGGGCCGCGGCACGTTGCCGACCGATGAAAAAGGCAACCAGGCCGACGGCAACGACGATGGCCAGTACGAGCAAGGACGACATGGACCCACCCCAAGAGAAATTCTTACGCAGCCGCCATTGCGGCCTGCGATGAAACCGGGGCGCGGGATTTGGCCCGCACCCCGGTTCGGCAGCTGATTACATCGACTTTCCGGCGGCGAAAGCGTCACGCTGGGCCTGACGCTCGGCATCCGGAGCAGCAACGAGGCCGTATTCGGCGAGCGGGCTTTCCGGGCCAACCATCTGGTCGTCAAGGAAGAACTCGACATATTCCTTGAGGCCGGGAACGACGCCCAGATGCGCCTTCTTGACGTAGAAGAACAGCGGGCGCGAGACGGGATACTTGCCGCTGGCGATCGTCTCGGTCGAAGGCACGACGTCTTCCACGGTGGCGACCTTCAGCTTGTCGGCATTGTTCTCATAGAAGGCGAGGCCAAACACGCCGACGCCGGTCTTGTTGGAGTCGATGCGGGCGAGCGTCTCGGTATAGTCGCCATCGATGTCGACGGCCTTGCCGTCCTTGCGGATGGCGATGCAGGTTTTGCCGATTTCCTTGTCGTCGGCAATGCCGGCGGCCTTGAGAGCAGCCTTGTCACAGCCGGCATCGAGAAGCTTGGTCTCGAACACTTCGCGCGTGCCATGCTTTTCGCCCGGAATGTAGGCGGCGATGTCCCAGTCGGGCAGCTTCGGATTGACCTGGCTCCACTTGGTGTTCGGATTGTCGACGAGCTTGCCGTCGACGACCAGCTTGGCTGCCAGCGCCTTGTAGATGTCGGCGGGAACCAGCGCCCAATCCGGGCCCTTGATGTCGGTGGCGAAGACGATGCCGTCATAGCCGATCCGGACTTCCTGGACTTCCTTCACGCCGGCGTCGGCGCAGGACTTGAGTTCGTCCGCCTTGATCGGACGCGACGAATTGGCGATGTCGATCGTGTCTTCGCCGACGCCCTTGCAGAATTCCTTGATGCCCGCGCCGCTGCCGCCGGATTCGACGACCGGGGTCTTGAAGTTGGTGAATGTTTCGCCGAACTGCTCGGCGACAATCTTGGCATAAGGTAACACGGTCGATGACCCGGCGACCTGGATCTGGTCGCGCGCGGCGGCGAAGCCGGACGTCGCGGCGAGCGCAAGCGCAGCGGCCGACGCCGTATAGAGGAATTTCTTCATGTGGCCTGCTCCTGTTCGGAAGATGGTCTCTCGGCGCTCGTCAGTCGGCGCCCGCTGAGGCCAATAGCCTTCGATTATAACAGTCGCATGACAGTTTGATGTCACCCCGGTAACGCGTCATCGGGATGAGCAGAATGCCGCCTGGCCGGCACTCCCGACGCAGCCCCGCTTTGTCACCGGAATCAGGGACTTGCTCGATTCGGTCGAGGCTGGCCGGCGATTTGGGGATCAGCCGGCCTTTATGAAGAAAAGCCGGACGGGAGCGCGTTGCTCTCAGCCAGACGGTGTCGTGGCCGGGCCATCGCCGAAAACAGGTCCGTTGGGGTAGGTTGACGCTGTCTCATGCCGGCGGTCGCTGCTCCCGCCCGTAACTGGGAAGAGCGGAATTCGAATGTCGCCATTGTCTCGGCTGGATGCCGCCTTTCATATGGTGCGATCGCACCATAGTCTTGGCCGCTGACAGGGGCGCGAATCTTCGCCGTATTCCCGGTACTCGGGCAGAGCCGGCCTTACCCGGCGTTGCGCTGCGCCTGCCGGCTGGCGCCGACCCAGCGCTCGACCTTCTCGAGCAACGCCCGGGGACTGATCGGCTTGGGCAGATAGTCGTCCATGCCTGCCTCCAGGCAGCGCTCGCGGTCGCCCTTCAGCGCATGCGCGGTGACGCCGACGATCGGCACATGGGTGCCGGTTTCTTCCTCCAGCCGGCGAATGGCGGCGGTTGCTTCGAGACCGTTCATCTCCGGCATGGAGACATCCATCAGGATCATGCACGGGTTCAGCCGGCCGAAGGCGTCGAGCGCCTTGCGGCCATTGCCGACGATCTCGAAACCATAACCGGTCTCGCCGAGGATCTGGGTGAACACCATCTGGTTCACCTCATTGTCCTCGGCCACCAGGATATCCAGCCTGTCGCCGCCAGCCGCCACCGGTGGCCGGGGGCGAATTGAGGGCGGCTGCAGCAGCGCCCGCTGTTCGGACGGCGCCGAGGGCTGCGTCCGCATCACATAACCCGCAGCGACGTCGGCTGCGAGCGGCTGCGCGTCGCTGCCGCTCGTGTTGTGGCGATGCCGCTGGATGGTGGCGACCAGCGTTTCCAGCAGCACCGAGGAGCGCGCCGGCTTGATCAGCTGGGCATCGATGCCAAGATCGCGATAGCTGGTGTTGGCGAGCGACTGGTCGACCGAGGTCAGCATGATGATCGGCATGCCGGCAAGGCCGGCGGTGCTGCGCACGATCCGCGCCATTTCGGCGCCGCTCATTCCAGGCATCTGGTAGTCGAGCACGACGCAATCGACCGGGACACCATAGGCAGCGGCGGCGATCAGTACCTTGAGGCCTTCGGCGCCGCTTTCGGCCGCGCAGGAATCGAACGTCCACGATGTCATCTGTTCGGTCAGGATGGCCCGATTGACGGCATTGTCGTCGACAATCAGCACACGCGCACCGGTCACGTCGATCGGCATGATGCGCTGTCCGTTCTGCTGTCCGGCCCGCGGCAGCGTCACCGAGAACCAGAAAGTCGAGCCCTTGCCTTCCGCACTTTCGACCCCGATGTCGCCGCCCATCAGTTCGACGAGCCGCGAGGTGATGGCAAGACCGAGGCCGGTTCCCTCATGCCGCCTCGTCGAAGAGGTGTCGACCTGGCTGAATTTCTCGAACACCAGTTTCAGTTTTTCCTCGGGGATACCGATACCGGTATCGGTGACCGAGATCGTCAGCTTCGTTCCGGTCGGAACCCTCTCGCCGGTGACGTCGACCAGCACATGGCCTTCATCGGTGAATTTCACCGCGTTGCCGAGCAGGTTGGTGACGATCTGTCTGATACGGCCGACATCGCCGACGAACAGGCTCTCGAGCCGAGGTTCGACACGCACGATCAGCTCGAGGTCTTTTTCCTTGGCTCGTGTCGACACCAGTGTCGCCACATCCTCGATCGCCTCGGCCAGATTGAAGGGCGCCGGATCGAGCACCAGCTGACCGGCATCGATCTTGGAGAAGTCCAGTATGTCGTTGATGATGGTGAGCAGCGCATTGCCCGATTTCACGATGATGTCGGTGAACGTCTTCTGCTTCGGGTCGAGGTCCGATTTGGCCAGCAGTTCGGCCATGCCGAGCACGCCGTTCATCGGCGTGCGGATCTCATGGCTCATATTGGCGAGGAATTCCGACTTGGCGCGGTCGGCGAGCACGGCGCGCTGACGCGCCTCGCGCAGTTCGGCCTCTCGCATCTTCAGCTCGGTGATGTCGGTGGTCGAGCCGATCAAATAGAGCGAGCCGTCGGAGGCGATCATCGCGCCCTTGCGGGCGAATTGATGCCTGACGCTGCCGTCGGCCAACGTCACCGTCTCTTCGACCTCCTGGGTTTCGCCGGTGCGCAGCACGGCGAGGTCGCCATTGACGAAAGCCTCGCCATCCGGCCCGAAAATCTCGATGTCGGTCTTGCCGATAGCCTCTTCCTTGCGGAAGCCCGTGAGATCGCACCAGCCCTTGTTGACATAGAACTGCCGGAGATCGGAGCGCTTGGCGTAGATCGATACCGGCACGTTGTCGATCAGGCTGCGGAACACCTCGTTCTCGCGCATGCTCTCTTCCAGCGCACGCTCGCGCGCCTTGACGTCGGTGATGTCGGTGCTCGAACCGACCAGATGCACCGACCCGTCCAGCGTCACCAGGCGGCTCTTGCGCGTCATCAACTGCCGAACCGTGCCGTCGCGATGGGTGACGGGTTCCTCGACCTCCCTGACGGCGCCCGTCACGGCGACTTGCGTGTCGTCATGGCTGTAGCCATCGGCGTCCTGCGCACCGAACAACTGCCGGTCGGTGCGGCCGATGACATCCTCCTTGGCCAAGCCGGTGATCGCGCACCAGGCCTTGTTGACGAATTCTATGCTCAGGTCCTGCGCCTTGATGAAGGCGGCCACCGGCAACTCGTCCATCACGTGCCGGAACAGGTCGATCTGGCGCATCGAATCGCGCAATGCCGCCTCGCGGCTCTTGATCTCGGAGATGTCAACGCGAACACCGATGAAGGTGCCATCATCGGTCCGCATGTCGTAGACTTGGTACCAGCGGCCGTCGGGGTTATGACGCTCGTAGCAGGAATTGGGCAAGCGGTAGCGGGCGAGGATCGCATCCAGCCAGCGGTCATGGTCGCTGTCGTAGAGCTGGTCGACTTGTGGATCGCCGCTGTCGCGGAAATAGCCGTTCGCATGGCCCAGAACGAGTGCCTCGCGGAATGTGCAGCCGGGCTGCCATGCCGGCTTCAAGGCCGGCAGCGTATCCTGGATCTTGCGGTTGGCGAAAACGAACCTGTCGTCGCGATCGTAGATGATCACGGCGGCCGGCAAGGATTCCAGCACGCTGGCGAGATGCTTGCGCGCATCCTGCGCTTCCGTCTCGCGGCGCTTCATTTCGGAAATATCGAACAGGAAGCCGGCAACATAGTTGCGGCCGCTGGCCATGCCGACGCGGCTCTTCCTGACGATACGCGATCGGCTGGCGCCATCGACCTCGAAATTCTCTTCCACTTCGTACGGCCGCCCGGTCGCAAGGACCTCACCTTCGCTCTGCTCGAAAAGCGCGACAGCGTTCGCCGGGAGGAAATCGCCGCCGGGTTTGCCGAGCATGGCTTGCGGCGTCTGGCCAAACAGAGCCGCGAACGCCTCGTTGACGAAGACGAAGCGCAGATGGTCGTCCTTGACGAAGATCGGATCCTTGACGGCGTTGATCACCGCCTCCGCCAGCCGCGCTTTCTCCAGCGCGTCGGCAAGTTCGGCCTCCCGGTTCTTCATGTCGGTGACGTCGACATAGGAGATCAGCCGCTTGCCGCCGGCCAGCGGCGCCATCGACGATATCAGCGTGCGGCCGTCATTGCGCGGGAACTGCCGCGCCGCGGCGATCCCGGCCCTGATTTCCGCCTCGCGCTCGGCGATATGCCGCTGCCATGATGCATCGTCGGCACCAAACGGATCGATGTCGCGGCTGGCGTCCATCAGATCGCGGAAGCTGCAGCCGATCTCGGCGCGCCGGGCGTCGATCTGCCAGAAATCATAGAAAGCACGGTTGATGATCTCGGTGCGCATATCGGCGTCGAGGACGAGGACACCGATCGGCATCTGGTCGACCATGGTGCGGAGACTGGCGAAGGTCTCGGCGATCTTGGCGTTCGCGCTTTTGATCTCCGCATCGCGTTGCTTGATCTCGGTGACCTCATAATAGGTCAACAGCCGCTTGCCGCCTGACAGCGCCGTCACCGAGAACATCATCGTCCTGCCGTTGGCATGGACAAATTCGCGCGGCGCGACGGATCCGGCGCGAATCTCCTCGAGACGAGTGGCAAGGTAGCGCTGCCATTGCCGTTCGTCGATGTCGCCATAGATGCCGCTGCGGCGGTTGAGCTCCATCAACAGGCTGAACGGAGCGCCGACGCCGACAGCGCCGTCCGGAATCCTCGAGAGGTCGCGATAGGCCTTGTTGACGATCAGCGTGTCGAGCCTGGCGTCGAGGAGCACGACGCCCATCTGCATGGCGTCCATCGTCCGCTCGAGGTCGGCCAGATGCTGGTCGGGCTCGCCGTCGGCCGATGGTTCCGGCCCCGGACCCTTGAAGGCGCCGGCCAATGCCGTGACGTTGCGGCCGATTCCGCGATAGCCGGCAAATCTTCCTTCGTCGTCGAACTTCGGAAAGCCTGATGTCAAGACCCAGCGACAGTCGGCGCTGCCACCCTTGAGTTCGTAGACGAAGTCGCGAAAAGGCCGGTGCGCCTGCAGATCCTCCAAATGCGCGGCGCCACTACGATCGCCGTTCAGGACCTGATTGAGGAAGTCGAAGCGGAACCGGCCAAGCACGTTTGCCGGATCGATGCCGGTGGCTGCCTGGTAATTTTGCGAGAGCCAGGAGAAGCGCAGTTCGGCGTCGGTCTCCCAGACCCAGTCGGAACCGGCTTCGACGAGTTGGCGAAGCGCATCGTTCGAATCCATGCAAGAGGCGGACGATGATGCATCGTCGCCATGCGCTGTGGATCTGCGAGGCGCGCGCTTGCCGCGCGCGCTGATTGTTTCGTTCGCTTCCGCCATGCCGTCCCCACCCCGAAAACCAAGGCCGAACCCTCCTCCGCGGTTCGTCGGCAAAATGTGCCCGAGAAGCATTAAGGATCCGCTAACCTTAACGGTCAGTTAGCTTCATTCCGCCCGGTTGTCGGCGGGGTCGAACCCGCTATATAAGCAACGGCAGGGGTATTGCTGATGCTTGGACGGATTGTGCCTTTTTTCATGGGGCTGGCGCTGCTTTTCGGCGGCGGTTGCTCGCGCAGTTATGACGGCACGGTCGTCATCCCGAGGCCGCTCGATGTCCGGCGCTTCTGGGACCGGCCGCCACCGAATGTCGACTACGGCCAATCCGAGGTCGAAAACGGCGCTTTTCCGGTGGCGCCGCAGCCGCCCCGGCGTTTTTCCGAGCGCAAGGTAAGCCATGCCGCACCGAAACGGCACCAGACGAGGTTGCCTGCGTCGGCGTCCCTATCGGCGCCGGCGAAGTCGCTGACCTGCAGGAACGTCAGCGAGCCTGGCAAGAGAGCTCGCATGGTCTGCGATTAGATTGGAGCTTGGTCCTAAAAGCGGGATTCGGTCAAAAAACACGATCCGCGGATAGCTCGGCGAACGGGCTTTCACAGGGAAGCAGCGCCTTTTTTCGGCTCCTTCGCTCCGAGCTTGTCGAGTGCAAGACGAACCTGACGCAGATCTTCCTGCCAACCGTCATCGTCGTCCATTGGACCCTCCGAGGCAGCCCGCTGCAACCCACGCGCCTCGGATTCGATCTCGCGCAGTTCGGCGATTTTCTGTTCGGTGGTCAGCGAGTCGTCTTCGACGATCTCCAGCACCCGCATTTCCCTGAACGTAGCCATGGCGTTCCTCCCGGCTGATGTCGATCACAACGCCGTGAGCGCCCCTCTGTTCCAGACGGATCGCGCAGCCGCATAGCAGCAGGCACGCCGCCGCCGGTGATCGCAAATCGGGGAAGACCGGCGATCATTCGGCCGGGAAAAATGCCGGGCCGACCAAGCGCACCGGCCGCTCGCCGGCCTCGATCGAAAGGTGCTGGGCGGCACCTGGGGCTTCGGCATCGATCCCGGGGACGGCCGCAACCGTGCCGAGATCCGGCTTCGCCGTCGGCAACGGAATAATGGCGTTGCGCATGTTGGCGGGCGTCACGGTCCTGGCTCGCAGTTCGGTGACCCGCTGGTAGTAGCGCTTGACGTCGCATGCCTTGAAATTCGCATCATCGCGATATCTGAAGGCTGCCGGCAGCTCGGTATAGGGTTTGCGCGTGTCGAGCGCGGTCATCTGGTCGGTTTCGAGGCTGGCGTCGTTCAACGTGTAGAGGTCGACGCCGGGGTCATCGCAGATGTAACGGCATTGATCGACCGTCTCCTTCAGATCGCCGCTGGCGGCGAATTGCGACTTTGGCGCCGGGAAGAAATATCCGTCCGACAGACGCACGCAAAACAGCATCGCATTGCCGGCGAACGTGGTGCTCGCCGATTGGGTGCTGGGCGCGGCGCGCACAGGCCGTTGCTTTGCCGAAGGCGCACAGCCAAGCGCGACGAGGCGCGCCTGCAGGCCCGCTGTGTCGCGGCCCGAATTCCCAGCGGCAGCAATCCGGCGCTGCACATCCGAGCGGCTCCTGGCGAGATCGGCGCAAGCGTTGAAGAGACCACCAAGCGAACTCTTCGCCGTGCACTGGCGCTGTCTCTCGATAGTCTGGATGGCTGCAAGTTGCCGGCGCAACTGGGCAAGCTCCGGGCTCGCCCCGCCGCTGCGGCCAGCCGAAAGCAACTGGCTTCTGATCGCGCCGCAGCTGTCCGCGTAGGACGAAAGCGTACCGAACAAAACTGCCGCCAGCGAAATAAATGCGATCACCATGGAAGGCCAGAAACGGATCATCGGGACAACTTGGTCCTTTTTGCGGAGAACCCGGAATTTAGAGTTCATGACTTCAGCAAGCTTCGGCTACATGAGTAGTTCCTAATAATCTAAAGAATTTCGACATGAATGACCTATTGTCTATTGCACTACGTCACCTCATGTAAATTCGATATTACATTTTTATTTCAAGATTGAGACGAAACTCGAAAGAAAGCGCAAGCCGACCATCGCCGAGGACCTGCAGCGCGACGGACCGAGATCAATGCGCCATTATCGCCATGCGTTCGAAACCTTTGCCCGGTCTTCCGCGTTGAAGGACCAAAAGGAGAACGCAGATGTCGATCCACTTCACCGTCTCCGACCTGACAAGAAACCTGTTTCACTCGCTGGGGCTGGACCAGCGCGCGCCAAGGCCACTCAATCCCGAGCAAAGCCTGTTGCTGGAATGCTATCTGGCCGGCCAGGTTCCTGAATCAGCCTGGAGCGACTACGTCTTCGAGACGCCCGATCTTGCCCGGCATGCCGAGGCCAGGCGCAGTCACCACTGACCCGACAACGAGGCTTACTTGGGAGAGGCGAATTGCAACGTAAACACGTTGCCAGCGATCCCTTGCGCCAGCTTCGCCGAGAAAGTCAGGGGCAGGCAATTCCGCAGGGCCGCTGTCGCGGCATCGACAAATGTTTTTTTCGCCTTGGCATCGCCATTCACCTTGATGGCCGTCGGCCTCGGCGGGCCGATCAGCGTCCCATCCCGCTTGAAGCTGAAGCTCAAGGTGACGCTGGCGGTCCCGGCGTCCGCCGGCGGTGTCCAGCATGCCTGGATCGCTGCCCCGACATCGTCCATCGTGTTGAGTTCGGCTGCACTCGAAGCATGGACAACGGCCGCCAGCATCACGCCCGCAACCGCAATCCGTCTCGCAACGCTTTTCATCGCCAGCCCTCGTCTCATGCCTGACCGACAATCCATGCCGGACTGCCGAGATGGATGGTAGGGCCAACGCCGGCAATGACAATATCTCTCGAAAAAAGTTGACGCCAAAAAAGCGACACTGGACGAGGCCTGCGTGCCAGATCGCACTTGGCGATGGCGTGCAAAAGCAAAAGGCCGGCATTGCGCCGACCTTTCCTATCGCTACGACGTTCTGCGCCAGTACATCCGTGGTCGCGGGCCGAAAGCGAATTGCCTGCAGTAGACAGGGCTTTGGTTAACGTATCCTTAACCTCAGGCCTTGGCCTGCGACTTCACATGGGCGATGTAGCCGCGCACATCGCCGGCCGGCTCGCTATAGGCCTTGCCGAGCGTCTTCTCGATCGCCGCCACATAGTCCTTCGCCCACTTGGGCAAGGCATAGTCGACGACGGCCAGGAATTCGAGCGTCGCCGCCAGGCGGATATCGGCGATCGAAGGATGCTTGCCGCCGATGAACGGCTTGCCGTCCCTGAAGAAGCTGTGAAACACTTCGAGCGGCTCGGCGATCGCCGCCATCGCCGCCTTCTGGGCCTCCGACTTCCTGTCGGGGTGCGCGTCGCTGTGGCCGACCTCGCCGGCATATTGTGGGAAGCCGAGCGCCGGATAGGTGGCGCGCGCCACATAAGGGTAGAGCGTACCGATCAGGTAGAACATGGCACTGTCGACCATCGCCCGCTTGGCCGGCGCCTTCGGATAGAATTTCTCCAGCCCGTGCTTGTTGGCGAGATACTGCATGATGGCGCAGCTTTCCCACAACACGCCTCTAGGGAGGCCCTTGTCCTCGATCATCGGTGTCAAATGGGCGGGATTTCGCGCCATGAACTCCGGCGAACGGGTGTGGCCCCAGGCATCGGTCTCGGCATGGTCGAAACCGGCCGCGCGCGCAAACACCCGCACGGTCATGTTGTTGACGCTGGGCTTCAGCATGCTGAGCTTCAACGCCGGCTTCTTGGCCGGCTTGGCCTTGGGCGCGGCTTTTGCCGTCGCCTTCACCGCAGGCTTGGCGGCCGCCTTGGCTTCTGGCTTTGCCGCAGCTTTCGCGGCCGGCTTGGCGGCAGCTTTGGCCGCGGATTTCCCGGCAGTCTTCGTCGCTGTCTTGGCCATCTTGTTCCTCCCTCTGGTCTGTTCAGTATGGGTTCTTCGGCGCCCGATCGTCCGACAAGGTGGCGCGGGAACGTTCGACGAGCGCCTGGATCGCATCGGCGAGATGCACTTCGGCGATGTTGTAGTCGCCGCGCGCGACCCGCAGCCTGTGCGCTTCCATCAGCACATCGGCGTGGGTGAAGCCCGCTGGCGGTTCGAAGCGGTAGGACGCCAGTTCGATCAGCAGGCCGAGCGGATCCTCGAAATAGATCGAATCCATGAAACCGCGATCCTTGACGCCGCTGTGCTTGATGCCGCGCTCGTCAAGCCGGGAGACCGCCTGCAGGAAGGTGACGCGCGACACCGAAAAGGCGATGTGGTGGACACAGCCCGGATCGGTCGGCGTGCGCCGCTTCTCCGGTGTGCGGCTCTCGTCGGTGAAGATGGTGATCAGCCGGCCGTCGCCGGGATCGAAATAGAGATGGCTTTCCCTCGGCTTGTCGAGGTTGGGCTGTTCGAAGATGAACGGCATGCCGAGCACGCCTTCCCAGAAATCGATAGAGGTCTGGCGCCCGGCGCCGACCAGCGTGATGTGGTGGACGCCCTGAGATTGCAGCTTCTGCATTGGCCTTCCTCCCCACGGCATCAACTGGTCGGCGAATCTGCCCGGCATCCGGCGTTCTGTGCGCCGCTGGAACCGTGCCTCAGGATCCGTGACGTGATGCTAATGCAAACAGCCCCACGGCGCCAGAAGCGACGAACGCAGCGACGCAACGGATAAGCCGGATGATTGAGAGTGCGCCGTCCGCATTTCCGATGCCGGACATCGGAAGGGCGTACACGTTACGCTTTTGGAGGCTGAGGGTCGACGATCCGGCCGACGGCCGACCGAATTGAGGTACCGACTTACGAGCCGCTGCTGTTGACCGTAGTGCCGACGTTCGTGAAGATCCCGTTGAGCGAATTGCCAACCGCCCCGGCGCCGGTGATGATCGCGAGCGCGATAAGAGCCGCGATCAAGCCATACTCGATCGCGGTCGCGCCAGACTCGTCCCAAGCGAAACGGCAGGCTATTTTCTTCATGTCAACCTCCTACAGCTAATAAAGCGACAACTAATATATCGCCGTGAGTTGCGGGGGCGTTAAGGTTCTCGGTTTCGGGTCCGTTAACGTTTACCAGACGAATGAAATGAAGGCCTGAGTGGTTGGTGCCACTGGGATTTTCAAGGCTGCGGCTACCTGTGCAGATCTGGTTTCCCAAACGCCACAGTATCGAGGTCGTCGACTTCAGAACGAAATCGACGGCATCCTGCAAATTTGTCGAAAAACTTGGTACGCCCAAGGGGAATCGAACCCCTGTTCCCGCCGTGAGAGGGCGGTGTCCTGACCGCTAGACGATGGGCGCGTTCAAGAACCGGCGATATAGGCTGAGCGCTGGGAAAAAGCAACTGGGGTTAGGCCGCTTTCCCTTGCCGGGGAAAAGCCGGCCGTCAGCCTATCGTTTTGGTTCGATCAGATCCCAGAGATTCCCATGCAGATCGGCGAAAACCGCCACCGTGCCATAGGGCTCGAAGCGCGGTGCTTCGCGGAATTCGACGCCCTTCTCCAGCATCGCCGCATGGTCGCGGGCAAAGTCGTCGGTTTCCAGGAACAGGAAGACACGCCCGCCGGTCTGGTTGCCGATGCTCCGCCTTTGCGCCTCGTCGGACGCTTCCGCCAGAAGCAGCCTGGCGCCCTGCCCGTTGGCCGGCGCGACCGTGATCCAGCGCTTGCCGCCGCCGAGATCGACATCTTCGACGAGCAGGAAGCCCAGCCGCTCGACATACCAGGCAATCGCCTCGTCATAATTGGCGACGACCAGGGCGACCGTGGCGATGCGGCGATGCTCGGCGAACCCGCTCATGCCTGAGGCTTGCTCATTGGCCTGCTGCCGTTCATCGTTGCGGCTCGGTCACTTGTTGCGGATCGCAAAGCGGCCGATCAGGCGTCGCTCGGTGATGTCGTAGACGAAGATCGTGCGGCTGCCGTCGGCAAGCTCGGCGTCGATCGAGACACGATTGCCGGACAGCGACTGGCTGACCACCGTGGCGCCGACCGGCAGCACGATGTCGCCGTTGACCGGTTCGCCGGCGGGTGTCTGGATATCGCCGGCCAGCGGCGGGTTCGCCGGCGGTGCATTGCGCGCTTTGTAGACAAGGGCGCCGATCACCACCATAAGGGCGAGGAACAGCAGGCCGAGATTGATCCCGACGAAGCGGACGAGTTTCCTGCGCACCTTTTCGACCTCGGGGTCGAGCGGCTTATCCTGGTCTTCTTCGGCGATCGGGCTGGCCATGGCAAAACAGTTCCGGAACGGTTTTTCAATGAGCGCTCATAGCGAAGAGGCCCCTGAATTGATAGAGGCGGAACCGACAGTGCTGGTGGCGGGCGCGGATGCGGCCGGCCTGCGCCTCGACCAGTGGCTGGCCGCAAGCCTTGGCCCGGACATGTCACGCAGCCGCGTGCAGATGCTGATCAGGCAGGGCGCGGTCTCGGTCGACGGCAAGCCCGTCGACGAGACCAAGCGCAAGATGGCGCCGGGCGAGAGCGTGTCGGTTACCATGCCGGAGCCGGAGCCGGCGGAGCCGCAGGGCGAGAACATCGCACTCGATGTACTCTATGAGGACGACGAACTGATCGTCATCAACAAGCCGGCCGGGCTTGTCGTGCACCCCGGAGCGGGCAACTGGACCGGCACACTGGTCAATGCGCTGATCCATCATTGCGGCGACAGCCTTTCAGGAATCGGGGGTGTGCGCCGGCCGGGCATCGTCCACCGCCTCGACAAGGAGACCAGCGGCGTCATGGTCGTCGCCAAGACCGACCGCGCCCACAAGTCACTGTCCGAGGCTTTCGCCGATCACGGCCTGACCGGCGACTTGGAGCGTGCCTATCTGGCGCTGGTCTGGGGCATACCGCAGAGGCCGACCGGAAGGGTCGACGCGCCGCTCGGCCGCGCCGCCGACCGCGTGCGCCGTGCCGTGGTGCCGGAAGGACGCGACGACGCCCGCCATGCGGTCACCCACTTCACCGTGCAGGAGCGCTTCGGCGAGAGCCAACAGGAGTTCGCCACGGCCAGCCTGGTCGAATGCCGGCTGGAGACCGGCCGCACCCACCAGATCCGTGTCCACATGGCGCATATCGGCCATCCGGTGATCGGCGACCCCGATTACGGCCAAGCCTTCCGCACCAAGGCCAACCGGCTGCCCGAACCGCTGAAAAGCCAGGTCAAGGCATTTCCCCGGCAGGCTTTGCATGCCTGGCTCCTTGCATTTCGCCATCCCACTACCCATCTAACGATGAGGTTCGAGGCGCCGTTACCGAGGGACATGGAGGAACTCGTCGGCGGCTTCCGCAAGCTCTGAACCCGTCACCGACAAGCCATCAAAAAACCTGACTGACATTGTTCACTTCACCGTGACACACTGTTTCGTGTTGAACAAATGCCTGTCTTTTCTGGTTTTGTTCCTGTATAAGATCTGATGTCGCGGGCGAGCCTTTTGGTGCTCGCGTCACATGCCCGCCGCGTTTCGGGGGCATCACTCCAATAGAGAGGGGGCGCTATCATGGCCCAGTCACTACCCAGTATCGTTTCCGGCGAAGGCGGCCTCAGCCGCTACCTGGAAGAAATCCGCCGCTTTCCCATGCTGCAGCCGCAGGAAGAGTACATGCTCGCCAAGCGTTACGCCGAGCATGAAGACACCTCCGCTGCGCACAAGCTCGTCACCAGCCACCTCAGGCTCGTCGCCAAGATCGCCATGGGCTATCGCGGCTATGGCCTGCCGATCGGCGAAGTGATCTCGGAAGGCAATGTCGGCCTGATGCAGGCCGTCAAGAAATTCGAACCCGAGCGCGGCTTCCGCCTCGCGACCTACGCCATGTGGTGGATCAAGGCCTCGATCCAGGAGTACATCCTGCGCTCGTGGAGCCTGGTCAAGATGGGCACGACCGCCAACCAGAAGCGCCTGTTCTTCAACCTGCGCAAGGTGAAGGGCAAGATCCAGGCGCTCGACGACGGCGACTTGAAGCCCGACCAGATCACCGAGATCGCCACAAGGCTGAACGTTTCCGAAGCCGAAGTGGTGTCGATGAACCGCCGCCTGTCCGGCGACGCCTCGCTCAACGCCCCGATCCGGGCCAGCGAAGGCGAATCCGGCGAATGGCAGGACTGGCTGGTCGACGACCACGAAAGCCAGGAAGAGATGCTGATCGAGCAGGACGAGCTGGAAAACCGGCGCGGCATGCTGTCGGGCGCTCTTGCCGTGCTCAACGAGCGCGAGCGGCGCATCTTCGAGGCCCGTCGCCTCGCCGAAGAGCCGCTGACGCTGGAAGAGCTGTCGTCCGAGTTCGACATCAGCCGCGAGCGCGTGCGCCAGATCGAGGTGCGCGCCTTCGAGAAGGTGCAGGACGCGGTCAAGGCCGCCGCCAAGCGCCAGACCCAGGCGCTGCGCACGATTGAGGCGCAGCCGGCGGCGTAAGGTTAGCTAAGGCAACAAAAAATCAAGGCGGCGCCAGGAAACCTGGCGCCGCCTTTTTTGTGGCTGATTGGGAGTTGGCGAACGGGGGCGACAGCCAATCTCCCCCGCAAGGGTCGAGATTGGCAGCTTCACCAACGGCCCCTCAAAGCCCGTCCAGCGGAAACTTCAGGTACCGCCGGCCATTGGCTTCGGGTTCGGGCAGCCTCCCGCCATTCATGTTGACCTGCAGCGCATGCAGGATCAGCCGCGGCATCGGCAGCGTCCTGTCGCGCGCCTCGCGCAGGGCGACGAACTCGGCCTCGCTGCAGGCGGCGGCAAGATGGATGTTGGTAGCCTTCTGTATGGCGACCGTGCTTTCCCACAAAGGTTCGCGGCCGCCGGCCTGATAGTCATGGCCGACGAACACCCGCGTCTCGTCCGGCAACGCCAATATGTCCTGGATCGAGCGCCAGAGCCGCGCGGCACTGCCGCCGGGAAAGTCCGTCCTCGCCGTGCCGCTGTCGGGCATGAACAGCGTGTCGTGGATGAAGGCGGCATCGCCGATCACATAGGTGATGGAGGCCAGCGTGTGTCCGGGCGAGAACAGCACCTTGACCGGAAGGGTACCCACTTGGAAGGTTTCGCCTTCTCTAAACAGCCTGTCCCACTGCGAACCGTCGGCGGGAAAATCCGGCCAGTTGTAGATCGCTTTCCACAGTTTCTGGACCTCGATGACCCTGTCGCCGATCGCCGTCGGCGCGCCGGTCTTCTCTCTCAAGTAATGCGCCGCCGAGAAATGGTCGGCATGCGGATGGGTGTCGAGGATCCATTCGACGCTCAGTCCCTGCTCGCTGACGAAGTCGAGCATGACATCGGCATTCGTCGTTGCCGTAGCACCGGATTTCTCGTCGAAATCAAGGATCGGATCGATGATGGCGCATCGCTTCGTCGCCTGGTCGGCGACGACATACTGGATGGCGCCGGTCGGCTTGTCATAGAAGCCGCTGACCTGCGGCCTGGCCAAAGCTACGTCCAATTCCGGCTTCCCCAACTCTCGGTCGCCAGGAATGATTTTCTCTGACGACACCCGAGAGGAGCATGGTTGTCCGCTCGGGTGAGCCAGTCAAGTATCCTTTCGCTCGCGGCGACAGGAAAGCCAAAAACTGTTCCGAGCGGTCAGGCCGACGGCTGCTTGGTCTTCCGCAGATACGGCAGGATGGTCTCATAAGCGCCGAAGCGTTTGATTGCATCCTCGTTGGAAACGGCCGCGGTGATGATCACGTCCTCGCCCTGCTTCCAGTTCGCCGGCGTCGCCACTTGATGCTTGGCGGTGAGCTGCATGGAATCGACCGCGCGCAGGATCTCATCGAAATTGCGCCCCGTGGTCATCGGGTAGGTCAGCACCAGTTTGATCTTCTTGTCCGGTCCGATGACGTAGACCGAGCGCACTGTGGCGTTGTCGGCGGGCGTGCGGCCCTCCGACGTCTCGCCGGCACCGCCCGGCAGCATGTCGTAGAGCTTGGCGACCTTGAGGTCCTTGTCGCCGATCAGCGGATAGTTCACCGAATGACCGGTCGCCGTCTTGATGTCGTCCTGCCACTTGCCGTGACTTTCGACCGGATCGACCGAAATGCCGATGATCTTGACGTTGCGCTTCTTGAACTCGCCTTCGAGCCCCGCCATCGTGCCAAGCTCGGTCGTGCAGACCGGCGTGAAATTCTTCGGGTGACTGAACAGGATCGCCCAACCGTCGCCGATCCAGTCATGGAATTTGATCGTCCCTTGCGTGGTCTCGGCGGTAAAATCCGGCGCAATGTCGTTGATACGAAGGCTCATGGTACATCTCCCCTGTAAACGGAACCGTCGGCAGCGAGGAACGGCACGCGGCAACCCACGCCACCATCAAGCTGTCCCGCCCGGCATCGTTGCATCTTAGCGCAAAAATCGTGGCTGCAAGATAATATGAAACTCTTGTCGGCGGGAGGCGAGCATTTTTATGCTGCCGAATGCGCGGCGCGCGGATGAGAGCCTGGGGCTGGACAGGAAAGGTTCTGTCTCAGCTCTTGTTGACCGCCAGCGTCACAGTCAGGTCTTCCATGCGCTGTGCCAGCGCGCCGAGCGCATTGGTGAGCACGCTATCGCTCTTGTCGGCCTTGGTCAGAGCCTCGTCGCGGGTCTTGCGCAAGGTCAGCACTTCGCTTTCCATGCCCTTGACGCGTTTCTGCAACTCCGAGAGTTCATCCATCACCATGATGCCGGCCATAACGGTCAGCCGCTGATCGCCGATCTCGCCGAACGAGTCCTTCAGGTGTGAAACATAGCGGTCGAAGCGTTCGGCAAGGTCGATCAGATGCTCTTCCTGGCCCTCGTCGCAGGCCATGCGATACTGCTTGCCGTCGATTGAAACCGTGACCTGTGCCATCGGGCCAGCTCCTATCTGTCCAACACGGCGCGGATGGTTTCCATGGCAGTCACCAAACGTCGCGAGACTTCCTTGTTGGCATCTTCCAGCCGTTCGGCGCGCGCTTCGGAATTATCGAGTTCCTGCGCCAGCCGCGAGCGATCGGCATTCATCCGCTGCACCTCGGCCTCGGCTTCGGAGTAGTCGCGTTCATGCCCGAGCTTGGCCGCGACGGCGTTTTCCAGCCCCTCGATGGCCTTGCCCAGCCTCGCGATGACTTCCTTGAGTGTGGCTTCCCCGGTCATGGCCTTCGTCCTGTGCCCTGCCCATCACCGAATCGTTCACGTTCAGAACGCGTTATCCCTGAAACATTAGGCACCGGGTGAAGGCAACGTCAACAAAGCTCTCGCGACTGTCCCCCGCTAACGCTAATGTAGGTCCGCCGCCGGCATCACAAGACCGGCAAATGTGCACCCGATTTGTTGACTAAAAGCCCGCGCCTGCTATGTGTCGCGCACCCTTTTCAAGGGCTCTCCCAAGCCCCCAAACCCCCACTTCTGGAGGAACCATGACGTCGCGTGAACAACATGACCGGATGGCCAATGCGATCCGCTTTCTCTCCATGGACGCCGTCGAGAAGGCAAATTCCGGCCATCCAGGCCTGCCAATGGGCTGCGCCGATATCGCCACGGTGCTGTTCACGCGCTTCCTGAAATATGATCCCAAGGCCCCGCACTGGGCCGACCGCGACCGTTTCATCCTGTCGGCCGGCCATGGCTCGATGCTGCTCTATTCGCTGCTGCATCTGACCGGCTACGAAGACATGACCCTCGACCAGATCAAGCACTTCCGTCAGTTGGGCTCGAAGACCGCCGGCCATCCCGAATACGGCCATGCCGCTGGCATAGAGACGACGACGGGGCCGCTCGGCCAGGGTCTCGCCAATTCGGTCGGCTTCGCGCTCGGCGAGCGCATCATGAACGCAGCCTTCGGTAACGATCTCGTCGATCATTACACCTATGTCCTGGCCGGCGACGGCTGCCTGATGGAAGGTGTTTCCCAGGAAGCCATCGCGCTTGCCGGCCATCTCAAGCTCAACAAGCTGATCGTCTTCTGGGACAACAACGACATCTCGATCGACGGTCCGGTCTCGCTGTCCGACAACACCGATCAGGTGGCCCGCTTCCAGGCCTCCGGCTGGAATGCCAGCCACATCGACGGCACCGATCCGGAAGCCATCGCCTATGCCATCGAAGCCGCCCGCCATTCCGACAAGCCGACCATGATCGCCTGCAAGACGACCATCGGCTTCGGCGCGCCGACCAAGGCCGGCACCAACAAGGCGCACGGCTCCCCTCTGGGCGCCGACGAGATCGCCGGCGCGCGCAAGTTCTTCAATTGGGATTCGCCGCCCTTCGAGATTCCGGCCGACATCCTCGACGCCTGGCGCACCGCCGGCAAGGCCGGCGTCAAGGCGCGTACAGACTGGGAAGGCCGCCTGGCCAAGGCCGATGCCAAGCTGAAGGCTGAGTTCGAGCGCCGCATCAGCGGCAAGCTGCCGTCCAATTTCGACGCGGTCATTGCCGATTACAAGAAGAAGCTGTCGGCCGACAAGCCGAAGGTCGCCACCCGCAAATCGTCCGAGATGGCGCTGGAAGTCATCAACGGCGCCTTGCCCGAGACCATCGGCGGCTCCGCCGACCTGACCGGCTCCAACAACACCAAGACCAGCCAGACCAAGAACATCACCTCGGACGACTATGGCCAGCGCTATGTCCACTACGGCATCCGGGAGCACGGCATGGCGGCTGCGATCAACGGCCTGACGCTGCATGGCGGCCTCATCGCCTATGGCGGCACCTTCATGTGCTTTTCCGACTATGCCCGGCCGTCGATGCGGCTGGCATCGCTGATGGGCATCCGCTCGATCTTCGTCATGACCCATGATTCCATCGGTCTGGGCGAAGACGGCCCGACCCACCAGCCGGTCGAGCATCTGGCCGCATTGCGCGCCATTCCCAACCACAATGTCTTCCGCCCGGCCGACGCCGTCGAAACCGCCGAATGCTGGCAGATCGCCCTTGAGTCGGAAAAGACGCCGTCGACGTTGGCGCTGACACGCCAGAACCTGCCGACGGTACGCGACGAATTCGTTGCCAGGAACCTGAGCAGCCAGGGTGCCTATGAGCTGGCTGCCGCCAGCAGTGAAGCGGCGGTGACGATCTTCGCCACCGGCTCCGAGGTCGAGATCGCGCTCGGCGCGCGCGACCTGCTGGAAAAGCACGGCCATCCCACCCGCGTCGTCTCGGTGCCCTGCTTCGAACTGTTCGACCAGCAGAGCGACGACTACCGCAAGAAAACGATCGGCAACGCGCCGATCAAGATGGCGATCGAGGCCGGCATACGCCAGGGTTGGGATCATCTGATCGGCTCCGACGGCATCTTCGTCGGCATGACAGGCTTCGGCGCCTCGGGCACGATCGAGCAACTCTATCCGCATTTCGGCATTACCGCCGAAGCCGCGGCCAAGGCGGCGGAAGCCCGCCTGCATACAAAGTAGGTTCAAGGTTCGGCGAAATCGCGATAAGGCGGTTTCGCCGGGCTGACCCAACTTAATCGATTTAAATCCACGTCGCTGCGGCTGGATTCTTTCTGCTTCCGCCGCTATGAAACTGCGGACCCCTCGTCCGCCCTCCAACTCCCAGGGAGAGAATTATGACCGTCAGAGTTGCCATCAACGGATTTGGCCGCATCGGCCGCAACATCCTGCGCGCCATCCATGAATCCGGCCGCAAGGACATCGACGTCGTCGCCGTCAACGACCTCGGCCCGGTCGAGACCAATGCGCATCTGTTGCGCTATGACAGCGTGCATGGCCGCTTCCCGCATGAAGTCTCGGTTTCCGGCGATCAGATCACCGTCGGCAAGGAAACGTTCAAGGTCACCGCGATCAAGGATCCGACGCAGCTACCGTGGAAGGAACTCGGCATCGACATCGCGCTCGAATGCACCGGCATCTTCACCGCCCGTGACAAGGCAGCGGCACACCTGACCGCCGGCGCCAAGCGCGTCATCGTTTCGGCCCCTGCCGAAGGCGCCGACCTCACCGTCGTCTACGGCATCAACCACGACCAGTTGACCAAGGATCATATCGTCATCTCGAATGCCTCCTGCACCACCAACTGCCTGGCGCCGCTGGCAGCCGTGCTGCATGAGACGGTCGGCATCGAAAAAGGCATGATGACGACGATCCATTCCTACACCGGCGACCAGCCGACGCTGGACACCATGCACAAGGATCTCTACCGCGCCCGCGCCGCTGCCCTGTCGCAGATCCCGACCTCGACGGGTGCCGCCAAGGCGATCGGGCTGGTGCTGCCCGACCTCAAGGGCAAGCTCGACGGCATCTCGATCCGCGTGCCGACCCCGAACGTCTCGGTCGTCGACTTCAAGTTCATCGCCAAGCGGTCGACCACGGTGCAGGAGATCAACGACGCGGTGATCGCCGCCTCCAACGGCAAGCTCAAGGGCATTCTCGGCGTCACCCATCATCCGAACGTGTCGATCGACTTCAACCACGATCCGCGCTCCTCGATCATGGCGCTCGACCAGACCAAGGTGATGGACGGCAACTTCGTGTCGGTGCTGTCCTGGTACGACAATGAATGGGGTTTCTCCAACCGCATGGGCGACACATCGGTCGCCTTCGGCAAGACCATCGCCTGATCACAAGCTCTCTTTTCGAGACTTGGAACGCCCGGCTTTGCCCGGGCGTTTTTCATGAGCGCAGCTTGCGCCTTCCCAATTTGTGTCCTGCGCGCCAAAACATCCGAAAATCAGCGGCATAGGCCAAAAAGCCACCCTGCCGCCTTGCACTGGTCACGTCTTCGCCCCACTCTCTCGCAAAGCAGGAGACAGACGAATTTGAGGGGCTGATTTCAGGATGGAGCATGCGATCTATCTCGTCACGCTGGTCGGCACAGCGCTTGTCGTCGCCGCCGCGTTTTCGAGCCTGATCGCCTTCCGCTTCGGCGCTCCTCTTCTGCTCCTGTTTCTCTGCATTGGCCTCGCCACCGGCACCGACGGACTCGGCATCCAGTTCGACAACGCCCGCATCGCTTATTTTGCCGGCTCACTGGCGCTGGCCGTCATCCTGTTCGATTCCGGTTTCGGCACGCCGCTCAACGCCTTGCGGCAGGCTGCGGGCCCGGCTTTGTCGCTGGCGACCTTCGGCGTGCTTGTCACCACCGGCCTGTTCGGCGTCGCCGCCCATTATCTGCTCGATCTCACCTGGCTGGAATCCTTCCTGCTCGGGGCTGCCGTAGCCTCCACCGATGCGGCGGCCGTGTTCTTCCTGCTGCGCGCCGGCGAGATCAATCTGCGCGAACGCGTGCGCTCGACGCTCGAGGTGGAATCCGGCACCAACGACCCGATCGCCATCTTCCTGACCATCACGCTGGTAGAGATCATCGCCGCCCACGCCAACCCCGAAACCAATGTCCTGGTCACCAGCCTGTTCCTCGGCTTCCTCCTCAACATGGGCCTTGGCGCTGTCGTCGGCGTGCTCGGCGGCCTCGCCATCGTGCGCCTCGTCGACCGGCTCAATCTCGACCACGGCCTGCTGCCGATCTTCGTGCTGACCTTGTCGCTGATGGTGTTTGCAGCCGCCGGCGCCATTGGCGGCTCGGGCTTCCTGGCGGTCTATATCGCCGGCCTCATCTCGGGCAATTCCGATATCCGCGCCGTCACCATCCTCAAGCGCTTCCAGGACGGCATGTCATGGCTGGCACAGATCATCATGTTCCTCATCCTCGGCCTGTTCGCGACGCCGTCGCAGTTCCCGGCGATCATGGTGCCGGCGGTGCTGCTCGGCCTGTTCCTGATGTTCATCGCCCGTCCGATCGCGGTCTGGCTCTGCCTGATCCCGTTCCGTCTGCCGCGCCCCGAGGTCGCCTTCGTCTCCTGGGTCGGCCTGCGCGGCGCGGTGTCGATCCTGCTCGCCATCACCCCGCTGCTGGGCGGGCTGGAAAACGGCCGTGTCATCTTCAACACCGCCTTCATCATCGTACTCGTGTCGCTGGTCATCCAGGGCTGGACAGTCGGACCGCTGGCGCGCCGCCTCGGTCTGATCGTGCCGGCACGGCTCGGACCGCTGGACAAGGTCGAGCTGGAACTGCCGGGCTCGGCCCATCACGAGCTTCTTGCCTATCGCGTTGCACACGGCAGCCCGGTGGCGCGCGGCGAGCGCATCCCACGCTGGGCGCGACCCTCGCTGGTGTTGCGCGACGGCCGCTCGATGCGCTTCCAGGACATGGGCCGGCTCGCCGCCGGCGACCAGGTCTACATTTTCGTGCCGGACCGCTATCCGCGCCTGCTCGACAAGCTGTTCGCGAGCCGTGCAGTGGTCGATCCCGAGGATGCCGATTTCTTCGGTGCCTTCGCCGTCGACCCCGCGCGCTCCGCCGCTGAACTGGAAGCGGCCTATACGCCAGGCCTGACCGAAGCGGAGCAAAAGCTCACCGTTGGCGCGCTGGTCACGGCGCGGCTCGGCGGCCATGCCGAATACGCCGACCGCGTCCTGCTCGGCCCGATAGAACTGATCGTCCGCGACGTCGACGACAAGGGCAAGATCATAGGCCTCGGCCTCTCGTTCGAGCCGACCGCGCCGGTGGCGCGGGTGCCGGTCTTCCTCAGCGCCGGCGAAATCGGCGATCGTCTTTCCGCCTTCATCCGCAACTGGCGCAAGCCGACCGAGACGCAGGAGGCCGAGGCGCGGGCGGACGAAAAGCAGGCCCCGGAGCCAGCGCCGGAAAAGGCAGCAACCGAAAGCTGACAAACCCGCTATTGAGCGCTGCCATTCATCCGCCCCGCCGGTGCAAGATCGTGCCCACTTCAAAATTTCGGTTCGAGCGCGCCCTAAGCCTTGCATCGACACCGATGCGGGGTATGGTCCCCCGGTTTTTCGCGAAAGGAACCCCGCATGGCCGCCTTCAAGACACTCGACGATATCGGCAACATCAGCGGCAAGCGTGTGCTGGTGCGCGTCGACCTCAACGTGCCTGTCACTGAGGGCAAAGTCACCGACACCACCCGCATCGAACGCATCGCGCCGACCATCGCCGAGCTGTCAGGCAAGGGTGCCAAGGTCATCCTGCTCGCCCATTTCGGCCGACCCAAGGATGGCCCCTCGCCCGAATTCTCGCTGGAACCGATCGCCAAGGCGACAGCCGACGTGCTCGGCCGCCCCGTCGGTTTCGCCTCGGATTGCGTCGGCGACACGGCCGGAAGCGCTGTCGCCGCCATGAACAAGGGCGACGTGCTGCTGCTCGAAAACACCCGCTTCTACAAGGCCGAGGAGAAGAACGATCCGGCCTTCACGGAAAAACTCGCCGCCAATGGCGATATCTTCGTCAACGACGCCTTCTCGGCCGCGCACCGCGCGCATTCTTCGACGGAGGGGCTGGCGCATCTGTTGCCGGCTTTTGCCGGCCGCACCATGCAAGCCGAGCTTGAGGCGCTGGAGAAGGGCCTGGGAAAACCGGTTCGTCCGGTCGTCGCCATTGTCGGCGGCGCCAAAGTCTCGACCAAGATCGATCTGTTGATGAACCTGGTGAAGAAGGTCGATGCCCTCGTCATCGGTGGCGGGATGGCCAACACCTTTCTTGCCGCGCGTGGCACCAATGTCGGCAAATCGCTGTGCGAGCATGATCTCGCCGCGACCGCCAAGCAGATCATGATCGAGGCGGCCGAGGCCGGCTGCGCCATCATCCTGCCGGTCGACGGCGTCGTCGCCAAGGAGTTCAAGGCGGGCGCGGAATGCGAGACCGTCGCCATATCGGACGTGCCGGCCGACGGCATGATCCTCGATGTCGGCGCCAAAACCGTGACGGCCATCGGCGAATGGATCGACCGCGCCGCGACACTGGTCTGGAACGGCCCGCTCGGCGCCTTCGAGATCGCGCCCTTCGATCATGCGACGGTGGCAGCTGCCAAGCACGCGGCGTCGCGCACCAAGGAAGGCAAGCTGGTCTCGGTCGCCGGCGGTGGCGATACGGTGGCGGCGCTCAACCATGCCGGTGTCGCCGACGACTTCACCTATGTCTCGACCGCCGGCGGCGCTTTCCTGGAATGGATGGAAGGCAAGCCGCTGCCCGGTGTCGATGTGCTGAAGCGCTGAGGCTCCGCGGCGATCAACACTCGGAGAGCAAACAAGGCTGCCCGAGGCTTTCAATCGATTCGAGCTTTCCGATGCCATTCCTTTGGCGGTAGACTTCCGTTAAGCGCGGAACAACCGTTTCAGGAGAAGCAACAATGAGCGAACGTCTCGAAGACATTGCCGCCGCGATCGTCGCCGATGGCAAGGGCCTGCTGGCCGCCGACGAAAGTTCGGGCACCATCAAGAAGCGCTTCGACGTCATCGGCGTCGAATCGACAGCCGACAGCCGCCGCGACTACCGCGAGATGATGTTCCGCACCAGGGAAGCGATGACCCGCTACATCTCCGGCGTCATCCTCTATGACGAGACGATCCGCCAGAAGGCCGCCGACGGCACGCCGCTGGTCGACATCATCAAGGCGGCCGGCGCCATCCCCGGCATCAAGGTCGACGCCGGCGCCAAGCCGCTGGCCGGGTTTCCCGGCGAGACCATCACCGAAGGCCTCGATGGCCTGCGCGAGCGCCTTGCCGATTACTACAAGCTCGGCGCCCGCTTCGCCAAATGGCGCGCGGTGATCGACATCGATATCGCCAAAGGCGTGCCTTCGGGGACCTCGATCGGCTCGAACGCGCACGCACTCGCCCGCTATGCAGCCCTTTGCCAGGAGGCCGGCATTGTGCCGATCGTCGAACCGGAAGTGCTGATGGATGGCGCCCACGATATCGACACCTGCTACGACATCTCGAAGGCAACGCTGATCAAGCTTTATGACGAGCTCCATGCGGCGCGCGTCGTGCTGGAAGGCACCATCCTGAAACCGAACATGGTGCTGGCCGGCAGGAAGTCGGGCAAGGTGAGCAGCCCCGAAGAAGTCGCCGAAAAGACCATAAAACTGTTCCGCGAAACCGTGCCGGCAGCGGTGCCGGGCATTGCCTTCCTCTCCGGCGGCCAGGAGGACGAGGAGGCGACCGCCAACCTCAACGCCATCAACGCCATCGGGCCGCACCCGTGGAAGCTGACCTTCTCCTATGGCCGCGCACTGCAGGCCGCGCCACAGAAAGCCTGGAGCGGCAAGGCCTCGAACGTTGCCGCCGGCCAGGCCGCCTTCACCCATCGCGCCCACATGAACCATCTGGCAGCGCTCGGAAAATGGAAGGCGAGCCTGGAACAGGCCGCCTGATCACAGTCCTTTCTTCCTCCTTCGAACCCGGGCCGATGCGCCCGGGTTTTTTTGTTTGTGACTTGCCGGGCTTGGGGCGGAGCCTCTCCGTCCTTATTTCCTCTCGGGCGATGTCGGGTTGTGCTCATCCCGAACGTCCTTGGAATGACACTTCAGGGAGAGGTTCATGCATCGCAACAAGATCGTTTCGCGCGAAGACTGGTTCCAGGCGCACAAGGCGCATCTGGCGCGCGAGAAGGAACTGACGCGGCTCCGCGAGCGGATAGCGGCTGAGCGACGTGAATTGCCCTGGCTGAAGATCCGGAAGGACTATGTCTTCGAAACCGGGCAAGGGCCGAAGAGACTGGCCGACCTGTTTGCCGGCAACAGCCAGCTGATCGTCTATCACTTCATGTTCGGGCCGGGCTGCGTCAGTCATTGCGAGGGCTGCTCATTCCTTGCAGATCATATCGACGGCGCCAATCAGCATCTGCGGCATCACGACGTGTCGCTGGTCGTGGTTTCGCGCGCTCCACTGGCGGAACTTCTGCCTTACAAGCAGCGCATGGGCTGGAAGTTCGACTGGGTGTCGTCCTATGCCTCGGATTTCAACTTCGACATGCAGGTCTCCTTCACCGACAAGCAGATCGCCGCGGGCGACACCACCTACAATTTCGAGACCCGTCCACGAACATCGAAGGAGCTTCCCGGCACCAGCGTTTTCTACCGGGACGAGGCCGGCGACATCTTCCTCACCTTCATGTCGCGCGCCCGCGGCGGCGAGGCGCAGATCGGCGCCTACAACTATCTCGACATGACGCCGAAGGGCCGCAACGAGAACGGCCCCTATCACGGACTGATGGATTGGGTGCGGCTGCACGATGAATATCAGGGCAAGCAAGCGGGGCAGGCGAGTTGCTGCGATTGAAGAGCGTTCCCGTCGACCAAAACATGCGCTAAGGCTGCCGCTGATCGTTTAACGGTACTGCCATGCGCTTCCCGTCCCTACTCACCTGGCTCGCCTTCCCGGTCTATATCTGGCAAGGCCTCGGCGTGCGACGCCGC
This sequence comes from Mesorhizobium sp. SEMIA396, assembly GCF_024518615.1. Taxonomy (NCBI): domain Bacteria; kingdom Pseudomonadati; phylum Pseudomonadota; class Alphaproteobacteria; order Hyphomicrobiales; family Phyllobacteriaceae; genus Mesorhizobium; species Mesorhizobium sp. SEMIA396. The sequence goes on from NZ_JANIFC010000008.1 coordinate 79,258, forward strand.
ACCACGCGCATGCTGCCGGCGCAAGGGCCGGTCATGCACGAAATATCAGGCAAGGCGCCTGATATTTCGCTTCTGGTGCTGGGCGATTCGTCCGCCGCGTCGGTCGGCATAGGCAATTCGGAACATGGGCTTGCCGCGCAACTCGCCGTGCTGATTTCACAAAGCACAGGCCGCACCGTGCGCTGGCGGGCGGCCGGCTTTAATTCGGCAACGTCGGGCCAGATACGCGACCATGTCCTGCCCAATCTGTCGGCCGAACCGTGGACGCATATCGTGTTGGCCATCGGCACCAACGACACCAAGAATTTTCACTCCGTGCCGCGCTTCAAGAAGGAGTTCGGCGGCCTGCTCTACGGCCTGCGCGCCAAATGGCCGGAAGCACGCGTGGTGTGGTCGCCGGTGCTGGAGTTCACGCGGGCTCCGGCCATGCCGCCGCTGCTCGGAAAAATCCTTGAGATTCGCGCCACCGACATGAACCGGATGGGCGAACGCCTTTGCCTGGAGCGCGGCGCGGTGCCGGCGCCGCGCCTGCCGATCACCAATCCGGAAGCCGGCTTTGCCTCGGACGGCTTTCACGCCTCGGAAGCAGGCTACCGGGCCTGGGCCGAGCATCTGGTTGGCCCGGTGCTTGGCAATTGAGCACCGACGACAAGTGCCGTCCTACGTCAAATGCCCGAGCACGGCCGCCAGTGAAATCGCAGCCATGGCGAGCAGTGCCAGCTTCCAGAAATCGCCGCGTCGCTTGAGGCCTGGCCAGCCAAGCGGCTTGATCAGTTGAATGACCATGAAACCGACGATGACAAGGGCGAGGAATTTCGTCATGCCGCCTTTGACCAGCAACGCGCCCGGCTGTCAAAGCACGTCGTTCATTGCCTGAGAAAGAACGACGCCGCGATCCTGGGTCAGAACGCGGCGCCCGCCTGCGGCTGGCAAACGATCTACTTCAGCGGCTTGAGGCCAGCCTCGATCGAAGCGCGCTTCGGTTCGAGGAATGGCGGCAGAGCAAGACTTTCCCCCAGTGTTTCCAGCGGCTCGTCGGCGGTGAAGCCCGGCCCGTCGGTGGCGATCTCGAACAGGATGCCGTTCGGCTCGCGGAAATAGAGCGAGCGGAAGTAATAGCGCTCGACCTCGCCGCTCGACGGCAGGCGGAATTCGGCCAGCCGCGCCGTCCATTGATGCAGCGTCTCCTGGTCCGGCGCCCTGAAGGCGACATGGTGAACCGCACCGGCGCCTTGCCGTGCCGGCGCCAGTCCCGGCTGCACCAGGACATGCAGCTCCGCCGCCGGCCCGCCCTCGCCCATTTCGAAGACGTGAACCTGCCCCTCCGGCGACACATAGTCGCGCGCCTTGCGCATGTTCATCACCTTGGTCACCACCGCCTCGGTGTTGGTGATGTCGGGAACGCTGATGACGATCGGCCCGAGCCCGCGTATCTGGTGCTCGACCGGTACCGGGCTTTGCGCCCAGGGATGGCTGCCGCCCTTGCCGCCATCGCTGACCAGGCGCAGACGCTGGCCCTCGGGATCTTCGAAGTCCAATGACGCATAACCGCCGGTGTCGGCGATCTCTCCTGTTGCCAGGCCTTCGTCGGTCAAGTGTTGCTTCCACCAGGCAAGGCTCTCCCGACTGCCGACCCTGAGGCTGGTCCGCACGATGCTGTGCGTGCCGCGCCGCTCGCGGCCGACCGGCCAGTCGAAGAAGGTAAGGTCGGTGCCAGGCGTCGCTTCGCCGTCGGCATAGAAAAGGTGGTAGGCCGAGGTGTCGTCCTGGTTTACGGTCTTCTTGACCAGCCGCAGACCCAGCACCTTGGTGTAGAAATGAAGATTGCCGGGCGCGTTCGCGGTGATGGCGGTCAGATGGTGGATACCTGTCAGTTGCAAGCTCATCGTCGTCTCCCTGCTGTTGGGGAAGAATTTTCTCCCTCCATATCAGACCTGCGGTCACCCCGCTGAAGGCCTCGTATTCCGACAGTCCGTCGCCGGAAGCTGAACAGCGGCGCCGAAAACTACGCCGTCGCTATGAACAATCGGAAGCCGCAAACCTGCCTTGAGATACCGGTCGATGCGGCGAAAAACGATGCCTTGCCCTGCGGCGCGCGCACTGTCCGGAACTATTGTTCGCGCCCTGCCATCCTCCTGACAGACTGCTGTCAGGAGGGGTATGCGATAGTGCCTCTACACAGAGAGAGGAGACTAGCCATGAACGGTTATACCATTCTGCGCGGCATGCAGCACTATGTCGGCAAGATCCGCACGATGCGCAACGAGATCCGCACTCAGCGGTTCATGAACTCGCTGCCGGCGGACATTCGCAAGGATATCGGCTGGCCGGACATGTATGCGGATCGTGGCCCTCGCGGCAATTAAAGCCAATTTTTCGACCCGGCGATTGGATGTCGGCGCGTCAACGCCCAGATAACAGGTCCGGTGCGTGAGGATGGGAGCGAGCTTATGCCCGAACAGAAGACGATCGGCTTCCTTTTCATCGAAGGTTTTGCCGACTGGGAGTATGGGCTGCTGGCGGCCTCGGCGGTCGAATGGTTCGGCGCCCGTGCCATGTCGCTGACGCCTGATGGCAAGCAGGTGACTGGCATTAGTGGCTTTCGGCTGATCCCCGATCGCTCAACAGGCGCCAGCGAGAATGCCGATCTCGATGCCATTGCCATCATTGGTTCCGACCAGTGGACGAGCAAGGCACAGCCTGATGTAGGCAACCTGCTTGCCGCCATTGCATCGCGCGGCGGTGTGGTCGGCGGCATCTGCGCCGGCACGCTGGCGCTGGCCCGCGCCGGCCTGTTCGAGAAGGCCAAGCATACCAGCAATGGCCGCGAGTGGATCAAGGGTCATGAAACCGGTTATGCCGGTGCCGAGAACTACCAGGATGTGCCGCATGCCGTAGCCGACGGCAAAATTGTTTCCGCGCCGGGCTCGGCGCCGGGCACCTTCGCGCTCGCCTTTCTGAAGACGCTCTACCCCGAAAGAGGCAGCGATCTCGCGCGGATGCGGACACTGTTTGCCAAGGAGTATGCTGAAGGCTCCTGACAGTATGCTGTCAGGAGTGCCGTGCAATGGTGCCAGCTTCGGACACCACGCATTGGCGTCAAAGGACGATCGATGAAGAGTTGGAAAGACAGACTGAGCACACCTGGCATCAACGGCGTGAAGCCGACGCCGCGCACGATGGCCGATGTCATCGAAGGACAGCCTATGCTGGTGCCGACGGCGCGCCAGGTCGATGATTTCATCCGCTCGATTCCCGAAGGCATCGACATGGATGTGCGTGCGCTGCGTACAGCACTTGCCGTCGAGCATGGCGCCGAAGTGACATGCCCGGTCACCATAGGCTATCATCTGCGCACTGTTGCCGAAGCCGCCAACGAGGACCTTCAGCGCGGCATGGCGCTGAGTGACGTGGCACCGTTCTGGCGCGTGCTCGATGCGAAAACACCGACGACGAAGAAACTGTCCTTCGGCGCGGAGTTCGTCGCCGCGCAGCGCAAGCGCGAAGGGCTGAAACCATGAGGCACGCCGCCCAAAAGTGTTCTGCGGTTTTGGGATAACGGCATGCGCGAAAACACGATGCCGTGCCGTCCAAAAGTGGACATCAGTTTTGGGCGACATGCATAGAGACAACGCCGAGGGACCATACGATGCGCCGCGCCGACAGGCTCTTCCAAATCGTGCAGCATCTGCGCGGTGGCCGATTGGTCACCGCCCAGAAGCTCGGCACGTGGCTCGAGGTTTCCGAGCGAACCATCTATCGCGACATTGCCGATTTGCAGTCGACCGGAGTGCCGATCGACGGCGAAGCCGGCGTTGGCTACATGATGAGGGAGGGGTTCGACCTTCCGCCGCTGATGTTCACGCGTGACGAAATCGTCGCGCTGGTCGCCGGCGCCCGCATGGTGCGTGCCTTTGGCGGTGCCGCCATGGCGAGGGCCGCAGACGAGGCGCTGGTCAAGATCGGCGCCGTATTGCCCGATGCCGAGAAAGACCGCATCGCCCGCACCGAGATCCACACACCGATGTGGGTGGTCAGCGACGCTGCCCGCGAGGCGATCGACCTGATCGAGCGCGCGGTCGAAAAACGCCAGGTGCTGACCATCGACTATTCCGACGAGGCCGGCCGCGGCACAGCCCGCGATATCCGCCCGCTCGGCCTGTGGTTTTGGGGCAAGGTGTGGACCCTGGTCGCCTGGTGCGAGATGCGCGACGATTTCCGCGCCTTCCGCATCGATCGCATTGCCTCCGTGGTCATCGCCGGCCGCATCTTCAAGCCGGAACGCGGCAAGCAGCTCGCCGACTTCTACCGCGCGGTGGAGCGCAGCGAGGATTACGGCATGGCGCCGGACCGCGCGGCGCGAAGCTGAGTTGTTGACCACATAAAAAAGCCCGCTCGAAGCGGGCTTTTTTTTGGAATGTCAGACAACCTCACTCGTCGTCGTCATTGTCCGTGTTCTTCGACTTCAAGGCCGAGAGCTTGGCGAACACGGCATTGGCGTCGAGTTCGGCATCCTCGTCTTTCGGCTTTTCGGGAGCCGGCACCAGCCGCTCGGTCAGGGCCGCCGGCAGCAGCGTGTCGCCGACCGGCTGCGCCTGTTCGCGGCCGCGCGAGGCGCGATTGACTTCCATGTCGAGGTCGATCTGCGAGGCGAGGCCCAGCGTCACCGGGTCCATCGGCTGTAGATTGGCCGAATTCCAGTGCTTGCGCTCACGGATCTGCTCGATCGTGGACTTGGTGGTGCCGACGAGGCGCGAGATCTGCGCGTCCTTGAGCTCGGGATGGTTGCGCACCAGCCACAGAATCGCGTTCGGCCGGTCCTGGCGCTTCGACAGCGGCGTGTAGCGCGGACCCTTGCGCTTGGATTCAGGCACCCGCACCTTGGGATCCGAAAGCTTCAGGCGCTGGTTCGAATCCTTCTCGGCACGGGCGATCTCGTCGCGGGTCAGCTGTCCGGTCATGATCGGGTCCATGCCCTTGATGCCTTGCGCCGATTCACCGTCGGCGATTGCCTTGACCTCGAGCGGGTGCAGCCCGCAGAACTGCGCGATCTGCTCGAAGGAAAGTGCGGTATTGTCGACCAGCCAGACAGCGGTCGCCTTGGGCATCAGCAGCGTATTGGCCATTTTACAAATCCTTCTCGTTCGCCCGCGTTCCCGCGCGGGCGGTGGTTTAGAGCCACCAAAATGGGAAATTCGCGGTCTGTATAACCGCTCTCGGGTCGTTTCGCAACGTTTTTGGAGCCAAAGACCGCACCGCGTGCGCTGCGCGCTCAAGACCGCCGGATCGCCCGGAGCGCGACCGCCCCTTGTTCGACGGACGGCGCAAAAAATCGCGCGTCGGCTTTCCGGCCTGCCGGTTATCGGCCCGACAGCTCCACCTACCCCAGGTCGAATGCCTCGAAACGGTAGCGGCCAGTTGTCATCCAGGTTCAGTAGAACGGCGAATATGGCTCCAGTCCCGCTCGCGTGAAGATGGAAATGGGGTGATCAATTCGCGCGACAACGCCCGCCCCCAAATTGATGCCCGTTCCGTCGCAGACACTAAAGACTTTCGACCGCGTTCCGATCAGCACATGGACCGGTTTCCCCGCCTGGACGGGGTATGTACTGTTGTGGATGAAAAGGACCCCGCTCGCTTGTAGCGTGTCGTGCGCATTGCCGTTGCTGCTCGAAATTTCGACGTAGTCGCGACCCGCGAATGAATTGTTCGTCCAGATGCCGACAACTCCTTCCACCGAGAGCCAACCATTCGCCCAGCCGTCGGCATCGCGAGGATAGTATTGTCTGAACAGGCGATAGGTCACGCGGTCCGATAGCCAAAAAACCGTCACGTAGCCGTCCATGTCCGGCACATAGGTGAACCAGATACCGGTCTCGCTCGTGGCGCGCAGGCTATCCGAATCGTATGGGTCCAGATTGTTGGCGCTGACGAAATCCATCGAGAGCGGTACCGGATCGGTCACGGCATGATCGTAGAGTTGGGTGAGCGTCCACCGTCCATTATAGTTGAACCACTTGTCGAAGTAGGTTCCTCGATCGACCGTGTTCAGGTCGATCCTCTGCAATTCCCCCCGTTCGACCGGACCAAAAGGAACTGGCCCCAGGTCCGGTATATCGAGGCGTGGTATCATAACCGTGCTGGTCGTGGTCGTTGCGACAATCTGCCTAGATCGAGCAAGGATCCTGTTTTGCCAACCGCCGATCGCACGTTCCGCGCAATCAGGTCCGCCCGATAGTCTCGCCAATAGTGCCCGGACCGGATCTTTTCGAACGCGACCATCTCTTCGATCAGATGGTCGACGTCTTTGGCGGAACGTCTTGTCTTGGAAAGGAAAGCATTCTGCTTGCCAAGCAATTTCTCTCGCGCCTTGGCCTCGCCTTCCAGAAGGTCCGTGTCGAATGGCAGTTTACATCCCTGCGTTGGGACAAAACCGCTTTCATGCTTGGTGTGGAAATCGACCTTTGACCTGACCATGTGACCTCCAGCAGTTTCTTGCCATTACCGTGGTGACGGTGCGCTTTTGCTGCTCGCCACCTGTTGCCGTCAGAACTTCACGGCGAGATCGACCTTTGCGCCCTGGTCGACCGTGCCGCCGCCGAATTGGCCGGTATAGGCCAGGCCCAGCGTCGCGTTGGCCGACATGTTGAAGTCGAGCCCAGCCTCGACGACCGCGCTGTCCCTGGCGATCGGCACGCCGGCGATGGTGAAGGCGTCGCCGCCGGCGAAGGCGAAGCTGGAGGTCGGCGTGACATCGCCGAAGGCATGACGCCAGCCGAGCATGCCGCGCGCGGTGACGTTCATGCCGCCAAACGCGAAGTCCGAGGAACCGCGCAGGCCGAGCGTGGTGAAGGTCGCATCGGTGGACGTACCGGCGCTGGTCAGTGCCGCATCGCCACCGTCTTCGGTGAAGCCGTCGGTATGGACGCTGACATAGGCCAGGTTGGCGAACGGTTCGAACCTGAATTGTCCGGCATCGGCCTTGTAGGCGAGTTCGCCGAAGACCTGCGCGGTGCCGGCATCGTAGTCGGCCGACAACCCATCCGTGAAGCCGTTGAAAGCAACCGAGCGTTTGGTCGAAAGACTGCTCCAGGAGTAGGCAGCGCCGGTGCGGAAAGCGATGGCGCCCCAGTTGGTGCCGCCATAGAGGCCGAGGTGATAGCTGTCGCTCTTGCCGGAGGAGTTTCGGTCGTCGGCATCGAAGCTCGAATGGCTGTAGCCACCGAGCAAACCGACACGCCAGCCGCCCACCAGCGTGTCGGCGCCCGCCAGCAGGCCCCCCGTCGAACGATCGAAGGCAGCGGCATTGCCGTCGGAGTCCGTGCTGCCCCAGGAACCAAAAGCCTGGCCCCAGACGGCAAAACGGTCGGTGTCGGCGGCGACCATTTCGGGGCCGCCTTCGCCATAGGCCATGACCGGCAATGCGGCCGCGCCAACATCGCCGAAAGCGGCGCGGATGCGGCTGGTCGCTGCGTCGCGGACGAAGCGGCTGTCCTCGACCAGCATGCCCTTGGCCGAGGCGTGGATTTCCCCCGAAAGCTGGTCGAAGGCTGCCTGGGCTTCGGCGTCGGTGGCTAGACCGGCAACGGCATTGAACACAGCCCCACCGGTCAGGCTGTCCAGCCCTTCACCGGTGGCAATCTGGTTCGGCGTCAGCCCGGCATCGGCGAAGTCGCGCACCTTGGTCACGTCGAGATAGGCGTTGTTGGCATCATAGGTGTCGGTCACAGACAGGAATGGAGTGCTGGTGACACCGGTCACACTATTGAACGTACCGGTCAGCCCGCCATTCGCCGTCAGCACTGTGTAGGTGCCGATAGCAAGGCCGCCGACACGCACCCCTAGAATCGCATCCGTGATATCGGCAGTTCCCGTGGTTGTGAATTTATCCGCGCTGGCACCGCTGACGTCGACGGCCAGCACCGAGCCGGCGGCGAAGGCCGCATTGCCACCAGTCTGCTCGGTGATGTCGCCAGCCACGTCATTCATCATGCTCAACTGGCCCTTGTTGGTGAAACTGGCCAAGCCGTTGAACGTCGTCGTCACGGCGACGGTTGCGCCGAGGTTGGCGGCATAAATGTTGTTGCCGATATTGTTGACCAACGTGCCGCCGCTGAACGCGTTGCTGCCGCCGGCGGTGGCCCAATTGCCACCGTTGGTGACGACATTGCCCACTGCTGCGCCCAGCTTGACCGTGCCGATCAGGGTCCCATTGTTGTTGAAGGCCACCGGGCCGCCCGATGCATCGATTGCCAGCGCCGCGGAGGTTTGCGCGTTGTTGCGCACCAGACCGCTGGTGGTGATGGAAATCGCCTGGCCCGCGGACGACACCGCCTTGATCGCGGCGTCGCCGCCTTCGACCGTACCTGTCGCCGTGATGGTGGTGGCGCCGGTTCCCCTGTTATCGGCATTGATACCGTTTTCGTGGCCGTTGACTGCCGTGACGTCGATCGTCAGGCCGCCCGTCGCGGTGGCGGCGTTGAAGGCGTATATGCCGTCGGTGCCTATTCCGGTCACCATGCCGGTCGCCGTCACGCCGGTGGCTCCGTTGCCGCTGTTGTAGGCGCGGATACCATTGGTCCCGCCGGTGACTGCCACGGCGTTCACTGTCAGGCCCGTACCCGTGGTATAGACATCGATGCCGTTGTCGACCGTTCCAGTCACCGTACCCGTCGCGGTCACGCTGGTGGCACCGGTCCCGTTGTTCTGGGCATAGATGCCGGCGAAGCCACCATTGACTGCCGCCGCACTCACCGTCAGTCCGGCCCCGTCTGTGTAGGCATCGATGCCGTTGTTGCTTGCCCCAGTCACCAAGCCCGTCGCCGTAACGCTGGTGAAGCCTGTGCCGTTGTTGGTGACGGCGATGCCGCCCTTGCCGCTAACCGCCGCGGCACTCACCGTCAGGTCGGTCGCCGTGGTGCCGTTGGTGGCATAAATACCGTCTTCGCTTGAGCCGGCTACGGCAGCCATCGTGGCTATGATGCTGGTGGCGCCGCTGCCGTCGTTCGAGGCAAAGATGCCGTACCGGCCGCCGGTCACCTTGCCGTAGGCGGTGACATTCAGATCGCTGCCAGCAGGGACGGTCGGGCCTGAAAAGGTCACGGTACCATTCAGAATCGTATTGACGACATCGAGTTGTTGTCCGCCATTGACGGCATGGATGCCGTCGCCGGTGCCGCCAGTCACGTCGCCATTGGCGGTGATGTTCAGGGCTGCGGTCGCCCCCTGGTTGATCGCGGAAATGCCGACATTGGTGCCGCTCACTTTTCCGGTGGTGACGTCGGCATCCGAGCCTAGCGAATAGACGACGACGCCATAGCCATTGGCGCCGGTCGCCGTGATATCGCCGGTGGCGTTGACGGCGGTGGCGCCGTCGCCGGTATTGATGGCGGCGAGGCCGATCAGGGCGCCGGTCAAGGCACCATTGGTATCGATGGTCACCGCGCCACCCGGGTTCGCTCCGTAATGGGGAGGTGCCACCTGTGGAACCAGCGACACGACGCCAAGGCCGATGCCCGTCGTCGAGCTTAGCGCCGAAGAATTGGCATCGGTGTAGCTGACCGCGCCGCTGCCCAGTATGCCGAGCGCGAAGGGATCGCTGGTGGTAACGCTGAACCCCGGATCGGTGGTGACCGAAGGGTTGGCCGGAGCAAGGGCAAGGGCGATGAAGTCGCCCAGGTCGAGCGGCAAGCCGATCGTGGTGGGTACGATCTGGCCGGTGGTGTTGACGCCGGAGCAGACATAGTTGGGTGGCGCCGCCGGCGTGCAGGCGGCGTCGGCATTTTGGCCCAAGCCGAGCAGCGTCGCCCCGGCCATCGCCGTGCTGACCAGCAAGCGGTTGCGATAGCGACGATTGCGATCGTTGAGATTCATGTAGTGCCCCAGCCCCGATCCCGACAGATCGCCCTCGGCGGGAGCCGAAGCGATCGTCAGTGTTTCCTGCCAATGGCTGATCGAATGCCGCCGGCTTTCCTAGTCGTCAAATGACGACGGTCCGCCGCTTTGTGCCGCCAATGACCGCTTGCGGTGGCCGGACTGTTACATCGAGGATACACATTCCATTCGACTAATTTACCGGCGAGTGGGGCGACAAGCCGCACGAAAACCCGTCGGCCCGAGCTACCTTGCACAGCCAGCCATGTTGCCCCTTGCACAACATGGCCGGCAGCAGCAAAGAGCCGGCTTTCGAGCTTGATCCGAAGGATCAGCTTGTCGGCGCCGACGGTCCGCCTCTAGCCCGCGCCAACTGGCCGAGCCGACCATGACAGCGGTCTCGCCACGAAGCGCAGAAGGCACGATTAATCGAGGAGCCGATTTGGCTTGCCACCATCCATCTTGCTTTTGTGGATACGCTCCAGAATTGCGCGGGCAGCCTCGGCTCGCTCCTTCGGCCGCCCGGTCAGAAGCTGGCCTCCCAGTGAAGCCGGCATCTCCATCTCGCAATCCCAGACCGTCCATGCGTTGGTCGGGTCGAGTATGCAAATGTACCTCTGGAGCCTTTTTTCATCGGTCAACTCAGGTGCTCCCGACATCGAGGCTACGCACAGGACTTGGCAGGACCAGCGCATGAACACTCCACACGCTACGGCTTGACCGGTTTGGTCTCTTTCTTCGGCTGTACGGCCATCGACGGCCCCTCCGGCGGCGGGCCGGCGGCGTCCGGCTTCGACTGCTCTGCCACCGGCGTGTCGGGCGCTTGCGGGCCACCTGATGTCAGGTTGACGGACACGCCGTAGATCTTCCACTGCCGGTCAGTTGGCTCGAACATAAGCTCGAAATTGACCTGCAAGGGCACCGACGGGAAGAAGCCAGCCATATGCAGCATACCGTTCGGCTCGATCTGAGGCAGCAAGGTCAGCTGCGGCTCGAGCACCGCGACGGCACCGAAGTCGAGTGCCTGCTTGCGCTGGTTGGCGAAGATGTCGCCGAGCCCTGCCGCACTGTTGGCCTGGAAATTCGGCGAGCCGAGATCGCGCAAAACGGTGTAGTTACCGGTCTTGTTGGCTTGGTCGAGCGCCAAAAGCGCACCGCGGATCAGGATCAGCACCCCATTGCGGTCGATACCGGCAGGCCGCGCCGTCTTTTGCCCCACCCGCTTTTCCTTGGCTTGCGCATGCGCGGGCTGCGCAGGCACCGCGGCGGCCATCAGCGCGATGGCCAATGCGGCGAAAAAACCGCGGGCGCCCGAAGTCCGCCAACCGGGCGCCCGCCACTGCAACGGCACGGAATGCTGAAGCCCCAAACCCCGCATCATCCCGGCCGCGTCAGTTCAGTGTCCATGAGGCTCCAACGCTGACGCCGACATCGCCACGGCCGGTGGTTGCCGATACGGCGGCGTTCATGCGGAACTCCTCGCTGGTGTTGTAGCCAAGGCCGAGCGCCAGCCCCGATTGCCCTTTGAAATGACCGAAGCCGCCAGCCAGCGACAGTTTGCCGGGCCTGTCGTCGTAGCGCAGCCCCGCTGTCGCCAACGCCAGCGCGGTGCCGGCACGCGCTTCCGTGCGGGTTTCGCTGATCTCGCCGCCCAGGTTCTGGAAGCCGGACTCCAACGCACCGACGCGGCCGTCGAGAGCCGCGATGTTGTTTGGCAGGTCGTTCAACGCTGCGATATCAAAGGTGGATGTCGCCAGATTGCCGGCACCGTCCGTAGTCACCAGATGCGTGACGCCAACCTGCTCAGCCCTGCTGGCATCCGAGGCAACACCCGAAAGCGTATAGGTGTTCGTGGCACTGCCGAGCTTAACCTGGTTCGTGCGGTCGGTCACAATACCCTGGCCGATGGCGACGGAATTGTCGAGATTGGCCTTCGCACCGCTGCCCAACGCCAAGGCATTCGAGGCATTGGCCGCGGCGCCAGCTCCGACCGCCGTCGAATTCACCTGCCCATCGGCGGAGATGCCCGCCGAGGCGCCGCTGCCCAGGGCGGTGTTTGCCCTGTTCTGGAAGCCGTTTATTGAAGTTCCGCCGGTAATGGCCTGCGCTCCAACAGCGGTGTTGTTGTCTCCATAAGCCGATGCGGAATAGCCATTCGAAACCGAGTAATCGCCCAGTGCCTTGCTGCTCATTCCGGTAGCCGTTGCCCCTCCCTCGCCGGTGGATCCCTTCGCCTGGCTGTCGTAGCCTGTAGCCGTTGAACCGTAGCCCAGGGCCTTGCTCGCCGAACCGGTCGCAGTCGCATAGAGCGACGTGGCCTGGGCGCCCTGTCCCGTCGCGGTGGCATCAGGGCCCGACGCTATTGCGTGGTAGCCCGTGGCGGTGGACTGCGAACTCGTTGCTTCCGCATAAGCGCCTGTCGCCGTTGAAAGTCGGCCTGTCGCCTTGGAACTTGCACCGAACGCGCTGGAACCCAGCCCATTGGCCGTTGCGAAAGTCCCCACTGCGGTCGATATGTCCCCCTCAGCCTTGGCCAAGGTTCCGACAGCCGTAGCAAAGCCAAAGGTGGGGCTCGCCGGATCAGGCGGATTGGCGCTGGCCTGGGAGCCACACGCTAAGCTGTTCGGTCCGGAAGAGGTCGCACCACCATCGGTGCCGTCGTCTATCAGACAGCGATACTGCGCAAAGCCGCTGCCGGTCGTCAGCAGCAGCATTGTCCCCGCAAGCGCTAGTGACAGGCGAATTTTCAAAGAGAAAACCAACATCCACCCCCGAGAATGACGCCGCGGGGTTGCCTTGCACCAGACTTGATGCCTCTCCAGCCACCCCACAACGATTGTTTCGGCTCAGCGTTGGAAGAGATCCAACGAGCAATAAGCCGAACCTGACAATGGCGAGGCATCCCGAACAGTCGTCATATGACGACTGTTCGTCGCTTTGTCGGGTGGTTACGACCTTGTTGAACGAGGCTGTGACTCCAAAACCACAGATTAGTTTCTTCTAATACTTCGCGGGCTTGACCTGGAACCACTACAACTTGGCTGCACAGCGTCACAACTTGCGCGAGACGATCCGCATGTTTAGGCTTTCTCCCCAACGACAATCCTTGAACGCCGGAAGGGTCAATGGCTGACGTCAGCATCGAAGCGGTCTCCGCAGTGGTCGGCAAGGTCTATGAGGCCGCCTATGACCAGGGCCGCTGGCTCGATGCGGTCAACGGCCTGCGCGATCTGTTCGGCGGCTCGCGCTCCTGCATCGTGCGCATCAGCCCACAGACCTTTGACGCTGTTGCAACCGATTTCGATCCGGAGTTCACCTCGCCAAAGGGCATCGAAGCCCTGCTGCGCGATCCGCTCGCTGCCGCATCGGCCGCCTTGCCCCTTGGAGAGGTCAGTCGGTGGCCCCTGACGGAGGAGGTGGCGGCGTTCCGCCGCCGCGAACTCTGGCAGGACTGGCTGCGGCCGCGCGACATGTATCACGGCCTCGTCTCCAACCTGCTCTCGTCGAACGACTCGCACTGGATGCTCAGCATCGATCGCGGCCCAGGGCAGGAAGCCTTCGGCGCCGAAGACATCGACCTGTTGCGCAAGATCGTGCCGCACATGCGGCGCGCCGGACAGATCGGCCAGCAGTTGGAGAAAACGTCGGCCCTGGCGTCGGCGTTTTCGCATCTGCCATTCGGCGTGTTTCTGATCAACGGCCATCAGCAGATCGCACAGATGAACGGGGCCGCCGAAGCGATGTTGTCGCGGCCCGACAGTCCGTTGCGATTAAGGGATGGCACAATCGCGGCCGCCAGTGCCGAGGATACGCAGGAGCTGGAGCGGCTGGTTGCCGACGCCTGCTCGCTGCATGACGGGGTCATACCGGGCGTCGGCGGTACACTGCTGGTGCCGTCCGATCGCCGGCAATCCGACCTGGCGCGACTGGTGCTGTCGGTGGCGCCGTTCGTCGATGCCCGTGCCTATGGCCTGGCGTCCGAACGTTGCGCGGTGGTCATGGTGACGGAGGTCGCCCGCCGTATTCCCGACGGCTTCGAGTTGTATGTCCGCGAGCTATTCGACCTGACGCCGGCCGAAGCCCGCCTGGCGACGGAACTGGCATCGGGACGCTCGCTGAAGGAGGTCGCGGCAGCGTCCAACATCACGGTAAAGACCGGCCGCACCTATCTCGAACGTATCTTCGCCAAGACCGAAACCCGCCAGCAGAGTGAACTGGTGGCGCTGCTCAAGAGCACCGAACCGCTCACCGGGCGCAGGTAGCAACCTGGTTTTTGGAACCCGACAGTCGGCATATGCCGACTGTCGGAGGCAAAGCATTCCGTGCAAGTTCCGCCCTCGATTGCAGCGGCCCGCCTTGAGGCGGCGGGCCGCTGCCGATGCGGGGAAAGTCGATGTTCGAAACCGGACACGCCGTGGTGGCGGGGTTGCTTCCGTTCGCCATTTCCTATGCGCTGGTGGCAATGCTGCCCGGCGCCAACTTCGCCGTCGTCACGCAGGCCGCGCTAACCGCTTCGCGCGCCACGGCTCTGTCTGCCGCCGCCGGTGTTGCCTTGGGCGCGAGTTCGCTGGCGACCATCGTCGCGACTGGCGCCGGAGCGTTGCCGTCAGGGGGCTTTGCACACCAGATGGCCGCCAGCCTCTACGGTGCAATGCTGGTCTTCATCGGTTGGAATTCGATGCGGCGGGCGCTGTCGATCAAGGTTGGCTTCGACGTGCCGAAGCCCGTTCCAATCACGCGATACTTTCGGCTGGGCTTTGTCACGGCAGTGGCAAACCCTGCCACCGCATTGTTCTTCGCGTCCTCCACACTGAACTTGGATGCGCGCGGGGCAATGCACCTATCCTTGGCTGTGCTGGTTTTTGCCATTGCCATCGCCTGGTTTGGCCTTCTCGGCCTTTGTATTTCCCAACCGGTCGCCCAGCGATTTTACGCACGTTTTCGAAAGCATGCAGACATCGTATTGGGAGGAACTCTGGTGGCGCTCGGCTTCTCCGCATTTGGACATTGAGCGACAGGTGTATGCGCCCACTTGTCAGCCGCGGTTGGGCAGCTCCACGTTCTTCAGCAACGCCACGAGCTGGCTTTGCTGGCGGGTTCCGGTCTTGGCGAAAATCCGTTCGAGATAGGTGCGGCCGGTTTTCACGGTGATGTTGGAACGCGCCGCCGCCTCCTTCAACGGCCGCCCTTGCGAAAGGGCGGCCGCCAGCCGCGCTTCGGCGGGCGTCAGGTCGAACAGGCCGGCAAGCAGGGTTGGCGAAGGCACCATGGAACTGGCGCTCACCGCCGTCGCGGCGATCAGGATGTCGCCCCCCGAAAAGATATCATGCGCCGAACGGAGCAGCGGCAGGACATGGACGATGATCGACTGCCTGTCTTGTCGCGCGGGTACCGGGATTGATCGGACCGAGGGTTCGATCTCGCTGCGCACGGCGGCGATGGCTTGCTGAAACAAAAGGTCTGCTTGCACATCGCCAATCGCCATGCTGCCGAAGGCGACCGGCAGGAACATCGCGGGCATGGCCTCAAGCAGCGGGTTGGTGGCCAGCACGCGTCCATTGGATGAAAGGACAGCAGCCGGCAGTCCCATTCTTTCCATTGCCGCAACTGTTCCTTGCGCGCGCTCAAGCCCGAGCCTCGCCGCAATCAGGCTGGCACGCGCCAGATGCGGCCGCAGCGCGTTCATTCGCGCGAGATCGTCTGCCGAAGGACGATCGTTGTCGCGCCAGCGCTCGGTCGAAAACAGTGCCATTTCCCCCGTCGGCATGACGATGAACGAACCAATCTGTCCGCCAATCCCCAGCGGCCGGGTGCGATCGAGGCGCAGGTGATTGCTTGCCAGAGCTCCGGCGGGGAAATAATCGGCGTCGTAGACAAAAGCCGAAGGCGGGGTCATCGAGAAGAGGAGTTGCACCTCCTCGCTCTTCTGCCATCCATTGGCAGCGTCGAAAGCCTCCAGCACTGGCGAGATCAAATCGGTCGCGATGAATTTTGGCGGGGCTCGGTCATCGAACAGGACAAGCGAGGCGGCAGCCGAGTTGGACTCGCTGCTCAACTGCTCCAGGACGTCGCGCCACATCTCCGGCACGAATGCAGCCTCGTAGATGCGGTCGGCCAGATCGGAAGTCACTTGTGCCTCGTTGGCTGCGCTACCAACTCCGCGTTCTTCACCAAGGCGGCAAGCTGGCTTTGCTGGCGGGTTCCTGTCTTGGCGAATATCCGCTCAAGATAGGTGCAGCCGGTTTTCACGGTGATGGTCAGATCGGACGCCGCATCCTTCAACGGCCGCGGTTCTGCATCAGCGACAATCAGTTGGAACTCTCCGCAGGCGGAACCGGTCGTGCCGGGCCAGAGCTCGGGAACGAAAGCCGCCTCGTAAATCGCTTCGATCAGGCCGCCGCTCATCGGAACGGCTCCGCGCTCTTCAACAAGGCGACAAGCTGGCTTTGTTGCCGTGTCCCGGTCTTGGCGAAGATCCGTTCGAGATAGGTGCGGCTGGTTTTGACGGTGACGTTGGAGCTTGCCGCTGCCTCCTTCAACGGCCGCCCTTGCGCAAGGGAGGCCGCCAGCCGCGCCTCTGCGGGCGTCAGGTCGAACAGGCCGGCAAGCAGGCTTGGCGACGGCACGGTGGCGCTGGCGCTCATCGCCGTCGCCGCAACCAGAATGTCAGCCCCGGAAAAGATCTCATGCGCGGCACGGCGCAGCGGCAGGAGATGAATGACCAGCGCCGGTTGGCCCTCCCTGGCTGGAATGGGGATGGAACGCACGACCCGATCTTGCAAATTGTGCGTAATGGCTTGCCGGAAAAGCTCATTCGCGGACACGTCGGCAAGTGCCATGCCGCCATGTGCGGCGGCGATGAAAACGGATGGCATGTTTTCCAGCAGCACATTGGCCGTCAGCACGCGTCCCGATGCAGTCATTACCGCCGCCGGCAGACCAAGGGCCTCGAGAGCCGAGACGCTCGCTTTGGCCTGCTCCATGCCCAGCCGCGCCGATACCAGGCCGGCACGCGAAAAGTGCGGGCGAAGCTGGTCGAGCCTGTCGATCGACGTCTGATCGTAGGTGCCGTCCCGCGTCCAGCGTTGAAAGACAAATGTAACCAGTTCGCCGCTCGGCATGGCAACCGCCGAACAGATATGAGCGCCGATACCTGCCGCCCTCAATTGTATCCGTACCGGATCATGCTCGAGCTCGTCGGCAGTCAGAAAATCTTCGACCTGCACGAAACTCGCCGGTTGCAGGCTGCACATGCGCTGAATCGCATCGGAGAATTTCCAGCTGTCGCCGGCAATGAATTCATCGAACAGGGAGCGGACGGTTTCAAGGGAATTGCCATGCCCGGGAGACTCGTCACTCAACCGGCCGCGAACGGGGGAGCCGTCGCTGAACAGGAAGATCGCGCCGTCAGCCGAACTCGAAAGCTCGCTGGCCGCTTCGAGCGCACCCGCCCATAAATCCGGCACGAACGCGGCCTCGTAGATCCTGTCCGTAAGATCATCGAACATGAGAGCGCACAGTCCTTTCAGAGTCAGCGTCTTGCCGGCTCGGATCGTCAACGCGCTCCCACACGCCAACCGATACCCGCAGGATCAAAATGCCATGCTGAAAGCTGAGGTCAACCTCAGATTGCTGTCGAGCCGCATGCAGTTGCCGGCCCCAAAACGACAAAACCCGCCGGACTGGGTCCAGCGGGCTCGGAACCGCGACAAAAGTCGTCTGGTGCGGCTCTGGCTTCCACGGCTTGGTCCGCCGGAGCGGACCAGACGTGGCTTTAGATAGCCCTGCGGGCGATCTTTTCGATGTCGGCGCGGTTGATGCCGAGATCGCTGAGCTGACGTGCGTTGAGACGGTTCAGTTCGCGGACGGTCTCGGTGTACATACGCCAGTTACGGAAAGCGCGGATCGGGTTCATGGTAGTCCTCCAAATTGATGTTCGTTTCGATGGTGCTCAAATAGGCGTCATCGATGAGGACTTGAATGGCTGATTTTGCATAGCAATGATGCAAATGCTGCATTGCAGCATTAAGCTTCTGTTCATCTTGTAGGCAGCGAGGCGCTGACCTCGCTCGCTGTCAGCCGACGTCGAGCACGATCTTGCCGATGTGTTCGCCGTCCTCCATCCGCTCATGCGCCCGCCAGGCTTCGCTGAGCGGGAAGATCATGTCCATGACAGGAGCAACCTTGCGCGTGCCGAGCAACGGCCACACCTGCGCTTCCAGCGCCGCCGCGATCGCCGCCTTGAACTCGACGGTGCGCGGCCTCAGCGTCGACCCGGTGTGGGTAAGCCGCTTGACCATGATTTTCGAAAAATCCGCGCTTGCGACAGCGCCGGCCTGCACGGCGATCTGGACGATCCGACCCTCGACCGCAGCGGCCTCATAGTTGCGCGCCACATAGTCGCCGCCGACCATGTCGAGGATGACGTTGGCGCCCTTGCCGTCCGTTGCCTCCTTGACCGCGGCGACGAAATCCGCCTCGCGATAGTTGATCGCCCGGTCTGCGCCGAGCTTCAGGCAGGCGTCGCATTTCTCCTTGCTGCCGGCGGTGGTGATGACATAGGCGCCGAAGGCCGAGGCAAGCTGGATCGCCGTCGCGCCGATGCCGGACGAGCCGCCATGGACGAGCAGCGTCTCGCCTTTCTTGAGGCCGCCACGCTCGAACACATTGTGCCAGACGGTGAAGTAGTTTTCCGGCACCGCCGCGGCTTCGGTATGGGTGAAGCCGGCGGGCAACGGCAGCACGCTCCCGGCATGCACCTTGACATATTCGGCATAGCCGCCGCCGGGCGTCAGCGCGCAGACGCGGTCGCCGATGCGCCAGCGCGATATGTCGTCGCCAAGGGCCGCCACTTCGCCCGACGCCTCGAGGCCCGGCAGGTCCGACGCGCCGGGCGGCGGCGGATAGGCGCCCTTGCGCTGCTGGATATCGGGCCGGTTGACGCCGGCGGCATGCACCTTGATCAGGATCTCGCCGGGGCCGGGCTGCGGCACGTCGCGTGTTTCCGGCTTCAGGACCCGAGGGCCACCCGGCTCCGAGATCGCGATGGCCGTCATCCTTGCCGGAATTTTCTGTCCGCTCGCCATGAGATTTCCCGTCTTTCCTCGCCGTTGTCCGATCGGCTGTTTGCATCGACGCCCCTGCCCTATGTATGCTGATTGCCAAATCAGGCAAATGGCCAATCTGGTCTTGGCGGAGGAGGAGCGACGATGGCGATCTTCGACGACGAACCCAAGAAGAAGTCACGCCCGCACGAGATCGGGCAGGACCTGTCACTGCTTTCCGTCAGCGACTTGACCGAGCGGATCGGTATCCTGCGCGACGAAATTGCCCGCCTGGAAGCCGAACTCAAGGCCAAGGACACCACCAAATCCGCGGCCGAAGCACTGTTCCGCCGCGGATAGGCGCGCTGGCGCAAAGCCCGCCGCCGAAAAGCCCGAATGCGGCTGTCTTCAGACCCAGCGTCCCCGCCAAACCTGAGCCGGATCAAACAATGTTCGCAACCTACCGACCGATCCTCTCGCTGCTTCGCGGCACCGCTTTCCTGCTCGCGGCATCTGGATTGCATGGACTGCTCTTGCCCCTGCGCGGTCAACTGGAAGGTTTCTCGACCGCATCGCTCGGCCTGATGGGCACGGCATGGGCCGGCGGCTTCGTCACCGGCTGCTTCTTCGCACCGCGCATCGTGCGCCGCGCAGGCCACGTTCGCGCCTTTGGCGCCTTTGCCGCATCCGGCGCCATCGTGGCGCTACTGACCGGGCTGATCATCGACGAATATGTCTGGATCCTGCTGCGCGCCTTCACCGGCTTCACCATGGCCGGTGCCTTCATGGTCATCGAAAGCTGGCTGAACGAGAAGGCCACCAACGAGAACCGCGGCACCGTCTTCGGCCTCTACATGATGGTCACTTATGCCTCGATCATGGGCGGGCAGATGATCGTCGCCGGCGGCGACGTGAAGTCCGCATCGCTGTTCATGATCACCGGCATCCTGTTTTGCCTATCGCTCATTCCGACGGCGGTCTCGACCGCCTCTCACCCCAAGCCGCTGCAGGATGTCTCACTTGATGTCAGAGGCCTTTATGCCAATTCGCCGGTGTCGGCGGTCGCTTGCGTGTTGATCGGCATCGCCAACGGCGCCTGGGGCACGCTTGGCGCCGTCTATGGCGCCCGCATCGGCATTTCCACGGCCGAGATCGCCCTGATGATGAGCCTTGTGGTCGTTGCCGGTGCCGCGATGCAGCTTCCGGCCGGGCGTCTCTCCGACAAGACCGACCGGCGTTTCGTGCTGGCGGGAGCGGCTTTCGGCGGGGCTTTGTTCGCGCTCTTGATCTTTCTGTTCGAGCCGCGCTCCGGCGTCTTCGTCATCGTCTTCACTGCCGCCTATGGCGCCTTCGCCTACACGCTCTATTCGATTGCCGTGGCGCATGCCAACGACCACGCGCGCTCGGAGGATTTCGTCAAGGTATCTGGCGGGCTGTTGCTGCTCTACGGCTTCGGCACGATGATTGGACCCTTGCTCGCCGCCGCTTTGATGGGCTGGATGCGCCCGGAAGGTCTGTTCTTGGCGACCGCCTTGGCGCATCTCTGCCTGGCAGGCTACACGCTGCTGCGCATCAGCCGCCGCGCGCCGGTGCCGATCGGCGATCGTGATGCCTTCAAGACGCAGCCGGCCGACCGTTCGGTCACCCCGGAAGCATTGCGGCTCGATCCCAGAAGAAAAGCAGAAGCAGACGGTTGAGATTCGAAAGGCTTTGCCTCACTAATACAGGCATGATGTTTTCCGACGCCTTCATGGCGATTGCCGATCCCAATCGGCGCCATCTTCTGGAAGAACTTCGCCGCGGCCCGAAAACCGTCACCGAACTGGCCGCCGGCTTGCCGGTCTCGCGCCCGGCTGTGTCGCAACATCTGAAAGTGCTGCTCGATGCCGGCCTGGTCCACGCCAAGCCGGAAGGAACAAGGCGCGTCTATACGGTAAGCGGCACCGGCTTCCTCAAACTCAACATCTGGCTCGATCAGTTCTGGGAAGCCTAACCCCGATCAACCGTTGTTGTAGGGGAAGAACTTGAAGTAGGGCTGCGCCTCCTCGATCACCCGGGCGAAGGCGGAGCGCTGCAGCAGCCGGTCATGGTAGCGTTTCACGGTCGGATACTTGTCGCCGAACGGCTCGACCTTGTTGGCATAGAACAGCGCCGGGGACGCTGCGCAATCGGCCATGGTGAAGGTGTCGCCCATCGCCCAGATCTTCGACTGCATGTCTTGTTCGATGATGGCATAGGAATTGCGAAGCTGGTCGCAGGCCTGCTCGACGCCGAACGGGTCAGTCTTGTCCTGCGGCCGCAACCGATCGCCGACGATCTTCTGCATCGGCTCCTGCACATAGAAATCATAGAAGCGGTCGGCTTGGCGAACGGCCAGCGCCAGGTCGATGTCGGCGGGAACGAGGTCGACCGGCCCCGGATAATGCGCGGCCAGATATTCGACAACAATGGTCGATTCCAGCACCGTGCGGTCGCGCGCATCGTCGCGCAGCGCCGGCATCTTGCCGGCCGGCGAAATCTTCAGGAAGGCCGCGCGCGACTGAGCATCGCCAAGATCGACGATGACAGGCTTGAACGGCGTGGCGTTCTCGTACAGCGCGATCAGCGGCTTCCAGCAGAAGGAGGCCAGCGGATGGAAATGAAGCGTCAGGGACATTTTTTGCTCGCCTGTTTCCTGGTTTATCGGTGGCCGGCGCCGGGCATGCTCGTCATAGGTAAACACTGCGGCAAGGATTGCTCGTCAAGGCCTGCTTTTGCCGCTTCAAGCGGCGTGGGCGACGATGCCGGCAACAATCATATCCCAGTCGTTTGGATGCAGCTCGTGGCCGCCACCTTCGATCCGGATGATTTTCGCGCCGGTGACCGCCTTCCCCAGCGCCTCGCCATGTTCGACCGGAAAGATCGGATCGGCCGTGCCGTGGATGACCAGCAGCGGCGCCGTCATTTCATGCAAGCGGCCTTTCCACGCGTCGCCGCCCCTGAGCATGAAATGGTTGGTCGCGCTCAGGAAGCCGCCGGAGCGGTCGTGATCCTGCTCGACAAAGGCACGCATCCGGGCCTCGTCGAATGGATGTGCGACGCTGGCGATCGCCCGCGCATCCCTGACGATGAAATCGACCACCTGGCCACGGTCCGACCAATCGACTTTGGCGCCCTCGGCCGAATGCTCGATATAGGCATCGCTCGTCTGCGGCAGGTGCGAAGTGTCGGTTCCCACGGGCGTGCTGCTGATGACGGTCAGCGATGCGACACGGGACGGGTGTTCCAACGCCACAAGCTGCGCGATCATGCCGCCCATCGACATGCCGACGACATTCGCCTTGCCGATACCGTGGTCGTCGAGAACGCGCATTGCATCGTCGGCCATATCATCGAACGTGTAGGGCGGCTCTCCCGGCTTGTATTTGGTCGAACGGCCGGTATCGCGATTGTCGTAGCGGATCACGAACAGGCCGGCATCGGCCAGTTCCCGGCAAAACGCCTCCGGCCACCACAGCATCGAGGCCATCGCTCCCATGATCAGCAACAGCGGCGGGTTCGCCGGATCGCCAAAGGTTTCGGATATGATTTCGGGGCGTTCGGTCGTCGTCACGGTGCGGCCTCCTCTCCTGCAATACTGATTGCATTTTGCAATCGGTTGCACGATAATAAAACTGATACGACAATGCAACTGGTTTTGGAGAAAAAATCTCATGAGCATGGATCGCCGGTCCGGATGTCCGATCAACCTGTCGCTGGAAGTGTTCGGCGATCGCTGGAGTCTGATCATCCTTCGCGACATGATCTTCGGCGGCAGGCGTCATTTTCGCGAGCTGCTCAACGGATCGATGGAAGGCATCGCCTCCAACATCCTCGCCGATCGGCTGAAGCGGCTGATGGAACTGGGCATGCTGACCAAAGCCGACGACCCCTCGCACAAGCAGAAGGCGATCTACAGCCTGACCGAAATGGCGATCACGCTGGTGCCGATCCTGGCCCATCTTGGCGCCTGGGGCCGCGTCTGGCTGCCGGTCAGCGAAGAACTCTCGATCCGCGCCGAACTTCTGGAAAAGGGCGGACAGCCGATGTGGGACAAATTCATGGACGAGTTGCGCCATGAACATCTCGGCAAGCCGCTCGATACCGCCTCGGGTCCTTCTGTCCGCGCCACCTTGCAGGCCGCCTATGAAGCCCTGGTTGCCAGCAAGGCTCTCGCCGCCGACTCTGCCGCTTGACCAACTTATTTTCCCGTTTGGGGGCCGGCTCTGCTAGAAGAAGCGGAAAATCACAATTCACGGGATTGGATAAGGTCTTGGTTGAGAACTCTCGGGATGCTGCCCGCGCACGCGCCGACCTGCGCTTCAAGAAGCAGGAAGAGGCGGCAACCGTCCGCCAGAAGGCGATGGCCGAATACGTCGCCGAGAGCGACGCCCGCCAGGCCAAGACCAACAAGCTGCGGGCGCTGCGTCTCGCCAAGGAAGCCGAAGACCTCGCCAACGCGCCAGCGGAACCTGCCAAGAAGCCGGCCCGCGCCAAGAAAAAATGACCTGAAGCCGCACAGGCACCAACTCCTATCCGGAGGCTGTGACGGTCGCTTCCTTCCCACCTCTTCACGCGAAGCAATTTCAACCGAAACCGGGATGTTATCTCGCCCGTCGACGGTCGATGATCGACGCCTTTCAGACAGGAGACCGCCATGACCGCACTGCCGCTCGAAAAAGCCAGGCAAATCATCGATGCCGCCTTTGCCAAGGGCTCCGATCTCAAGCTTAAGCCGCTTGGCGTCTCGGTGCTCGACGCCGGCGGGCATCTGGTCGCCTTCCAGCGCCAGGACGGCGCCTCGTTCCTGCGCCCGCAAATGTCGGCCGGCAAGGCCTATGGTGCGCTCGCCATCGGCATGGGCTCGCGCAAAGTCGAGGCTTTCGCCAAGGAGCGCCCGCACCTCGTCGCCGGCATCTCGGACGTCTCTGGCGGACGCGTGCTGCCGGTCGTCGGCGGCGTGCTGATCCGCGACAAGGCCGGAGCCATCCTCGGCGCCGTCGGCATTTCAGGTGACACGTCGGACAATGACGAAGCCGCGGCCATCGCCGGCATCGAGGCCGCCGGCTTCACCGCCGATCCGGGCTGAGCGTCGGGGACGTTACGGGCGTTTCCGACAACTGTCAGCGCAAGCGCCCGTCAAACTTCCGCCTTCCGCGCTGGGGACCTAATTCAGATTGATGTCCCGGCTGGCCGATCGCATCGACACCGCGAATCCGGCCAGCACATCGAACAGCGCGATGACCATCAGCGTGAAGAAGACGGAATGGGCGGCGCCCTTCACCAGCAGGAACTCGACCAGGAAGGCCACGAATACCAGCGTCGACAGAAGATGGTCCATGATCGAGGCATTGGTCGTGCGCACCGACTTCGCCATTTCGAGGAACAGGAAGACCAGCCCGATCAGTATCATCAGGTCGCCCAGCGTCATCGAGAACACGCCGCCCGACATCATACTGAAGGAGAAGACCTCGCTCGCCCACGGATCGTCACCGCTGCCGAAAATTCCCAGCAGTCCGAGGTTGTAGAGCACGAAAGGCACGATCAGCAGCGGAATGGCACCGAACATCTGGCGTCTCCATGTGGGGGCGATCCTTTGTAGAATGCGCCATGGCCACGTCGTCAAGATGTTTCGCCATCAGCGCTGAACACGGTCGAAGACCGCACGCAACAACCATGTCAGCCGGTTGCCGGCCGAAGGATTTGCAACGCCGGCGGTGCACGCCTCGAAATGCGCTGCCGTCCGGCCCAAACGCAAAAGGACCAGCCACCGGCCGGTCCTTATGGAAATTCAAACCTTTGAAAAAGCTGGTCTCAGCTTTCCTTGGGCGTCAACACCTGACGACCGCGATACATGCCGGTCTTCAGGTCGATATGATGCGGACGGCGCATTTCGCCGGAATTCTTGTCCTCGACATAGGTCGGGGCCTTGAGGGCGTCGGCCGAGCGGCGCATGCCGCGCTTGGACGGAGAGGTTTTACGTTTCGGAACGGCCACGGATATGCTCCACTACATGGTCAAAAGCCCCGCCCGCCCTCGTGAAAGGGCCATGTCGGGGCCTAAATCTGAGAAAGTCGGGTGCCTATACACGCCCTGTGCCGTTTTGGCCAGCACTGGCGCGAATTTTTTTGGATCGGCTAGCGGAGACAACCGACATAGGCGCCGGAGCGGCCGGCGCGCCGCTCGATCAGATTGGCGAGCCGCCTCAAGCCAGGCCCGGGTTTGGCCGGATTGCGGGCGATCGGATTTGGCAAGGAAACCGCAAGCAAGGCGGCCTGCCGTCGCGACAGCTGTTTTGCCGAAACGCCAAAATGGTGCTGTGCCGCGGCCTCGATGCCGTAGATGCCCGGCCCCCACTCGGCGATGTTGAGGTAGATTTCCATGATGCGCCGTTTCGACATCACCGCATCGAAATAGACGGCCAGCGGCAATTCGACCACCTTGCGCACCGAGCCCAGCGGCCGCGACCACAGAAACAGGTTCTTTACCGTCTGCATGGTGATGGTCGAGGCACCGCGCGTCGCTTCGCCGGCCAGCGCGTCGTCGACGACGCCTCTCAGCTCGCCGAGATCGACGCCACGATGAAAGCAGAACTGCCCATCCTCCGACATGATGACGGAATTGGCCAGCACCGGCGACACGTCGTCGATCGACACCCAGCGGCGGTCGTAACCGGAGAACGTCGCCAGATCCTTCAACATCAGCGTCGAGACAGGATGCACGAAGAACGGCAGGTAGAGAAAGGTCAGCACGACCGGAATCAAAGCCAGCACCGCGGCCACGACGATGCCGCGCCGGACCCAGCGTTTGAGACCGCGGCGATTTACGCCTCGCGATCTCGTCGCCATGTCCAGCTTTTCGGTTTCATGATCGACGATCGGTTCCGCCAAGCCGCCCAACCCGTGCCAGAGAGCTCGTTTTGAAACGCGCTCCTGTGAGTCATGTGACGGTGTTTTCGAGAACCGGAGCGGAGCGTACATTAGAGTACGCAAGCACCGGAAGCGCAGAAAACGCCCTCAGATGACCGCAGGAGCAGAGTTTCCAAACGGGCTCATACTGCTCCGGCATAATGGCGCTTGCCTTCTTGCGCAACGTCTGAGTGTCGGCTACCGGTCCCGGCCATGACGAATGACGACCAAATGGCGTTCGAAATGGCGCTCATCCGACGCGCTGCCGCCGTCGAGGTGCTGCTGCGGCGGCTGCTCGACGACCGCGCGCTTTCGGGCGAGATCGCCCGGCCTGAGCGGTTGATGGCAGCCATGCGGCACGGCGTGCTGAACGGCGGCAAGCGCCTGCGGCCCTTCCTGGTCATGGAAAGTGCCGCCCTTTTTTCCGCCGATGGCGAGGCGACACTGCGTGTCGCCGCCGCACTTGAATGCGTGCATTGCTATTCGCTGATACACGACGACCTGCCCGCCATGGACGACGATGACCTGCGTCGTGGCCAGCCGACCGTGCACAGAGCCTTCGACGAGGCGACCGCCATCCTGGCTGGCGATGCCTTGCTGACGCTGGCCTTCGACGTCATCGCCGGCGAGGCGACCGCCCTGCCCGCGGAGCGGCGGGCGGCCCTGGTGCTGGCGCTGGCCCGCGCCGCCGGACCCGGCGGCATGGTCGGCGGCCAGAAGCTCGACCTCGAAGCCGAACAGACGCCGCCGGACGAGGCCGGCATCATCCGGCTGCAGGCGATGAAGACTGGCGCTCTGATCCGTTTCGCCTGCGAGGCAGGTGCCCTCATCGCCGGCGCCCCGGCCGATGACCGCGAGCGGCTGGCCGAATTCGGCTCGGCGATCGGTCTTGCCTTCCAGCTTGCCGACGACCTGCTCGATTTGACCGCCGATGCCAGCCAGATGGGCAAGGCAACCGGCAAGGACGCCGCCGCCGGCAAGGCGACGCTGGTGGCCTTGCATGGTGCGAATTGGGCTCGCAACCAGTTGCACGGCCTCGTCGAGCAGGCGCATGCACTGCTTGATCCTTATGGCGACGACGCCCAGTTGCTGAAAGAAGCGGCAACGTTCGTGGCGACCCGCACCAGTTGAGGTTGGCGCCAGCCGAGATATCGAGCTGACTAAAGTTCGCTCATCCTCCGCCGGCCAATTCAGAAATAGAACTTGAGCGGAAGCCTGCCGAGGCAGAGGATCGACATCGCTTTGCCATCCGCACGGCACGCACGCGGTGCGGGTAGAGTTGGAGGGGTGCCATGTCGACCACCGACAAGCTGTTCAGCGGTTCCATTGCCGAGGTCTACGACCGGGCGATGGTGCCGCTGATCTTCGAGCCGTATGCACGGGATCTGGCAGAGCGGGTGTCGAAGCTCGGGCCGCAATCGGTGCTCGAAGTGGCGGCGGGCACCGGTGTGGTGACACGTGCGATGGCAGCAAAGTTGCCGGCGCAAGCCCGCATCGTGGTCACCGACCTCAACCAGCCCATGCTCGACCACGCGCGCACGCGGATGGCGGACGATCCTCGGATCACCTGGCGGCAGGCCGACGCCCAGGCGCTGCCCTTCGAGGACGCAGAGTTCGACGCCGTGGTTTGCCAGTTTGGCGCGATGTTCTTCCCCGATCGGGTGGGCGCCTACGGCCAAGCGCGGCGGGTGATGCGGCCGGGCGGGCACTTCCTGTTCAACGTCTGGAGTGCCATCGACGACAACGAGTTCGCCGAGGAAGTGACGCGGGCGCTCGGCCATTTTTTCCCGGCCGATCCGCCGCGCTTCATGGCGAGGACGCCGCACGGCTATCACGATGCGGACGTCATCCGCGCCGACCTTCATGCCGCCGGCTTCGGTAACATCACCATAGAGCCGCTGGATGCCGTCAGCGCCGCTTCGTCGCCATATGAGGCGGCCACGGCCTATTGCCAGGGCACACCCCTGCGGGCTGAGATCGAGGCGCGCGGCGGCTCGCTGGAGGAGGCGACGCGATACGTGGCGAATGCCCTTGGGAAACGGTTCGGGGAAGGCCCGGTGCGTGGCCGCATCCGCGCCCTCGTCGTGGAAGCGGTCTAGGCGCGCTGTCCATCCGGCGGTTCGCATGGCCTGCCTGCCCTCTCACGAACGAAATTTTAATGTAAATGAAGCGTAATCCCGGCCATTAAAATGGTGCGTATGTGTTGGGGTTGCGCATGCCTGAATATTCGTCCTTCATCCGGTCGGTCCGGATCCGCTATATTTCAGGGTTGCTGATCTTCGCGCTGGCTTCCGCCGGTATCGTGATTGCGCTTGACCGCGTCAATTCCTTTCGCCGCGACATCGATGCGCTGAGCAGCAATCTCGTCATCTTCACCCGCGACCTGCGCAACGCGACCAGCTTCGCCGAGACCACCGGCACCGCCTGGCGGGCGGAGACACGCGATGCCCTGACCACATCGGCGCGCGGCCATTCGGAGCGCCTGACCGGCGAGATCGAGACGCTGACCGCCCAGCTTGCGGCGATCAAGCCGCGGCTGTCGATCAAGACCGTCAACGAACTCCAGTCCGCTTCCGTCAACGGCGATCTGTTCTGGTCGCCGCGCGACATGGTGCGCAATTTCAACCTGATGTCGATGGCGCAAAAGGTCGACGAGTGGAGCTATCGCGAAATCCGCAACCAGAACGACCTGTTCGCCCAGCCGATGCTGGTCCGCGTCCGCACCGCCATGGATGATGAGCGCCACCTGGCCGATGCCTCAAGCGACAGGCTGCTGCTGTGGGCGAGCGGCATCCTGTTCGCGGCACTTGCCATCGTCGCCTTCTGGATCTTCCGCCCGATGGAAGTGGCAATCCGCCGCGCCTTTGCCGAATCCGCCGAATCCCTGTTCAAGGCCGAGGCCGCCGACCGCGCCAAATCGGAATTCCTGGCCAATATGAGCCACGAAATACGCACGCCGATGAACGGTGTGCTCGGCATGGCCGAACTGCTGGCCAAGACCGATCTGACCCCGCGCCAGAAGACCTTCACCGACGTCATCGTCAAATCCGGCAACGCGCTGCTCACCATCATCAACGACATCCTCGATTTCTCCAAGATCAATGCCGGGCAACTCACTCTCGACCCTGCTCCCTTCCGCCTTTCCGAGGCGGTCGAGGATGTGGCGACGCTGGTCTCGGCGCGCGTCGCCGAAAAGAACCTCGAACTGATCGTGCGTGTCGACCCGCGCCTGCCGGCCCATGTCGTCGGCGACGCCGGCCGCTTCCGGCAGATCATCACCAACCTGCTCGGCAATGCCGTGAAGTTCACCGAGAAGGGTCATGTGCTGATCGATGTCGGCGGCGAGATCGTCAACGACGTGGTCCAGCTCAAGGTCCGCGTCGAAGACACCGGCATCGGCATACCGGCCGAGAAACTGCAGAACGTGTTCGAGAAATTCGCGCAAGTGGACGGCTCGTCCACCCGCCGCCATGAGGGCACGGGGCTGGGCTTGGCCATCGCCGCCCGCCTCGTCGACCTGATGGCAGGCAAGATCGGCGTCGAAAGCGAGATCGGCCGTGGCTCCGTGTTCTGGTTCGCTGTGCCGCTGCCCGCGCATCAGGCCGCGGCGCGCGACGAGATCGTGCCGGTCGACGTCACCGGCGCGCGCGTGCTGGTCATCGACGACAATCCGGTCAACCGCGAAATCCTGCTCGAGCAGCTCAGAAGCTGGAGCTTCGACTGTGCCGCCGCCGAAAGCGGCGCCGTCGGCCTGGCCTTCCTCGACCGCGCCTTTCAACTCGGCGCCGCCGTCGACTGCATCATCCTCGACTACCAGATGCCGGGCATGAACGGCGCCGACGTCGCCAGAGCCATTGCTTCCGACAGCCGCCTGTCGGCCATCCCGATCGTTATCCTGACCTCGGTCGACCAGGTCGATTTCGGCAAGATGATCATCGACTTCGGCATTGCCGCGCATCTGACCAAACCGGCGCGCTCCGCGGTGCTGCTCGGCACCGTCATCTCGGTGATTCAGAAGGCCCGTTCGCAGGTCGGCAAGGCGCGGTTCGTCCGCGAACCGATCGTGCAGGCTTCCCTGGCAGCGCCGCCCGCCTTCACCGTCATCCGCGGCCCGGCAATGCCGGTCGCGGCAGCGCCGGAATCGACAACCGCGCCGAACGGACCGATCGACATCCTCATTGCCGAGGACAATGACGTGAACCAGTTGGTCTTCGGCCAGATCCTCAATGGGTTGGGCTTGAGCTACCGTATCGCCGGCAATGGCCGCACGGCGGTCGAAATGTACCGGGCGCTGCGCCCCAAGCTGATCCTGATGGACGTTTCGATGCCCGAAATGAACGGCTACGAGGCGACCCGCGCCATCCGGGCGATGGAGGTCTCGACGGGCGCCCACATCCCGATCATCGGCGTCACCGCGCACGCGCTGAAGGGCGATCGCGACAAGTGCATCGATTCAGGCATGGACGACTATCTGCCGAAGCCCGTTTCGCCCGACCGCCTAGGCACCAAGATCGGCACCTGGCTCAGCGAGACCGTCGTGGCCAAGACCGCCTGACTGCATCCATGAGGATGCGTCAGACGGCGGCAGCCTCCAGACGATAGCGGCGCATCCAGTCGAGGCTTGTCGCGTCAGCAAGCTTTGCAACGCCGGGGCTTACATCCTCCTCGTCAGGTGCTGGGACTCCCAGGGCTTCGCAGATGCCTAGCAACGTCGCAGCCGGATTGCCTGAAAGGCGCTCATAGCCGACGCGCAGCGGGGATATGCCTTGCTCTGCGAACCAAATGTTCCAGGCCGCGTCATAGGTCTCGAGTTCCGTGACCTCTCGTTTGATACGCTCGAAATCATATTGGGGCTCTTTCGGCGGTGCGACCCTTTCGATCTCGGTGCCATCGGGAGCGATATGCCAAAGACCGGTCTGCTCCGCCTTGATCAGGGAGACAGCCTGCGCGAGCTTGTTCTCCCGCGAGAGGTGTATGTAGAGGACGCGGCCAAAGGCCTTTTCAAGACGCGCTCTGTCCGACTGCAGTTTCGGGAAAATCCGGTCGAGGGTTGCCGAGAGTTCATCCAGATTTTCGCGCATCAAGCGAAGGCCGAAGAGGCCGGTCCCACCCTTGCCGGCAGCGATCGCCGCGTTGAGATAGGCGACATTGAAGTCGAGCTCACTCATCGTGTCGCGATCGGGCAGCTTCCACTCTTCAGCCCACTCCAGCACATCCTGCCGCCGATAGAATGAGTGCGGATCGCCAGTCGTCTTCGTGGATGCCAGAAGCTTGCACAGCAGCGTGCTACCGGTCCTCGGCGTGCCGCAGATGATGTATCCATCGAACATGTTGAGGCCCATGCTGCTCGTCAAAGACAGGGCCGCCGCCCAGTAAGGATGGCGGCCGCTATAGCTGAAATCTTTGCTGGATGCGACGTCACGGCTATCGCTTTTAAATGCCTCTCTCGGACAAACACCATGCCGGCAGCGGCCAAATTACCGGTTGCGCACCACCACGCACGCCCCACCGACACTTTGCAATTTCTGGCAAATAACGTTGGCATCGGCGCGGCGGTCGACACCGATCCTGACCGCGTAGATGCCGCGCCGGCCGATCGGCGTGCGCACCCGGCTGACCACCGGATCATGCCCGTTGAGCAGGGCCGGGAACCGGCTCCTTACCCTGACCCACTGGTTGATCGCGGCGCTGCGGCGAAAATTGCCGGCCACTTGGATGCCCCATGGCTTTATGTTGATCGAAGCCATGGCCACCGTCCGCGACATGATCACCGGCAGTTTTCGGCAAGCGACGGCAAAATCCGTCTTTGCGTCGAGCGGCTCGACCCTTCCGGCATAGGCCCGGTCGGTGAACTTGTCGGCTGGTTCGCCCATGATGTCTAAGACATAGCTTTCGGTTTCCATCGGCAGGAAACCGCCGGAGCTGAGCCAGCGCGACACCCGGCTCTCGCCGGCATTGTAGGCGGCGGCGGCCAGGCCGAGATTGCCGTAGCCGGTTTTCATTTCGGCCAGATATCTGGCCGAAGCCGGAATCGCCTGGTTGATGTCGAAGGAATTGGCGAGCCCGCGCATCTTGGCGGTGCCCGGCATGAACTGGGCAATGCCTTCGGCACCGACCGGACTGACGGCGTTGGGATCGAAACGGCTTTCCTTCCAGATCAGCCGGGCGAAGAAATCCCTGGACAGGCCGTTCTGGTCGGCATGCGCCTGGATCAGATTGCAGACCTTGTCGATCAGCCGCTGCTTGGCGGATTGCGGCGGATCGGCCTGCACAAGGGTCGACCAGGTCAGCCCGTACAGCAGGATCAGCGCTGCCCAAAGGAAACGCTGCATCGGTTCTACTCGGCCGCGGCCTTGCCGCGACCGAACCGTTGCTCGATATAGTCGGCGACCATTTTCTCGAAATCCGCGGCGATCGACGGCCCGCGCAGCGTCGCCGCCTTTTTGCCGTCGACGAAGACAGGCGCCGTCGGCATTTCGCCCGTGCCGGGCAGCGAAATGCCGATGTCGGCATGCTTGGACTCGCCAGGGCCGTTGACGATGCAACCCATCACCGCGACCTTGAGGTTCTCGACGCCGGGGTATTTGTCGCGCCACACGGGCATGTTCTTCCTGAGATCGGCCTGGATGTTCTGGGCGAGTTCCTGGAACACGGTGGAGGTGGTGCGGCCGCAGCCGGGGCAAGCGGCAACAATCGGCACGAACTGCCTGAACCCCATGGTTTGCAGCAATTCCTGTGACACCTGCACCTCGCGCGTGCGGTCGCCGTTCGGCTCCGGTGTCAGCGAGATGCGGATGGTGTCGCCGATGCCTTGCTGGAGCAGGATGCCCATGGCGGCCGACGAAGCGACGATGCCCTTCGAGCCCATGCCGGCTTCGGTCAGGCCGAGATGCAGCGCATGATTGGAGCGGGTGGCGAGCTCGGTATAGACGGCGATCAGGTCCTGCACGCCGCTGACCTTGGCCGACAGGATGATTTTCTCGCGGCCAAGGCCGATCTCTTCCGCCATCTCGGCCGACAGGATCGCCGACTGCACGATCGCCTCGCGCATCACCTCCTGCGCGGTCAGCGGAAAACCCTTGTCCTGGTTGTCGTCCATCAGCCGGGTCAAAAGCTCCTGGTCGAGCGAGCCCCAGTTGACACCGATGCGCACCGGCTTGTCATGCCTGATCGCCATCTCGACGATATCGGCGAACTGGCGGTCCTTCTTGTCCTTGAAGCCGACATTGCCCGGATTGATGCGGTATTTGGCCAGCGCCTCGGCGCAGGCCGGATGATCGGCCAAAAGCTTGTGGCCGATATAGTGGAAATCGCCGACCAGCGGCACGTTGATACCAAGCCGCTGAAGCCGCTCATGAATGCGCGGCACGGCGGCGGCGCTCTCGTCGCGATCGACGGTGATGCGCACGATCTCCGAGCCGGCCCGGTGCAGCGCTGCGACCTGCGCAACCGTCTGGTCGATATCGGCCGTATCGGTGTTGGTCATCGATTGGACGATAACGGGCGCGCCGCCGCCGACGACCACGCCGCCGACATCGACGCCGACCGACGTGCGGCGGGGGAAAGGAGAGGAAAAATATCCGGTCATGCCGGCAGCCTTTTGTCTCTGGAGCATCTTGTGTCCTGCATGGACGCACAACGACGCCCCGGGCCGATGCGCTGAGGTCCGGGCATGAGGTGGAGGAGCAAAGATGGCTTGTCAATGGCGACAGGTCGCCACTGGCCGGAATCGCCCGCCGCCGGCGACCAGAAACAATCGATGATCTGGCGAAACGGGCGACGGCCGAAGCGGAGATTGAGCCGGGTGCAAGTCCAGCTTCGGCTGACAGACCGGTGCTGGAAAATCAAAACCCTCCACGCCGGCGGCGGGGTGCCGCCGGGAAAAGAGGCCGCGGATATTGGGCGGCTATGTCAGGAGGGCGTCAATGCGTGGTCGGTTTGCCTCTTAGTTTTTCAATCTCGTCCTTGAGTGCCAGCTTGCGTCGCTTGAGATTCACGATTTCGAGGTCGTCGACCGATGGATGATTCATCGCGTCATCGATTTCACGTTCGATGTCGCCGTGTTTCCGCTGCAACTCATCAAGATGGGATGCAAGAGACATGATTGGTTCTCCCTTTCATGGTTTTCCTCGATTGCAACCGTCACGGCGCGTCCACCGCAGGTTCGCTTCTGTGACGGCACGGTGACAGTGTGTCACCTTCCGCGGGCGATGTCGAATGATCCGTGGTAGCATTCCACGACACCTTGAAATGTGATATGGGCTGCACGCCGGTGACAAAACACCCGGTCCCGCCCAATCAGGCCCAGTTTTGGGCGCCGCAGACGTGCAGACGGTAGAGAATGTCCGATCAGGAACAGGCCGATATTCGCCTCGAATTTTCCCGCCTGAAGCAGGAACACGCCGATTTCGATGCCGCCATCAACGCGATGATCGCCATGGCCTGCGATCCGCTGCAGATCCAGCGCATGAAGAAGAAGAAGCTGTTCCTCAAGGATCGGCTGATGGCGCTGGAAGACAAGATCATTCCCGACATTATTGCATGAACTGGCATTCGCTCGTTCGCATGCCTAGGCTGCGATCGAAAGTCTCGCGGCACGATCACGCAGCAGGCCGATAAGTTCGCCGGTCCGCTCCTCGGACGTATCGATGGGGACCACCAGGCACATGGTCGCCTCGACCTTGCCCGGCGCTGAAAACACCGGCGCGGCAAGGCACTTCGTATAGGCATCGACAAGGCCCGAAGTGACGCAATAGCCGGTGACCTGCGCTTTTGCGATGTCGGCGACGAAATCGTCGAGCCGCAGTTTGCGCCCGTCGGGCAGCACGAGATCGTCGTCCGACACCATGCCTTCGATCTCAGCCTTCTCCAGCCCCGCCAGAAGCAGCCGCCCCGAGGCCGTCCAGGGCAGCGGTATCTGCAAGCCGGTGGCGGAACTGATGCGGAACGGCCTGGTGCCGGGACTCGCATGGACGATCGTATAGCGGCCGCTCTGCAGCATGCACAGTTCGGAAGTCTCGCCGGTCTCGCGCGACAGATTGTCGACCTCCTGGCGCCCCCGCCTCAACAGGTCGTTGCCCCGCACATAGTCCATTCCGTAGAGATAGAGCTTCTTGCCGAAATAGACGCGATTGCCGTCGCCTTCCATTTCCAGCAGTCCCGCATCGACCAGCGACCGCACCAGCGTATAGGTCGTCGAACGGGGCGCGTGCACGCCCTTGGCAAGGTCGCCAATGCCGATCGCGCGCTGGGTCGTGTGAAGAAACTCCAGAATCTCGAGCACCCGGTTGAGCCCCTTTTCACGGGAGCCCGAAATCTTCTCGCCGGCTGAAAGTGCCGAGGCATTGCCATCTTGCATTGTTGATTCCCGGTGTTAGTATCTGTCCTGTACAGGATACACACGTCTCTTGTAAGAGACAATCGCTTCGACGTCACTGACGCGTGTATTGCCTGTGCAAGGGGAACACAAACGAAAGGAGGTCGCCGTGAACGACACATCCGGAAGACGTGATTTTCTGAAATTGGGAATGGCGGGACTGGCCACGGCCGGCGTCGTGGGTGCGGCGGTAGCCGTCGATGCCCAGAAGGCCGCTGCTCAGGCAGCACCCGACAGCCTGCTGCGCACCGTGCTCGATCGCGGCAAGCTGATCGTCGGTACCGGCAGCACCAATGCGCCGTGGCACTTCGAGAACGATGCCGGCGAACTCGTCGGCATGGACATCACCATGGGACGCATTCTTGCCAAGGGCCTTTTCGACGATCCGACCAAGGTCGAGTTCGTGATGCAGGATCCGGCACAGCGCATCCCCAACGTCACCACCAACAAGGTCGACATCACCATTCAGTTCATGACGATGAGCGCCCAGCGCTCGCAGCTGGTCAATTTTTCCCGGCCTTACTATGTCGAGGGCGTCGCCCTGCTGAGCCTTCCGACCGCCGAGAACAAGACCTTCGACAAGCTGCTTGCCGGCGGCTCGGCGACACGCGTCTCCATCCTGCAGAATGTCGATGCCGAGGCGCAGGTGCATTCGGTGCTGCCCGAGTGCCAGGTTATGCAGATCGATACCCAGGCCAACGTGCTGCAGGCACTGGAATCGAAACGCGTCGACGCCGCTGCCGTCGATCTGTCCACGGTGCGCTGGCTCGCCTCGCGCAATCCGGACAGATATTTCGACGCCGGCAAGAGCTGGCTGAGCATGCTTTATGGCGCGGCACTCCGGCAAGGCGACCTTGACTGGCTGACCTTCGTCAACGCGACCTTCACCATCGCCATGTTCGGCCACGAAAACGCACTCTACGATGCCGCCTTCAAGGACTATTTCGGACAGGAGCCGCCGGCGCGCCATCCCGGCTTCCCAGCCATCTGACCTGCATCGGGCGGAAGGGCGTATCCAGCGCCCTTCCGCCTCCCTAGAGCAATTCCAGGAAAAGTGTGAAACGGTTTTCGTCCGGAATTGCGTCAAAACAAAGAGTTAGAGCGGGTCGCCGTTTCCGTGAAACGGTGAACCGCTCTAAGCCTGCGGCACTGAGGCGGACGCATGGGCTATGCCCTTAATTTCAACCTGATCTGGCGGCACTTCGACAAGCTGTGGGGCGGACTGCTGCTCAGTCTCGAACTCGCCGTCATATCGATCGCCATCGGCATCGTCATCGGCCTGGTTCTGGCGGTCTGGTATGTGTCTGCCGGACGCATCGTGCGCACCATCATCGCCGCCTACGTCGAATTCATCCGCAACGTGCCGCTGATCCTGCTCGTCTACCTCGTCTTCTACGGCTTGCCGACAGTGGTCGATATCGCCTACAGCGCGCCGACCTCGTTCGTCGTCACGCTGTCGCTCTATAGCGGCGCCTATTTGGTCGAGGTGTTTCGCTCCGGGCTCGAAGCCGTTCCGCGCGGACAGCTGGACGCCGGCAAGGCAATCGGCCTGACACCCTGGCAAAGGCTGCTCAACGTGCGCCTGCCGACCATGCTGCGCATCACCTTGCCGGCATTGTCCAACACCTTCATATCGCTGTTCAAGGACACCTCCGTCGCGTCGGTCATTTCGGTGCCGGAGCTGACCTATGGCGCCCAGTGGATCAACTTCAACACCTTCCGCATCGTCGAGGTCTATCTCGTGGTCACGGCGATGTATCTGGTGACCGGCTACATCTTGCTTTTTGCGCTTCGGCTTGTCGAGCGCCGGTTCAGGGCGGCGCGCTGATATGCTGACCCAGATCGCCTATGCCTTACCTTTCCTCGCCCAGGGCTTTGCGCTGACACTGTGGGTATCCCTGCTGGTCGTGGTATTTTCGCTGATTGCCGGCGTGATCATGGGCGTCGGTCTCGTCTATGGCCCGGTGCCGTTGCAATGGGCCGTGCGCATCTTCAGCGACACCATCCGCGGCATCCCGATCCTGGTGCTCATCTTCTTTGTCTATTACGGACTGCCGGCCATCGGGCTTCATCTGCCGTCGTTCTGGGCCGCCGTGCTGGCGCTGACCCTGTTCAAGACAGCCCAGGTCGTAGAATATTTCAGAGGCGCTGTCGGCTCCATTCCGAAAGGGCAGTCCGAGGCGGCGATGGCGATCGGGCTGACCTTTCGACAGCGGCTCGCCTACGTCATCTTCCCACAGGCGTTCAGGCGCTTCCTGCCGCCCTGGATCAACGGCGTCACCGATGCGGTCAAGGGCAGCGCGCTGGTATCGCTGCTCGGCATCACCGACCTGATGCAGGCCATCAACCAGGTCATCGGCCGCACCTATGAGGCCATGCCGCTCTATATTCTCGGCGCGCTCATCTACTTCGCGGTCAACTATGCCCTTTCGCTCGCCAGCCGGCGGCTCGAGCGGCGTTTCTCCTTCATCCGGGAATAGCAATGTCCACAAGTCCGAAAAACACCCCGGCCCTTCTCGACGTCCAGGACGTTTCCAAAGCCTTTGGGACCGTCCAGGTCCTGCGTTCGGTCAGCCTGCAGGTGGCGAAGGGCGAGGTGGTGACCGTCATCGGCCCTTCCGGCAGCGGCAAGACCACGCTGCTGCGTTGCGTCAACTTTCTCGAAAGCTATGACAGTGGTTCGATCCGCATCGACGGCAAGGAGGTCGGCTTTCGCGAAGCCGGAACCCGCCAGCGTCGCAGCGAACGCGATCTCGCCGCGATGCGCGCCGAGACCGGCATGGTGTTCCAGAGCTTCAACCTCTTTCCGCACCTGACAGCCGCCGGCAACATCATGCTTGGCCTCACCAAGGTGCGCGGCAAGAGCAACGCCGAAGCGCGCACCATCGCCGAACACTGGCTCGGCCGGGTCGGCCTCGCCCACAAGGCCGACAGCCTGCCCGCCGAACTGTCCGGCGGCCAGCAGCAGCGCGTCGGCATTGCCCGCGCCGTGGCCATGGGGCCGAAGATCCTGCTTCTCGACGAGATAACCTCCGCGCTCGACCCGGAACTGGTCGGCGAGGTGCTCGAGGTCGTTCGCAGCCTGGCCGAGGACGGCATGACGATGGTGATGGTCACGCACGAAATGGCGTTTGCCCGCGATGCCTCGAGCCGCATCATCTTCATGGCCGATGGCGGCGTCAGCGCGGCGGGTCCACCCGCCGAAATCCTGGCGGCCGACACCGACAATGAGCGCCTGCGCACCTTCCTGGCACGCTTCCGCGCCTCGCATTTCTAGAACGGGACAGCGAACGCTGTCGCAAGGAGCCTTCTTTCATGACGCCTTATATCCGGCTCGCCGCGTTGGGCCTGACGCTGCCCGAGCCGCCGACACCGATCGCCAACTTCGTCACCCATGCCGAAAGCGGCCGGCTGATCTTCCTGTCCGGCCAGGGTCCGCTGCGCACCGACGGCACGCTGTTTACCGGCAAGGTGGGGGAGGATGTCAGCGTCGAGCAGGCTTATGGCCATGCCCGCCTCACCGGCCTCAATCTGCTTGCCGTCATGCACGCAGCCACTGGCGACCTTGGCCGGATCGTGCGCGTCGTCAAGCTGCTCGGCTTCGTCAACGCCATACCGACCTTCAGCGACCACCCGAAAGTGGTCAATGGCTGTTCCGACCTGTTTGCCGATGTGTTCGACAATATCGGCGGCCATGCCCGCTCGGCGATCGGCGTCGGCTCCTTGCCTGGAAACATCACCGTTGAAATCGAGGCGGTTGTCGAGATCGCCGCCTGACCTTTAGAAGAATGGAATCCGAGAGATGAAAACCACGTCCACCGACGGCTCCAACACCACCATCCGCGAACGGCTCGGCCTTCGCCCGATCATCAATGTCTCCGGCACGATGACCGCGCTCGGCGCGTCGATCATCGTCCCCGAAGCGATCAGCGCCATGGCGGAAATGGCCTCGCAATGGGTGGAAATGGATGACCTGCAACGTGCCGCAAGCACGATTGTCGCGCGCCTGACCGGCGGCGAGGCCGGTTTCATCACTGCCTGCTGCGCCAGCGGCATCACCATGGCGATCGCAGGTGCTATGACGGGGACCAATCTGCTCGCCATCGAGCGGCTGCCTGATAACACGGAGGGCCTCAAGTCGGAGGTCATCGTCCAGCTCGGGCACATCGTCAACTATGGTGCGCCGATCGACCAGTCGGTCCGGCTGGCGGGCGCCAGGGTCGTGCCGGCCGGCACGGTCAGCGTGACGCAGGACTATCATGTGCGCGACGCGATCAACGACCGCACGGCGGCGGGCCTCTACGTCGTTGCGCACCACACCGTGCAGTATGGCATGCTGTCCCTGGAGGAATTCTGCGAGATCTGCCACGCCAGGGGCATCCCTGTGATCGTGGATGCGGCTTCAGAGTATGATCTGCGCGGCTTCCTCGCGCGCGGCGCCGACATTGTCATCTACAGCGGCCACAAATTCCTGAGTGGGCCGACCAGCGGCATCGTCACCGGGCGCAAGGATCTGGTTCGCACCGCCTATCTCCAGAACCGCGGCGTCGCCCGCGCCATGAAGGTCGGCAAGGAGAGCATCGCCGGCACCATGGCCGCACTGGAAGCCTGGGAAAAGCGCGACCATGCCGGCATCCGCCGCCGCGAAGACGCCGCGCTCAACCTGTGGAAGGAGACGTTGCAGGGCCTGCCGGGCATTGTCGCGCAGATCATTCCCGATCCGACCGCCAACCCTCTCGATCGGCTTCAGATTTTTGTACTGCCCGAAAGCCGGTTCACGGCGGCCGGCCTCACCTCGGCATTGGCGACGGGCTCGCCACCGATCATCGTGCGCAACCATGAGGTGGAGCGCGGCCATTTCTTCCTCGACCCCTGCAATCTTCATCCCGGCGAGGCCGAGATCGTCGCCGAACGGCTGCGCGCCATATTGACCGCCAAGGACCGCCCGGCCGATGCGATGAAACTCGCCCGCAAGGATTCGTCCGGCGTCTTACGCTGGCCAGATTGAACACCCGGCGAATCGCTTGCTGAAATGCGCCGACCGTAACCAGCACGCGCCATCATGCGCCTATTGGCCTGACGGGCTCTCCAGGGCACCGGCCGGGAAACTGCCGGCTCCCTTTGCGCGCCTTGGCGGGTCCAGCCTGGTGGCCGCTTCGTAGCCTCTCAAAACAATAACTTTACAAATATCTTTATTTATGTGAAGTCATGACGATTGAAGGATCGATCATGACAGCCACTCGTTTCGCCACGCGCCTGAATTCCTTTGCCTCGCGACCGCACGCCGAGTGGCCCGATCTTACCGGCAAGCCGTCGCTGCTGCAGATGGCGGCGCGCGCCGCCAAGGTCGAGGGGCTTACCGATCTGGATCTCAACTTTCCTGACCATGTCAGGGAAAAGCCCACGGAAATTGCTCTGAAACTGGGCGATCTTGGGCTCTCCATCAATGGCTTTGCCATGCGCTACTACTCCAACCCCGCCTTCAAGCTCGGCGCTTTCACCAATCCGGATCCGGCGGTGCGTCGCGAGGCCATCGACCTGACCAAGGCCGGCATCGATGCCGTGCGTGAGGCCGGCGCCAGCCTGATGACGCTGTGGCTCGGCCAGGATGGCTTCGACTACGCCTTCCAGGCCGACTATTCGACGCTTTGGCAACACGAAATTGATGGGATTCGTGAAGTTGCGGCACATGATCCCGACTGTCAGATCAGCCTTGAATACAAACCGAACGAACCACGCTCCTACAGCCTGATGCCGGATGCGGCGACGACCTTGCTGGCGATCCGCGATGTCGGCCTGCCTAATCTCGGCGTCACGCTCGATTTCGCTCATGTGCTCTACGCCGACGAACAACCGGCCTTTGCCGCGGCCCTGGTGGCGCGTCACAGCAAGCTGCTCGGCGTGCACCTGAACGACGGCTACGCCAAGCGCGACGACGGCCTGATGGTCGGCGCGGTGCACACGCTGCAGACCATCGAGATGCTCAGGCAGATTCGCCGCGACGGTTACGCCGGCGCCATCTATTTCGACACGTTCCCCGATATGACAGGGCTCGATCCGGTGCGCGAGTGCGAAGTCAACATCGCCACCGTCAATCGCATGCTGCGCGTCGTCGACCGGCTGGAGCAGGACAATCGCCTGTCCGCCGCCATGGACAGCCAGGACGCGGTGACGTCGCAGGCCATCATCCAGGAAATCATGCTCGGGCCGGATAGCTGAGGCATCCGCGCCATCGCCGTTTTTCAACCAGGGAGGAATACAATGAAACTTCTGCTTGCCACCGCTACCGCCGCATTGATGGCGCTCTCGATCGGCTCTGCCTTTTCCGCCGACCTCGCGCCGCTCAATTCCGACACGGAAAAGGACCGCATCGACTGGTCGCAGGTCGAGGCCAAGTTCGGCGCGTTCCCCAAGCTGCCCGAAGGCACCAAGGCAGGCGCGGTCTCCAAGACGCTGACCAATGAATACTGGCGCTCGCTGGGCGAGGGCTACACGGCATTCGGCGCCAAGGTCGGCGTTCCCGTCGTCTATCAGGCAGCGCAGAGCGAGGGCGACCAGCTCGGCCAGCTCACCATCGCCGAAGGCCTGGTGACGCAGGGCTACAACGTGCTGCTCGTCTCGCCGCAGACGGATGCCAATCTGCAGCCGATCATGGAGCAGGCCAAGGCCGCCAACGTGCCGGTGGTCAATGTCAATGACGCCGTCATCCCGCAGGCCGAGCATTATGTCGGCAACGTCCAACGCGACAATGGCGTGCGCGTCGCCAAATGGTTCGTCAAGAATCGTCCGAATGGCGGCAAGGTCGCCATCGTCGAAGGCCAGGCTGGCGTCTATGCCGCCGTGCAGCGCACCGATGGCTTCAAGTCGACCATTACCGAGGGAGGCAAGTTCGAGGTTGTCGCCAGCGTTCCCGGCAACTGGGACCGCCAGACCTCCTATGACGCGGCCACCAACATCCTGCAGCAGCATCCCGACCTGATCGGCTTCTATGCCAACAATGATGGCATGGCGCTGGGCATCGTCGAGGCTGTCAAGGCCGCCGGCCTGCAGGACAAGGTTGCGGTCTTCGGCACCGACGGCATTTCCGATGCCTATGCCTCCATACGGGCCGGCGAACTGACCGGCACGGTCGACAGTTTCCCCGTTCTGACCGGCGAAGTGGCGTTGGAAACAGCTCTGCGTCTCGTCGCGGGACAGAAGCTGCCGCGCGTCGTCGCCACGCCCCAGGCGCTGATCACCAAGGACAATGCCGACCGCTATTCCGGCGCCGGCGCGCGCAAGGCGCTGCTCGAGGACGCGGCTGCGGGCCAGTAAGGCCAACCAACAGTGCCGGTCAGGGCAATTCGCTTCTGTCCGGCACCATGGCCCGGAGATAGAACTCGATGTCACCCCGGCTGCAATTCCAGGGCATTTCCAAGCTGTTTCCGGCCGTACGGGCGCTTGACGGCGTTTCGTTCTCGGTCGGGGCCGGTGAAATCCATGGCCTGCTCGGCGAAAACGGCGCCGGCAAGTCGACGCTGCTGCGCGTCCTGTCTGGCGTCTACAGGCCGACCGCGGGAAGCGTCCTCATCGACGGCAAGCCGGTTACACTCGCCAACCCGGTTGCCGCGCGCGCTGCGGGCGTCGCCATGATCCATCAGGAATTGCAGCAGGTGCCGCGCCTCAGCGTCGCCCAGAACATGTTCCTCGGCCATCCGCTGACGCGCGGCGGCATCTTCGTCGCCAGCAGAGAGCAGGAGCGCCGCGCCGCCGAGGCTCTTGCAGCCATCGACCCTTCCATCGATCCAGCCGCCCCGCTCGGCACCCTGAAGGTGGCGCAGCGGCAGATTGTCGAGATTGCCAGGGCATTGCTCGATCGCGCCCGCATCGTCGCCATGGACGAGCCGACATCGAGCCTGACGCCGAGCGAATTCGAACGGCTCGCGCAAGTCATTACAGGTTTGGCGCGCGATGGCGTCGCCGTCGTCTATGTCTCGCACAAGCTGGATGAGGTGTTCGGCATCTGCCGGCGCGCCACCATCATGCGCGATGGCGTCGTCGTCGATTCCGTCGATCTGAAAGACCTGTCGGAGAAAGCGGTCGTGGCGATGATGGTCGGCCGCGAACTGGCGCAGGAACACCATAATTCCCATGCCACGAACAAGGTCATGCTGAGCGCGCGTGGCCTCTCCTCGGCGACGAAGGTGCGCAACGTGTCGTTCGATCTGCATCGCGGCGAGGTGCTGGGGATTGCCGGCCTGGTCGGTTCCGGCCGAACTGAACTTTTGCGGCTCCTGGCCGGCGCCGATCGCGCCACGGCCGGCACCATTGCAATCGACGGCAAGGCGGCGCGCTTCGCCGGCCCGCGCGATGCGATTGCCGCCGGCATCGGCCTGGTGCCGGAGGAGCGCAAGCGCGAAGGCATCGTGCCGCTGCGCTCGATCACCAGCAACATGGCGCTGGCCTCGATGAACGTATTCGCGCCGCGCGGCGTCATCGATCACACCAGGCTGAAACAGGTGGCGGTCGACAGGATGAGCCGCGTCAATCTGCGCCCGTTCCTGCTCGACCGGCCGATCCGCCTGTTCAGCGGCGGCAACCAGCAGAAGGCGATCATCGGCCGCTGGCTGGCCGCGGGAACGCGCATCCTCTTGTTCGACGAACCGACACGCGGCATCGATGTCGGCGCCAAGGCGGAGATCTATCATCTGATCGAGGAACTCGCCGCCGAGGGCCATGCCGTGATCGTCGTCTCCTCCGAACTCCCCGAAGTGATCCGGCTTGCCGACCGCGTGCTGGTCATGCGCGACGGCACGATCGCGGCCGAACTCCACAGAGACGATATCAGCGAACAGGCGATCGCGGCGCACGCCATCCCACAAACGCAAACGCCGGCCGCGCAACAGGCAAGGCAGTAGGTGACGGATATGTCGGATACCACTCTGGTGCGACCACGCGCCGAATTCCTGCGCGGCGTTTCCATGCGCGACGCCGGCACGCTGATCGGCCTTGTCGTGATCCTGGCAGTATTCGGCACGCTGGTGCCCGGCTTCTTCGCCGAGCGCAACCTGATCAACATCCTGCAG
This sequence comes from Mesorhizobium sp. SEMIA396, assembly GCF_024518615.1. Classification (NCBI taxonomy): domain Bacteria; kingdom Pseudomonadati; phylum Pseudomonadota; class Alphaproteobacteria; order Hyphomicrobiales; family Phyllobacteriaceae; genus Mesorhizobium; species Mesorhizobium sp. SEMIA396. The sequence continues at coordinate 123,542 of NZ_JANIFC010000008.1, forward strand.
CAGTCGAGCATCAATGCCTGTTTGGCGCTGGGCATGACGCTGGTCATCATCTCCGGTGGCATCGACCTGTCGGTCGGGCCGACGGCGGCACTCTCGGCCGTCATCTCGGCCTCTATGATGGTCGCCGGCGTGCCGTTTCCGTTGGCCATCGCCGCCGGCTTCGCCATTGGCCTTGCCTGCGGCCTCGTCAACGGCGTGCTCGTCGCCTATGTCGGGCTGCAGCCCTTCATCGTCACGTTGGGAACGCTCAGCACCTATCGGGCGCTGGCGCTGATCTACACCGGCGGCAATCCGGTGCTCGGCCTTCCGCCAAGCTTTCGCGCCATCTTCAACGGATCGCTGTTTGGACTGCCTCTGGCGGTCATCATCGTCGCCTGCGTGGCTGTCGTCGCCTGGGTCGTTTTGAAGAAGACGCCCTTCGGCGAATATCTGCTTGCCGTCGGCGGCAACGAGGAGGCGGCCTACATCGCCGGCGTGCCGATTGCCCGCACCAAGATCGCCGCCTACATGATCTCGGGCCTGCTGGCGGCGCTTGCCGCGCAGATCCTGGTCGGCCGGCTCGGCGCCGCCGAGCCCATCCTCGGCAATCTCTGGGAACTCGACGCTATCGCGGCTGCCGCCATCGGCGGCGCCTCGCTGATGGGCGGCAAGGGCAGCATCGTCGGCACCATCCTGGGCGCCGTCATCCTCGGCGCCATGCGCAACGGTTTGACGCTGATGAACGTCCAGTCCTTCTATCAGCTTCTGGCAACTGGTCTTATAATCCTCGCCGCGATGCTTATCGATCGCGTGACGAGGGGGCGTGGATGACCTTGAGCGGGCTGGACCTGAAAGCGGTAGGACCGCGCATCCGCATGATGATGCCGCATCTCACCCCGTTGGAGGCGAAGGTGGTGGAAACCGTCTTCGGCCGGCGCGGTTTCGACGAGAGCATTCCGCTGAAACAGATCGCCGAAGAGTCCGGCGTGTCCGAGGCGATGGTGGTCAAAATCGCCAAGAAGCTCGGCTTTTCCGGCTATCGCGACTTCCGCACCGCCGTCTATGAATACAGTCGCCTGCCGACCGCCGAGATGCACCAGGAACTGTCATCCGACGACAGTTCGGCCGAGATCGTGCAAAAAGTGTTTCGCACCTCCATCCAGGCGCTGGAGGAGACGCTGGCGATCCTCGACATCGAGGATTTCGACCGGGCCGCCGAGCTGCTCTTCCGTGCCAAGAACCGGGATTTTTATGGCGTCGGCGGCTCGGCGCAGATCGCCCGCGATGTCTCGCACAAGTTTCTGCGCATCGGCATCCGCGCATCCGTCTATGACGATTCGCATATGATGCTGATGTCGGCCTCGCTGCTCGGCGGCGACGACATCGCCGTCGGCTTCTCGCATTCGGGAAACACGTCGGCCGTCATCGACGCCATCCAGCTGGCCCGCAAGAACGGTGCCCGCACGCTGGCCATCACCAACTACGACAACTCGCCGCTGGCTGCGGTCGCCGACATCGTGCTTTGCTCGACCGCGCAAGGCTCGCCGCTGATGGGCGAGAACGCAGCGGCGCGCATTGCCCAGCTCAACATCCTCGACGCGCTGTTCGTGGCGGTGGCACAGCGCGATTATCAGGCGGCGGAGCGCAATCTCGGCCGCACCATGTCCGCGGTGACATCGAAACGAAAAGACCGGGGCTCATGACGACATCGCCGCTGGTCACCGTGTTCGGCAGCTTGCACTACGACATCATGGTCGACGCGCCCGACCGCCCGCGCAAGGGCGAGACGGTGACCGGCCATGCCTGGCACCCGAAATGCGGCGGCAAGGGCGGCAATCAGGCTGTCTCGGCGGCGCGGGCCGGCGTGCGCGCGGCGATGATCGGCGCCGTCGGCGACGATGATTTCGGGCGGGCGTTGCTGGCCAATCTCAATCGCGCAGTGGTCGACCACCGCTTCGTGCGGGTGGCCGCTGGCGCCGGCTCCGGCATGAGCGTGGCGATCTTCGACGCGGGCGGCGACTATGGCGCGGTGATCGTCTCGGGCAGCAATCTGACACTGGGCCATGCCGACATTGCCTCTGCTTCCGATGTGATGGTCCAAACGGCAGTGCTTTTGTTGCAGAACGAAGTGCCGGAAGCCGGCAACATTGCCGCCGCACGCGCCGTCAAAGCACGGGGCGGCCGCGTCGTGCTCAACGCGGCCCCCGCGCGCGAACTCTCCGACGAGTTGATCGCGCTGGTCGACATATTGGTGGTCAACGCCATCGAGGCTGAATTCCTGGCTGGCACAGCAGTGTTCGAGACGCTGGACGGGGCCGCCCAAGCCGCACGGCTGCTGGCCGATCTTTATCCGGTGGCGATTGTCACGGCGGGCGGCGAGGGCGTCGCCTGTTGCGATCGGAGCGGTGAGGCGTTTGCTCTGTCCGCCATCCCCGTCAAGGTCGCCAGCACGCATGGCGCCGGCGATGAATTCGTTGGCGCGCTGGCCGCGGGACTTGCCCGTGGGCAGACCATGCGGGCGGCCATCACCGCCGCCAACGCGGCTTCGGCCTTGCTGGTCTCGACGCCAGAGGCCGAGCGCGACGGCATCTGATGGCCTGATTCAACGTTGCAAAGAGCTGCGGCCGCCGCCTGTCCTTGCGGCCTCGCGCGAATTCCGCTAAGGCGCGCCTTTGTCGCCGGGGAACACGGACTTGGACGATCAACGCGCCGACGTCGCCATCATCATGGGCAGCCAGTCCGACTGGGCGACGATGCGCCATGCGGCCGAAACGCTGGAAGCACTCGGCATCCCGCACAAACGGCTGATCATCTCCGCGCATCGCACCCCAGACCGGCTCTATGATTTCGCCAAGGGCGCCAAGGCGGCCGGTTATCAGGTGATCATCGCCGGCGCCGGCGGTGCAGCACACCTGCCCGGCATGACGGCGGCGATGACGCCATTGCCGGTGTTCGGCGTGCCGGTGGAATCGAAAGCGCTTTCCGGGCAGGATTCGCTGCTGTCCATTGTCCAGATGCCGGCCGGCATTCCCGTGGGCACGCTGGCCATCGGCAAGGCGGGCGCTGCCAACGCAGCCCTTCTAGCCGCCGCCGTGCTGGCCCTGAACGATAACGAGCTTGCCGTCCGCCTGGATGCCTGGCGCGCCGCGCAGACCGCCAAGGTCGCGGCAGAACCGACGGATACGCCGTGAGCCTGCCCGCCGGATCGACCATCGGCATCATTGGCGGCGGCCAGCTCGGCCGCATGCTGGCTGTTGCTGCCGCCCGCCTCGGCTACCGCACCGTGGTGCTGGAGCCGCAAGCGGATTGCCCCGCGGCACAGGTCGCCAACCGGCAGATAACAGCCGCCTATGACGACCCGGCCGCCCTTGCCGAACTGGCAGGCTCGAGTTCCGTCGTCACCTACGAGTTCGAGAACGTGCCGGTTGCAGCCGCCAGTGCGCTGGCCGCCAAGGTTCCGGTCTATCCGCCGGCGCGTGCGCTGGAAGTGGCGCAGGACCGGGTGGACGAAAAAACATTCCTCAACGGCATCGGCATTGCCACCGCCGATTTCCACGCCGTCGACAATGATGACCAGCTGATCGCGGCGCTGAAAGCATTCGACGGCAGCGGTGTCCTGAAGACCCGGCGCATGGGCTATGACGGCAAAGGCCAGCGCGTCTTCCGCAACATGGAAGCCGGCGGCTTCGCCGGCACATGCGAGGCGATGGGCAATGTGCCTCTGATCCTGGAGGCCTTCGTGCCGTTCGAGCGCGAGATATCGGTGATCGCGGCGCGTGGGCTGGACGGTGCGGTTGTCGCTTACGATCCAGCCGAGAATATCCATCGCAACGGCATTCTCCACACATCGACCTTGCCGGCCGCCATTATGCCGGAGACGGCGGAAGCGGCCCGAACGGCCGCATCGAAGATCCTGTCGGCGCTGAACTATGTCGGCGTCATCGGCGTCGAGTTCTTCGTGCTGGCGGACGGCTCGCTGCTGGCCAACGAGATCGCGCCGCGCGTGCACAATTCCGGCCATTGGACGGAAGCCGCCTGTATCGTCTCGCAGTTCGAGCAGCATATCCGCGCCATCGCCGGCCTGCCGCTCGGCGCCCCGGACCGCCATTCCGACTGTGTGATGGAAAACCTGATCGGCGACGATGTGCTGCGCGTCCCGGAGCTTCTCGCCGAGCCCGATCTGATGCTGCATCTCTACGGCAAGGCCGAAGCGCGGCTCGGCCGCAAGATGGGGCATTTCACTCGGATCAGCCGTCGCGCCTCATAGGGTTGCCTACTGCAAATCGTCGCTCTCGTCCTCGCCTGGATTGGCGCAACTCACATCGCCTTCCTCGCAATTGGCCGCGGCAGCGAGCTGCTTGATGCGATCATTGGTCAATCTGGTCAGGCATTGCGATACTGCCATCGGATGGATCGAGCCGCCTTGACTGGCGGCGGTGGAATGCGCGCATTCGGCATCGCGAAAAGTGATCCAGGCGCGCTGCGCCACCTGCAGCAATCTCTTGCCGCCGGCGTCATCCGAGCTGGTAAGGTCCTGATAGGCCTTGTTGAGCTTGGCGTCGGCCGCCTGATAGTCTTCGCCGGCACAGATGTTCATCATCTGCTGGCTATCGTCGCTGCGGTCGCATTCCTGCGCGCGAGCAACCGAAGCTGCCGCCAGCAGGACAAGGCAGGCGGACAGGAACATTCGGCGCATGGTTCTCTCCAAATCACTTCACGGCGACCGCATCATCCCAGCCGGCCCCAGGGCCGCGCAATGCCGCAAGGCCGACATGGCGGATAATTGATGACAGGGACGATTCACAGCCGCTATGGAGCACGCTTGCGGTTGACAGGGACAAGGCTCCTCGTTTATGAGCCTCCCACAGTTCAAAGGCGCGTCTTCTGGCGCGCCTTAAAATTTCGACCCGGACCGGGTCCACACCGACAGGCAAGACCATGAAGATCAAGAATTCGCTCAAGGCGCTGAAGGCGCGTCACCGCGACAACCAGTTGGTTCGCCGCAAGGGCCGCGTCTACATCATCAACAAGACCGCCCCGCGCTACAAGGCACGCCAGGGCTGAGTTTTCGGGCAGGAGGCTGTTGCCTCCCCCCATTTGATGCTTGTTGCCGCCTGCCGGCATTTTCACGCCAAATTCAGTTTGACGTTCCGTCGCCCGGGACTAGAGTCCGGCGATGCGGATTCTTTTTGCATTTGTGACATCTCTGCTTGTTTCCGGCGTCATTTATGGCCCGGCATGGGCGGACGATGCTGTCGCGCCGCCGGCCACTCAGGACGCGCCGCCCGCCGCAACGACGAAACAAGCCCGCCTCGACCAGTTGTTCAGCGATCTGAAACGCGAGCGCAACGAAAAGGCGGCCGAGCGCATCGCCGGCAACATCTGGAGCGAGTGGTCGCAATCCGGCAGCGCCTCGATCGACCTGATGATGCAGTGGTCGCAAAAAGCCGTCGAGGGCCAGAAGTTCGACGTCGCGCTCGATTTCCTCGACCAGGTGGTGACTTTGCAGCCGACTTATGCCGAAGGCTGGAACCGGCGTGCCACCGTCCATTTCATGATGAAGAACTACGGCAAGTCGATGTCCGACATCGACCAAACGCTGCAGCTCGAGCCGCGCCATTTCGGTGCGCTGTCCGGCCTGGCGCAGATCATGGCGCTGACCGGCCACAAGCAATCGGCGCTCGAGGCCTGGCAGAAGGTGCTGGCCATCTATCCGATGATGCGCAGCGCCCAGGACCAGGTCGGCACGATTTCGGAGGAACTTGCCGGTGAAGGCATTTAAGGGAATAGGCAGTAGGGATTAGGCAGTAGGTCCAGACCGCTCTGCGGAACACACATGCCTACTGCCTACTGCCTACTGCCTACTGCCTACTGCCTACTGCCTACTGCCTACTGCCTACTGCCTACTGCCTACTGCCTACTGCCTACTGCCTACCCTACAACTTATCCCCCTCCACCTCGTATCTCCCCCATGAACCTGATCTACGCCGCCCTTGCCTTCCTGATGGCGCTTGTCTTCGGCTTTGTCGGCGTCACCCGCGTCGGGTCATGGCTGATCGAGCGTCGTAATCCGCCGATCGGCGAGTTCGCCGACATCGACGGCGCCCGCATCCACTATGTCCATGTTCCGGCGCCCGCCAATGCCGAGTTGCCGCCGATCGTCTTCATCCATGGCGCCAGCGCCAATCTCAGGGACCAGATGCTGCCGCTGCGCCCCTTGCTCGAAGGCCGCGCCGAAATGCTGTTCTTCGACCGGCCAGGCCATGGCTGGTCGGGTCGCGGCACCAACAACGAGAACCCGTCGGCGCAGGCCAACACCATTGCCGCACTGATGGACCATCTCGGCATCAAAAAGGCTGTCATCGTTGGCCATTCCTTCGGCGGCGTGGTGACATCGGCCTTTGGCCGCGAACATCCAGACAAGACACTCGGGCTCGTCTTTCTCGCACCGGCGACCCACCCATGGCCGGGCGGCGCAACCGCCTGGTACTACGATCTGACCACCATGCCGGTGCTCGGTTGGCTGTTTTCCGAAACGCTGACCTATCCGGCCGGAACCCTGCAGATGGCCGACGCCACCACCTGCGTCTTTTCGCCCAACAAGGTGCCGGACAATTACCTCAGCTCGGTCTCTATCCCGCTGGTGCTGCGACCAACAGCCTTTCGTGCCAACGCCACCGATGTCGCCGGGCTCTATCGCTACGCGCTCGCCACCGCACCGCGTTACGCCGAGATCAAGGCGCCGACCGTGGTGATTTCAGGCGATCGCGACAAGGTGGTCTATGCACATATCCATTCGGTCGGCCTGGCGCGCGACATTGCCGGTGCCGAACTCGTGTGGGTGCACAATCTCGGTCACAAGCCAGACTGGATCGCGACCGACCTGACCGTCGGCGCCATCGAGAAGGTCGCTGGCAAGAATATGGACCTGCCGGCGATGGCCAGGACCGTGGAGGCGCGCATCGCCGGCGACGCCTACGGCGCCGGCAGATGCGCCGATATCAAGGTACCGCAGGCCGAACTCGCGCCGACCTAAAGCGGGCCGCCTGAATCCGTTCAGAGGCGACACGCTTCAGGAATCTAGCGGCTGACTTGTGTGTCCGAACCGATATAGGCGATGCGCAGCATGTTGGTCGAACCCGGTGTCCGCAGCGGCACGCCCGCGGTGATGATGACGCGGTCGCCAGGCTTGCCGAAGCCTTCGTCGAAGGCGATGCGGCAGGCGCGATTGACCATGTCGTCGAGATCGACGGCGTCGGGTGAGACGACGCAATGCGTGCCCCACAAAAGCGACAGCCGCCGCGCCGTGTTGAGGATCGGCGACAGCGCGATAACAGGCACCTGCGGCCGCTCGCGGGCGGCGCGCAGGCCTGTGGTGCCCGATGCGGTGTAGGTGATGATCGCCGACAGCTTCAGCGTTTCGGCGATCTCGCGCGCGGCCAGCGAAATGGCGTCGGCGCCGGTCGCCTCCGGCTCGGAGCGCTGGGCGTTGATGATGCCGGCATAGGTCGGATCGGTTTCGACCTTGGTGGCGATACGGTTCATCATTGCCACAGCCTCGACGGGATAGGCACCCGCCGCCGATTCCGCCGACAGCATGATGGCATCGGCGCCTTCGAAGACGGCGATCGAAACATCGGACACTTCGGCGCGGGTCGGCACCGGTGCCGTGATCATCGATTCCAGCATCTGCGTTGCAACCACCACCGGCTTGCCGGCGCGGCGTGCGGCGCGCGTGATCTGCTTCTGGATGCCGGGCACCGCCTCGAGCGGCATCTCGACGCCGAGATCGCCGCGGGCGACCATCAGCGCGTCGGACAGTTCGATGATTTCGGCCAGCCGGGCGACAGCCTGCGGCTTCTCGATCTTGGCCATGATCAGCGCCCGCCCGCGTGCGATCTTGCGCGCTTCCGCCAGATCCTCCGGCCGTTGCACGAAGGACAGCGCCACCCAGTCGACGCCTGTGGCCAGCACGGCATCGAGGTCCTTGCGGTCCTTCTCGGTCAGCGCGCCGACCGGCAGATCGGTGTCGGGCAAGCTGACGCCTTTCTTGTCGGAAATCGTGGTGCCGGCGACGACGGTGCAGACGATCGACTTGCCGTCGCTCTTCACCGCCTTCAGCTCGAGCTTGCCATCGTCGATCAGCAGGCGATGGCCGGCTTCGACCGAGCTCAGGATTTCCGGATGCGGCAGATAGACCCTGGTCGAGGTGCCGGGCTCGGGATTGTCGTCGAGGGTGAAGGTCTGGCCTTGCGTCAGCACTTCCTTGCCATTGGCGAACTTGCCGACGCGCAGCTTTGGTCCTTGCAGGTCGGCCAGGATGCCGATCGGCCGGCCAACCGCTTCCTCGACAGCGCGGATGCGTCCGACCAGCGTGCGCATCAGTTCATGGTCGGTATGGCTCATATTGATGCGGAACACATCGGCGCCCGCTTCGAACAGTTTCTTCAGCATCTCCTCCGACGAGGAGGCCGGACCGATGGTGGCTAGGATCTTGACCTTGCGGCTACGTCTCATTGACTGTTTGTTCCCGGGGCGGCTGGAGCGCCTCCCGTTGTGGACTCATCGGTCAGCTGGACCATCCAGCTTGCCTGTTCGCCCGTGTCATATTCCTGGAATCCGGCGCGCTGGAAGCCCCGGGCAACGCAGTCGGTCACGCCTGCGATCTTGAACTCTTTTTCAGCCACGCACATGTTGATCGGGCCGTCCCAGCGTCCGCCGCGTTCGGCGTCTTCTGCATAAAGATAGTAAAACCTTGATGACAGCGGCCCTTCGATCAGCGTCTTGCAGCTCGATCCCTCGATGTGCCACCAGCCTTCGGTGATCCAGCCGGCCTTGGCGCGATAGCCGATGCCGACGCCGACCAGGTTCTGCGTGGCGTTGCAGACGCGGAAATCGGCACGCGCCGGCGAAGCCACGACCATGGCCGACAGGCCCATGGCAAGAGTGAGGAGCGGCATGGCAAAGGCAGAGCGCATGCGCTGCCCGCCGGCGGAACTCATCCGAAAACCCCTCAAAAACCACATCAGCATCTCTCTGCGCCCCTTTTCGGAAAAGTCCGGGCGCATGTCAACGCACCGTTTTGTCCAATTCCAATCGATTTAGAAAGGCTCCGGCGCACAATTCGCCGACGTGTGCCAGATTTCCCGGGAAACCTTGGCCAAACAACGGCATTGCGCAAGCGTCGTCTTCGTGGAATGACGATAGCACCCTCCCCGGAAGCCCGCGAACAGACCATTTCCCGCCAATGACCCGATCCACAGTTTTCGCGCCTTTCGACATCATCGAGGGCGACCGCAAGCGAGGCATCGTGCTGTTGGGCGATCATGCCCGTCGCGACCTGCCCGACGACTACGGCAGCCTCGGCCTGCCCTCGGCCGAGTTCGACCGGCACATCGCCTATGACATCGGCGTCGAGGCGGTGACGCGCGAACTGGCTGCCCTGCTCGGCGTGCCGGCGGTGCTCGCCAATTTTTCGCGACTGCTGATCGATCCCAATCGCGGCGAAGACGATCCGACGCTCATTCGCCAGCTTTATGACGGCACTGTCGTACCTGGGAATTACCCCATTACTGCCGATGAGCGCGAGAGGCGGCTCGACGGGTTCTACCGGCCCTATCACGACGCCGTCGGCGCCATGATCGCATCGGTCGCACAGGCTTCCGCCCAGACGCCCTTCATCTTTTCGGTGCATTCCTTCACCCCGGCCATGCAAGGAATCCAGCGTCCTTGGCACGTCGGCATCCTGTGGGACCTCGACGACCGCGTGGCGCGGCCGTTGATAGACATGCTGGCGCAGGACAGGAACCTCGTCGTCGGCGACAACGAACCCTATGACGGCGCGCTGCGCGGCGACACCATGTACAAGCATGCCATCGTCAACGGCTTCGCCCATGCGCTGATCGAGATCCGACAGGATCTGATATCGGACCAGAAGGGCGCGCTCGCCTGGGCCGAACGGTTGGCGCCGATCGTTGACGCGATCGACCGCCGTCCCGATATACATGTGGTGAAGATGTTCGGCTCGCGCACCGGGCCGCTATGACGGAGGTTTCGATGACCGAACTCAGCGACGAGCAGCAACGCGATTTCGAAGCGGCCGCCTTCCGCCGGCTGGTCGAGCATCTGCGCGAGCGCAACGATGTGCAGAACATCGACCTGATGAATCTTGCCGGCTTCTGCCGCAACTGCCTGTCGAACTGGTATCGCGAGGCAGCCAATGCCGAGGGCGTCGATCTCACCAAGGATCAGTCACGCGAGATCGTCTACGGCATGCCTTATGGGGAATGGCAGGCGCTGAACCAGACCGAGGCCTCCGACGCCAAGAAGGCCGAATTCGAGGCAAGGCGCCCCCAGGACCATTGACGCCGTCGCCCCAGCGATCGCTTAAGGCTATGTTTGGCCCAAAATGCTTCCCGAAAGAGCCTTGACTGAAAATTGAATCGATCTAATTTGCCGCGCGAAGCCATTTTCAGCGGGATTCGCCTCATGAACGCGTCAATTGCCAAGCTGACTGCCATTCGCGGACGATGGGCGCTCGCGGCCATTTTTCTCGCCAACGGCTTCCTGACGGGCAGCTGGGCGCCGCAGATCCCGGTGTTCCTGACCCGGCTGGAGATTTCGAAGTTCACGCTCGGCCTGCTGATTCTCTTATTCGGCGTCGGTGCCGTCGTCGCGATGACCTGGTGCGGCCATTTGATCTCCAGACATGGCTCGCGCACCGTACTGCGCTGGTTCGCCCTGTGCGGCAGCCTCGGTCTGATGGTCGTGGCGCTGGCGCCCAACGTACCGCTGGCGGCCGCGGCCATGATCATCTTCGGCGGCTCGATCGGTGGCATGGACGTTGCCATGAATGCCAATGCCGTGGTGGTCGAACGGCGGCTCTCCCGCGCCGTCATGTCGTCCTCGCACGGCTTCTGGAGTCTCGGCGGCTTCGCCGGCGGCGGCCTCGGCGGCTTTGCCATCCAGCACTACGGCCACCTCGCCCACGCGGCGGCGGTAACGGTGTTTGCCTCCGGGGTGATCGCGGTGGCCGTTCGCCATCTCCTCACCGAAGACAGACCGCAGGCGGCAGAGCACCACAAATTCGCACTGCCGGCAAACCCGCTGGTTTATCTGATCGGACTGATGGCGCTGCTGGCGATGATCTCCGAAGGCGCGGTGCTCGACTGGGCAGCCCTGTATCTGCGCCAGGAGCTCGGCGCCGATCTTGCCGTTGCCGGCCTCGCCTACGCCGGATTTTCGGGCGTCATGGCGGTTACGCGGTTCTTCGGCGACGGCATACGCAATCGCTTCGGCGCGGTGACGACGCTTCGCGTGTCGGCCCTCGTAGCCGCGGTCGGCATGCTGGTGGCTGGCCTGGCGCCCTCGCCCTGGCTCGCCATTGCAGCCTTTGCCTTTTGCGGCTTCGGCATCGCCAATATGGTGCCGATCATCTTTTCGGCCGGCGGCAACCAGGAAGGCATGTCTTCTGGCACCGGCATGAGCGTGGTCACCACTATCGGATACTGTGGCATACTGGTGGCGCCGTCGGCGATCGGCTTCGTTGCCGAGCACTCCAGCTTTGGCCCGATCTTCATCACCATGTCGGGACTGCTGATCATCGTGTTGCTGATGGCCGGGCTCGCTCACCGCGCCGAATTCGCGCCAGCACCCGCCGAATAGCGTTTCAGCTCCTCGTGGAGAAAATCCACCACCCGGCGGATGCGCACGCTGGTACGCACGTCGCGATGCATCGCTAGCCACACCGGCAGAACTGGCAGCGGCAGATCTGGCAGAACCTTCTCTATCAAAGGATCCCTGTCGGCCAGCGGCTCCTGACCGAGGCCGATGCCGTTTCCCGCCCGCACCGCTTCCCACAAAACGATCTGGTTGTCGGCCCTGAAGCGGAAGCTGCTCCGGGTGACGGGGATGCCATGCTGGGTAAAGCCCCTGATGATCTCGTCGCCGCGGTCGAAGCCGACCAGGTCGTGGTCGACAAGATCGGCAGGCTTCAGCGGACGGCCGCGCCTGTCGAGATAGGATTTGGCCGCGCAGGCGCAGAGCTCGATATCGCAGACCCTGCGTGCCATCAGCTCGTTCTGCGCCGGCTTGACCATGCGGATGGCGATGTCGGCATCCCGACGCAGCAGGTTCTCGACCTGGTTGGAGGCGACGATCTCGACCTCGATGCCGGGCTCCTCGATCCCCAGCCGCATCGTCATCTCAGGCAGGACATAGGCCGCCACCACCTCGCTGGCGGCGATGCGCACCGTGCCTTCGATGGCCTCGACCGAACCCAGCGCCAGCAGTGAGAAGGCGCTTGCCTGCTCACTGACCGCCTTGCCGCGTTCGAACAGCGTGCTGCCGGCCTCCGTCAGTTCGTAGCCGTGCCGTCCTCGACGGAACAGTGTGACGCCGAGTGCCCGTTCCAACTCGCCGATGTGACGGCCAAGCGTCGGCTGGCTGGCCGAAAGCTTTCGCGCGGCGGCCGACAGGCTGCCGGATTCCGCCACGGCGACAAAGCTCTTGATCAGGTTCCAGTCGATTTCAGCCATTCATTTATGAATATCAGAACGCCATCTGTAGTCAATTTCCATTCGCGTTCAGAGCGACCATATTCCGGCTGCAGACACCAACACGGACTGCAAACACCACCAGGAGAACTCAGATGAACAAGATCGCTCTCACCACCGCCGCCATCCTCATTTCCGTCAGCGCCGCCTTTGCCGGCAGCGACAAGTTTGGGTCGAACGACGCCAGCCGGCCGGCTGTCACCAGCACCGACAACACGACCACCGCTTCGATCCACAACCCGGATGCGGCCGTCCGGCAGCCGGTCACGCAAGGCAGCAACCGCGACCTCTTCGGCAGCCGCTGATCTCGATCGCGCTTGTCGCTGATCCCGATCGCGCCTTGCGACCGACCACGCAAATCCCAACCCCGGAGTGCTTCCAATGACCAGTATCGCAATTCTCGGTGCCAATGGCCGGCTCGGCCGCGTGGTCGCCAAGGCCTTCATCGACGCGGGCTACGAGGTCCGCGCCGTCACCCGCAACGGCAAGGTGCCGGCCGAACTCAAAGGCGCCACAGCCGTTGCCGGTGACGCGCTCGACCGCGAGGCCCTCATCCGCGTCACGCAAGGTGTCGACATCATCTTCAACGGCCTCAACCCGATCTACACCGAATGGGCCAAGTGCCTGCCGATCGCCGAGAATGTCATGGCCGCTTGCCGTGCCAACAACGCACTGCATCTCTTTCCCGGGACCGTATACAATTACGGGTCGCCGATGCCGGAGGTGATCACGGAAGACACGCCGTTCCGCCCGACGACCGAGAAGGGGCGCATCCGCGTCGCCATGGAGGACCTGTTTCACCGCGAGGCCGAAGCGCGCCGCGTCCGCACCATTATTTTGCGGGCCGGCGATTTCTTCGGCGGCACCGGCAGCGGCTCGTGGTTCGACCTGGTCGTCGCCGCCAAAATCAACAAGGGTGTCTATACGGCGCCCGGCCCGGTCGACCTCGTGCATGAATGGGCCTACCTGCCGGATCTGGCCAGGGCTTTCGTCGGACTGGCGCAGAACCTGGACAAGCTCGGCGCCTATGAAGCCCTCAACTTCCCGGGCCATCCCGTCACCGACCTGGAGATCAAGGCGGCCGCGGAGAAGGCGCTTGGACGCCCGCTCAAGATGACCTCGATGGCGTGGTGGGTGCTGCGCGCCGGCAGCCCGTTCGTGGCGATGTGGCGTGAGATCGTGTCGATGTCCTATCTGCGCTTCGAACCGCACCAACTGGCGTCGGCAAGGCTGGAAGGCATCATCGGCGCGATCCCGCACACGCCGCTGGATCAGGCCGTCACTGAAGCTCTCGGGGATATCGGCATTGCCACCGTGACCGGCGTTGCGAAAGCTGCCTGACCTCCGCGATGGCGGGCGATACTCCTCCGCACATTAACAATCTCCGCAGACTGAGAGGGCGCCTCAGAGCCGTCCCATCAACAGCAGCACCATAAGCACCACCAGCACCACGCCGACAATACCCGAGGGCCCATAGCCCCAGGAGCGCGAATGCGGCCAGGCCGGCACCGCGCCGATGAGGATAAGGACCAGGACGATGATGACTATGGTGGTGATCGGCATGAGAACCCCGCAATTCGACTTTTCGCCTAAGAACAATGCAAAAGGCCGCCCGGTTGTTCCGGGCGGCCTTTGCCGGTCAAATCGGCAATGATCTATTCGGCGGCTTTCGGAAAGGCGATATCCGGCCCGGCTCCGGCATCCCGCCCTGGCGCATCGGTCGATGAAATCTCGACCTTGCCGCGCCGGAACAGACGGCTGATCAAGCCGCGCCGTGCGCCCGGCTTGACCTTGGCGCGGGTGAACACCATCAGCATCGACGGCGTCACCACCAGCGTCAGCACCGTGGCGAAGGACAGGCCGAAGACGATCGCCGAGGACAGCGAAATCCACCATTGCGTCGACGGCGCGTTGATCGTCGTCTCGTGATGGAAGATTTCCAGCCCGAGGCCGAAGGCGATCGGCAGCACGCCGAGAATGGCCGACACAGCCGTCAGCACGACCGGGCGGGCGCGCTCGCGGCAAGTCTGCAGCACCGCCTCGACCTTGTCCCAGCCTTCTTCACGCAGCCGGTCATAGGTGTCGATCAGCACGATGTTGTTGTTCACCACCACGCCGGCCAGAGCGATGACGCCGATGCCCGACATGACGATGCCGAACGTCTCGCCGGTTATCAGCAGCCCGAGGAACACGCCGATCGTCGCCATGACCACGCAGGACAGCACCAGCCAGACGCTGGTGAACTTGTTGAACTGCGCCAGAAGCACCAGGAAGATCAGGAAGATCGCCGCCCCGAAGGCCTTGCTGAGGAAGGCGCTGGCTTCGGCGCTGTCCTCGTTCGAACCGGCCAGCTTCCAGCGGATGCCGCTGCCGAGATCCATGTCGGAGACGGCCTTGGTGACCTGCTCCTGCACAGCCGCGACCTGAGCGCCGGCGGCGACGTTGGCCTGGACGACCACCGTACGCGCGCCGTCGATGCGGTTGAGGATGCCGACCGTCGGCTCCGGCTTGCGCACGACGAAGTTCGAGATCGGCACCGAGCCTTGTGAGGTCTGCACCCTGAGTTCGTCGAGCGTCGACAGCGTGCGCCGGTCTTCGGGCAGCCGCAGCCTTATGTCGACCGCGTCGTCGGCTCCGGCAGGCCGGTATTCCGAGAGTTTCAGCCCGTTGGTCACCAGTTGCACCACCGTCCCGACCGAGGTTGGGCTGATGCCGTACTGCGCCGCCTTGGCACGATCGACCTCGAGCGCCCAGTCGACACCGGGCGGCGGCAGGCCGTCGGAAATATCGATGACGCCGGGCACCTTGCCGATGCGCGCCGCGACCTCACGGGCCTTGTCGTCGAGCCCCTTGGGGTCGACGGCCGAAAGCCTGATCTGGATCGGCTTGCCGGTCGGCGGACCGGCTTCCGGCACGCGCACCTCGACATCGACGCCGGGAATGCCGGCCATGACGCCGCGCAGATCGTCCAGGATGTGGTTCGCCGACTTGCGCTCGCGCCAGTCGATAAATTCGTACTGGATGACGCCGACGACGTCTTCGGGAATATCCTGGCCGCCGCCTTGCGTCTTGCCGACGCGGGTGTAGACCGACTTCACACCCGGCCAGCCGAGCAGCCTGTCTTCCGCGATCTTGGTCGCGGTATCCATTTCGGCCAGCGAAAGATTGCCGCGCGCATGCACGTAGAGCAGGCCATAATCCGGCTCGACATTCGGGAAGAACTCGACGCCGGCGCCGTATTTCGAATAGGCAAAGCCGACGCCGAACAAGAGCGCGACGGTCAGCACCAGCACGGTGATGGGGAAGCGCACCGCCTGCTTGACGATCGCCATGTACCAGCCGTCGCGATTGTCATCCTCATGATGCGGCGGCGCCTTGGCGAAGATCGCACCCAGCGTCGGCGCGAAGACAAGCGCGTAGAGCATCGAGGCCGATAGCGTGACGATCAGCGTGATCGGCATGTACTTCATGAAGTCGCCGATGATGCCCGGCCAGAACAGCAGCGGCGAGAAGGCGGCGATGCGCGTCATCGTCGCGGCGATGACCGGACCGGCCATGCGCTTGGCGGCGAGCGCGAAGGCTTCCTCCTTCGGCATGCCTTCGCTCATCCGTCGTTCGGCGAACTCGGTGACGATGATCGCATCGTCGACCAGCATGCCGACGGCCAGGATCAGGCTGAACAGCACGATCATGTTGATCGTGTAGCCCATCATCGCCAGCAGCAGGATGCCGATCAGGAAGGACGACGGAATCGCAAGCCCGATGAGCAGCGAGGCGCGGCCGGACAGCGCGTAGAGGATGACGATGAACACCAGGATGACGGCGATCATCACATGGTTCTGCAGGTCGCCGAGCAGCTGGTTGACGAAGACCGACTTGTCCTGCGTGTAGGTGACGTTCATGCCCTCGGGCATCGACTTGACAAACTCGTCGGACACCGTTCGCACCTTGGCGATGGTGTCGATCAGGTTGGAGCCGATGCGCTTCTTGACTTCGATGGCGATGGCCGGCTTGCCGTTGAGACGGGTCACCGTCTCGGCATCCTTGAAGGTCGAACGGATCGTCGCGATGTCCTTGGCCTGCACCACGGCATTGGGGCCGGCGACCACCGGCAGTGCGGCGACATCCTCCGGCGTTTCGATCAGCGACGGTACCTTGACGGCGTATTTGCCCTCCGAGCCTTCGATATTGCCGGCGGCGACCAGGCTGTTGGAGTTGCCGACCGCACCGATCAGTTGATCGAGTTGCAGCCCATAGGAAGACAGCTTCATCGGATCGATGACGACCTCGACGAGATCGTCGCGCGCACCCTGCAGCGAGCCCTCGAGAACACCGGGAACCTCCTCGATGCGGTCGCGCAGTTCACGCGCGGCGGCGGTCAGCACGCGTTCAGGCAGATTTCCCGAGAGGGTGACGACGAGCACGGGAAATTCGGAAATGTTGACTTCGGTGACGACAGGTTCTTCCGCCGCCTGCGGCAGGTCGGCCTTGGCGTCCTGCACCTTGCTGCGCGTGTCCTGCAGCGCGGTGGCCAGATTGGTCTGCGGCTGGAATTCGACCAGCACGTAGCCGCCGCCCTGGAAAGCGGCCGAACGCATCTCCTTGAGGCCCTTCAGGCTTTTCAGCTTGCTTTCCATCGGCCGCAGCAGAAGCCGCTCCGAATCCTCGGGCGAAATGCCCTGGTAGATCAGGCTGACATACATCATCGGAATCGGAACGTCGGGCTCCGCTTCCTTTGGCGTCGCCTGATATGCGACCCAGCCCGCCAGCAGAAGGAAGACGAGGACCGAAATGGTCAGGCGGGCATTGTTGATTGCGAGTCTGACGATATCCATGGCTAACGCCTGTTCTTGAATTTTCACGAGCTGCGTCGCAGCCGATTGTCCCCGCCCAGGGCTAGTCCGTCGCGATCTCTTGCTACTGCGTGCCGGCCGTCGCTTCGCCGAGCAGCTTCTTGATGATCGCTTGGTCGGCCTCGACCGGATTGACCAGATCGCCTTCCTTCACCAGTTCCTGGCCGGCGACGATGATGCGGGCGTCGGCCGGTATGCCGCCGAGGACGAGGCCTGTCGGCGTGTCGTCGACGAGGTCGATGGGGAAGAACGCCACCTTGTTGTCCTTGCTCACGGCACGGATGCCGAGGTCGCCCTTGTCGCCGAGCGTCACAACCGAGCGCGGCAGCAGCACCGCGTCGGTCGGCTGTGCGTTGAGCGCGATTTCCGCCGTCATGCCGGCCGGCACGGAGCCGTCGGCATTGGGGACGGCAACCTCGACGCGGAAGGTGCGGGTCGCCGACGAGGCGTCGCGGCTGATGTAGCGCACGGTGCCTTGGACGGTCTGGCCGCTGACCAGCCGTATGGTGGCCTTGTCGCCGAGCTTGAGGTAGCCGAGATCGCGCTCGCTGACTTCGCCGCGAGCAATCACCGGATCGAGCTTGAGGATGGTCGCCACCTCGCCGCCTTGCATGATGGAGCTGCCAAGTTCCACCGGCACCCGGTCGATAACGCCGTCGAAAGGCGCCTTCACCTCGTTGCGGTCGAGTTCGGCCTGTGCCGTTTCCAGTTGCGACTGCGCCGAGGTCAGGTTCGAGCGCGCGGTGTCGAGCTGCAGCTTCGGCAGATTGCCTGATTTCATCAGCCGCAAGGCTGCGTCCAGCTCGGCCTGACGCTGCACCACCAATTGCTTGGCGTTGTCGACCATCGAGATCTTTTCTTCCGCCGCAAGCATCAGCACCAGATCCCCCGTCTTGACGTGATCGCCTTGCTTGACAGGCAGCTTGTCGATGACACCGGCGACGCGCGTCGCCAGCACCGCCCGCTTGTCGGCTTCGGTCAGCCCGGAAATGCGGATGGCGCGTGCATAGGTCTTGCGTGGCGGCGTCACCACAGCGACCGTGCGCAGCGGTGCCTTCGGCTCGGCTTCCGCCTGCTTCGGCTTCGCCGCATCGGGCGCCTTGGCCTGTTCGGCTTCGGCTGCCTTGGCTTTGTTGGCGGCTACGCTGCCGACTGACGAAAACTCGCCTGTCGCCATCCACGCCGCGAAACCAATGAGCACAACAACGGCTGCAAGCTTGTGAAACCTGATTCTCATCGTCGTTTTTTCCACTGCGGGTTCGGCCAGCGTCCTCATAACGCGGGCGCGTCGCCGATATGGGTGCGCGCCGGGCCGTGTTCAATTTGCCGTGATCGGCGAAGCGCGCTTCTACATCAAAGTTGCACCGCAATATAGTCTGAAAGTTGCAAGATCATTGCGCCACCGGGCAAGATGCGCCCGCCGCCGCCCAGTTTTCGATCGCTTGATAGGTCGCTTCGGCGGAGCCCGGAGCCGGTTCACGACCCGATCCCGGCGCCCAGCCCCAGGCGACCAGTCTGTCGTCGCGAACATGCACCGCGATGTCCTTCAAGCTGCGGTTGCCATTGCGCAAGGGATCCTTGATCTGGGCGCAGATTTCGGCCGAGGACTTGCCGAACCAGGCCATCTCGGCTGGCGCCAGATGCCAGTTCTCGGCCCCGGGCGGCCCGTGCAATGCCTTGGAATTGCTGGAGAAATGGCAAGTCATGCAACGCAGGCCCGGACTGCCGAAGCCCGGCCCGTCAGCACCGCGCTGGACATTGAAGGCGTGCACGCGCGTGCCGCCGTAATGCGCACCCGACCAGCGCGGTCGCTCGTCCGCGACATGACAGTCAGCGCAGCGCGGATGCGAGAACACCGCATAGACCTTGTCCCATTCGGACAGGGCTTTTGCTGTGTCGACTGCCACCGGCGCCGGCGTCTGGCTCTCTTGCGCGATCGCAAACGGTGCTGCGAGCACAAGCATGGCAGCAGGCGTCAGCATGATGACGAGCTTCTTCATGCGAAGGCTACCGCTTTCGACAGCGGCAGCGTGCGGATGCGCTTTCCGGTGAGCGCGAAGATGGCGTTGGCGAGCGCCGGAGCCGCCGGCGGTGTGCCGACCTCGCCGAGGCCGCCCATCCTGTGGAAGTTTTCCAGGATGGCAACTTCGAATACCGGGCACTGGAAGATCCGCATGGCGTCGAAATCGTGGAAGTTCGACTGTTCGACCATGCCGTCGGCGAAGGTGATTTCCTGCCCCATCGCCGCCGAAAGACCGTAGATGGCCGCCGAGATCAACTGCGCCTCGATGATGCCGGGATCGAGCGCGGTGCCGACATCGGCGGCGATCCACACCTTCTCGATACGGATTCCGGCCGGCGTGTCCGCCACCTGGACGATCTCGCCGACCCAACTGCCGAAGGACAGGGTGAAGGCCATACCCCTGGCCTTGCCGGCGGGCAGCGCCTCACCCCATTTCGCCATCGCGGCGACTTTCTCCACCACCTTCACCGCCGAAGGATAGGCAGCCATCAGTCTCTTGCGCATCTCGACCGGATCGATTTTCCCGGCGACGGCGATCTCGTCCATGAAGCCCTCATGGAAGAAGCCGTTGACCGAACTGCCGACCGAGCGCCAGGAGCCGACGGGGATGGAGACCGGCGCCGCGACACCGCTGACCCGGTAATTCGGGATGGTGTAGGGCTGGTCATAGGCGCCGTCGACGATGCTCTTGTCGGGACCGAGCGGCGATATCGAGGGAAACAGCCGGCGCAGCATGCCGGCAATCACCGATGGCGAGGCCATCCTCATGTCGAGCGCGACCGGCATGCCATCGTCGCCGAGCCGCGCCTGGAACTTGCCGATAGCGGCCGGCCGGTAGGCGTCGTGGCGCATGTCTTCTTCACGCGTCCAGGTCACCTTGACCGGACGCCCGCCCGTCTCCCTGGCCATCAGCGCGGCGCACAGTGCGTAATCCACCTCGACGCGCCGGCCGAAACCGCCGCCCATGAAGGTGGTGTGCACATTGATCTTGTCCTGCCCGATGCCGACCGCGTTGGCGCAAAGCTGCCGCACCAGGGTCGGCGCCTGGTTGCCGCACCAGATGTCGAGCGCGCCGTCCCTGAGCTGCGCCGTGGCGTTCATCGGCTCCATCGTCGCATGCGCCAGATAGGGCACGGCATAGTCGGCCTCGACGATCCTTTCACGCGGCGCGTCGGCAAAGGCGGTGTCGACGTCGCCATTGTCGCGCATCACCGAGCCCTTGGTGCCGAGCGCCTGCTTCACGACATCGGATATGCCGGCGCTGCTGAGCGGATATTCGGGATCGGCCCACTGGGCGTCGATCGCCTCGGCGGCCTTGAACGCCGCCCATGTGTTGTCGGCGATGATGCCGAAGCCATGGCCGTAATTCGTCTCGAGCGGCACGATCTTGATCACGCCGGGCATTTTTTCGGCCCTGGAAAGGTCCGCCTTGACCGGCTTGGCCCAGAAGCGCGGGCTCATCTTGACAGTGCCGTAGACCATGTCCGGCAGCCTGACATCGATGCCGAAGATCGGCGCCCCGGTCACCTTGGCCAGCATGTCGATGCGCTTCTGCGGTTTTCCCAGCAGTTTCCAGTCGGCCCGGTCCTTGAGCCTGACTTCGGCCGGCGACGCCATCGCGGCGGCGGCCGCGGCGACCGCGCCATAGGTCAGCGACTTGCCCGACGCCTTGTGCAGGATCGAACCGTCGGCCGTTTCCAGATCGGCTGCGGCAACACCCAGTTCTTGCGCCGCAGCCGCGATCAGCATCTGCCGGGCAGCGGCACCCGCTTGCCGCATCTTGTCAAAACCATCGCGTGTCGAAGCCGAACCGCCGGTGCCCTGCAGGGCAAGGAACTTGCCGGCCACGCCGAGACCCGAGCGCACCGCCTGCGCGGTCATGCTCTCGTCGAAGAAGGCGAACGGACCGCCCTCCTCGAGGATCGCGGCGTTGTAGTAGGCATGGGATGCTGGTCCATGCTCGACCTTGACCCGGTCAAGGCCGACATCGAGCTCTTCGGCGACCATGGCGGCAAGCGTCGTCGAGATGCCTTGCCCCATCTCGGCGCGCGGCGCGACGATGGTGATGGTGTTGTCGGCGCCGATCTTCACATAGGGGTTGAACGTCGCCTCGCCCTTGCCGAGTTCGGCCTCGAGCGGGTTCGGAAAAGGCTTGCGATAGTAGTAATAGCCGACGGCAACGCCGCCCGCGACGGCGGCAGCGCCGATCAGAAACGTGCGGCGGGCGATCTTTCCGACACTGGCCATGGTCAGAGACCCGCCGTCTTGAGCGCCGCGGCCTTCTTGATGGCCGAGCGGATTTTGGGATAGGTGCCGCAGCGGCAGAGATTGCCGCCCATGGCATTGTCGATGTCGGCATCGCTTGGGTTGGCGACTTCGTCGAGCAGCGCCACCGCGCTCATGATCTGGCCGGCCTGGCAGTAGCCGCATTGCGCGACCTGTTCCTCCAGCCATGCCTGCTGCACCGGATGCAGCTTCCCCGCCGTGCCGATGCCTTCAATGGTCGTGATAGCGCCGCTGACCTGCCCAACCGGGAGCGAGCAGGAACGCACCGGCTGACCGTCGACATGAACTGTGCAGGCGCCGCAGGCGGCGATGCCGCAGCCGAATTTCGGCCCTGTCTTGCCAATGAGATCGCGCAGCGCCCACAGCAGCGGCATGTCAGGATCGGCATCGATATCGAAAGACTGACCGTCGACGGTAAGGCGCATGGGGATACCCTTTGTTGTCGTCCACTGCCAAGGCGAAGCGTCCTCTCGACCGTTTCGCTCCGATACAGATTGACAAATTTCGTCATTTTGTCAAATAGGATTTTGCAGGATAGAATTGCTCCATGAACCGGATCGAAGACATCGCCGCCACAGATCCCAAACGCGTCCGCATCCTGGATGGCGCGATGAAGGTGTTTTTGGCCTATGGCTTCACTCGCACCACCATGGACGACATCGCCCGCGCCGCAGACATGTCGCGTCCGGCGCTCTATCTCCTGTTCAAGAACAAGACCGACATTTTCCGCGCCATCGCCATGATGATCCTGTCACGCTCGGTCGAGGCGGCAAAGATTGCCCTATCCGGCGACGGCCCTTTCACCGAGCGCATGATGCGGGCCATCGACGAGGCATTCATCTCGATGATGGGCGCGGTCGTTGCTTCGCCGCACGGCGCCGAATTGCTGGACATGAAATCGAGCCTTGGCGATCTGGTAGGCTGCTGGCGCGGCGGGCTTGGCCAACACATCGGCACCGCGATAGAGCGCGAGGCAGCCAGGAACGGCGTCGACCTGGCGGCCAGAGGCCTGTCGGCGCAACTGCTTGCCGACATGCTGCTCGACGGGCTGGAAGGCATGAAGGCGCGGATCAGAGATCCGGAGGGACAGCGGCAGGCGGCCGCTGCCCTGATCAGGGTGATCGACCTGACCTTGAAGGCATGATTGCGGACCAATCGATGCACATTGATTGGTCGCTCAGGCGCGCCGGCGCTCTGCCTCCGGGTTCTTGCGCGCCGCAAGAAATTCCTTGACCCGCCGGCCAGGTGCCGGACCGCGCACCGGCTTGAAGCCGTCATCGAGTTCGCCGGAGAGATCGAGCGTCGGTCGCTTGCCGACGGCCTCGTAATTCTCTTCCAGCCAGTCGCTGGCGGCGGTGCGGCCGAGATCACGCAGGTAGGTCAGAAACGCCCATTCGGCGTTGACCTTCGAGGACGCCGACAGGTCCTTGAACGCCTCGTCGGCATCGATGCGGTGCATGCGGATATCGCGATACTCGCCATGCGGCAGACGGCCGGCGGCGATCAGTTCCTTGACGAAGGCGATCGAGCGGAATTCGCGCAGCAACCCGGCGTTGAAGGCGATCTCGTCGATGCGGTTCTGGATCTCGTTGGCGCTTCTTGGTGTTCCCTCCCGCACCACCGGATTGATCTGCACCAGAAGCACGTCCTCGGTCGCAGCCGTCTTGAAGAACGGATAAAGCGCCGGGTTGCCGCCATAGCCGCCATCCCAATAGGGCACCCCCTTGATCTCGACAGCACGGAACAGTTGCGGCAGGCAGGCCGAGGCCATCACCGTGTCGAGGTCGATCTCGCCATCGGAAAAGACGCGCAACTGTCCGGTCTCGACATTGGTCGCCGAGATGAACAGTTCCATTGACTTGCAGGCGCGGACATTGTCGAAATCGATCTCCTGCTGAACCACGTCGCGCAGCGGGTTGAAGCCGAGCGGATTGGCGACATAGGGCGAGAACACCCGCGACATGGTGTCGAAGAAGACATAGCCAGGCGTATTCTCGATCGACCAGTTGCCCCAGGCGACATCCCACGGCATGCGGTGTACCGGGCTGAACCGGCCCTTGGCCGCCACCGCGCGCCAGAAATCGTCAAGTTTCTGCCGCGCTCCCTCGACACCTCCGCGCACATATCCGTCGGCCAGCGCCACTGCGTTCATGGCGCCGGCGCTGGTGCCGGACACTGCTGATATCTCCAGCCGTCCGTCCTCCAGCAGGCGGTCGAGCACACCCCAGGAAAAGGCCCCGTGCGAGCCGCCGCCCTGAAGCGCGATGTTGATCTTCTTCTTTGTCTCCTCCGCCTTGCCGTTTTTGGTCATGGCGTCGTCCTTGGTTCGTTTTGGATAGATGAGAAGATTTTGCGCCTCACGCGGCGGTCCAGCCGCCATCGACCGAGAGATGCGTGCCGTTGACCTGCGCTGCCGCGTCCGAGCACAGGAACACCGCCGCTGCCGCGATCTGCTCCACCGTGACGAATTCCTTGGTCGGCTGCTTGTCCAGCATGACCTCACGGATGACGGTCTCGCGATCCATCTGATGGGCTTTCATCTGGTCGGGGATCTGCGCCTCGACCAGCGGCGTCAGCACATATCCGGGGCAGATGGCGTTGCAGGTAATTTTTTCACGCGCCAGTTCGAGTGCAACGGTCTTGGTCAAACCCATGATGCCATGCTTCGCCGAGACATAGGCCGATTTGAACGGCGACGCGACCAGGCCGTGCGCCGAGGCGATGTTGACGATCCGGCCACCGCCGGCCTCCTTCATCAGCGGGATCGCGGCTGCAATGGTGTGGAACGCCGACGACAGGTTGATGGCGATGATGGCGTCCCATTTCTCGATCGGAAAGTCCTCAACCGGCGCGACATGCTGGATGCCGGCATTGTTGACGAGGATATCGACCGATCCGAATGTCTCAGCCGCCTTGGCGACAAGCGCCCGGCATTCCGCCGGTTTCGACATGTCCGCCTTGATGTAGGCGGTTTTCACCCCGTGGTGTTTGGCGATCGCATCAGTGATGGCGTGGTCGGCGGCCGTGTCGGAGAAAGAGTTGACGACGACATTATGGCCTTCGGCCGCCAACGCCTGGGCGATGGCCAGGCCAATGCCCGATGTGGAGCCGGTGATGACTGCGGTTTTTCTGGCGGCCAAGGGCGGAGTCCTCTGGTTGCGGCAAGAGCGAGCTTATGTTGCACTGCAGCATATATGCTCAATGCGACGCAATAACAGCGGCCAGAATTTTTGAGGAGATGAAATTTTCGTCATGAGCGGCCACACGGCCGCTCACCAGGAGGATATCGTTTGGATCGCCGGTCGCTCGCCAGGCGCCGATAAGCCTCAGGCAGCCAGCTCCGGCACCGGCCCGACATAGTGCGACTGCGGGCGGATCAGCCGCCCGGTCGTCTGCTGTTCGCGCGCATGCGCGATCCAGCCGGCGACGCGCCCAGCGGCAAAGACATTGCTGAAGGTTTGTGGCGGAAAGCCCGCCGCCTCCAACAGCAGCGCGGTGTAGAACTCGACATTGGTCTGCAGCGAGCGCGACGGCTTGGCGATCCGCAGCACGTCGAGCGCTACCTGTTCCACTGTCTCCGCGAATGCCAGCCGGCGGCCGGTTTCGCCCTCGCCGCCGAGTTGCCGCACGACGGCCTTCAGCACATCGGCGCGCGGATCGCGCACACGGTAGATGCGGTGCCCGAAACCCATGATGCGCCTGCCGTGCGAGATCTCGTCGCGAAGCCAGCCGGCGGCATCGCCATGCGCCTGGATCGCATCCAGCATCTCGATCACCGGACCGGGCGCCCCGCCATGCAGCGGCCCCTTTAGCGCGCCGAGCCCGGCCAGCACGGAGGATGTCAGGCCGGCCTGCGTCGAGGCCACCACGCGCGTCGCAAAGGTCGACGCATTGAGGCCATGATCGCAGACGGTCACGAGATAGGTATCGAGCGCCTTCGCCAGCGCCGTCGAGGCGACGCTGCCGCTCAGCATCCTCAGCATGTCGGCGGCATGATCGGCGCGGCTGTCCGGCGCGATCGGCTGCTCGCCGCGCTGCAGGCGCAGCAGGGCCGGCGTCAGCACGGCGGGCGCTGCGATGAGCAGCAAGGCATCGGTCAAGGTCTCGCCGTCCGGCAGCAGCGCCATGCCGGCGCGCATGGCGCTGTAAACATCGAGCGACGCCAGCAGGGGCAGCGAGGGCAAGAGCCGTTCGAACACCTCAGCGCGTGCCTGGCCCAGTGCCCGCGTCAGTTGCGCCTCATCGGGAAGGTCGTCGAAGAAGCCGTCGAGCAGCAGCCGCATCACCTGGGCATAGTTCAAGCGGCCGGCCAGCTCCGGCAGCGAATGACCTCGGATCGTCAGACGGCCACCAAGACCATCCACATCGGAAAGCACGGTTTCCGCCGCCACCACGTCATCGAGCCCATTCGCCATAGCCTGTCTCCTTGAAGCATTTCCGGATCGGAGATAGAGATGGGCAACGTTTCCATCAATCTTGATCAATAGAATCAATATCAGGGCTCGATATGTCCGAGTGGTTGTCCCGGGAAGAGGCGCTTGAGCGCCTCAAGGTGCGGGCGCAGACGCTGTACGCCTATGTCAGCCGTGGGCGCATCGGCATGCGGCCCGACCGCGCCGATCCGCGCCGCAGCCAGTACCGCGCCGACGATATCGCCGCACTGGCGACCCGCCGGGCGCGCGGACGGAGCCCATCAGTCATCGCTGAAAGCGCCATTGCCTGGGGCGAACCCTCAATCGCAACGGCGATTTCGACCGTCTCGCACGGTCGGCTCATCTATCGCGGGCAGGACGCCGCAGTGCTCTCCGGGCACGCCACACTGGAAGAAGCCGCCGCCATTCTCTGGGCTCTGCCGGAACCGGTGGCTTTCGAAGCACCGTCGCCGGATGTGCCCCATCAAGCCGGCCGGGCCTCGGCTTTTGCGCAACTTGCCGTGCTTGCCGGCCAAGGGCGCCCGTCGCTTGGGCGCAACCGGGCCTCGCTGCATGCCGATGCCGCGCACGCTGTCGGCGTGCTGGTCGCCGCGCTGGGCGCACCGGCAGGACCAGATCCCGTCCATCAGCGGCTGGCGCAGGCCTGGTCGGTGGACGCCGGCGGCGCCAATGCGATCCGCCGCGCGCTTGTCCTGCTTGCCGATCATGAACTGAATGCGTCGACCTTCGCCGCGCGCGTCGCAGCCTCGACCGGCGCGCCGCTGGCCGCTTGCCTGCTGGCCGGGCTCGCGACGCTGTCAGGCCCTCGCCATGGCGGTGCCGGCGAGGCGGTGATGCAACTGGCCGAGGATGCGGCCCGACATGGCGCCGATGCGACGATCCGGCGCTGGCTCAGCCACGACCGGCCATTGCCGGGGTTCGGTCATCAGCTCTATCCTGACGGCGATCCCCGAGGGGCGGCGCTTCTGTCGGTGATCGAGGTTGACGGCACACTATCTTCGCTGCGCGATGCTGCCCTTGCGGCGACCGGCGCGCTTCCCAATATCGACTTTGGGCTGGCAGCGCTGACGCGCAGCCTCGGCTTGCCGCGCGATGCGCCGTTTCGCCTGTTTGCGCTCGCACGCAGCGTCGGCTGGGCCGAGCACACGGTCGAACAGATCACAAGCGGAAGTGTCATCAGGCCGCGCGGCCGCTATGAGGGCGTGCTGGTGTAGGGTTGCAAGAGCGCCAAGCGCTCAGGACATCGTGTCGAGCTTGCGCTGCATGGCCGCGATCTGGTCCTTCAGTTCCTGAAGATCGTCGGGTTTTTCTGACGTTTCCTTCCTGGCCGGCTCGGGCGATGGCGCGGCGGCTGGCGCGGTGCCGGCGGGCGGGAACGGCGTGAACAGCCGCATCGCATTCTGGAACATTTCCATGTTGCGGCGTGTCTGTTCCTCCAGCGCCTTGATCGGCGTGGTGATCTTCATCATGTCGAGCGGCGACTTGCCGATCGCCCCCTTCATCTGCTCGCGAAAGCGCTCCTGCTCCTTGGAAAAGGCAAGCATCGACTGTTCGAGGAAGCTCGGCACGATCATCTGCATCTGGTCGCCGTAATAAGCGATGAGCTGGCGCAGGAACGGGATCGGCAGCATGTTCTGCCCGTCCTTGTTCTCCAGTTCGAAGATGATCTGTGTCAGCACCGGATGCGTGATGTCGTCGCCGGTCTTGGCGTCCTGGACGGTGAACTCCTCGCCCTTCTTGACCATCTCGGCGAGGTCCTCGAGCGTCACATAGGTGCTGGTGCCGGTGTTGTAGAGGCGGCGATTGGCGTATTTCTTGATGATGATCGGATCGTCTTTAGCGGCCATCTACATCCTCCCGGGGACACCGGCGCGCCTCTGAGCAAGCCGCCGATAACGATTGTGCCTTTTTTTTGAGGATATGCGCAAAAGCTTCACAATTCCAAGCAGTTTGTGCAGTGCGGGATCACTAAATGCTGCATAGCAGGCAAAATATGCTGCGCAGCAATGGACGAATGGTCGCCCTGGCAAGGCACGGCCTGCTTGCGGCGCATGGGCGCCATGCCCATTTCCGGTTTGACTTGGGGTTGGGAAAGGGCAAGAAAAGTCCCCAACGACAGAGCAACACCCTTGAAGTCTGGAGAAGAAAATGTCCGCTTCCATCGTCATTGCCAGTGCGGCGCGCACGCCGGTCGGCTCCTTCAACGGCGCCTTCGCCGCCACCCCTGCGCATGAACTCGGCGCCGTCGTCATCAGGGAATTGCTGTCGCGTGCCGGTGTCGAACCAGGCGAGGTCGACGAGGTCATCCTCGGCCA
Source organism: Mesorhizobium sp. SEMIA396 (assembly GCF_024518615.1). Classification (NCBI taxonomy): domain Bacteria; kingdom Pseudomonadati; phylum Pseudomonadota; class Alphaproteobacteria; order Hyphomicrobiales; family Phyllobacteriaceae; genus Mesorhizobium; species Mesorhizobium sp. SEMIA396. The sequence continues at coordinate 151,985 of NZ_JANIFC010000008.1, forward strand.
GGTGCTGACCGCCGCGCAAGGCCAGAACCCGGCCCGCCAGGCATCGATCAATGCCGGCCTGCCCAAGGAAACCACAGCCTGGGGCCTCAATCAGGTTTGCGGCTCGGGCCTGCGTGCCATTGCGCTCGGCATGCAGCAGATCGCCATCGGCGACGCCAAGGTGATCATCGCCGGCGGCCAAGAATCGATGTCGCTTTCGACGCATGCCCAGCACCTGCGCGCCGGCGTCAAGATGGGCGACTTCAAGCTGATCGACACCATGATCAAGGACGGGCTGTGGGACGCCTTCAACGGCTATCACATGGGCAACACCGCCGAAAACGTCGCGCGTCAGTTCCAGATCACCCGCGAAGACCAGGACCAGTTCGCGCTCGCCTCGCAAAACAAGGCCGAGGCCGCGCAGAAGGCCGGCAAGTTCAAGGACGAGATCGTCGCCGTCACCATCAAGGGCAAGAAGGGCGACACCATCGTCGACCAGGACGAATACATTCGCCACGGCGCCACGATCGACGCCATGACCAAGCTGAAACCGGCTTTCGACAAGGACGGCACGGTGACCGCCGCCAACGCCTCCGGCATCAATGACGGTGCCGCCGGCGCGCTGCTGATGAGCGAGGCGGAAGCGGTGAGGCGCGGCATCACCCCGCTGGCACGCATCGTGTCCTGGGCAACCGCCGGCGTCGATCCGCAGATTATGGGCACCGGCCCGATCCCAGCATCGCGCAAGGCCTTGGAAAAGGCCGGCTGGTCGGTCGGCGATCTCGACCTGGTCGAGGCCAACGAGGCCTTTGCGGCACAGGCCTGCGCCGTCAACAAGGACATGGGCTGGGATCCCTCGATCGTCAACGTCAATGGCGGCGCCATCGCCATCGGCCACCCGATCGGTGCGTCCGGCGCCCGCGTCTTCAACACGCTGGTCTTCGAAATGCGCCGGCGCGGCGCCAAGAAAGGCCTCGCCACCTTGTGCATCGGCGGCGGCATGGGCGTCGCCATGTGCATCGAAGCACTCTGAAAAAGAAGTGAGTAGCAAATAGGGAGTAGTCAATAGGGAAGAATTGCGTCAGCGCGACGGGACGTAGATCCCTACTCGCTATTCGCTACTCCCTATTCGCTCTCCCGACCAAAGGGAGGGAACACGCATGACCAAGGTAGCAATCGTCACAGGCGGATCGCGCGGCATCGGCGCGGCGATCTCGATCGCATTGAAGACCGTCGGCTATTCGGTTGCCGCGAACTATGCCGGCAATGACGCCGCAGCGGCGAAATTCAAGGCCGAGACCGGCATTCCGGTCTACAAATGGTCGGTCGCCGACTATGATTCCTGCGCCGCCGGCATCAAGCAGGTCGAGGCCGATCTCGGCCCGGTCTCGGTGCTGGTCAACAATGCCGGCATCACCCGCGACGCCATGTTCCACAAGATCACGCGCGAGCAGTGGAAAGAGGTCATCGACACCAACCTGTCCGGCGTCTTCAACATGACGCATCCGCTGTGGAGCGGCATGCGCGACCGCAAGTTCGGCCGCGTCATCACCATTTCCTCGATCAACGGCCAGAAGGGCCAGGCCGGCCAGGTCAACTATTCCGCCGCCAAGGCCGGCGACATCGGTTTCAGCAAGGCTCTCGCTCAAGAGGGAGCACGCGCCGGCATCACCGTCAACGTCATCTGCCCTGGCTACATCGCCACCGAGATGGTCAAGGCGATTGACGAGAGGGTGCTCAACGACCGCATCATCCCACAAATCCCCGTCGGCCGCCTCGGCGAACCGGAAGAGATCGCGCGCTGCGTCGTCTTCCTCGCATCCGAAGATGCCGGCTTCATCACCGGCTCGACCATCACGGCCAATGGCGGCCAATACTTCGCCTGACGACGTGGCGATGTAGGAGATCGACGGGCCGGCACACCGGCCCGTTTCCGGCACGGTCCCTTTGACGTGCTCGCGACCGTAGCTGACCCAATTCGGCACGCAGAGGTTAACAGCCACCCGCCGCCCTGTGCGAAAGCTGCTTCGTAACCTGTGGATTCTCGGTGGATAAGCTGTTCACAACACAAGATATTGGGGTGAACAAATCGGGAAAATCGCGCCATCGCTGATTCGTCGCCGATTCGTTCCGGCTATGAGCCGAACGTTAACGACGACAGCCGGAATCGTCTGCCCAACTGCTTAACGCAGGTTAAGAAAGATCAACAATTTCATCATGTTGGTTGAGGCGCGCCTAGCCGCCGTGATTGTTTCCAGGCAAAGGTTAACGGCAACACCCTCTTAGCATGAAACGGGCCAGTTCAGCGATTCAGCATGTGGTGCGACTCGCGGCCGCGAAATCCACATGTAGCCGTGAACAAAAGCTGAATCTGCAGGAGTCACTGATTCGTCGCCGATTCGTTCCAGACTCGTTCTATCCGTTAATCCGCAGCCGATTGGAAGCTTGACAAAACCACCTTCTCGCCGCCGGCGGAACATTCCGCTTTCGCTTCGCGCCCGAAATCCCTATGTGTCGCCTGTCATACGCGCCATTTGAGGCACGCTCCCGACAACCAGAGGCCAGAAGCCTTATTTCCAGGTCCCAGAAGCCTTATTCTAGGTTGATGAACATCCAGCCCAAACACACAGAGCCGCTGATCCTGTCGGGCCGCGACGTGACCGCCGTGCTCGGGCCGACCAACACCGGCAAGACCCATCTCGCCATCGAGCGCATGGTGGCGCATGAGAGTGGGATCATCGGCCTGCCGCTCAGACTTCTGGCGCGCGAGGTCTACGCCCGCGTCTGCGAAAAGGTCGGCGCCCACAAGGTTGCGCTGATCACCGGCGAGGAAAAGATCCAGCCGCCGGGCGCCAGATATTCGGTCTGCACCGTCGAGGCCATGCCGCGCGAGACCGACGCCGCCTTTGTCGCCATCGACGAGGTGCAGCTCGCCGGTGACCTCGAGCGCGGCCACATCTTCACCGATCGCATCCTGCACCTTCGCGGCCGTCAGGAAACGCTGCTGCTGGGTGCTGCCACCATGCATGGCATCCTGCAGCGCCTGCTGAGGGGTGTCTCGGTGGTGACGCGGCCGAGGCTGTCGCATCTTGCCTATGCCGGTTCCAAGAAGCTGACCCGCCTGCCGCGGCGCACGGCGATCGTCGCCTTCTCCGCCGACGAGGTCTACGCCATCGCCGAGTTGATCCGCCGCCAGCAGGGCGGTGCCGCCGTCGTGCTCGGCGCGCTCTCGCCGCGCACCCGCAACGCCCAGGTGGCGCTGTTCCAGTCCGGCGATGTCGACTACCTCATCGCTACCGACGCAATCGGCATGGGTCTCAATCTCGATCTCGACCACGTCGCCTTCGCCCAGAACCGCAAGTTCGATGGCTTCCAGTACCGCAACCTGACCGCGGCCGAGCTCGGCCAGATCGCCGGCCGCGCCGGCCGGCATCTGCGTGACGGCACCTTCGGTGTCACCGGCCAGGTCGACCCGCTCGACGAAGAGCTGATCAAGAAGATCGAAGGCCACGATTTCGATCCGGTGAAGGTGCTGCAGTGGCGCACCGCGCATTTCGACTTTGCCAGCCTCGACGCGCTGAAGCGCTCGATCGAGACCAACGCTCCGGTCGAGGGACTGACGCGGGCATTGCCTGCCGTCGACGCACAGGCGCTCGAGCATCTGTCGCGCGACGAAGACATCCGCGCGCTCACCACCAATGCCAAGCGCGTGGCGCTGCTGTGGGAAGCCTGCGCGCTGCCCGACTACCGCAGGATCGCGCCGGCGCAGCATGCCGACCTCATTGCCTCGATCTACACGGACCTCGCACGCCACGGCCATGTCGACGAGAATTACATGGCCGAGCAGGTGCGCCGCGCCGACACCACCGAGGGCGACATTGACACGCTGTCGCATCGCATAGCCCAGATCCGCACCTGGACATTCGTGTCGAACCGGCCCGGCTGGCTGGCCGATCAGGCACACTGGCAGGAAAAGACGCGCGAAATCGAAGACAGATTGTCGGATGCGCTGCATGAGCGGTTGACGAAACGCTTCGTAGACCGCAGGACTTCCGTCCTCATGCGGCGCCTTAGAGAAAATACCATGCCTGAAGCCGAAATTAGCCCTACCGGAACCGTCCTTGTCGAAGGCCACCATGTCGGCGAGTTGCAAGGGTTCCGCTTCACCGCCGACCAGACCGCCGGCGGCGAAGACGCCAAGGCGGTGCGCACCGCTGCCCAGAAGGCGCTGGCCGCCGAGTTCGAATCGCGCGCCGAACGCTTCGGCGCCTGCGCCAATGGCGACATCGCGCTCGGCTCGGACGGCACGCTGCGCTGGATCGGCGCGCCGATCGGCACGCTTGTATCAGGCGAAGACGCGCTGAAGCCGCGGTTGGTGCTGCTGGCCGACGAACAACTGACCGGCCCGGCGCGCGACAAGGTTGCCGCGCGTGCCGAGCGTTTCGTCAATTTCCAGATCGAGTCGCTGCTGAAGCCACTGGTCGACTTGAAAAACGCCGACCAGATTTCCGGCATCGGCCGCGGCATCGCCTTCCAGCTGGTCGAGAATTTCGGCCTCATCAACCGCCGCGACATCGCCGAGGAGATGAAGTCGCTCGACCAGGAAGGCCGCGCCACCCTTCGCCGGCTTGGCGTGCGCTTCGGCGCCTACCATGTCTTCGTGCCGGCGCTGATCAAGCCGGCGCCTGCCGGACTGGTGACGCTGTTGTGGGCGCTGAAGAACGACGGCAAGGACAAGCCGGGTTTTGGCGACGTGGTCCATGCGCTCGCCTCGGGTCGCACCTCGGTGGTGATCGACCCTGCTTTCGACAAGACGTTCTATAAGCTTGCCGGCTACCGCAATCTCGGCCGTCGCGCCGTGCGCATCGACATACTGGAACGGTTGGCGGATCTGATCCGTCCGGCGACCAACTGGAAGCCCGGCCTCGGCCAGCGCCCGGACGGCGCCTATGACGGCCAGTCCTTCATGGTGACGCCGCCGATGATGTCGATCCTCGGCGCCACCGCGGACGACATGGAAGAAATTCTCAAGGGTCTCGGCTATCGTGCCGAGCCTAAGCCGGCCGTCGAGGTCAAGGCGCGGCTCGAAGCGCAGGACAACGCCGCCCGCGAAGCGGCGGTGGCGAAACTGGCGACGGAAGAAGCTGAACGAGCCGAGCAGGCCAAATCGGCCGAAGCCGCGGCAACGGATGCCGCAGCAGAGGCAGCCGTCGAAGAGTCGGAGGCGGCATCGGACGCAGTGGCCGTTTCGGAAACCGCGGCCGAAATTCCCGCCGAAATCACCTCCGACGCCGCGGCGGAACCTGCTTCGCCTGCCGTGGAAGAACAGGCGGACGCTCCGGTCGAAACCGTGCAAGACGAAGCGCCTGTTGCCGAGGCTGCTGCTGAACCGGCACCGGCTGAACCGCAGGCAGAGGCTGAAGCTGCCGAGACTGAAGCCGCAGCGGCAGAAGAAGCCGCAACGGCCGACCTGGCGGCAAATGCCGCGCCCGCAACGGACGCCGCGCCGGACGAACCTGTGGCGGTGACTGAAGCAGCTGTCGGCGAACCCGCGCCGGAAGCCGAAGCACCAAAACCCATCCTGTTGTGGCGTCAGGGCCGCTTCGAACAGCGCCCGCGCAACCGCGATGACAACCGCAGGAACAATCGCCCGCGCAACGGACAAGCGCGCGGCCGAAGCGATGCGCCTGCGGATGCCGCCGGCGCACCGGCCGCTGCTGCACCCGGAGAACGCCCGGCCCATGAAGGACGGCGCGATGGAGCCGGCAAGCCGCGCTTCGACCGCTCGAAATTCAAGCCCAAGCCGCAGGCCGAAGGCGAACAGCGACGTGATGGCAGGCCGCAGGGCGAACGTCCCGACCGCCGCGAAGGCCGTCCCGACTGGAAGGGTGGCAGGCCTGATGGCAAAGGTGGTCCGCAAGGCGGCAAGCCGGCCTTCCAGCCGAAGCCGCGCGAGGAGCGTCCGGTGCGTTTCGATCCGGATTCGCCCTTCGCCAAGCTCGCCGCTCTCCGCGACCAGCTGAAGAAGTAGAACCCGGCTCGCTTCGATGGTTGCCGAAGGCCGCCAGCGCATCGACAAATGGCTGTTCTTCTCCCGCGCCGTGAAATCGCGCTCGCTGGCGGCGAAGTTGGTCGTCGCCGGCCGGGTCCGCATCAATCGCGACAAAGCAGCGCAGGCCTCCGACCAAGTCAAGCCAGGCGACGTCCTGACCATCACGCTCGAGCGTCGCATCTTCATCTGGAAGGTGCTCGGCGCCGGTGCACGGCGCGGCCCGGCCGAGGAGGCCCGGACGCTCTACGAGGATATGTCGCCACCGCCCGCACCGAAGGGCGAAGCCCCTCCCGATGCAATTCCGGGGCTGCGCGAGGCCGGCAGCGGCCGCCCGACCAAGAAGGAACGTCGCCAGACCGACCGATTGCTCGGCGAAGATTGATGCCTGGCGTCCAAAAACACGCAGTGGTTCTGGGACAACGGCACGCCTGAGGCGAGAACTGAGCCCGGCAAACAGACGCTCTGCGGGACATGACTGACTTCCGCCGGGCCTGCAGTCTGGAATTCCATTCCGGAAACACCGGCACCGTCCGCAATGGCTACCCTTGCAAGCGGTCGACAAAGGCGTTACCTGACGGAAAAAGCCCAACAAAATGGGACGTCCCGGAGCCGACCGATGACCTATGTCGTGACCGACAATTGCATCAAATGCAAATACATGGACTGCATCGAAGTCTGTCCGGTCGACTGTTTCTACGAAGGCGAGAACATGCTCGTCATCCACCCCGACGAGTGCATCGACTGCGGCGTTTGCGAGCCGGAATGCCCGGCCGACGCAATCAAGCCGGACACCGAACCCGGCCTCGACAAATGGCTGCAGGTCAACACCGAATACGCCGAGAAATGGCCCAACATCACCGCCAAGAAGGAACCGCCGGGAGACGCCAAATCCTTCGACGGCGAGGCCGGCAAGTTTGAGAAATACTTCTCGGCCGAGCCCGGCGAAGGCGATTGACAACACGGCCGCAAAGGCCGGTATTACGCTGGGTAAGAGGCACGTCACATTAACCGGCTTGACAGCCGGCGCTGACCTGTGGCCTTCGCGTATGCAGCAAAACCTTGATTCTTCCGACTTTTTGTGTTACATCAGCGAAACATGCCGGTGACACAACGTCGATTTATGGCGCAGACGCCCCAAATCACTGAAAGGTGAAAATCCCATTCGGACCAGAGCGATCTGGGCCAGGCGGTCGCGATGTTGCGGTTTGCCGGTCCGGCCTTTCCGATGGGTTCATCTGTTGTGCGGCTAACGATCGGCTTCCCCGATCGCGCGAGTTCGGACCGGCAGGACGCCGGTGCCACAACAAGGAGTTCAGGGCGTAATGGCAACGATCACCCCGCAGAAGAAGTCCACCGCTGCGCGTCACGGTTTCAAGACCGGCGAGTACATCGTCTACCCGGCGCACGGCGTCGGCCAGATCGTCTCGATCGACGAGCAGGAAGTTGCTGGACACAAGCTGGAACTGTTCGTCATCGACTTTTCGAAGGACAAGATGCGCCTGAAGGTGCCGGTCGCCAAGGCGACCTCCATCGGCATGCGCAAGCTGTCGGAGGAGGATTATGTCGAGCGCGCGCTGAAGGTCGTGCAGGGCCGCGCCCGCGTCAAGCGCACCATGTGGTCGCGCCGCGCCCAGGAATATGATGCGAAGATCAATTCGGGCGACCTGATCTCGATCTCGGAAGTCGTGCGCGACCTCTACCGCGCCGACAACCAGCCGGAGCAGTCCTATTCCGAGCGCCAGCTCTATGAGGCGGCGCTCGACCGCATGGCCCGCGAGATCGCGGCCGTCAACCGCATGTCGGAAACCGAAGCCGTGCGCTTGATCGAGGTCAACCTCAACAAGGGCCCTAAGCGTGGCGCCAAGGCCGACAATGAAGAGGCCGAGCAGGAAGAAGCTGCCTGATCCTTCTCGCCTTTTCGAGAGATCCTGCCTGAAACGATTGGAGGCTCCGGTTTGACCGGGGCCTCTTTTGCTTTTGGGCGGCAGCTTCGATGTTGATGATGTACTGCGCACCAGCGTGCTGCATCGCGGCTTGCCGGCGCGCCGAACCGTGGTGCCGTCCAGCGCGCATTTTCGTTTAACGTGTGTCCCCACTTGTCGCCTTGCCAGCAAAGCAGGCCGCAGCAATGGTTTCGCGCAATTCCTCGTCGGCGATCGGCTTGTGCAGGATGCGGCTGCCGCTGGCGCTGATCTCCTTGAGGCGCGAAGGCGAGGTATCGCCGGTGATGATGATGGTCGGGACAACGCGGCCGATATGGGCGTGAAGCGCACGGATCGCGTCGGTGCCGGTGGTGTCATTCTCGAGACGGTAGTCTGCGATGATCAGGTCGACCGGCGCATCGCCGGCAGCCAGCGCCGCCGCATGGGCCTTCCGTGCCTCTGCGGCGGAGCGGCCGGGATAGACACGATGTCCCTCCAGGTTGAGCAAGCGCACCATGGCATCGAGAACGTCGCCCTCATCCTCGACCACCATGATGCCGGCGGCACTGCTGGCCGGCGATGTCGTGTCGACCTCTAAGCGAGCTTGCACCGCGCCGGCCTTCGCGACGGTGATGGAAAACAGGGAACCGCGTCCGGACGTCGAAGCCAATTTCAGCGGGTGCCCCAACAGGTCGGCGGTGCGGCGAACGATGGCGAGCCCGAGTCCCAGGCCTTGCGTGCGGTCCCGCGCCGGGTTCTGCAACTGCACGAACTCCTCGAAGACCATCCCCTGCTGATCGGCGGGGATGCCGGGGCCGCTGTCGAGGACCTGTATCTCCACACATGCGCCGCGCCGGCGACAGCCCAACAGGACACCACCTTGCTTGGTGTAGCGAAAGGCATTCGACACCAGGTTGTTGAGAATGCGCTTCAGCATCATCGGGTCGCTGTCGACGCAGAGGCCGCTGTCGACCACGCGCCACGTAAGTCCGCGCTGTTTCGCCTCGGCGGCGAATTCATTGCGAAGATCACCAAAGAGGTCGCGCAGCGGCACCGCCTCGCTCGCGACCGTGACGATGCCCGCATCGAGCCGGGAGATATCGAGCAAAGCGTTGAGCAGCCCACTGAAGTTGCTGACAACCGATTTCGCCCGGCTGGCCAGGTCGCGCGCCTCGCCGGAGGGTACGTCGCCGCGCTGCCCCAAAACGGCAAGCGTCGAGACCAGCAGGCTCAGGGCATGGATCGGTTGGCGCAGATCGTGACTCGCCGCCGCCAGAAAACGCGTCTTGGCACGGTCGGCGGTCTGCGCCCTGTCACGTTCCTCTTGCAGATGCTCGACCAGCGTTTCGTTCTCCAGTCGCAGGCTGACGGTTTCGCGCAGCATGCGGTAGGTGATACGGCAGTAGTAGAAATTGATCGCCACCAGCGACGCGAGCAGGAACAGGAAGGCGCCGGAAATATCGCTTTGGGTGGTCAGGCAGCGCAGGGCGACCGGCACCACCGTTGCCAGGATGGAACCAACCAGCGCCGGCGGAAAGGCCGACAGAGACGGCACGGTGCCGCAGACGAGACCAGTCAGGACGATGACCGTGAAGGACAGCACGATCGGCGCCTCGGGCATGAATCCGACCCAGCCAAGCACACCCCACAGAAGGCCTGACATGCAGGAAAATGCCGTCGCCAGCCATGCCCAGCGCAAGATCGAGTGGCGATCCCGGGCGCGGCTGAAAAAACGGCGCGACGCCAGCACCCGGATAGCCGTCAGCAGATACAGCGCCGCTAGCCAGCCGATCAGCCAATGGGTGGAAACGGCCGTTCTCAGCACATAGACCGCCGCCATCGAGATCACGATGTTGGAGATGACCACGCCGTAGGAATTGCGATACAGGAGTCCGATCAGGGCCTGGCGTATCTTGTCTTCCTGCATCGAATCCCCCCAATTGCCCCAAGTATTCTCCGGGCGGTCTTCCCCGGTACCGTTGATCTACCGGCAACCTGTTTCGCATAAGTTGGCGATTGATCCATATACGCCGCTGCAGTCCTGGATGGTGCCCTGATGAATCGCCCGCTCACCGCCATACTCGCCGACGACCATGCCATCGTGCGCGAGGGGCTGAAGCTGCTCATCTCGGCGATGGACAATGTCTCGGTCGTCGCCGAGGCTGCGGATGGCGAGGCGCTGCTTGGCCAACTGCGAAGCACGCGCGCCGACCTTTTGATCCTCGACCTCGGCATGCCAGGCGTCGCCGGGATGCAGTTCATCGCCACCATCAGGACCTTGGCGCCACACCTGCGCATCGTAGTGCTGACGGCCAATATCGAGCCGAGGACGGTGCGCGCCGCGCTCAGTGCCGGCGCCAACGCCTACCTGACCAAGGACGGCGATCCCGAGGAACTCGGCGCCGCCATCGAAGCGGTCAAGAAGGGGGGCACCTATCTGGCGAAAACCGTTCGCTTCGCCGTCAGCGATATGGGCAGGGGCAGCGAGCCGATAGCCGCACAGGAAATCCTCTCCCCGGTGCCGCTGACGCGGCGCGAACGGCAGATCCTTCAACTGGTGGCGCAAGGCATGATCACGCGCGACATCGCCGAACGGCTGGGTATCAGCCTGCCGACCGCTCGCAAGCATCGCGAAAACCTGATGGGCAAGCTCAATCTCCACAACACCGCCGAACTGACCGCCTACGCGGTTCGTCTGGGATTGCCCGCCGGCTGACATCGCAGCCGCTCGGCAACGTCCCCTTAACCATCGGCAGATTAGCCAAGCCCGATCACGATCCAAATACGGCATCTGCCGTATGTTTTCGGCCTGACCCCCAGCCTACTCCTCCCACGGCTTGATCACATGGGAGGAGCCGTCATGCCGTCGCTGGATCTTTGGATTCCGTTCGCCCTCGCAACGCTCGCCTTCGCCTGCATGCCAGGGCCGGCGATTCTCTACATGACCGCGCAGACGCTGGCCCATGGCCGTCAGGCGGGATTGATGGCGGCACTGGGTGTTCATCTCGGCTGTTACGTGCACATCCTGGCCGCGGCGGTCGGACTCGCCGCACTGATGGAACACGCGCCGGTCGCTTTCTCGATGATCCGATTGGCGGGCGCCACATATCTCATTTCGCTGGGCCTTGCCATGTTCCTGGGCTGGAACCGGATGGGCGAGGACGGTGCCAGGCCGGCCCCGAACACATTCCGCGACAGCATGGTCGTCGAGATCCTCAATCCCAAGACAGCACTGTTCTTCCTGACCTTCCTGCCGCAGTTCGTGGATCCGTCAGCCGCCATTGCCGTAGGGTTGCAATTCCTCATCCTCGGCATCGTCGTCAATCTTATCTTCTCGATGGCCGACCTGGCGGCGGTCGGCATCGCCTCGCTCGCCGTTGGCCGGTTCACCGGCGGCGGCGCCGGATGGGTGATCCCCAAGACATGCGGTTCGATCCTCATCGGACTTGGCGTGGCGCTCGTCAGCCATCATATCTGAACCTGCAAATGAAAAGCCGCGGCGTCAGGGGAGAGCCGACGGTGAAATTTTAGCGGCTGCCGGCAGCAAGGGCCAGTATGCCGGAGGGCGGCTGACGGCCTGCTCGCGCACGGCAAGATATCCCGGAAACCGGCGCCCCTTTTGGGCCATCACCCGAATTCAACACACTCTGGGCCGCGCTCTTACGCGCCGCCGCCTTCCTTCTCAGCCTCCTGCTTCAGCGTTGCGATGAACCGCTTCGTCCGTTGCTGCTGCGGATTGTTGAACAGCACCGCGGCCGGCCCCTTCTCGACGACGACGCCGGCATCGAGGAACACCACTTCCTGGGCGATCTTGGAGGCGAGGCGCAGATCATGCGTCGCCATCACCATGGTCGTGCCTTCGCTGGCGAGCTTGCCAAGCACCTCGACCACCTCTTGCGCCAGTTCCGGGTCGAGCGCCGAGGTCGGCTCGTCGCAGAGCAGCACTTTCGGCGACGGCGCCAAAGCGCGGGCGATCGCCACGCGCTGTTGTTGGCCGCCCGACAGCGTCGCTGGCCAGGCGTCTGCCTTGTGCACCATCCCGACCTTCTCCAGCAGAGCCAGTGCCCGCTCGCGTGCCCTCTCAGGCGACCATTTCAACACCGTCACCAGCCCTTCCATGACGTTCTCGATCGCAGTGCGATGCGGAAACAGCTGGAAGTTCTGGAACACCATGCCAGTCTGCAGCCGCAGGCGCTGGATATCCCTGGCCGGAACCCTGCCGCCGGGGTGGAATTCGAGCGTCTCGTCGCCAATGCGCACCGTGCCCGAGGTCGGGATCTCCAGGAGGTTGATACAGCGCAGCAGGGTGCTCTTTCCCCCGCCCGACGGACCGACCAGCGCCGTGACGCTGCCTTCGGCAATGGTGACCGTCACGCCCTTCAACACGAGATTGTCGCCGAAGCGCTTTTCGATGTTGCTGAGGCCGATCATGAGCGCGCCTCCAGGAAGCCGCCATAGCGGTTGAGCCGGGTCTCCAACCGCGTCTGCAAGGCCGACAGCACCGAACTCAGCGCCAAATAGAGGATCGCCGCCTCGACATAGAGGATCAGCGGCTCATAGGTGGTGGCGACGATGCGCTGCGCCGCCTGGAACATCTCCGGCACGGTGATGGCGGCGGCCAGCGACGTGTCCTTGACCAGCGAGATGAAGGTGTTGGAGAGCGGCGGCACCGCGACCCGGCCGGCTTGCGGCAGAATGGTACGCCGCATCGCCTGGCCCCAGGTCATGCCGATCGAATAGGCGGCTTCCCACTGGCCTTTCGGCACCGAGCCTATTGCCGCGCGGATGATTTCCGACGTGTAGGCGCCGATGTTGAGCGTGAATCCGATCAACGCCGCCGTGAAGGCGTCGAGCAGGATGCCGACCGACGGCAGGCCGTAGAAGATGAGGAACAGCTGCACCAAAAGTGGCGTACCCCGGAAGATCCAGACATAGAAGCGCACAAGCGCGACCAGCGGCTTGGGGCCGAACAGCCGGGCGAGTGCAGCACCCAACCCAACGGCCAGCCCCAAGGCGAAGGACAACAGCGTCAGCGGCACGGTGAAGATCAGCGCCGCCCACAGCAGCGAAGGCAGCGACTCCAGCATCAGTTGCAGCCAGTGCGGCACGTATGACCCTCCAGATTGGTCGAAGCAGCTTGGTCAAGGCGAGAATGCGTCTGCCATATCACGACAAAAGCGGCGGGCCGTCAAAGACGGCTCGCCGCTCTATGTGTCTCATGGCCGCGGAGCGGCTCGCCTCGTAGATTACTTCGAAACATCCTGGCCGAAATAGGTGTCGGCGATCTTCTTATAGGTGCCGTCGGCCTTGATGTCGGCCAGCGCCTTGTTGATCGCGGCGACCAGCTCCGGATCGCCCTTGCGCACGATGACGCCGGAATAGTCGGCGTTTTCCTCTTGCGCGGCAATCTTCACATTGGCGTCGGGCTTGTGCTTCTTGAAGTCGAGGAACGACAGGCTGTCATTGATCGTGGCGTCGGCGCGGCCGGTCAGAAGCAGCTGGATCGACTGGTCGAAGCCATCGGTGCCGACCAGTTCAGCGCCGTTCGTTTCGGCCAGCTTGCCGAAATTCGAGGTCAACGACTGCGCCGACTTCTTGCCCTTGAGATCGGCGAAGCTCTTGATGTCGGTGTTGTCGCCGCGCACGATCAGCACCGCCTTGGAGGCGATGTAGGGATCGGAGAAGTCGTACTTGGCTTTGCGGGCATCGGTGATGCCCACCTGATTGATGACGGCGTCGTAGCGATTGGCGTCGAGGCCGGCGATCAGTCCATCCCACTTGCCTTCGAGGAATTCGGCCTGGACACCAAGCTTCTCGGCAATCGCCTTGGCGATTTCGACGTCGAAGCCGACCAGTGCACCGGACGTGTCATGGTAGGTGAACGGCGCATAGGTGCCTTCCGTGCCGATCTTGATGACACCGGCGTGCTTGATCTGGTCGAGATTGGGGCCGGCATGACCTGAAGCGACAGCCAGGGCCTGCAGCGTTCCGGCGATAATGAGCGACTTGAGCCATTTCATTTTTCTGTGATCCCGTCCTTGGCCGGCTGGCCGGCATATTTGTGAGCGCTGGAAACTGACAGATGCAAGCCGAAAAAATAAGGAACAGGATTTCAAAAACGGCGGGTTTATGAAACCATATTCTCTAAACGGCACTTTCCACTCGTGATCGCTGCCATCTCAGACCTTCTGAGAATCCTTCAGGCAACACAATCGCGCCGCCGCGGTCGCGGAACCTTTCCCGCGCATGGCAGTTCTGGCTGTTCTAGGGCACGACGCCGGCATTTCAACCCGGGCGGCAGCCAACTTTGCAAAGTCATTCGCACCACCCAGGGAGCGCCTCATGATGGAAGACACGGCAGGACGGATCATGGTCCGCGCGGCAATGAAGGCTCCCTACCTCGAGCGTGACGAAGAGCATCGGCTTGCATTGCTCTGGAAAGAGGACAACGACCAGAACGCGCTGCACTCAATCACCGTCGCCCATATGCGGCTGGTCATTTCCATGGCCTCCAAGTTCCGCCATTACGGCCTGCCGCTCGGCGATCTGGTCCAGGAGGGTCATGTCGGATTGCTCGAGGCCGCCGCCCGCTTCGAGCCGGAGCGCGAGGTGCGGTTCTCGACCTATGCGACATGGTGGATCCGCGCCTCGATGCAGGACTATATCCTGCGCAACTGGTCTATCGTGCGTGGTGGCACCAGCTCGGCTCAGAAGGCGCTGTTCTTCAACCTGCGACGCCTGCGCGCGCGGTTGGCGAATGGCACGGAGCCGCTCTCCAACGCCACGCTCTATCGCGAAGTGTCGGAGGCGCTTGGCGTCTCCGAAGCCGATGTGGCGATGATGGATTCGCGGCTCTCGGCGCCCGACTCCTCGCTCAACATGCCTATTGCCGACGATGCGGGTTCGACCGAGCGCATGGATTTCCTGATTTCGGACGATCCGCTGCCCGACGAGATCGTCGGCGACAAGATCGATGTCGCGCGCCGCTCGCTCTGGCTGAGGGAGGCGCTTCGCGCGCTCAACGCACGGGAGCTGAGGATCATCGAGGAACGGCGGCTGAACGACGAGGGCGCGACACTCGAAGCGCTCGGCGAAACCCTCGGCATCTCCAAGGAACGCGTCCGCCAGATCGAGGCCCGCGCCATGGAAAAGCTCAAGGTCGCATTGGTGAAGCAGAATCCGGAGTTCATGGCGACTGCCGCCTGAACGGCGGCAGGCGTCCAGCGGCGCCTACTTGTCGGTGACGATCTTGACCTTGTCGCCGGCCGAAACCGCGGCACCGGGCGACAGCGCGTTGAGGACGCGGAACAGGTCGAGCTTGCGGTCAACGCCGACCATCTGCGCCGAAAGCGAACCCATCGTCTGCCCAGGCTGGACGGTGACGACGCGGATGTGC
Source organism: Mesorhizobium sp. SEMIA396 (assembly GCF_024518615.1). Lineage (NCBI taxonomy): Bacteria > Pseudomonadati > Pseudomonadota > Alphaproteobacteria > Hyphomicrobiales > Phyllobacteriaceae > Mesorhizobium > Mesorhizobium sp. SEMIA396. The sequence continues at coordinate 167,334 of NZ_JANIFC010000008.1, forward strand.
AGCGGCTTCAGCGCCGCCTTTTCGGCAGCACTCAGAATCCGGAACGAGCCGCTTACCGAACGGGCGATCGTGTCCAGAGACGTGCTGGCGGAAGGGGCCGCGGTCAGCAGCCGGTAGACTTGGCCGCCAGCGCGGATCACCGCTATGTCGAATTGCCAGCCTTCGGCGCCGGCATGCGCGGTCGCCGCCTCATTGCCGTTGATGGTTTCCTGCTTGACGCTGCTGTCGACGAGACCAGCCACCCAGCCGCTGCGGATATAGTCCGTCAGCGCCCGGTTCTTGTCGATAGAGACGCCATCGAAACGGATCGCTATGTCGCCGGGGCCGGTGGCCGTCACCGCTGCCGCCGAATTGTCGATGATGAAGCCGTCCGGCACCGTGAACGACACGCCAAGGCCCGGGTGCAGGAAGGTTTCGCCGCGCACATAGCCTTCCTCAGGCGTGTCGCCATAGAGCAGGCCGTCTATGCCGGCGAGGAAGGAATCGCGGTCGCGCGTGCCGACGCCCGGCGCGCCGAACTGGCGAGCATGGCGCTGCGCCAGATCGATGCGCTGCGGCGTGTTGGGGTGCGTGGCCAGGAAGTCCAGGCTGGCGTCGGTGGCGCCGCTGATCGAGCGGAAATCGGTATAGGCCGACATCGATTGAAGGAAGCGGCCTGCGGCGAAAGGATCGTAGCCGGCCTCGCCGATCGACTTGATGCCGATGGCGTCGGCTTCCAGCTCCTGGTTGCGCGAAAATTGCGCCAGCCTCAGCTTGCCGCGGATCAACGCCGCCTTGGCGGTCGGGCTGTCGCCGAGCACATCGGAAACCACCTTGGTCGCCAGGCCTTCCTCTGCCTCGAGCTGTTGGCGCTGCAGGCCGTGATTGGCAGTGACGTGGCCCATCTCATGCGCGATGACAGCGGCAAGCTCGGCCGAATCATTGGCCAGCGCCAGGAGGCCGCGGGTGATGTAGAGATAACCGCCCGGCAGCGCGAATGCGTTGACGTTGGGCGAATTTAGAATGGTGATGCGATAGGTCTGTGTCGGGTTGGCGGACACCACCGTCAAACTACCGACCACCTTGGCGACCATTCGCTCGAGCTTGGGGTCGGAATATTCACCGCCGTAAGTCGCCAGGATGCGCGGGTGCTGCGCCTTGGCCAATTCGGCGAGCTTGTTGTTGGCGCCGACATTGTCCACTGTGATCGGCTTGTCGGAAGGCTGGAAGCCGGATTCCTGAACTTCCGGCGGCGTGAACATCTGGCAGCTTGCCAACGCCACGGCAAAACCGGCCAGCGCGAGAAAACGCGCCAGCGGTTTCATTCCCAATGTGTTAGCGCCGATCGCCAGAACGGCTTCCTTTCGGGTCCCGGCGCATGACCACGAAAATCGGGGGCGATCTTCGGAACGTGTCATGCGCTATCTCAAACTGCTGCTGCATCCGTTGCCCGTCCCTTAGGGCGGGCGGCGGATACTGCAGGCAAATCACGGCCTGTGCCGGACCGGTAGGGCGACCTAGCCACACTCCCCCGGTCATGGCAAGCAAACGCCACATCGCCTGGAGCCGGTTTGACCGTAAATTATGTCCGCTTCCGGGCAACATCGCGTGATGTGGAATATCCAGCACCCGCGCCGATATAGCGCCGGAACGCCTCCGGACCAGCCCCGGTAAAGAAATCATCAGCCTTGCCGGTTGCGGCCACCAACCCATTGTCGACAAACACCATGTGCTCGCCGATGCGGCGTGCATCCTCGGGCTGGTGGGTGACAAATAGCACCGTCATGGCGCGTTCGGCATGAACGGCAGCAACCAGATTCAGCATCTCGTCGCGCAAAGCGGGTCCGAGCGAAGCGAATGGCTCGTCGAGCAGCAACACCGGTCGGTCGCGCACCAGCACGCGGGCCAGTGCGACGCGCTGGCGTTCGCCCCCGGAGAGCTCGCGCGGCAGGCGTTTCTCCTTGCCCGCGAGACCGGTGCGCGCAAGCGCCTCGGCGACCGCGGCGCGGTCCGCCTCGGTCAGTCCCAGGGAGGGCGAGCGACCGAGCCCGACATTCTGCTCGACGGAAAGATGCGCGAAGAGATTGTTCTCCTGGAACACCATCGACACCGGCCGCGCCGAGGCCGGCTCGGCGCTGACATCGGCCCCGCCGATCAGCACGCGGCCCGACTGTGGGGTCTCGAAGCCGGCGACCAGATTGAGCAGCGTCGACTTGCCCGAACCGCTCGGACCCATGATGGCGGTGATCTTCGCCGTGGCGAACTCGACGTCGAAGACAAGTGGCACCTCACCATAACTGAACGACACCTTGTCCAGCCGCACCGGCGCGCCCTTCTCGAGCCTGCTGGCCGCCCTCTCACGCATCGCGGACCTTCTCCCTTCCCAGCCAGTGCGCCGCCACGATCAACGCGAGACAGACGAGGCCGAGCAGCAGTGCCAGGCCGGCGGCATCCTCGGTGCGGTAGCTGCCCATCCGTGCCAGAAGAAGGTAGGGCAATGTCTGCACGGAATCACTGCCGAACAGGGCAATGACACCGAGATCGCCCAGCGACAGCGCCATGGCGAAAGCGAAGGCCGTGGCGAGCGGGCGCCGCAGCGACGGCCAGTCGACCAGCATCAGCCGGTTCCAGCCCGCAATGCCGAGCTGTGCGCAGAGCCGTTCGTGACGCTCGCTCGCCGCATCATAGGCGGGACGCACGGCGCGCAGGGCGAATGGCATCGCCATCACCGCGTTGACGGTGACGACCATGACCGGGGCGATGGCAAAGACATCGCCGGCATGGCGCAGCAACAGGAACCAGCCGGCGCCGACGACGATCGGCGGCACGACAAGGACAAAGCCGGCGCCTGTATCGGCAGCGTGTTCGAGCAGTGTCTTTGCGCCGGCACGGCGGTTCAGCGCCAGTGCCCGCCGCGCCATGGTCAGCGCCAGCGACAGCATCACCGAGAGCAGTGCCGACAGGAAGGCCAGCACCACGCTGGTCAGCGTTGCCTGCCGGACAGTGGCCTCACCGGCCAACCGGCCGAGATCCGCACCCAACCCGGCCATCACGGTTGCCGCCATCGGCCCAACGACGAACAGCAGCGCCAGGATGATGAGTAGCGCGTTCAACCAGGTCTCGCTCCGATGGACTGAGAGATACCGACGTTGCGCGACCGGCAAATTGGTGTCGCCGACCACATTGGCGCCCAGGCGCGTCAGGGCCAGCACAACGATAAAGGTCAGGGCAATCTGCAACAGCGTCAGTGTAACGGCCCGCGCGGGATCGAAATCAAAGCGCAGCGCCTGGTAGATGCCGACCTCCAGCGTCGTCGCGGCCGGCCCGCCGCCGAGCGTCAGCACGATCGTGAAGGATGTGATGCAGAGCATGAACACAAGCCCGGCGACGCCGGGCAATGCGGCGCGCAGCGTTGGCCATTCGATCAGCCGGAACGCCGGCCGCGCCGCCATGCCGAGTTGGCTCGCCAACCGCCATTGGTCGGCCGGTATGGTCTGCAGCGCCTCGAGGAACAGCCGCGTCGCCAGCGGCAGGTTGAAGAAGACATGGGCGACGAGGATGCCGGACAGGCCATAGATACCCGGCCAGCTTCCGCCGCCGATCAGGGCAAGCACGCCGGCGAAATAGCCGGCACGGCCATAAAGCGCCAGAATGCCGAGCGCTGCGACAATAGCCGGCAGCGCCAACGGCACGGCGAAGATCTGCAGGATGAAGGCGCGGCCGAAGAAACGTGGATGTCGCGACAGAGCCCGCGCCACGAACAGCGCCGGGATGGCCGAAAGCAGCGTCGAGAGCGCCGCTTGCCAGAGCGTGAAGCGAATGACGCGAAGCAGATAGGGATCGAAGGCTGCCCAGGCGCCCGAGAAATCGTGGGCGCCCTCGAAAAGCAGGCCGGCAAACGCGCCGCCGATCAGCAGCGCGATCGCGGCAAGCGCGACAATGCCGGCGCTGACGCGGGGATCGGCTGGATGGCGCGTACGCATCTCGCGCTATCCAACCCTGCGACGGGTATTGATCGAGGGGAATATCTGGCGAAGGCCCAGCCCACCCCCCTCTGTCCTACCGGACATCTCCCCCTCAAGGGGGGAGATTGCGCACTCAGCCGCCTTCGCTATTCTCAAGAGTGGCAGGACTAAGAGAGGCGATAAAGCTGCCGATATCCCCCCCTGAGGGGGAGATGGCCGGCAGGCCAGAGGGGGGCGGCTTGGCGCAAACATGCGACGCGGCTCGCGCCCTACTTGCTCATCACCGCAAGCCATTCATCGACCCAGGCCTTGCGATTGGCAGCGACCTCTTGCGGGCTGAACAGCAAGGTCTTGGTCGGCTTGACCAGTTTATCAAAGGCCGGATTGAGCGGCTTGTCGGTCTTGCCGGCCGGGAACATCCAGTTGGTCTCGGGAATGGCATCCTGGAATTTAGGCCCGGTCATGAAGGCCATAAACTTGGCCGCCAGCGGATTCTTGGCTCCCGTCGTGGTGATACCCGCCACCTCGATCTGCAGATACTCGCCCTCCTCGAAGGAGGCCGCCTGGTAGCGCCCGGTGTTCTCGGCGATCATGTGATAGGCCGGCGACGTCGTGTAGGACAGCACCATCGGCGCCTCGCCCTTGGTGAACAGCCCATAGGCCTCGCTCCAGCCCGGCGTCACGGTCAGCACCTTCGGCTTGAGCTTGGCCCAGGCCTCCGGCGCCTTGTCGCCATAAACCGACTTGACCCACAGAAGCAGGCCGAGGCCCGGCGTCGAGGTGCGTGGATCCTGGATGACGATCTTGTCGTCGGCACTGCCTTCGACCAGCTCTTTCAGGCTTTTCGGCGGGTTCTTCAGCTTCTCGGTGTCGTAGACGACAGCGAAATAGCCGTAGTCAAAGGGGACAAAAGTATCGTCGCTCCAGCCACCCGGCACGTTGACATCAGTTACGCCGCCATGCGGCGCGAACAAGCCTGAGGCCTTGGCATCGGCGGTGAGATTGGTGTCGAGGCCAAGCACGATATCGGCCTTGGTCGATGCGCCTTCCAATCTGACGCGGTTGAGCAACGCGACGCCGTCGGCGACCGAGACGAACTCGACATCGCAGCCGCATTCGGCCTCGAACGCCTTCTTCACCACGGGACCCGGACCCCAGTCGGCGGTAAAACTCTCATAGGTGTAGACGGTGAGCTTGTCCTTGGCCAAGGCCGGTCCGGACAAGGCCACGACCGTTGCTGAAACAAGAGCGTATAAAAGCGTGCGCATCGGCGCCTCCTTCGTTCGAATTGAAAGGAATTGAGGCGTCGGACTGTCCGAAACGTCTAATCCCTCCGCCGGTACAAACCGGATCAGGTTCAGCGGGTTGGCGAGACTGCCTCTCAGCCGGTCCGCGAAGATCGCGTCCGGCACCCCGTTAGAGCGTTTCGACACATAGGCCGGGCCGATCCGCCACGCAAGTGGGAGTTTGCCGCCTTCCGTTTCCCGTGCCGGGCTGGTAAGGGCCACACGATATGAGCACATTCACCATCCTGCTTGGCGGCGATCTCATCCGCACGCCACGGCTCGACCGTCAGGTCGAAGGCTCCCGCGTCATCGCCGCCGACGCCGGCATCGGCCATGCACGGCTGCTCGGCCTTGTCCCGGAGCTGTGGGTGGGTGATTTTGATTCCGTGCCAGCCAAGCTGCCTGACGATCTCGCTTCCGTGCCTCGCCGGACCTTCCCGGCGGAAAAGGACCAGACCGATGGCGAACTGGCCATCGCCGCCGCACTCGAGCGCGGCGCGACCCGCCTGGTGCTAGCAGGTGCTTTCGGCGGCAAGCGAGCCGACCACGCTTTCCTGCATCTGGCGCTTGCCTTGCGCCTGGCCGAAGCAGGGACCGATGTGCTCCTGACCAGCGGCGCCCAGGAAGGCATTCCCCTGCTGCGCGGAACGGCCGGCTTCGACTATGCCGATGGCACGCTGTTTTCGGTGCTCGGCTTTTCCGAGCTTGCCGGGTTGACCGTCACCGGCGCCAAATGGCCGCTGAACCACGTCAAGGTGGCCTTCGGTTCGTCGCTGACCATTTCCAACGAGATCAAGGGCCGCCTCGAAATCGCGCTCGGCCATGGCCGCGCGATGCTGCTCGCTCATCCCTATCCCTTACCTGAAAGCTGACATGGCCCCGCCTCTTCTCAACCTCGACGGGATAAAACTGACCTTCGGCGGCACGCCGCTGCTCGACGGCGCCGCCTTGACGGCTTCGGCCGGCGACAAGATCGCACTGGTCGGCCGCAACGGGTCGGGCAAGTCGACCCTGCTGAAGATCGCCGCTGGCCTGATCGAGCCGCAGGACGGCGAGGTGTTCCGCCAGCCTTCGGCAACTGTCCGCTATTTGCCGCAGATGCCCGACATGGAGGGCTTTGCCACTGTCCGCGCCTATGTCGAGGCCGGGCTTGGCCCTGCCGACGATCCCTACCGCGCCAGCTATCTGATGGAGCATCTCGGACTGTCGGGTGAGGAACGTCCGAACGATCTGTCGGGCGGCGAGGCGAGGCGTGCTGCCCTTGCCCGCGTCATGGCGCCGGAGCCAGACATCCTGCTGCTCGATGAGCCGACCAATCATCTCGACCTCTCGGTCATCGAATGGCTGGAAGAAGAACTCATCCGCACCTCCTCGGCACTGATCGTCATCTCGCACGACCGCCGCTTTCTCGAACGTGTGTCGCGCGCCACCATCTGGCTCGATCGCGGCCAGACCCGCAGGCTGGACAAGGGCTTTGGCCATTTCGAGGAATGGCGCGACCTAGTCCTGGAGGAAGAAGAGCGCGAGCAGCATAAACTCGGCCGCCAGATCGTTCGCGAAGAGCATTGGCTGCGCTACGGCGTGACGGCGCGGCGCAAGCGAAACATGCGCCGGCTCGGCGAGTTGCAGACCATGCGCCAGCGTTTTCGCGGCCATCGCGGTGCCGAAGGGTCGGCGACCATGGTGGCGAGCGACGCCGCCGAGTCCGGCAAGCTGGTGATCGAGGCGAAGAACATCGAGAAGAGCTTTGGCGATCTAACCGTGGTCAAGGGGTTTTCGACCCGCATCCAGCGCGGCGATCGCGTCGGCCTGGTCGGGCCGAACGGCGCCGGCAAGACGACGCTCTTGAAGATGCTGACCGGCGAGATGAAGCCGGACGCCGGTTCGGTGCGGCTCGGCACCAATCTGGAGATCGCCACGCTCGACCAGAAGCGCGAGGCGGTCGACCCGCAGGAGACGCTGGCGCAATATCTCACCGACGGGCGCGGCGAGAACCTCGTCATCAATGGCGAGCAGCGCCACGTCGTCTCCTACATGAAGGATTTCCTGTTCAAGCCGGAGCAGGCACGCACCCCGGTGCGCGAATTGTCCGGCGGCGAGCGGGCACGGCTCTTGCTGGCGCGCGTGCTGGCGCGGCCGGCAAACCTTCTGGTGCTCGACGAGCCGACCAACGATCTCGATATGGAGACGCTGGAACTGCTGCAGGAACTGGTCGCTGGCTTTGCCGGCACCGTCATCCTGGTCAGCCACGACCGCGATTTCCTCGACCGCACCGTGACCAGCCTGATCGCACCGGATGGTGACGGCCACTGGATCGAATATGCCGGCGGCTACTCCGACATGCTGGCGCAGCGCGGCGGCACCAGGCTGGACGACCGCAAGGCGCGCGCGAAGGCCGAAAACGGCGAAGCGCCAGTGACGGCCAAGAGTGAAGCGGCCGCGCCAAAGGGGCCAGCGAAGAAACTGTCGTTCAAGCAGAAATTCGCGCTGGAATCGCTGCCCAAGAAAATCGAGGCTGTGACGGCTTCGATCTCAAGGCTGGAGAACAACATCGCCGATCCGGCCTATTACGAGCGCGACCCGGCCTCGTTCCAAAAGACGATCGCCGCCCTCGACAAGGAGCGCGCTACGCTGGCGGCGCTCGAGGAAGAATGGCTGGAGCTGGAGATGTTGCGCGAGGAAATGGAAGGGTGAAGGATTGCGTGGGGGCTTTTATGCGCCTAGATTATGCGCATAAAAGGAGGCCATCTTTATGCTTCAATCGACGTCAAAACCTCAGCGACAATCTGTGAATACGTCCATCGACTCTCGGTTGATCAGCGATGCGAAAGCTTTGGGCATCAATATCTCACGCGCCGCCGAAGAGGGCATTGCAAAAGCAATCTCGGCAGAAAAAACGCGCCGATGGCAGGAAGAAAATAAGGAAGCCATCGACAGCTCCAATGAGTATGTCAGACGCAACGGACTGCCACTGGCCAAACACCGGCCGTTCTGATGGCGCGTTATGATTTCTATAGGAATGCCGCGGGCGGCGGTTATCTTCTCGACGTGCAATCAGACCTTCTTGAAGGACTAAGCACCAGGATCATCATTCCGCTGATGCCGCCCAAGATAGCCCCGGTTCCTGGTCGCCGATTAAACCCGACCTTCACCATAAACGGCAAAGATCATGTGATGGTCACCCAGTTTATGTCAGCCTTCTCTGCCTCGGAATTGCCGGATCCAGAGGGAAGCCTTTCCAGGCACCACGACGACATCGTCGCCGCGCTCGACATGCTGTTCCAAGGCTTCTGAACTGCTCCTTCTCAGCCAGCCGTCTTGGCCTGCCAGGCCTTGATCGCCTCGTCGAACACCTTCTCGCCGGGAATGCCCTTTTCCATGGTCAGCAGTGCCCGCCGTCCGGTCTTGTAGACGACCGGTACGTCGATCCAGTCCTGGCCGCGAAGCAGGGTCATGTTGGCGTCTTCGTCGGCCTTGGTATCGTTGAGCGCGACGAGGAAGAAGCCGTCGGCGATCTTCGCCGGAATGCCGATCAACGGGCTGCCGGCATCCTGTTCCGAACCCTTCATGGCGACGCGCAGGATGTTGTCGACACCGCCGCCCTCGAAACCGTCGGGCGTCAGGAAGATCATCTCGATGATATGGCTGGCCGGCAGTGTCTGATCGGTGTTGCGGCGGATGGTCATGCGCAACTGGATGTCCTTGCCGGGAATGGTGGCCTCGGCACGGATCGCCGGCTCCGGCGGCAGGTCGCCACCGGGCGATTCCTGCACCAGCGACCAGACGATATTGCCGGGCTCGGCGGAGCCCTGGGCGGTGCTGGTGCGCTCCTCGTAGAAGATCGCCTTCTGGCCGACAGGCAGAGCGGTTTCCGCAGGCGCAGCTGCCGGTGCGGGCGGCGTGCCGGCAGCATCGGGCGGCGCTGCCGGGGCAGCTCCGTTGGCAGGCGGCGTTGCGGGGGCGGCACCTGTAGCGGGGGGCGCTGCCGCGGCAGGTGTGCCTGCGGCCGGAGCGGAAATCGCCGGTGCGTTCGTCGCCGAGGGCGGCGTGGTCAGCGCGGCGACCGATTCGCCTTCGCCGATGCCGCTTTGGCCACCGGCCGGACCCGGGTCGACTTCACTGCCCTGCGGCGTCAGCCGCTGCGTGAATTTCGTGCTTTCGGCCTCCGTGCCGCCAGCCGCGGGCGCCGGAGGCGTTGCCGCGGCATCGGTTGCCGGCTTGGCAGGCGCTGGTTTCACCGGCTCGGTCTTGGCGACCTGATTGCCGCCAAGCCCAAGCATTTTGCCGAAGGCATCCTTGTTCAGCCAGATTCCGTAGCCGCCGCCGGCTACGACCAGAAGAGCGACGACGGCCGCGATCAGCCCACCATAGCTGCGCTTGCGCTCGGCGGGACGCAGGCGCTGGAAGGTGTCCGACACCGGCTCTTCGTCGCTGGAAAAGACATCTGCCTCGTCCTCCGCCTCGTCGGCATCCATACCTGGAAGAGGCGTGTCGGCGCGAGCCGGCTGGGAAGGCGCCGGCGTCGCCCTTTGCCAGCTCGGCTCGACCTTGGCGGCAGGTGGTGGCGCGGGCTGATAAGATTCAGGCTTTGCAGCGGGCGGTGCGGGCCAGGCCGATTCGGCCTTGGCCGGCTGCCGTGTATGGCTCGGCTGATTCTTGTTGCGATCGATCGATGAAAAGATGTGTTCCAGCTCCGCCAGCGGATCGGTCTCCGGCAGGCTCTTGGCATAGTCCCGCTCGACACTCGCGATCGCGTCTTCCAGCGAACGCATCTGCGTGGCTATGGCTTCGGCGGCCGGCGGCGGCGAATATTCCTCAAGCTTCTTCGCCAGCATGGTGCGAACGCTGGCATAGATGCGCGTACGCTTTTCCGGCGTCTCGTCGCCATGCTTGCCGAGCGCCTTTTTCAGAATAGCAACGTAATCTGCCATGCTTCAGTCGACCTGTATTTTGTTTCCGCGCCGGCCCCCGCAAATCGGCCGCGATGCCCGGAAAGGCTTCAGAAACTAGTCTTGAAACGGATCGGTCACAAGTATCGTGTCGTCGCGTTCCGGGCTGGTGGAAAGGAGTGCTACCGGGGCACCGATGAGCTCCTCGATGTAGCGGACATACTTGACGGCCTGGGCCGGCAGATCGTTCCAGCTGCGCGCGCCGGCAGTGGTGCCTTTCCAGCCCTCGAGCGTCTCGTAGACCGGTTCGACACGTGCCTGGGCGCCCTGGCTGGCCGGCAGATAATCGATCATCTCGCCGTCGAGACGATAACCCGTGCAGACCTTGATCTCGTCCAGCCCGTCAAGCACGTCGAGCTTGGTCAGCGCGATTCCCTTGATGCCGTTGACAGCGACGGCCTGGCGTACCAGCACCGCGTCGAACCAGCCGCAGCGGCGCTTGCGGCCGGTGACGACGCCGAATTCATGGCCGCGCGTGCCGAGGAATTCGCCGACCTCGTTCTTCTGCTCGGTCGGGAACGGACCCTCGCCGACGCGTGTCGTATAGGCTTTGGTGATGCCGAGCACATAGCCGATGGCGCCTGGGCCGACGCCGGAGCCGGCGGCAGCCTGTCCGGCAACCGTGTTCGACGAGGTTACGAACGGATAGGTGCCGTGGTCTATGTCAAGCAGCGTGCCCTGCGCGCCCTCGAACAGGATACGCTCGCCAGCCCGGCGCTTGTCGTCGAGGATCTTCCAGACCCGGTCCATATAGGGCAGGATGTCGTCGGCGACCGAGGTCAATTCCTGCATGATCGCGTCATGCGTGACTTCCGCATGGCCAAGCCCCCTACGCAGCGCATTGTGGTGCGTCAGCAGCCTGTCAACCTTCACGGGCAGTGTTTCCAAATCCGCCAAGTCCATCACCCTGACCGCGCGCCGGCCCACCTTGTCCTCGTAGGCGGGGCCGATGCCACGACGGGTCGTGCCAATCTTCGTCCCGGAATTGGATGCGGCGTCCTCACGGAATCCGTCCAGCTCCCGATGCAGGGACAGGATAAGCGCTGTGTTTTCGGCTATTTTCAGGCGATCCGGTGCGACTTCGACACCTTGCGCCTTGAGCTTGGCCACCTCGGCGACGAAAGCATGCGGGTCGAACACGACGCCATTGCCGATGATGGACAGCTTGCCCTGGCGCACGACGCCCGACGGAAGCAACGACAGCTTGTAAACCTTGCCGTCGACGACCAGCGTATGGCCGGCATTGTGGCCGCCCTGGAAACGCACCACGACATCGGCCCGCTCCGACAGCCAGTCGACGATCTTGCCCTTGCCTTCGTCACCCCACTGCGAGCCGACGACCACCACATTGGCCATGTTTCTTTTCCCTTGAGACGCCGCCAAGCGGCTTGAATATGGTTCGAAACGACAGGCCTCTATAACGTCAAGACCTCGCGAGCGCGACCTTTCTTTGCCGTCGAAAATGCCCTGAGGCACAACAATTTTCGGCTTTGACATCATTTACTTGGGCGAGTGACCGCAATAGGCCGGCAAACACCGCAGCTCCGGCGACTGGAATCCCGCGATGCATCGAAGCGCCTACATATTCCTGCTGCTCACCACCTTGCTCTGGGGCGGAAATTCGGTGGCCGGCAAGCTGGCGGTCGATCACGTCTCGCCGATGACGCTGGTCTTTCTGCGCTGGGTGCTGGCCGTGGCGATCATGCTGCCCATCGGCTGGAAGACCATCCAGAAGGACTGGCCGGTCGTCCGCAAGCACTGGTTCGTGCTGGTCGCCCTCGGCGCCAGCGGCTTCACCCTGTTCAACACCATCTTCTACACGGCGCTCAACTACACGACAGCGATCAATGTCTCGATCGAACAGGCGGCGATGCCGATCCTGATCATGACTGCCAATTTCGTCTTCTTCCGCCTGCGCGTGAACTGGGCGCAGATTGTCGGCGTCGTGCTGACCATCGCCGGCGTGATCCTCACCGCCTGCCATGGCGACCCGCGCCGGTTGTTGACGCTGGAACTCAATTTCGGCGACGCCATCATGCTGGTCGCCGTGTTTCTCTACAGCGGCTATTCGGTCGGACTGCGGTTGAAACCGGTGATGCATTGGCAGAGCCTGATGCTGGCCCTGTCGGTTGCGGCACTCGTCACTTCGCTGCCGTTCTTCCTGTGGGAGGTCGTCGCCGGCAAGGTCATCATGCCCGATGCGCGCGGCTGGACCGTCATCGTCTATACGGCGATCGGCGCCTCCGTCGTTTCGCAGATCTTCTACATCAGAGGCAACGAACTGATCGGCGCCAACCGCGCCGGCCTGTTCATCAATCTGGTGCCGATCTTCGGCACGCTGCTGTCGGTGCTGATCGTCGGCGAGACGTTCCACCTCTATCAGGCACTGGCTTTGGTGCTCGTGCTGGGCGGCATCGGGCTTGCCGAATACAGCGGGCGCAAGATGGCGGTGGCGGACCACCGCAGATGACATGTGGCGGCTGACGCTCTCCCCGTTGCAGCGATTCACGCGAACAGCATGGATCTAGCCAATGGCCCGGAAACAGCGGCATAAACCCTGCCGCGTCCTCACTTGGAACATTTCACCTCCAGCGGAGTTTGAACGGCAGGGAGGCGACATGATGAGCCCGAACCCTCGCAGCACGGCAAGCATTGCCGGTCACCCTATCCATCCCATGCTGATTCCGTTTCCGATTGCCTTTTTTGTCGGCGCCTTCGTTTGCGATCTTATCTTCTGGCGAACAGCCGATCCCGGATGGGTCACCGGGTCGCTTTGGCTTCTCGGCGCAGGCCTGATCGATCATGGCAGCCCTGGCTGCGCTTGCCGGCCTGACGGATGTTCTCGGCGATGTTCAGATCCGCAATCTCACGACGGCATGGCTCCATGCCGGCGGCAATGTACTCGTCGTGTTGATCGAGCTTTACAACTGGTACTCGCGGTATGCCGGCGGAGCGGCGGCCGTGATGCCAACCGGCTTCGTCCTATCGCTGATCGTGGTTCTCATCCTGCTGTTTACGGGCTGGAAGGGTTGGGAACTGGTCTACCGACATCGCGTGGCTGTCTCCGATGGATCCGACGAGTTGACCTGAACCGGCCGCCGCGGCGGCCGGCCTCAACGAGGGGGTCGGCGACCGCCTGTCCTCGATCACATCGCGTTGATGTCGAACTGCAGCCGCTTGGCCGAGTCGATCGACTTATGCGCCTTGACCTTTTCCAGCACGGCTTCCGGGAACGGCGCGTCGAGATAGAGCAGCGCTATGGCATCGCCGCCCGGCCGGTTGCGGCCGAGCTGGAAGTTGGCGATGTTGACGCCGTTCTCGCCGCAGACGGTGCCGAGCAGGCCGATGATGCCCGGCGCGTCGGCATTGGTGGTGTAGAGCATGTGCTGGCCGACCTCGGCATCGAGGTTGATGCCCTTGATCTGGATGAAGCGTGGCTTGCCATCCGAGAAGCATGTGCCGGCGATCGAGCGCGTCATGTGCTCGGTCTTCACCGTAAGCTTGATGTAGCCGTCGAACACGCCCGATTTGTCGCGCTTGACCTCGGCGACGATGATGCCGCGCTCCTTCACCATGATCGGCGCCGACACCATGTTGACGTCGGAGACCTGAGGCCGGATCAGCCCGGCGAGTGCGGCGCTGATCAGCGCGCGCGTATTCATCGTCGCGGTGGAGCCGTCGAACAGGATCTCGACCTCCTTGATCGGATCCTCGGTGACCTGGCCGACGAAGGCGCCGAGCACTTCGGCAAGCTTGACGAAAGGCTTCAGCCGCGGCGCCTCCTCGGCGGTGATCGACGGCATGTTGATGGCGTTGGAGACGGCGCCCTTGATCAGATAGTCGGCCATCTGCTCGGCAACCTGGAGCGCGACATTCTCCTGGGCCTCCGTCGTCGAGGCGCCGAGATGCGGCGTCGCCACCACATTCTCCATGCCGAACAGTTCGTTGTTCTCGGCCGGTTCGACCTCGAAGACGTCGACGCCGGCGCCGGCCACCTTGCCGCTCTTCAGCGCCGCGATCAGGTCGGCCTCGACGACCAGCCCGCCACGAGCGCAGTTAATGATGCGCACGCCCTTCTTCATCTTGGCGATCGCCGCGGCATCGATGATGTTGCGCGTCTTGTCGGTCAGCGGCGTGTGCAGGGTGATGAAATCGGCGCGGGCGAACAGTTCGTCGAGCTCGACCTTGTCGACGCCAAGCTCCTCGGCACGGCTGTCCGACAGGAACGGGTCGAACGCGATGACGTGCATCTTGAGGCCAACGCCGCGCGTCGCGACGATCGAACCGATGTTGCCGCAGCCGATGACGCCCAGCGTCTTGCCAGTGATCTCGACGCCCATGAATCGGTTCTTTTCCCATTTGCCGGCATGGGTCGAAGCGTTGGCTTCCGGTATCTGGCGGGCAAGCGCGAAGATCATTGCCACCGCATGTTCGGCTGTCGTGATCGAATTGCCGAACGGCGTGTTCATCACGATGATGCCCTTGCGGCTTGCCGCCGGGATATCGACATTGTCGACGCCGATGCCGGCACGGCCGATGACTTTGAGATTGGTAGCGGCGTTGATCAGTTTTTCGGTGACCTTGGTCGCCGAGCGGATGGCGAGGCCATCATACTGGCCGATCACTTCGGCGAGCTTTTCCTTGTCCTTGCCGAGATCGGGCAGATAGTCGACCTCGACGCCACGATCCTTGAATATCTGCACGGCGGTGGGGGAGAGTTTGTCTGAGACGAGAACGCGGGGCGCCATGGCGGCCTCCTTGAAATGGATTTGATCCTGATGGGAATGGGCGACCCGAAGGCCGCCGCGAATGATCTCAGGCCGCCGCTTTGAGCGACGCCTTCTGCGCGGCGAAGGCCCAGTCGAGCCAGGGCAGCAGCGCCTCGAGATCCGACGTCTCGACCGTCGCGCCGCACCAGATGCGCAGGCCGGGCGGTGCGTCGCGATAGGCACCGATATCGTAGGCGACGCCTTCCTTGTCGAGCACCGACACCAGCCCCTTGGCGAAAGCCGCCTGCCCCTCGGCGTCGAGCGCGGACACGTCCGGGTCGGTGAAGGACAGGCAGACGGACGTGTTCGACCGTGTCGCCGGCTGGACGGCGAGATGACCGAGCCAGGAGGATTTGCCGACAAAGCGATCGAGGACGGCCGTATTGGCATCCGCCCTGGCGATCAGCGCGTCGAGACCGCCGGTCGACTTCGCCCAGTTGAGCGCATCGAGGTAATCCTCGACGCACAGCATCGAGGGGGTGTTGATGGTCTCGCCCTTGAAGATGCCTTCGATCAGCTTGCCGCCCGAGGTCAGGCGGAAGATTTTCGGCAGCGGCCATGAAGGCTTGTAGGTCTCCAGCCGCTCGACGGCGCGAGGCGACAGGATCAGCATGCCGTGAGCGCCCTCGCCGCCCAGCACCTTCTGCCAGGAGAAGGTGACGACATCGAGCTTTTCGAAGTCGAGCCTCTGCGCGAATGCGGCGGAAGTCGCATCGCAGACGGTCAGGCCCTTGCGGTCCGCGGGAATGAAATCGCCGTTCGGCACGCGCACGCCCGACGTGGTGCCGTTCCAGGTGAAGACCACATCGCGGTCGAAATCGATCTTGGTGAGATCAGGCAGTTCGCCGTAGCCGGCTTCGATCTTGCGCACGTCGGCGAGCTTCAACTGCTTGACCACGTCGGTGACCCAGCCGGAGCCAAAGCTCTCCCAGGCGACCATGTCGACGCCGCGCTCGCCAAGCAGCGACCACAGCGCCATCTCGACCGCGCCGGTGTCCGACGCCGGCACGATGCCGATGCGGTAACCCGCCGGGACCTGGAGAATTTCCCGCGTCAGCTCGATCGCCTGTTCGAGCTTGGTCTTGCCGATCTTGGCGCGGTGGGAACGGCCGAGCGCGGCATTGTTCAGCGCCTCGACCGACCAGCCGGGACGTTTTGCACAGGGACCTGAGGAAAAATTGGGGTTTGCCGGACGGAGTCCGGGCTTCGTATGCGTCGTCATCGTGGTCTATCCTTCCAGATAGTGGCCCCTCGTTGGGGAGGGGTGGCCCACGGACGGCGATATGCGTTCAGACTTCGGGCGTCAAGAGGAAAGTTTTTGTCGCTGCCGGGATACCGGCGATCCCTGATCAGGATGTCGTGACTTCAGACGCAAACGGCGGACCCCGAAAGATCCGCCGTCTGCGTTTTCGTGCATGCCGTACCTACTACCAAAGATCGTAGCGCAGCCCAAGCTTGACCTGATGATTGCTGATCCCCTTGCGGATCGGATAGGAATCTAGGCTCTCGGCGGCTACATATTCGGCGTCCGGGGCGGAGAAATACTGATAGCCCAGGTCGACGGAAACGTTCTTCGATACCTGATAGGCGAGGCCCGCATTCAGCGTGTAGGCCAGCGAGTACTGGGTCTTGCTGTCACTTACAGCAAAATCGTCCGTGTCGTCGCCATTGTCGGTGAAATAGCTTGCCGACAGGGTGCGCTTGCTGCGGACGATGCCGATACCGGCGCCGAGATAGGGTGTGATGCCGACATAGGTGCCAAGATCGACATAGCCGTTGAGTATGCCCGACAAGGCGTAGTTCTTAAGGGATGCCGACGCCACGGTCGGCTCTGCGGCAGTCGCTGAATCGTCATAGCCGACGCCGATCTCGTTGCCGGGCAGATAGCCGAGATTGAGGTCGGCGCGCAGATAGTCGTTGAAATGGTAGCCGAAGCCGATGCTGGCAAAGATCGGATCTTCCTTGTCGCTGAAGGCTGCGGTTTCGGTGGCGAAATCATGATTGTCGAAGCTCTTCTGCGCCAGATAGGAGACGTCGCCGCGCAGATACCAGCCGGAACCGACCTCGACCGGGACGTAGTCGGGCGCCTGGTCGACATAGATCGGCGGATCGTAGTCGGCCGCGTGCACCGGCGTCAGCGGCAGGAAGGCCAGTGCACCGAGCGCCAGCGCCATACGCGATGTAAGTTTCATGGTCCCCGACTCCCGAATTTGGCGCAGCCCGCAATCGCAGCGGCAGCCATCGTTTCAAGGAGCATTGTTAACCATAGTGGTTAAGTGCCGGTTAAGGCTAACAGAGCGTTAGCGAATTCATTTCCCCTGTCGATTCCAGGCGGCCCAACGAAAAACCGCCCGGCTGAGGCCGGGCGGTTTGTGAAGAATGCAAGTAATGTAGATGCTGTTACTTGGTGTAGATCGGCTCGGGTTCGGGCTGGTAGGCCACGACCGGCGCGGCGCAACCGTTGCTGCCACCGAACTGGTAGCGCAGGCCACCGCGCACTTCGTGCGTGTTGATGCCACGATCGAAGCCGGGACCGGAGCTGGTGATGTTCCAGTCGAACATGCGGCCGCCCTGAATATGGGAGAAGCGGTAGCCGGCATCGAGAATGATCTTGTCGGTCAGGCAGTACGAAGCGCCGGCCATCAGACCGTAGGCGAAACGCCAGCTTGATCTGCCGGGATTGAACTCGGTGGTGTTCGGGTCATAGACATCATCCCACTTGACGCGGGCGCCGCCGATGCCGGCGCCAACGTAAGGCGTGATGCCATGGTAGGTGCCGAGATCGACATAGGCGTTGGCAAGCAGCAGCAGGGCGCTCATCTTCGATACTTCGGTCGAAGTACCGTTGATGTCCGAGGTGCCGCCGTTGAAGTTCGACTTGAACCAATAGTCGGCCGTCAGGTCGGTCCGGAAGTGGTCGTTGATCTTGTAACCAACGCCGGCACCGAGCGAGAAACCGCCCTTGAGCTTGCCGAAATCGAAACTTCTGGTGCCGGGCGTGACCGTACAGTTACAGGGATCGACGGTGTAGGTCATATAGTCGATGCCGCGCACGGTCGACTTGTGATAATCGATATCGCCGCGGATATACCAGCCGCCGACCTCGACCGGCTGCTCGTAGATGGCCTGAGGCGGAGCCTCTTCAACCATCGGCTCCGGCAGATCGGCCGCGAACAACGGCCCTGCCAACCCTGCGAACAGGAAGGCGAGCAGGGCCTTTCTTGCTGTCTTGAACATGCTTGTCACCCCTGAGAAGCTCGGAACGGCGAACCCGCCCGAAATGCGATTGGCTTTCAGTCGTGGATAATGAATTGCAAAGGTTAAAAGGCGTTTAACCCTGTTGCTTAACCACGAATCTCGAAACTTCTAGGGATAGGCGCGAGATTTACGGACACCGAACAAAGTGGCGGCTGACAAGAAAAAGCCCGCCGAGGGGCGGGCCTTGGACCGGTTAAGGGAGCGCGGCGCGCCTGGTTGTCAGATCCACGTCCTGCTGGACGCGCTGGGATCAAGCGGCGCTGCGCGTTTCCGAGATGATGTCCACTATGCCATTGACCACGGACTCGACCAGTTGCGGGTCGTCGCCTTCGGCCATCACGCGGATCAGCGGCTCTGTCCCTGATGGCCGGATAACCAGCCGTCCGGTCTTGCCGAGGCGGTTGCGGGCGTCTTCGATGGCGGCCTTGACCGGCGCCTCCTCAAGCGGCTTGCCGCCGGAAATGTGGACGTTCTTCAGGAGTTGCGGCACGGGTTCGAATTTCTTCGACAGTTCGCTGACCGGCCGCCCCTGCCGCTTGATGCAGGCGAGCACCTGCAGCGCCGAGACCAGGCCGTCGCCGGTCGTCGAAAAGTCGGACAGCACGATATGACCCGACTGTTCGCCGCCGACATTCAAGCCATGCGCACGCATATGCTCGACGACATAACGGTCGCCGACCTTGGTGCGGTGCAATTGCAGCTTCATGTCGCCGAGGAAGCGTTCGAGGCCCAGATTGGACATCACGGTTGAGACGACACCACCGCCGGCAAGCCGCCCGCTCTGGTGCCAGGATTCGGCGATCAGCGCCATGATCTGGTCACCATCGACGATCGCGCCGTTTTCATCGACGATGACGACACGATCGGCGTCGCCGTCGAGCGCGATGCCGATGTCGGCGCGCACTTCGTGCACCTTCTTTTGCAGGCCGGCCGGATGGGTCGAGCCGCATTCCTTGTTGATGTTGAAGCCGTTGGGCTCGACATTGATGGCGACGACTTCGGCGCCCAGTTCCCACAGCGCCTCGGGCGCCACCTTGTAGGCCGCGCCATTGGCGCAATCGACAACGATCCTCAAGCCGGCGAGCGACATCGAGCGCGGCAAGGTGCGCTTGGCGAATTCGATGTAGCGGTCATGCACGCCGTCGACGCGCTTGGCGCGGCCAAGCCCGTCGGAATCGGCGAGCGCCAGTTCGATATCCTTGTCGAGCATGCTCTCGATGCGCTCCTCGATTTCGTCGGAGAGCTTGTAGCCGTCGGGTCCGAACAGCTTGATGCCGTTGTCGTAATAGGGGTTGTGCGAGGCCGAGATCATGACGCCGATATCGGCGCGCAGCGAACGCACCAGCATGGCGACAGCCGGCGTCGGGATCGGGCCGAGCAGGAACACGTCCATGCCGGCGGCACAAAGACCGGCGACCATGGCATTCTCGATCATATAGCCGGAAAGCCTGGTGTCCTTGCCGAGCACGACACGATGTCGATGGCTGCCGCGCTGGAAGGAAAGGCCGGCGGCCATGCCGACCCGCATAGCGATTTCAGCCGTCATCGGAAACTTGTTGGCGCGTCCGCGAATGCCGTCCGTGCCGAAATAATTCCCTGCCATGCTAGTCAGCTTCCTCGACGTTTCTTCCCCGGCACGTCATGCCACAATTGGCCAGGGCGCTATGATCACATTGTGTGATTATACGTTACCAATCCTTAGAAAACCATTGTTGTGCACTGCACACACGTGGCCGCAACCTGACATGCCCAGACTGCCATGTTGCAATATACAAGTCATGCGAGCCTTTCAGCGCGGATGCACCAGGAAAATCTTGCTCTGAACCAGACAACGGACAACGATTTCATCACCTTATCGGGAGAAACCGGTTTTCGGCGATATATACGCCACTTAGCATCTGGCGCAACCGCCCGTTGAGCGATATTGATCTGCAGGGACGTATCATGGGCTGCTGCAACGGAGAAACGCTATGCTCATCCACCGACTTGCCACTTTGACCGGCCTCGCCGTCGCGACCTTGTTCCTGGCCGCGCCAGCCAACGCACTGACGATGGCCGAGTGCAGCACGAAATACAACGCCGCCAAGGATGCGGGGACACTCGCCGGCGCGACCTGGAACCAGTTCCGCAAGGCTCAGTGCGGCACCGACGCCGCCGCGACGACCGACGCCAAGCCGGCCGATACCACGAAGGCTGCCGAGACGAAGCCGGCCAAGGCAGCCAAGGCTGCCGCCGCTGCGGACGACAGCACGGCCAAGGGCCTGACGGCGAAGGAATGCAGCACCAAATACCAGGCGGCGAAGGCTGCCGGCACGCTGAACGGCATGAAGTGGAACGACTTCCGCAAGTCCGAATGCGCCGCCGGTGCATCCGCCGCTGCCGCCGCCAAGCCGGCAACCACCAAGGCTGCCGCGGCCCCCGCCGACGGCAAGGGTCTGAGCATGGCCGAATGCAGCACCAAGTATCAGGCCGCCAAGACGGCCAGCACGCTGAAGGGCATGAAGTGGAACGACTTCCGCAAGACCGAATGCGGCGCCGGCGCATCGGATGACGACACGGTGCCGGCCGCCGACGAGGCCAGCTACACCACGGAGCCGGCGAAGCCGACGACGGCTGCGCCCAAGGGCGTCAAGTTCCCGTCCGCGATCTCGGCGAAATATGCCAGCGAGACCCCCGGAAAGGGCCGCATGCACACCTGCCTCGACCAGTATTATGTCCTCAAGGACGCCAACGCGCTCGGCGGCCTGAAGTGGATCCAGAAGGGCGGCGGCTTCTACAGCCTGTGCAATGCCAAGCTGAAGGGCTGATCGCTTAGCCATAGTCTCCAAACAAAGGCCCGCGCATCGCAAGATGCGCGGGCCTTTTTTGTTGCGCGAAGACGCACGCTGCCTTGCTCGCATCTGCATGTCGCCGGGCTGCTGGCATCATCAATTCGCCTACACTGCCCACCGCCAAGCTCATCGGTAGTCCGTAAAGATTCTGGTTGAACATATAGAGAACAAACCATATACAAAAAGACGCCAAACTTATTATCAACCAGGAGGGTCTTATGCACGGTTTGAAATTGGCGGTATTGGCTGCGACCGCATTTGTCGCTTGGAGCGTCGCCCCCGCAAGCGCACTGACGATGAAGGAATGCGGCGAGACCTATCGAACAGCCAAGGAAGGCGGCACTCTGAACGGCATGGACTGGACGGCTTTTCGCAAGGAGAAGTGCGCGACATCAGCAGCGGACAGTGTCAGCGAGGATACGGTCAAAACCGAGCCGCAGACGAAAAAGGAAACCAGCGCGGCGGTCGCCCCCACTGTAGCGCCCGCGGGCGTGACATTCCCGACCACGCTGGCCGGCGAGTTCAAGACCGAAAAGCCCGCGAAGGCGCGCATGAAGACCTGTCTGCAGGGCTACCATGGCAACAAGGACGCGGGCACGTTGAACGGCCTTCGCTGGATCCAGAAGGGCGGCGGTTATTACAGCCTGTGCAATGCCAAGCTGAAGAGCTGAGCGACAAGGCATCTGAAGAAGAGAAGGCCTGCGAACCGCAGGGTTCGCGGGCCTTTTTGTTGCCTTCGAGGGCACGCCAGCGGCGACGTTGCCAATCTCCCCCCTTGCGGGGGGAGATTGGCTATCACCTAGGCTTTCGCCAATCGTCACCGTCGCAGATGCGAGGTCGCGGACAACTCCTCCTCAACGCCAAAAACAAAAAACGCCGCGGAGTAAGCCGCGGCGTTCGATGAAATCAGTGGTCAAGCTCAACTCGACGGCTGCGGTTCCATACCGCCTTCGGGCTCAGGACCCTTCTTTCGCCGGCCGCCGGACTTCGGCACGGCCGAGCCACGGCTCGGCGGCGTATCGTCGCCGAGGTCGCGCGCGGGCTTGTGGCCGGCGATCAACTGCTTGATCTCCTCGCCGGACAGCGTCTCGTATTCCAGCAGGCCCTGCGCCAGCGCGATCCATTCCTTCTTCTTCTTGGTCAGGATGGACTTCGCCGACGAATAGGCCTCGTCGATCAGGCGGCGCACTTCGGCATCGATGATCTGCGCCGTTTCTTCCGAGACGTTCTGCGTGCGGGCCACGGAATGCCCAAGGAACACTTCTTCCTGGTTGTCGCCATAGGCGACATGGCCGAGCTTGTCGGAAAAGCCCCAGCGCGTGACCATGGCGCGGGCCAGCTTGGTCGCCTGCTCGATATCCGAAGAGGCTCCGGAGGTGATGTTCTCCTTGCCGAACTTGAACTCCTCGGCGACGCGGCCGCCCATCATGATGGCGAGACGCGAGATCATGTATTTGTAGCTCATCGAATAGCGGTCGCCTTCGGGCAACTGCATGACCATGCCGAGCGCGCGACCGCGTGGAATGATCGTGGCCTTGTGCAGCGGATCGGCCGATGGCACGTTGAGCGCGAGAATGGCGTGGCCGGCCTCATGGTAGGCGGTCAGCTCCTTCTCGGCCTGGGTCATGGCCGACGAGCGGCGCTCGGCGCCCATCATGATTTTGTCCTTGGCGTCCTCGAATTCGGCCATGGTGACGAGGCGCTTGTTGCGCCGTGCCGCCATCAGCGCGGATTCGTTGACGAGGTTCATCAGATCGGCGCCGGAAAAGCCCGGCGTACCGCGCGCGATCACCTTGAGGTCGACATTGGGCGCCAGCGGCACGTTGCGCACATGCACCTTGAGGATCTTCTCGCGGCCGACGATGTCAGGGTTCGGCACCACGACCTGGCGGTCGAAGCGGCCTGGCCTGAGCAGGGCGGGGTCAAGCACGTCGGGCCGGTTGGTGGCGGCGATCAGGATGATGCTTTCGTTGGATTCGAAGCCGTCCATCTCGACCAGCAGCTGGTTCAGCGTCTGCTCGCGTTCGTCGTTGCCACCGCCGAGGCCGGCGCCGCGATGACGGCCGACAGCGTCGATTTCGTCGATGAAGATGATGCAGGGTGCGTTCTTCTTGGCCTGGTCGAACATATCGCGGACGCGGCTTGCACCAACGCCTACGAACATCTCGACGAAGTCAGAACCGGAAATGGTGAAGAACGGCACATTGGCTTCGCCGGCAACCGAGCGGGCGAGCAGCGTCTTGCCGGTTCCCGGAGGGCCGACGAGCAGCACGCCGCGCGGAATCTTGCCGCCGAGCCGCTGGAATTTCTGCGGATCGCGCAGGAACTCGACGATCTCTTCCAGATCTTCCTTGGCTTCGTCGACGCCGGCAACATCCTGGAAGGTGACGCGGCCATGCGCTTCGGTGAGCAGCTTGGCCTTCGACTTGCCAAAGCCCATCGCGCGGCCGGAGCCGGACTGCATCTGGCGCATGAAGAATATCCAGACGCCGAGGATGAGGATCATCGGCAGCCAAGAGATCAAATAGCCGAACAGCGAATTGGAACCGTCTGTTTCAGGCCGCGCATTGATGGTGACGTTCTTGTCCTGCAGCCGCGAGACCAGCGAAGGATCGCCGGGCGAATAGGTCTGGAAGCCGCTGGCATTGTCGGTGTAGGTGCCGCTGATGCGGGCGCCCGCGATGGTCACCGTCTTGACCCGGCCCGCCGCGACATCCTGCAGGAACTGCGAATAAGGCACATCGCTGGAAGCCCCTCGCGTCTGCGGCGTCTGGAACAGATTGAACAGGGCTATGAGCAGGACCGCTATGATCGCCCAGAGCGCGAGGTTGCGATAGTTCGGATTCATCAATTGTCCCGTTGGCGTCCGCGGGGCGGACACGCGTCATGAGAGGAAACTTGCGCCTAACATAGGGAGAGCACCTCCCCTTGCCAAGCATAACAGCACGTCTGGGTTAAGCTTTCGCGCAACCATCAGCCGGCACTATGGCCGCTGAAAGGCAAGGGCGGGACCGGGGCCGCGCCAATCAGCCCGGCGACGGCCTGCGCCGGCGCCAGGTCGAAGGACGGCAGGAAGCGGGCAAAGGGACTAACGACCGGCCGCACTTCCACCATCGCCGACTTCAGTTCATATCCAGGCAAACCAAGGCATTCCCCGGCGTGCCACAACGCCGGTTCGGCCGCGAGCGCGGCGCGCATCAGGCTCGGCGGGGCTTTTCCTTGGCCCGTCGCCAGCCGCTTCGCCGCTGCCGTGCCTAGCGGGGCAATCAACAATGCGCTGCTGCTGTCGTTCAATGTGATGCGCCGGCGGCCATCCCACAGGGTGCTGCCAGTAAGGGTTGCGGCGGCGGGCAGGCCGCGCGCCTCGCGGCGCAGGAAGATGCCGGAGCGCCGGGAATCGACAACCGTCCGCGACAATGTGGCGCAAAGAAATCCAGCCCTCAGCCGACCGAACAGAGCCTCGCTGCGGGCCTGATCCGGCAGGAAGGCAATTCCGCCGGTCATGGCCAGCAGGATACGCAACGCATAGACGGCCGCTCGCTCGTCGCCTGTGTTCAGCAAGAGCGGATCAAGACGAATGAGCCCGCAGGACAGCCGGGTCGCGAAATCGCCGATCAAACTTGCGGCGGCGAGGCCGAGTTGACTGCGCGCGCGGCCCTCATGCGCGGCCAGCGCCAGTGCATCGTCGATGCGCTGCGCACCGTTGCTGTCGGCAAGGGCTGCCCGCACACGCGGCCGCTCGAAGGCCGCGTCGATATTGGTGGGGTCGTCGGCCCAGCCGACATTCTCACGCCGCAGGACGTCGCGCAGCGCCTCGCGCCGCAACCCGAGAAGCGGCCGAACGATCCACTCGCGCCAGTCATACAAGGTGGCCGGCGCCATGCCGGCAAGTCCCCGGCCTGCCATTTCGGCATGGCCTTGGCCCCCGTCCCGCGCCAATCCTTCCTCGCGCGCTTGCCGCATCAGCACCGTCTCTGCCTGGTCATCGGCGGTATGGCCGGTGAGGATCAGGCCGATGCCTTCGGCTTGTGCCGCCTCGGCCAGCAGCCGGTAGCGCGCCTCGCGAGCGGCGGCGGGCAGGCCGGTCGATGGCTTGGGGCCCGACCATGTCAGGATGCGGTGTGAAATTCCGAGTCTGGCGCACAGCTTCGCCACTGTTTGCGCTTCCGCAGCCGAACCGGACCGCAAACCGTGGTCGATCGTTACCGCCAGCAGCCTGGTTGCCGGCGCCTTACGGTCGAGATGGTGTCTGAGAAGAAGGAGCAGGGCGGTCGAGTCGCTGCCGCCGGACACGGCCGCAACAGCGCCGCTGGTAAAATCGATATGCGAAAAAGGGTTAGTCGAAAGGTCCGGCTCGGTGTCGAGCATAATGCATGTCGCCCAAAAGTGATCCCGGTTTCAGGACAACGACATGTAGGACAAGGATCAGCAGGCAGCCAGAGCCTTCTCCTGCTTGACGCGTTCCTTGAGCGCACTGGAAATATCAGGGTAGCGCTTGCCGACCTCGCTGAAGGTGGCACAGGCAACATCATGCTGCTTGAGGCCGACCAGCGACACGCCGAGCTTCAGCAACATGTCGGGAGCTTTCTTGGCCTTGGGGTAGTCCTTGCTGGCGGCAAGGAACGTCTCGGCCGCGTCGCGGTATTTCTGCTGGCCGAGCAATGACTCGCCCAGCCAGTAATGCGCGTCCGCCGCCTTCGCATCCTTGGGGAAGCGGGCGATGTGATCGCGAAAACCCTGCTCGGCGGTGCCGTAGTCGCCCGAGAGGATGAACTGGTAGGAGTTGCGGTAAAGCTCTTCCGGGTTGTTGGTGGCGGGCAACGCCGCGACCACCGTATCGGATTTTCCGGCCTTGGGCGCCGCCCCGGCGACTGGCGCGGTGTCCTGCGCCGGCGCGGTCGATTGCGTGTTGCCGCCGGCATCGATGACATTGCCGTTCTTGTCGACGGTGATGGTGCCGAAATTCTTTTCCGGCGCTCCCGTACCGGGAATAACCTTTCCGGGGTCGCCGTCGGGAGATTCGACGATGACATCCTCGACCGTCTTGCCGCCTGCCGATTGATCGTTGGCGGGCGCGGCGCCGGCATCGGCCGGCGCCCGTATTGCCGGGGCCGCCGCCACATCGTTGTCGGTGCCGGTGGTGGCGTCCGATTTCTTCTGCGCCGGCGGCTGCCCGCCTTGCGTGCCGCCGCCTTCCAGCTGCTGGAAGCGGAATTCATTGTCTTCCTGCTGCTTGCGGATCTGCTCCTGCATCTGCAGGACCTGGAAATTGAGTTCCTCGATCTTGCCGTTCATCTGCCGCAGCTGCTCTTCCAGGCTGGTGACAGCGGCAGGATCGGATTGCACCAGCTGAACCTGGTCCGGTTTCTTCTTTTGACCGAAAAGGTTGGGCAATTCGATACTGGGAAGATGGAAGGTAAAGCCGCTGTCGGTTGATTGCCCCGTGCCGCTCGCCCCGGTGCCGCTGGCCAGGGCGGTGACGCCTGATAGGAGCAGCAGCGCAAGCGTGCCGCTCAGAACCGATCTCAAATGCATGTGCCTCTCGCAGTGATTTCGTTAGCTTGTTCGCGCCTTCCAATCAGCATGGGACCAGCCAAGCGCCCTCGGCTCATAGCAGGAGCCGAGACTTCGGCCAAATTTTGTTTCGGGCATCCGGATGTGAAAAAGGCGGCCCCCAAGGCCGCCTTTCGCACAGGTATGTTGCATTTTTACCGCTAGACGGCCGCCGTTCTTGACGCGCCGGTCGGCTGCGTGATGCTTCAGGAGCCAGCGCCGCTAAGCGTGGTGACCGCGCGGCGGTTCTGCGACCAGCAGGAGATGTCGTCGCAAACCGCGACCGGACGTTCCTTGCCGTAGGAAATGGTCTTGAGACGGCTGGCCGAGACGCCCTTGGCGACAAGGAAGTCACGGGTGGCGGCGGCGCGGCGGGCGCCGAGCGCCAGATTGTATTCACGTGTGCCGCGTTCGTCGGCATGACCTTCGACGACGATGGCATACTGCTTGTACTGGTTCAGCCACTGCGCCTGGCGCGAGAGCGTCGTCTGCGCGTCGGCACGGATCGAGGTCGAGTCCGTATCGAAGAAGATGCGGTCGCCAATGTTGACGGTGAAGTCCTGCGCCGATCCGGGTGTTGCGGCGCCGGCGCCGTTAAGGCCAAGATCGGCCGCGTTGTTCGGCGTCTTCTTCGAGGCGCAACCTGCGATGGCGAGCATCGCCACCAGCGCGATCATGACCGGGTTTCTGGTAAGTGCTGCAATACGGCCCATGCCGCCTCTCCTTCGTATTTCGAGTGATCTAATTTGAGTGATTTCGTTGATCACCCAGTAACCACGTTTGGGTTAACCGGCATTCAAGAAACACGGTTAAATTTTGGTTTAAGCTGCCCGTCCGCAGCCGTTTTGGCCTGAAGCCACATTTCACGCGGACCCTAGGCGTAAATACGGCCAAAACGCGACAAAGAGATGGAAATGAGGAATTGAAGAGTTGGGGAATTGAGGAACTGAAGAGAGAATTCACTTCAGCTTTTCTCTCAGATTGATCAGCATGCCGTAGATATGGGCATAGGATCGCAGCCAATCGTCGTGTTGTGTCTGGCTGATGTATCCAAGGTCGAACGCATAGGAAATCCACGTCTCCACCTCGCTGCATGACCCCATTGCCATCGAAATGAACCGCGCGAATTCGGGTTTGGAGTGAGTCTGCTTGGCAAATCCTTCAGCCAAATTGGCGCAGATTCCTTTGCTGGAGCGACGCAACTGATCAGCCAGTGCGTATTGCTCCATTTTCGGGAAAGCGAGCTTTATGGACGTCAAGAGAAACCACATAAGCGCGCTTATATACCTCTAGATCCTTCGCGCGATTAATGTAGCCGCCCGCCTTCTCCATTCTTCAGTTCTTCAGTTCCCCAGTTCCTCTATTCAAGCAGCGGCGACCAGGCCGGGTCGGAAGCGAAGTTCGCCGTCGGGATCGATTGTTCGTTGCGTCCGGTCAGATCGACCGAAACCAGTTTGGGCCCGCCGGCGGAATCGCGGAAGAACATCAGCACGCGGCCGTTCGGTGCCCAGGTCGGTCCCTCCTGCTGGAAGCCGGAGGACAGGATGCGCTCGCCCGATCCATCGGTCTTCATGACGCCGATCTGGAATTCGCCGCCGGTCTGCTTGGTGAAAGCGATGAGGTCGCCGCGCGGCGACCATACCGGCGTCGAATAGACGCCGTCGCCAAAGGAAATGCGGGTCTGGCCCGAGCCGTCGGCTCCCATCACGTAGATCTGCGCGCGGCCGCCACGGTCGGAGGTGAACACCACCTTGCTGCCGTCGGGCGAATAGGACGGCGAGGTGTCGATGGCGGTCGAGTTGGTCAGCCTCGTCGTCGAGCGGCTGCGCAGGTCCATGGCGAAGATGTTGGAATTGCCGTCGTCGCGCAGCAGGCTCATGATCACCTTCTGGCCGTCGGGCGAAAAGCGCGGCGCAAAGGTCATGCCCGGAAAGTTGCCGACCAGTTCGCGCTGCCCCGTTTCGATCTGCAGCAGGTAGACCCGCGGCTGGCCGCTTTCATAGGACATGTAGGTGATTTCCTGCCGGTTCGGCGAGAAACGCGGCGTCAGCACGATCGACCTGCCGTCCGAGAGATAGCGAACGTTGGCGCCGTCCTGGTCCATGATCGCGAGGCGCTTCTTGCGCGCATTCTTGGCGCCGGATTCGTCGATGAAGACGACGCGGGTGTCGAAATAGCCTTTTTCGCCGGTCAGCCGCTCATAGATGGCGTCGGCGATGATGTGGGCGACACGCCGCTGATTGGCGTCGTTGGCGAAGAACTGCTCGCCGGCCATCTGCTGGCCGGCAAAGGTATCCCACAACCGGTACTGGGCGCGGATGCGGCCGTCGGCTTCCTTGCTGACGCTGCCGGTGACCAGCGCCTGCGCGTTGATCACCTTCCAGTCGTCGAAGCGCGGTGCTGCATCGGGGTTGGTGATCTTCTCGATAAAGGCGCTTTTGTCGATCGGAGCGAACAGACCCGAACGCTTCAAATCGGCGGTGACGATTTGCGAAATCTGCGCCCCAAGCGCGTCGCCGCCCTGGAAATCCGTGATGGCGATCGGCAGCGGCTCGACGTTGCCCTTGTTGACGTTGAGTTCGACCAGCGCCAGCGCCGGCAACGTGCTGGCCGCGGTCATGCCCATCGCCATTGCTGCGACCATCAGGAGCGGCTTGAGGATTGATTTCATGTCTTCTCGCTTCTCGTACTGATTTCCGGATACCCGGGCCTTAGAGGCCCAGCATCTCCCTTGGATCGAAGGTGACGCGGACGTCGGCCCAGATGTCCTGCTTGCCGGCGGGAACTTGCAGGCCAGTGACATCGCATTTTTGCACCGCACGAACGGCACTTTCGTCGAACTGGCGGTTTCCGCTCGACGTTTCGACCGCCGGGCGTCCGTCCAGCTTGCCGGAGGCATCCAGGTTGAACCGCACCACGACGACGAAGTTCTCGGAACCTTCAAGGCCCGCGGGAAGGGTCCAGCAGCCGCCAAGCTGGCTTTCCAGAGCACCCATTTCGGACCTGGAAAGCTTCTGGCCCTGATCCTTGTCGCCGCCGAGCGACGCCTGCTGGGTCGAGCGCTTGGCGCCACCGCCGGATGGTTTCTGCTTGTCGAGGAGCGCGGAGATCTCGTCGGCGTTGAATTGCTTGTCGTCGGACTTCGGCTTCGACGACGCTTCCTTGACCGGCTTGTCGGCGTTCTTGCGTTCCGGCGCCTTGGCGCTTTCGGCCTGCGCCGGCTGCGGCTTCGGCCGCGCTTCCGGCGCGGGAGCGGAATCCGGCAGCTGCGTCGCCTCGGCGGGCGGCTCCTGCGCTATGGCTTCAGCGACGGCGTCAGGCTTGACCTCGGGCGTCGGATCGATGGCAGCGGTCTTGTCCTGCGGTGGCGGGGTTGGCGCCGGCTTGGCCGGTGTCGGCTTGGGGTCGGCCTGCTTGACCGGCTCGGGCTTGACCTCTTCCTTGGGCGTGGGCGCCGGCGCCACTTCCGTTGCCGGGGTGGGCTTGGGCTTCTCCTGCGGCTTCGGCACGTCCTCGGGCTTCGGCTTTTCGATCGGGGTCGGCGCGGGCGGCGGAGCCGAGGTCGTGTCGACGGGCTTCGGCTTGGCTTCCGGCGTTATCGGCTTGTCGGTGTCGACGCTGTTCTCACCGACCTTCTGCGCGTCCGGAACGATGTCCGGGCGCTGCGTCGGCACAGGTGCCGGCTTTTCATGCATCACGGCCTTCTTGTCGCCCTGCAACGTCTGCGCAATGGCTTCCATCGGCACGATATCGACCGCGACCGACTCGACGTCGGACGACGGAAGTGCCGCCGGCGCCGTCAGCGTGAACAGGCCGAAGGTCAGCGCCGCCGTATGCAAGATCACCGATGTGGTGAGGCCGGTCTTCATCGCGCGTCTATTGGTCCTGTTCCTGCAGTGAAACCAAGCCGATGTTCTTGTAGCCAGCGGCCGAAATGCGGGCCATCACCTTCATCGCCGTGCCATAGTCGGTGGACTTGTCGCCGCGGATGAAGATGCGCTCCTCATAGCCGGTCTTCGAGATCGCCTGCAGCTTGGCCACCAGCTCCTCGATCGGGATCTCGGTTTCCTGCAGATAGATCTGGCCGGCGGCGTTGATCGAGACGGTGATCGGCTGCGTGTCGGCATTCATCGCCTTGGCCTGCGTATCCGGCAGGTCGATCGGCACGCCGACCGTCAGCATCGGTGCGGCGACCATGAAGATGATCAGCAGCACCAGCATCACGTCGACCATCGGCGTGACGTTGATCTCGGACATCAGTGCATGGTGACGGCCGCGCCGCCTGTGGCCGCGCCCGCCGCGCCCTCCCATGCCCATGGACATACCCATCTGCTACTCCTCAGGCCTTGGGGGCCACTTTTTCATCGATTTGGCGCGAGAGTATGGCGGAGAACTCGTCGGAGAACCCTTCCATGCGCACGGCTATCTTGCTCGCATCGGACGACAGCTTGTTGTAGGCGATGACGGCCGGAATGGCGGCGAGCAGGCCGATGGCCGTCGCCAGCAACGCTTCGGCGATGCCCGGCGCAACCACTGCGAGACTGGTGTTCTTGGAGCCGGCGATCGCCTGAAACGACGTCATGATGCCGATGACGGTGCCGAACAGGCCGATGAAAGGTGCCGCCGAGCCGGTGGTGGCGAGGAAACCTAGGCGGCCTTCCAGCTTTTCCATCTCGCGGGTCAGCGCCAGGTCCATCGCCTTGTCGATGCGGGTCTGCAGGCCGAGCGGCGACTTGGCGCCCTTCTCGAAACTCTTCTTCCACTCGCGCATGGCGGCGACGAAAATGGCGCCCATGCCGGTGGTCTTGCGGTCGGCGAGCGTGCGGTAGAGCTCCTCCAGCGACTGCCCCGACCAGAACACCTGTTCGAACCGGTTGAGCGCCAGCCGCATGCGGGCATAGGAAACCAGCTTGTCGACGATGATCGCCCAGGTCCAGACCGAGGCGCAGAGCAGGCCGATCATGACCAGCTTGACAACCCAGCTGGCCGAAACGAACAGCGACCAAACCGACAATTGCGCGCCCGGGTCGGCGAGTGCGATATTTTCCATCGTTACGTCCTTAAGATTTTCCGGGCGAAGCTGGCGGCTGGCCCCTGGCATCCCTTGTGGTCGGTTCGCACGAAGCTACCGGAACAACCCCAAACTGTGCCGTTATCGGCCTTTTCGGGGCAAATATTGGTGAAAGGAAGGCGTTCGATAACGCCAATCTTCACCAATCTCTTCATGAACCGTTATGGTTAAGGATGGGTTAGTATATAAGGCGCGGCGCATTGCCACGCCCAATGGCAAGGCCATCAATTCAATGGCTGCGCTAGGGTGTGCTGAGATTCAGGTCAGGCCGAGCCGAAAGCGGTAGATTCCGAGAACCGGAGCGGAGCGTACTTTCGTACGTGAGCACAGTTCTACCGCGATGCGGTAGAACGGGGAAGCGCAGGAAGCTGCTGTTTGCAGGCCGGCATCACCTGAATATCAGCGCACCCTCGGCATGAATGCCGCCACCCATTCCCTGGGAAAACGCCTTGGGCGGCCATTCTCACCGATGATCGCCGCCTCGACCTTGGCCTCGACCAGCAGTTCGTCGCCACGCTTGAGCTGCTGCGCCATGAAGATGCGCGCGCCGGAAATCTCCTCGGTGCGGGTGTCGACCGTCAGGATGTCGTCGATGCGGGCGGGGCCGCGAAAGTCGATCTCCATGCGGCGCACCACCCAGACTATTCTTTCGCCATGCTTGCCATCGGCAAGCTCTGTGTGGTGCACGCCGGTCAGCCGGAGATAGTCGGAGCGACCGCGTTCGAAGAATTCGAGATAGCGCGCATGGTAGACGACGCCGGAGAAATCGGTGTCGGCATAATAGACCCGCGCCATCAGCCGATGGCCGAACGTGGTCAGCGCGCCGGAAAGCCCGGCCAGCAGCGTCGCCGATTCACCATGATCGCCCATTGCGCTTCCTTTTTCAGCCCCGACCAGGCACCGGTTTCCCGCGGAACATAACATCGGATGGCACTGTTGACGGCGATGATCAAGAGTTTGACGGCGGCGCTGTTCGTGCTCGTGGCTTTGGCGCTGCCTGGCCAGGCCGCGACATTCTCGATGAAGCGCGGCCTCAACCTCGACCAATGGGTCACATGGCCCGGCGAAGACCAGTGGGGCGACGCCGAAGCCATCCTGCCCTATCCGGAATGGCGCAAATTCCTTGGGGAGAACGACCTCAAGGCGCTGAAGGATGCCGGCCTCGATTTCCTGCGCATGCCGGTCGACCCTTCGCCTTTCCTGTCCGACCAGACCGTGGCCTTGCGTGACGACCTCTATGCCAGCGTGCTGGACTCCGTGCGCATGATCAACCGCGCCGGCCTGAAGGTTATCGTCGACATGCACCTGATCCCGGCCGGCGGCAGCCGCAAGATCGGCATGGCTGAAGTGATGGACGACCCGCGGACCTTCGACGCCTATGTCGAGATGGTCCGCAAGATGGCCCGCACGCTGGCCGGCGAAGATCCCACCCAGGTTGCCTTCGAGCCGATGAACGAACCGATCGTCGACTGCGACAGCGATGGCACCAGCCTGTGGCCGGACCGCCAGCGCAAACTGTTCGCCGCGGCGCGATCCTCGGCGACGAAACTGACCCTCGTGCTGACCGGCGCCTGCTATTCCGCGGCGAGCTCGCTGGAGAAGATCGACCCGAAGGCGATCCCTGACGACAACGTCATCTGGACCTTCCATTCCTACGATCCGTTCCTGCTCACCCATCAGGGAGCGACCTGGGCCGGCGACTTCATCCCCTATGTGACTGGCCTGCCCTATCCGTTGACCGCGGTGCCCAAGGCACAGCTCGACGTGACGCTCGACACCATCCGCGCCAGGATCAAGGCCGAGGCCCCGTGGACACGGCAGAGCGGCCTGCTTGCCTATCTCGACGAACAGGTCGCCAGCATGGACAGTCCCGACAAGTTGCTGGGCCTCATGGATGCGCCGTTCAAAAAGGTCGAGGCATGGGCGAAGGCCAACGGCGTCAAGCCGGAAAACATCTCGCTGGGCGAGTTCGGCATGATCCGCCAGGAATATGGCAACGCCTATGTGATGCCCGCCGAGTACCGGGCCGCCTATGTCAGGGACATGATCGGGCGCGCCGAAGCGCACGGCTTCTCATGGGCGGTGTGGAGCTATGGCGGCGCCTTCGGCATCGTCGACGCCTTCAACGGCGACAAGGCCGAACCGGATGTAATGGACGTGATCCGCGGGCTGCATTGATCGCTCAGCCAAGATCGGTCGAGAAGATTCCGGGCGCATTCAAAAAACGTACCGACGCAATGCTGAGCCAATGCCCGAGACGACGGGGCGGCGCACTGGAAAATTACTCTTCCTGGAACAGGTTGATCTGCTGCTGCGCCAGATCCTTCGGCGCGTCGAGGCCGAGATGGCGCCAGGCATTGGCCGTCAGCATGCGGCCGCGCGGTGTGCGCTGGATGAAGCCCTGCTGGATCAGATAGGGCTCGATGATGTCCTCGATGGCATCGCGCGGCTCTGACAGGCCGGCGGCGATCGTCTCGATGCCGACCGGCCCGCCGCCGAAATTGCGCGCGATCATGCTGAGATACCGCCGGTCGAGCGCGTCGAGGCCGAGCGCATCGACCTCCAGCCGGGTGAGCGCCTCGTCGGCGATCTTGCGGTCGACATGGCCGTCGCCGGCCACCGAGGCGAAATCGCGCACACGGCGTAAGAGCCGGCCGGCGATGCGTGGCGTGCCGCGCGCACGCCGCGCGATCTCCAGCGCACCGTCGTCGCCAAGCGGCATTTGCAGGATGCGGGCGCCGCGCCGCACGATCTGCTCCAGCTCTTGGACCGTGTAGAAATTGAGCCGTACCGGAATGCCGAAACGGTCGCGCAGCGGATTGGTGAGCAGGCCGAGCCGCGTGGTGGCGGCGACGAGCGTGAAGCGGGCAAGGTCGATCTTGACCGAACGCGCCGCCGGTCCTTCGCCGATGATCAGGTCGAGCTGGAAATCCTCCATCGCCGGATAAAGGATCTCCTCCACCGCCGGGCTCAGCCGATGGATCTCGTCGATGAACAGCACGTCGCCTTCCTCGAGATTGGTCAGCAGCGCGGCAAGATCACCGGCCTTGGCGATGACGGGACCCGAGGTCGAGCGGAAATTGACGCCGAGTTCGCGCGCCATGATCTGCGCCAGCGTCGTCTTGCCGAGACCGGGCGGCCCGACGAACAGCACATGATCGAGTGCCTCGTTGCGGCCCTTGGCGGCCTCGATGAACACTTTGAGATTGGCCCGCACCGCCGCCTGGCCGACGAAATCGTCGAGCGTCTGCGGCCGCAAGGTCTGCTCGGCATCCTCGCCGCGTTTTTCCGGCGCAATCAGGCGGGGCGACAGGCTCATGACGCCTTCCTTGCACACGGCAAGGAACTGAACAAGCGACGGTTCACCGCGCCAGTTCCTTCAGCCCGAAGCGGATCAGCTTCGGCGCATCGGCATCCTCGCCCGCCGTCTTCAGCGCCGCCGCCACAGCATTGGCGGCGGTGTCGCGCGAATAGCCGAGATTGACCAGCGCCGAGACCGCGTCGGTGATGGGCGCGGATGCCACGCCGTCACCGAGTTCCTGTTTCAGGCCGATGGTGCCCGAGGCGGTTCCGGCGTAGGCCGGCGCCTTGTTCTTCAACTCGGTGA
Source organism: Mesorhizobium sp. SEMIA396 (assembly GCF_024518615.1). Classification (NCBI taxonomy): domain Bacteria; kingdom Pseudomonadati; phylum Pseudomonadota; class Alphaproteobacteria; order Hyphomicrobiales; family Phyllobacteriaceae; genus Mesorhizobium; species Mesorhizobium sp. SEMIA396. The sequence continues at coordinate 202,602 of NZ_JANIFC010000008.1, forward strand.
CGATGCGCTCGGCCACTTTCTTGCCGACGCCGGGCGCGCGCGAAACCATGGCGATATCGCGCAGCGCAATGGCGTTGGCGAGATCCGCCGGCGCCAGCGTCGACAGGATGGCCAGCGCCACCTTGGCGCCGACGCCCGGAACATTGTTCATCAGCAGCCGGAACCACTCGCGTTCCAGCACCGACTGGAAGCCGTAGAGGCGCAGCATGTCCTCGCGCACATAGGTCTCGATGAACAGCACCACCGCTTCGCCGGGCGAAGGCAGCGCCGCCAGCGTGCGCGCCGAGCAATAGGCGACGTAGCCGACGCCATGGATGTCCACGAGGCAATGGTCCTCGTCGACCTCGTCCAGCGTGCCCTTGAGCTTGCCGATCATGCCAGACCTTTCATGGAAGATGGGCTCTCATGGGTGCGTCTCAGGAGAGATGATGTCGAGGTCGGGAAAATAGCTGCGGTAGCGAGCAGCGTCGCGGGTCAAAAGACGATGTCCAGCGACGGTCGCGTGAGCGCCGATAAAGAAATCGGGCAAGGTTCTTTCCCTGACGCCACCGGCCCGGCGATAGCGGGAATGCGTAACGCCGGCAAGGAACGCCGCGTCCCAAGATACAAGTTCGCGATCCATCCCAAGCATGTCGACTGCTTTTCGAAGCGCCGTTTCCGTCGCAATCAGCGGCGCCAACTCGGACCAGACGATCGTGTTGACCACCAACGCGCCGTCGCGGCGGCAGGAGGCGATTGCCGATGCCGACCATCCTTTCATCGGTCCGGCTGGACCCCAAACATCGATCAGGACATTTGTGTCAATCAACGTCGAGATCTTCACGCGGCCCCCTCAACCACTCCATGTACTGATCGGTGGTCATGCCTCCCAGATCCAACGTCCCCTCCATCTGGTCGAGGACATCGCTGAACCTGCGCAATTTCTCTTCCTGGGAGAGGTTCTCGTTGACGGCAACCAGCCGAACACCCTCGTCGGTGGCCACGAACTCCACCTCGGAGCCCGGGGCGATGCCCAGACGGTCCCTTATCGGCTTGGGGATTGTGACTTGCCCCTTGGTGGTCACGCGCATGGTAATACCTCTGCGGTATTACTTATCCCTGCAGCGTGAACAAGTCAAGAACATAGCTAGCCGGCCAGCGCCATCCTGTAGGCCACGCTCTGCCGGTGATGCGCGTGGCAGATGGCGATGGCGAGCGCATCAGCGGCATGTTCGGTATCGAAGACGGCTTTCGGCAACAGCACCTTCACCATCATGTGGATCTGCTTCTTGTCGCCATGGCCGACGCCGATCACCGCCTTCTTCACCGCGTTGGGCGCATATTCTGCAACGACAAGCCCCGCACGCGCCGGCACCAGCATGGCGATGCCACGCGCCTGGCCGAGCTTCAGCGTTGCCACCGCGTCCTTGTTGACGAAGGTCTGTTCGACCGCCGCCTCGTGCGGCATCGCGCTGTGCAGGATTTCGGCGAGCCCGTCATGCAGCTGGCACAGCCGCGTTGCCAGCGCCGCCTTGTCGTCGGACTTCACAGTGCCGGAAGCAATGAAGCGCAGCGAATTGCCGAGGCTTTCGACGATGCCCCAGCCGGTGCGCCGAAGCCCAGGATCGATACCGATGATGCGAATCGCTTCCGCCATTTGCCGAGTTTACCTCCGGCCCACAGCGATGCCAGCGAAATGTGAACAAACCGGAAACAGAAGACGGACCGAGGTCTAACCCCGAGCGAAAGCCGTGTTGAGCAGGCTGATCTGGTCGGAAACCGGATTGAGGCGGCGAGCCATCGGTTGCATGTCGACCAAGGCGCTCGAGCCATAGATCTCCTCGTCCATGCGGCGCACCAGTGCTTGCAGGCGCAGCGAGCGGGTGACGAGATCGAGGAAATCCTCGGGCAACTCGGCCCAGCCGGCGGCTTCGTCATGGGCGGAAGCGGTGTCGAGACGCACCTTGGACTTTTCCGACGCGACCTGGTCGCGGGTCATCTCGCCGGAATTGGCGGCGCGCTGCAAAAGCAGCCAGGACGCAACCTGCATCAGCCTGGTGGTCAGCCGCATCGATTCGGCCGCATAGAGCGTGGCGCCCAGCCGCGACAGTTTCTTTGCCTCGGCCCGGCCCTTGCCGTCGAGATATTCGGCGGCCTGTTCGACCAGGCCCATGCCTTCCTGGTAAAGCGGCTTGAAGGATTGCGAGAAAACCCGGCGCTCCGCCAGCTTGACGGTTTTCGCACTGCCCTTCGAAGGCTCGTTCATTGATACGCCCCTGCACTTGCAACCGGCCGATTCGGCTCCCTGCCGATACACCCGGAACCCTATCTGACTGAAGCTTGAAAATGCGCTTCGTCACCGGCGAAGGCAAGCACATGTTTAACAGAAGGTTAACGGCGAGCCGCCATTGGGCGGCCCCGCTGAGACGCGGACAAAAAGGGAAATGAAGACAAAAAAAGAGCCGCGGATAAGGCGGCTCTCAGGAGTTTAACAGGGAGGCGTCAAACAAAGTGGCTCCAACCACTCGGTAAGAATCCAGATCACTGGATGAACATAGTAAACACCTGTAAAGCTTAATGAAGCCTTAACGGCGCGGATGTTTTTTGACCGAACGCCGCCATACTGTGCCGTAACAGGACAGCATCTCCTGCGTTAGGCTAGCTCAGGCTGTCCTCCAGATCGCCGGCACAGCCTCACCTTACCCCAGGTCCAGCTCAGGCCGTCTTCCAGATCGCCGGCAAGGCGATGAAGGCGAACAGCAGCATGGCTGCGTAGAAGCCCATCGAGGAGGCCGCCACCAGCGGTTCGATCGCGGCATTGCCGGCAAGCAGGAAGTAGAGGCCGATCAGCAGGCCGATGCCGCTGATTGCGGTCAGCCAGAAATGAACGGTGGCGAGTGTCTTTTGCCCGATGGCAGGGAACAAATGGTAGAAGAAGGCGAAGACCGCCGACATCAGCCATCCAGCCACCATTGTGTGGGCGTGAGTCGGCATCTGACCGTGATCCTGGCTGATCGACATGTGCAGGCCGAGCGCCATGCCGCACAGCGAATAGATGACGGCCAGTGTGAAGAAATTCCGTGCTACCCCTTGCATGTCTGTCCCCCGAATTGCCTTTTCCCGTTGTGGGAATGGGTTGATCGTCAGGCGATTGTTGTCGCCACCGGGCTCCCGGCGTTAAGCGCGTTAGCATCGGCGATGTTTCCGGACGATGTCGCGCCAACCCCCTCCCGACGATTCGTACATTAGCAGGAAATCAGATAGCGCGTTCACTATCTCAGCCGCTTCTTCATTGCCTGAAACAGATCCGGGTTTTTCGCGACATCGTTCCGAAACAGGCGCCACGCTAAACGCCCGCTCCTCTGACGGCCGGCGCAAATCAGCGCCGCCGCAACCTGACCGGAACACTGCAGGAGCAACCCATGGACTGGTACTCGATCGTCAAATTCCTCCACGTCACTACCGCCATTCTGTGGGTCGGAGGCGGCTTCGTGCTGTTCCTGCTGGGCATGCTTGCCGAGCGGGCGGGCAACATAGAGGAAAAACTGCAGGCAATGCGCGCCAGCGGTCAGCTGGGCGGCAGGTTCTTCGCGCCGATGTCGATGCTGACGCTGATTTTCGGCCTCATCATGTGCTGGTTCTGGGTCGGCTTCTCCGACCTGTGGATCCTCATCGGCCTGGCCGGCTACGCCACGACCTTTTCGATCGGCATGTTCATCTTCAAACCGACCGGCGAGCGCATGGGCGCAATGATCGCCAAAGAGGGCGTCACACCAGAGGTTCTTGCCATCGGCCAGCGTATGATGAGCGCGGCGCGCTTCGACTATGCGGTGATGGTGGTCATCATTGCCGACATGGTGCTCAAGCCGACCGTGCATGACATCGGTATCCTCGCCGGCATGGTGCTGGCCGTCTTGATCGGCGCCACACTGGCCTTTGGCGGCAACCGCCGTCTCGTGCCGAGCGCTGCCTGACCCTGATGACGGGCGGCGGCGCAGCCGCCTTTCTACATCGGACCTGCGATGCCATCCCACAGCAGCTTCAGTGCAACGACCGCGACGGTTGCATAGGTGAAGGGATAGAAGGTTTCCGGCCGCATCCGCCGCACCAGCCAGGCCCCGGCAATGGTCGACAGCGGCGCCAGCGGCATCAGCACCGCCGATGCCGTCAGATTGGCGGTGTCGAACTGGCCGAGCGCGAAATAGGGCACCAGCTTCAGCGCATTGGTGGCGGCAAAGAAGATCGCGGCGGTGCCCGATAGAACCTTCGGATCGAGCCGGATCGGCAAGGCATAGACCTGGAAGGGCGGGCCGCCGACATGGGCTACGAAGCTGGTGAACCCGGCGACCGTGCCCCAGACCGCGGCGGCGACGCGGTTGGGCGCGGCAGCGTGATCGGCGCCATGGCGGAACTGCAGATAGAGCCAGCGCAGGACGAAGATGATGGCGACGGCGCCGACGATCAGCCGCACCGCCTCTTCGGTGACCAGTGCCGCCGTCAGCCAGCCAAGGCCGATGCCGATGACGGCGCCCGGCATCATGTCGACCAGCATCTTTCTGTTATAAACGCCCCACCATGTCCATACCGAGACGATGTCCATCAGGCACAGGATCGGCAGCAGGATGGCCGCCGCCTGCACCGGCGGCATGGTCAGCGCCATCAGCGGCACGCCGACGAAACCGACGGCGCCGCCAAAGCCCCCCTTGGACAGGCCGACCAGAAAGACCGCCGGAATGGCAGCCGCATAGAACCACGGATCGAGAAGCAGGCCTGACATGGGAGGGGGGACTGGTCCGGAGGGAAAGCGGGTCGACGCTTGAATAGCCCAGAATGCCCGGCGGAGCGACAGCAAATATGAGCGTGGCGGCGGCACACTCGGCCGACGCCGGCCAGTGCCTAGCGCCGAGCCGAGACCAGCAGGAACATCGGCCGCTCGAGCTCTTCCGCCAGTTCCGGCTTGGCTGCGATTTGCGCATCGGTCGGCCGGAATTCCTCGACATGGCCGATGGTGAAGCCGGACCGGATCAGTGCGTTGAGGGTGGTGCCGATCGTGCGGTGATGTTTCACCACGCCCTTGGCCAGCCAGTCGGTGCTGCGCGGTCCTGCCACCAGATATTGGTCGACAGGCCACGTCTTGCGGCCTTCGCTATCGATCACCCAGCCGGGTTTGGTCGGCGCCATGAAGATCGGATGTTCCGTCGAAAAGACGAAACGCCCGCCAGGCGCCAGGGCCCGATGCACGGTCCCGAACAGACGCGACACATCCTCGACATAGTGCAAGGCGAGCGAGCTGTAGACGAGATCGAAGCTGGCTTCCGGCAGGCTGAGCCGATCGAGATCGGCCGTCTCATAGCTTATGCCAGCATCGGGGCCGGCGGCCCTTGCCCGGGCAAGCATCTTCTCCGACAGATCCAGGCCAAGCACCTGCGCCGCCCCATGCTCGCGGGCCCAGCGGCAGAACCAGCCGAAGCCGCAGCCGAGATCGACGACCCTCAAGCCGCCGACATCGGGCAGCATGGCGCGCAGTGCCGGCCACTCGGCGGCACCCTCCAGCCCTTCGACCGAACGGCCGAGCTGGCTGTAGCCTGCGAAGAAATCCTCACGGTCGTATATATTCTGCGCCATGGTTCCGGCCTCGTTTGGGCCGGCACACTAACCAACCGGCCGCCGGCTTTCCACCCAACTCGATCAGGAGGCCTGCAAGACCTTTGCCCTATCCCGAGAGGCGGTTGCGTCAAGCGGCGGCGGCCGCCGCCGGATCGGCTGCGCCTTGATAATGGCGGTGCTTGTCTCCGCCTTGTCGGCGATGCGATCGAGAATCCCGTCGAGATCGCCGATCGAGCGCACGAACAGCCGGGCGACGAAACAGTCATCGCCCGTCACCTTGTCGCATTCGCCGAATTCGGGAATTTCCTCGATCAGCTTCTGGACGATGTGCAGCTTGCCCGGCAAAGGCCGGATGCGCACGATCGCCTGCAGGGTATAACCGAGCGCCAGCGGATCGATCTCGACAGTGAACGCTCGGATGACGCCGCGCTCCTCGAGCCGTCGCAGCCGCTCCGAAACGCTTGGCGACGACAGCCCGACCTGGGCGGCCAGTTCCTTCAGCGAGGTCCGTGCATCCTTGACCAGGATTTCAAGGAGATTTCGGTCGAGATCGTCCAGCATCTTTTTCTTTCCCCGATAGTTTGGAGTTTTCTCCTAATATAATTAGGCCAACCGGCCATACGCCCTTTCCAATCAGATGGAAAGCTTCGCGGCAGCATGAGATTATGGCGGCTCAACCGATATGGAGGTTTGTTGTGAACGAAACGGTGCGCGGCACGGTCGAAATGTCAGCCGCAATGGCCATCCTGGGAACGATCGGATGGTTCGTCGTCCTGTCCGGCCAGCCGATCATGGATGTGGTGTTCTGGCGTTGCGCTTTCGGTGCGCTGACGCTGCTCATCATCTGCGCCGGGCTGGGATTGCTGCGCAACAGGCTGTCGCTGCGCATCATCGGCATCGCCGCGCTCGGCGGCGTCGCCATCGTCGTCAACTGGCTGCTGCTGTTCAGCGCATTCTCGCGCGCGTCGATCTCGATCGCCACCGCTGTCTACAACACGCAGCCTTTCATGCTGGTCGGCTTCGGTGCGCTTTTCTTCGCCGAGCGGCTGACCCTGACCAAGCTGACCTGGCTGGCCATCGCCTTCGCCGGCATGGTTCTGATCGTGCAGTCGGCTCCCGATGCCGGCGATATCGGCACGGATTATTTCACCGGCATCGTCATGGCGTTGGGCGCGGCTTTCTTCTGGGCCGTCGCCGCCATCGTCACCAAGAAGCTCAAGGGCACGCCGCCGCACCTCATCGCGCTGATCCAGGTCTGCGTCGGCGTCGTCATGCTGGCGCCTTTCGCCAATCTTGCAGAGCTTCCGGCCGATGCCTGGAGCTGGACCATGCTGGCGACGCTCGGCATCGTCCATACCGGCCTGATGTACATACTGATGTACGGCGCCATCCAGAAGCTGCCGACGCATCTGCAGGGATCGCTGTCCTTCATCTATCCGGTCGTCGCCATCCTGGTCGATGTCGTCGCCTTCGGCCATCGGCTGCATCTGAGTCAGGTCGTCGGCGCCACCGCCATCCTGATCGCCGCCGCCGGCATGAATCTCGGCTGGACGCTGTGGAAGGGCAAACCGCCCGTGGCGAGCCCGCACCCGATCAAATGAAGCGCCCCGCCGGATGCCCGGCGGGTCAAACATCGCGATCCCGGCTGCCCGCCTGTTCAAAGCGGGCACTTTGCTCTATGCCGCAATCCAACCATCTTCGCCCGGCATAGGCGAAACGCGGGACCCGAAGAACCATGAATGAAGCAACGCCCCCCAATCGCTGTCGCATCGTGCTGATCGCGCCGTCCGGCGTGCCGGCGGCCCGTATTGTCGCGGCATTCGATGGCGGCGATGTCGCTTCGCTGATCCTGCCCGAGAACGGCATGGATGAAGCCTCCTTTCAGGCTTTCGCCGAACAGATCGTGCCGGCAGCGCAAGCCGCCGGCGTTGCTGTCATCATCGCCGGCGACACCCGCATAGCCGGCCGCGTCCAGGCCGACGGCATCCATGTCGAGGTCTCCAAGGCCGAACTTGCCGAGACGATCGAGCATTTCCAGGCAAAGATGATGGTCGGCACCGGCGGCGCCAAGACACGTGACGACGCGCTCGAGCTTGGCGAGACGCGGCCAGACTACATCTTCTTCGGCCGCTTCGGTTACGACAACAAGCCCGAACCGCACCCGCGCAACCTGTCGCTCGGCGCATGGTGGGCGGACATGATCCAGATCCCTTGCATCGTCATGGCCGGATCCGACATCGCCTCGGTCGAAGCGGTGGGCGCCACCGGCGCTGAATTCGTGGCGCTGTCGAGCGCCGTGTTTGCCGACGGCACCGATCCCAGGACAGCGGTCGCCACCGCCAACGCGCTGCTCGACGAGACCGCGCCGCGCTTCGAGGACTGAAATGTCCTCGGCGACGCTTCCCCTCCAGGCTCTGCTTGCGGTGCTGATGGTCCAGGCTGCCGCCGCGGAGACCATCCCCCTGCCGCAGCCCAAGCCGGAAATCGGCGTCCACACCGACAAGCCGATCGACAAGCCGTTGCCGCAGCCCGCTACCACGGCCGAGCCCGCGCCGCTGCCGTCGGCCGACACGGTCAATCCCGACCGCTTCGGCGCAAAACCCGCCGACGCGGCCTATGGCGCCTTCCAGCGCGGTCTCTACAAGACAGCTTACAATCTGGCATTGGTCCGGGCGCAAAACGGCGATCCGGCGGCGCAGACCTTGGTGGCCGAGATCCTGTCGCGGGGGCTCGGTGTGCCGGTCAATTCGGCGCAAGCGGCGAAATGGTACGCGCTGGCCGCCGAACAGGGTGTGCCGGAATCGCAGTTCCAGTATGCGCTGATGCTGCTCGACGGCCGCTACGTCAAAAAGGATGGAAAAGAGGCCTACGCCTTGATGCAGGCCGCCGCCGAAGCCGGCAACCGGCTGGCGCAATTCAATTTCGCGCAGATGCTGGTCCAGCAGGACCCCGGCGACGCCGGCATGGCCAAGGCGGTTTCCTACTATGAGCGCGCCGCCGCGACCGGCCTCGCGGACGCGCAATATGCAATGTCGCAGATCTACGCCAACGGTGTCGGTGGCAAGCCACGTGACGACGCCCAGGCAAGGCGCCTGCTGGCGCAGGCCGCAAGGCAGAACTACGACACCGCGCAGATCGATCTCGCCGCCTGGATGATCGAAGGCCGCGGCGGTGCGCGCGACCTGAAATCCGCCTTCGGCTGGATGAAGCAGGCGGCGGAGGGCGGCAATGTCGCCGCCCAGAACCGCCTGGCCAAGCTCTATATGCAAGGCATCGGCACTGATCCGGACCTTGTGCTTGCCGGCGCCTGGTACGTCGTCGCCCGCCGTGCCGGCCTCATCGACCCACAGATGGACGACTTCCTGCAGGGGCTGGACGACGACCAGACCAAGCAGGCGCTGCAGAAGGCCAACCGGCTGCCTTGACGGCGGTTCTCGCGGTCATCGCAAGTGTAACCTCGGCTCCCCTCGCCTGGCACCGACCTGCCCGCTCCCTTGCCTCTTCTGGCGATTTGTGGTCTTGGGAGCCCGAAATCGCTTTCCCAGCGAACATCCATACCGACGGCGTGGCCGTTGGCATCATTCCGGATCATCTCATCATGGCCAAGATCAATGGCAACGAAATCCGTCCCGGCTATGTCATCGAGCATGATGGCGGGCTTTGGGTGGCGGTCAGGACCAACACCGTCAAGCCCGGCAAGGGCGGCGCCTACAATCAGGTCGAACTGAAGAACCTCATCAACGGCACCAAGCTCAACGAGCGCTTCCGCTCGGCCGAGACCGTCGAACAGATCCGGCTCGACCTGAAGGATTTTTCCTTCCTTTACGCGCAGGAAGACGCACTGGTGTTCATGGACACCCAGAGCTACGAGCAGCTCGAATTGAACAAGGACTTCGTCGGCGATCGCGCCGCCTTCCTGCAGGACGGCATGATGGTGACGGTCCAGCTCTACGAAGAGCGGCCGATCGGCATTTCGCTGCCCGACTATGTGACGCTGACCATCACCGAGGCCGACCCGGTGGTGAAGGGTCAGACGGCGGCATCGTCCTACAAGCCGGCGATCCTGGAGAACGGCATCCGCGTCCTGGTGCCGCCCTTCATCGGCGCCGGCGAGCGCATCATCGTCGACACCAACGAAATCACTTACGTGCGCCGCGCCGACTGACGCATGTCGCCCAGAAGTGGCCGGGTTCCGGGTCACCGACATGCATCGAGGCAGAATTTAAAGCGCAGCACCGGGAAAAAGCACTATGGCACGCTCAGCCCTTCTCAACGTCATGGTCCAGGCCGCAATGAAGGCCGGCCGCTCGCTGTCGCGCGACTTCGGCGAGGTGCAGAACCTGCAGGTCTCGATGAAGGGCCCCGGCGATTATGTCAGCCAGGCCGACCGCAAGGCAGAGGACATCGTCTTTGCCGAATTGTCCAAGGCTCGGCCCGGCTATTCCTTCCTGATGGAAGAGCGCGGCGTGGTTGAAGGCGACGACGGCCAGCATCGCTGGATCGTCGACCCGCTCGACGGCACCACCAATTTCCTGCACGGCATTCCGCTCTTTGCCGTTTCGATCGCGCTGGAGCGCCAGGGCCAGATCGTCGCCGGCGTCATCTACAATCCGGCGATGGACGAACTCTACACCTGCGAACGCGGGGGCGGCGCCTTCATGAACGACCGCCGCTTGCGCGTCGCCGGCCGCATCAAGCTGGTCGACACCGTGATCGGCTGCGGCATGCCGCATCTCGGCCGCGGCCACCACGGCAATTTCCTGGTCGAACTGCGCAATGTCATGGCCGAGGTTTCCGGCGTCCGCCGCCTCGGCTCCGCATCGCTCGATCTCGCCTATGTCGCCGCCGGCCGCATGGATGGCTTCTGGGAAACCGGCCTGTCGGCCTGGGACATCGCCGCCGGGCTGCTTTTGATCCGCGAGGCGGGCGGCTTCGTCTCCGACATGGATGGCGGCCAGGACATGCTCGACAACGGCTCGGTCGTCGCCGGCAACGAGATCATCCAGCGCGCTTTGCTGAAGGTCGTGAAGAAGCCGCTCTCCTCCCGCTGACAGCCACGCCGCGCTGATGCGCCGCAGTCGCAAAACCGCAATGGAAGCTTGAAATACTGCCCGGCATGCGCCCAAATTGAAGGGCGCGGTGCAGGAACCCGGCTTAGTGAGAGACAACCAACCCTACCCCGATATCCCGTTCATCGGACGCTGGCACTATTCGCGTGCCGAGATGATCGCAGACGGTATCGTCCACGCGGTCGGCATCGTGCTGGCGATCGCGGCAGGGTCGGCACTGCTGGCGCTGGCGGCGTTTCGTGTCGGACCTGGCGAATACATCGCCGCCGCCTTCTACGTGGTTTCGCTGCTCACCGTGCTCTCGGTGTCGATGACCTACAATCTGTGGCCGGTGTCGTCGCCGGCAAAATGGGTGTTGCGGCGTTTCGACCACGCCGCGATCTATCTGCTGATCGCCGCGACCTATACGCCTTTCCTGGCGCAGCTCGAAGGCTCGCCGCTGGCGCGCTGGATGATCGTGCTGGTCTGGGCCGCGGCAGTGCTGGGTATTGCCATCAAGGTGTTCTTTCCCGGCCGTTTCGACCGGCTGGCGATCGGTTTCTATCTCGCCATCGGCTGGAGCGGCATCATCCTGGTCAAGCCACTTGTCCAGACGCTGCCGACGACATCGATAGCGCTGATCGTCGCAGGCGGCATCGTCTACTCCTGCGGCGTCATCTTCTTCGCCTGGAAGGGGCTGCGCTTCCACAACGCGCTGTGGCACGGTTTCGTCGTCACCGGCGCCGGCCTGCATCTGGCCGCCATGGTCGACTGTCTGGTCATCAATCGCCTCTGACATTCTCGACGCGGCAATATTGCCAAGCGCCATTCAATTTGGTCACAATTCCGTTTAGAGTCGCGGTTTACGTGATCGGCGGCGGCATCGGAAACGGGGCACGGATGGCTTTTCTCAGATCCTTCGGCATGGGCAGACGTTCTGATGTCCTGATCTACGACCCGCATAAATTATCGAGCCCGCAGGTCTTTCTGCTGACCATGGTGATCTTCCTGGTCATCGTCGCCTTCATCGCCGCCATCCTCACCCGACAGATCTCAACCGCTTTTGGCAGCAATCCCGGCCTCAATGGCCTGATCGTCGGCGTGCTGGTGGTCGGCATCCTTTTGGCCTTCGCCCAGGTCGGGCGACTGTTTCGCGAAGTGCGCTGGGTCAACTCCTTCCGTGCCGGCTCGGAAACGACAGAACCAGTGCTTCTGGCGCCGATGAAGGCGATGATCGGCCGCTCCTCGGCGACGGCCTTCTCGACCAGTTCGATGCGCACCATGCTCGATTCCATCGCCACCCGCCTCGACGAAAGCCGCGACACCTCGCGCTATCTCGTCGGCCTGCTGGTGTTCCTCGGCCTGCTCGGCACTTTCTGGGGACTGTTGAACACCATCGGTTCGATCCGCGAGACCATCGAATCGCTCGATCCCGGCACCGGTGACGCCGCCGCGGTGCTCGATTCCCTGAAGCAGGGGCTTTCGGCGCCGCTGGCCGGCATGGGCACCGCCTTCTCGTCCTCGCTGTTCGGCCTCTCCGGCTCGCTGGTGCTCGGCTTCCTCGACCTGCAGGCCGGTCGCGCCCAGACACGCTTCTACACCGAACTGGAAAACTGGCTGTCCTCGGTGACCGACCTGTCGTCGGACATCGTCGTCGCCGACCCAGCCAAGACCGAATCCTCCGACGAGATCCGGGTGCTGTCGGAAAGGCTGCGCTCGATGCAGGAGAATGGCGGCGGCTCCAACCCGCGCGTCGCCACCGCCATGGCCAATCTCGCCGACGGCATTTCCGGCCTGGTCAAGAACATGCGCTCGGAACAGCAGATCATGCGCGACTGGGTCGAAGCCCAGTCCGACGAGCAGAAGGCGATGCGCAACACGCTGGAAAAGATCGCCGATGCCCTGAAGAAGCCCGGAGTGCACTGAAGTGGCACTCGCCAGGGGCCGGCGCACCGATCGCCGCATCGACTACTGGCCGGGCTTTGTCGACGCGCTGTCGACGCTGCTTTTGGCCATCATGTTCCTGCTCACGGTCTTCGTGCTGGCGCAGTTCCTGCTGGGACGCGAAATCTCCGGCAAGGATACGGCACTCTCGCGCCTCAACTCGCAAATCAACGAGCTGACCCAGTTGCTGGCGCTGGAGCGCTCGACGGCGCAGGACAAGGATGATTCACTGGCCAATCTGCAGGCGTCGCTGTCAGCCGCGCAAGCGGAAAGGAGCCGGCTCCAACAGTTGCTGGCGCAAGGCGCCGGTGCCGGCGACGCCGCCAACCAGCGCGCCGCGGCGCTGGGCGGCGAACTCGACAACCAACGCCAGATCAGCCAGCAGGCGCTGAGCCAGGTCGAGATCCTCAACCAGCAGATCGCGGCACTGCGCAAGCAGATCGGCGCGCTCGAGGATGCGCTCAACGTCTCCGAAATCCGCGACCGCGATTCCAACACCAAGATCGCCGACCTCGGCCGACGCCTCAACGTCGCTCTGGCACAGCGCGTGCAGGAGTTGAACCGCTACCGCTCCGACTTCTTCGGCCGCTTGCGCGAAATCCTCGCCGACCGAGAGAACATCCGTATCGTCGGCGACCGCTTCGTCTTCCAGTCGGAAGTGCTGTTCCCGACCGGCTCCGAGGTGATCAACGATGCCGGCAAGGTCGAGATGAAGAAGCTCGCCGACGCCATCATCGAGTTGCAGAAGGAAATCCCGCCCGAGATCAACTGGGTGCTGCGCGTCGACGGCCACACTGACAATAAGCCGCTCTCCGGCGCCGGCCGCTACCGCGACAATTGGGAGCTGTCGACGGCGCGTTCGACATCGGTGGTGAAATTCCTGATCGAAAACGGCGTGCCTGCCAACCGGCTCGTAGCCGCCGGTTTCGGTGAGTTCCAGCCGCTCGACCCCGCCGACACCGAAGAGGCGCGCAATAAGAACCGCCGTATTGAACTGAAGCTCACCGAACGTTGATCCAAAATCACGCGAACTTGTTCGTCGGCTCAACTCTAGAGCGCAGATAGAGGCCGACAAGGCCTGAAAAGATTATCTTTTTTTAATTACACATTGTCGCAGGGCGATCCTAACTTGCCGCCCGGGCCGAGAACCGCCGGCGATGAACCCCCTCATCGCGACGCGACGGAACCGGACGGCCCAAGGCCGGAAGGCAGGCGGACAACCGCCGCCTTCCTCTACAAGAGGAGACGCGTGATGCGCTCTTTCAAGACCTCGCTTAGAACTGCTACACTCACGGCGCTCCTCATCGCCGTTCCGCTTGCCGGCGCCTATGCCGCGGGCCATCACAAGGGCGCTCTCGACGCGGCCGATCCGACCGACATGACTGGCCCGCGTGTCGAGGCGCTTATCGCACAGGTGCAGGGCGTCCGGCAGGGCATCGTGGACGCAAGACAGGCCAACAACATCACCCCGGCCGTGGCGGAACGCCTGGAAATGCGCACGGCCCACATCGGTCAGGCGGCAGAGAAAGTCGCCGCGTCCGATCACGGCAGGATACCGGCCGCGCAATATCATGACCTGCTGCGCCGGCTCGACAATGTCGACCAGCGCCTGAGGGTCGATACCGGCAGCGGTTTCCTGATGGGCGACGGCGACGACGGCGGCAACTACCCGAACGGCTGAGGCCATAGCGCCCGAAACGGTCCAAGAGGAAGGGATCACCTGACGCTTTCGGGAGCCATCCCGCGGGCGTCCTTTTTACCAGCCCAGCCAGACCGCGATCAGCGCGGCAATCGCCGGCGCGGTCTGGATAAACAGGATTTTGCGGCCAACCGTTGCCGCGCCATAGAGGCCGGCAACAGCCACGCACAGCAGGAAAAACACCTTGACCTGGAAACCGGCCGCCCCGAGGTAAAGCCCCCAGATGAAGCCGGCGGCGAGGAAACCGTTGTAGAGCCCCTGATTGGCGGCGAGCACCTTGGAGGCGCTGGCGAATTCCGGGGTCAGGTTGAAAGCCTTGTGTCCGCGCGGCGTGTCCCACAGCACCATCTCCAGATAGACGATGTAGGCATGGATCAAGGCCACCAGCCCAACCAGGATGTTGCCGATCATTTCGTCCCCCTTGCGTTGTCGCCGGCAGCATTCCATGCGCGGCATCGCCTGCGCAAGGTGCATTTGCCCGACGGCATCCGAGGGTTGCCAACGCATTTGTGTTGGTGTCTTTTCGCGCCGTCCCCAATCACGGAAGCCGCCATGTCCTTTCAGAAACTCGATGACCTCTGCCACAAGCTCGAAGCGCTCGAGCATGCACTGGCCATTCTCGGCGCCGATGAGGCCACCCACATGGCCGTCGGCGGTGGCGAGAAGCGTGCCGAGGCGATGTCGGCACTGGCCGGCATGTATCACACCAGGGCAACGGCGCCGGAGATAGCCGACTGGATCGCTGCGGCCGAACAGGAAGCATTGGGTGAAGAGCAGCGCACTGCGGTCTCGGAACTGCGGCGCCAATACGCCAACCTGACCTGCCTGCCGGTCGAATTCGTCGAACGCCAGACGACCGCGCGCATGCGTTGCGAGCAGCTGTGGCGCGGCCTGCGCGCCAAGAACGACTGGGCGGGCTTCCAGCCGGCGCTGGAGGGCGTCGTGGCGCTGGTGCGCGAGGAAGCGGCGCTGCGTGCCGATGTGCTCGGCCTCGCCCCCTATGACGCGCTGATGGAGCAGTACGACCCCGGCAACCGCACCGCCGACATCACGCCAGTGTTCGCCGACCTGAAGGCTTTCCTGAAAGGTTTTGTGCCGGAGGCGCTGGCTATCCAGGACGCACGGCTGCGCAAGCGCCCGCTGAAGCCGCTCTCAGGCACCTATGCGATCGACCGGCAGCGCGAGCTCGGCCTTGCCATGATGGCGGCGGTCGGCTTCGACCTGACACACGGGTCGCTGTCGGTGTCGCACCACCCTTTCTGCGGCGGCGTGCCGAGCGACGTGCGCATCACCACCCGCTACAAGACTACAGACTTCCTGTCGGCGCTGATGGGCGTACTGCACGAGACCGGCCATGCGCTCTACGAGCAGAACCTGCCGAAGGCATGGTCGCACTGGCCGCTCGGCAAGGCGCGCGGCATGGCCGTGCATGAAAGCCAGAGCCTGTTCGTCGAGAAGCAGCTCGGCCGCAACCCGGCCTTCTGGCGCTGGGCGCTGCCGGTGGTCGAAAAGCATCTCGGCGAAGCCTGGTCGCTCGACGACATCCTGCCGCATGTGCATCGCGTCGAGCGCGGCCTGATCCGTGTCGATGCCGACGAGGTGACCTATCCCCTGCATGTCATCCTGCGCTACGAACTGGAGCAGGAACTCGTCGCGGGTCGGCTGGAGGTGGCTGATCTGCCCGAAGCCTGGGACGCCAAGATGCGTGACTATCTCGGCCTCTCCACCATCGACAACCCCGCCGACGGACCGATGCAGGACGTGCACTGGCCGGGTGCGGCCTTTGGCTATTTCCCATCCTACACGCTGGGCGCGATGATGGCGGCGCAGCAATGGGCGGCGCTGACGCGGGATCATCCTGCCGCCGACGAGGATCTCGCCAAAGGCAATTTCGAGGCGATCAACGACTGGCGCCGCGAAAAAATCTGGTCGCAGGGATCACGCTGGTCGACGCCGGACCTGCTCGAACGCGCCACCGGCGAAAAGCTCAACGCCACTTATTTCGTGAACCATCTGAAGCAGCGATACGGAGCCGTATAGCGGCTGCCGGCACAGCGGCAGATGTTTCTGCCTACTCAGCCGCGCCCCTGAAAGCACTGGCTCCGGTTTCGAACTGCAGCTTGGCCAGCCGCGCATAGATGCCGCCCTTGGCGACAAGGCTTTGATGCGTGCCTTCCTCGACGATCGAGCCGCCATCCATGACCAGGATCCTGTCGGCCTTCAGCACCGTTGCCAGGCGGTGGGCGATGACGATCGTGGTGCGGCCCTGCATCAGCCGTTCCAGCGCCGTCTGCACCAGCGTCTCGCTTTCGGCGTCGAGGGCGGAGGTGGCCTCGTCGAGCAGCAGGATCGGGGCGTCGCGCAGGATGGCGCGGGCGATCGCAACCCGCTGGCGCTGGCCGCCTGACAGCGTCACGCCGCGCTCACCGACCTGGCTGTCATACCCGTTCTCGAGCTTGAGGATGAATTCATCGGCAAGTGCATCCTTCGCCGCCGTCTCGATTTCGGCCTTGCTGGCTCCCGGCCGGCCGAACCCAATATTGTCACGCGCGCTTGCCGCGAAAATGGTGACGTCCTGCGGCACGATCGCGATGCGCTGGCGGATCGAAACGGGATCGGCCTCGCGCACATCGACGCCATCGATCAGGATCTTGCCTGTTTCGGGATCGTAGAAGCGTAGGATCAGCGAAAACACCGTGCTCTTGCCGGCCCCTGACGGCCCGACGATCGCCACCGTCTCGCCCGGCATGACCTGAAAGCTCAAGCCATGCACGGCGGCACGGTCCGGCCTTGCCGGGTAGGAGAAGGAGACATTGTCGAAGGCGATCGCGCCCTTGGCGACGGCCGGCAGCGGCTTCGGATCGGCGGGAGCCTGGATCGCCGGCTTCTCGGCCAGGATTTCGGTCAGCCGTTCGGCGGCGCCCGCCGCCTGCGCAAGCTCGCCCCAGACTTCCGACAACGCGCCCAGCGCGCCGGCGGCGAACACCGAATAGAGCAGGAATTGGCCGAGCGTACCGGGCGATATCGAGCCTTCGAGCACGTCGCGCGAGCCGAACCACAGCACCGCCACGACGGACGAGAAGATGGTGAAAATGGCGAAGAAGGTAAGGAAGGAGCGCGCGAAGATCGAGGAGCGTGCCGCCTCGAAAGCAGCTTCCACCGCGGCCGAGAAATGCCCGGTGACCAGCTTCTCATTGGTAAAGGCCTGCAGCGTGCGCACCGCGCCTATCTGCTCGCTGGCATAGGCGGTGGCATCGGCCAGCGTATCCTGCGCCTGGCGTGATTTGCGCCGCACCGAACGGCCGAAAGCGACCAGCGGCAGCACAATGACAGGAATAGCGGCAATGACCAACCCGGACAGTTTCGGGCTGGTGATGACCATCATCCCCACCGCGCCAAGGCCGAGGATGACGTTGCGCAGCGCCACCGAAGCCGTCGCGCCGACCGCCGACTTGACCTGCGTCGTGTCGGCGGCAAGCCGCGACACGATCTCGCCCGACTGGGCGGTGTCGAAGAAGGCAGGCGACAGCGTCGTCACATGGGCGAAGACATCGCGCCGGATATCGGCGACGACGCGCTCGCCCAGCGTGATGACGAAATAGTAGCGGCCGGCCGATGCCGCCGCCAGCACGGCGGCCATCGCCACCAGGGCGGCGAAATATTCGGCAATGAAGGTGGTGCTGGACGACGAGAAACCATAATCGATCATGCGTCGCACCGCCAGCGGCAGCGCCAGCGTGGTTGCCGCCGCGATGACCAGCGAGATGATGGCGCCGACGACCAGTGTGCGATAGTGCGTGATGTAGGGGAACAGGCGCCGGAGCGGCTTGAGCGAACGCCGGCGCTCGTCTGCGCTGGTGATTTGCGCCATCCCGATGTTTCCTCCAGCCGCCCTTGGGGTCTGCGCCTCAATATGCGCTTGCCGCGGCCTTGTGATTCAATTCCGGCTGATGTATAGGCTCGCCGACCGTTTTAGAAGCCGTGGCTCCTCAATAGCTGCGGCTTCGAGTTTTAAAAAGAGGCGCATCGACGCAGGCTTATGCCCGTCAGCCGCGCCGGCAAGCCAGGAACCGAGCCATGAAGAGCGCTATTCATCCCGATTACCACACCATCAAGGTCGTCATGACCGACGGCACCGAATACACGACCCGTTCGACCTGGGGCAAGGAAGGCGATACGATGAACCTCGATATCGACCCGACCACCCATCCGGCCTGGACCGGCGGCCAGCAGACCCTGCTCGACCGCGGCGGCCGCCTGTCGAAGTTCAAGAAGCGTTTCGAAGGTTTCGGCATCTAAGTGCATGTCGCCCAAAAGTGCGAAGCGGTTTTGGGATAATGACTTGCACCAAGTAAGATCTTAAACCAAACGAGCTTTTTACAGATCAAAAACCCGCCTTCGTGGCGGGTTTTTTGTTGCGGCGCGTTGCTACTCGGCCAGCAATTCCCTCAGCGCCATGCGCTTGTAGGCCGCGACCAGCCTGTCGCCCTCTTGGCGCTCAACCGAGATCGCCAGCCGCATGGCGGCTTCGCCCATCTGCCAGATGAGGAACGCCGTCGTTTCCAACGCCACCGGATCGGCTGCCGGCCGCAGCCGTTTCAGCACCGCGGTTAGAAACTCGGCATTGGCCCGGCTGTCGGCGAGTTCGAGCTGGCGCAGCGCCTTGTCGGCTTGCGTGCCCGACCAGATGTCGCGCATCACCGGTTCGGCCAGGAACAGCCGGTAATAGATGTCGACCAACTCTGAAAACGCGGACTGCAGGCCTTCGGCGTCCCTGACACCAGCCAGTGCTGCCGAAATGCAGGACTGGCTTTCGGCGGTGTAGCGCTCGGCCAGCGCCCAGATGATCGCCCGCTTGTCCGGAAAGAACTGGTAGAGCGACCCGATCGACACCCCGGCCCGTTCCGCCACCTCTCCCATGCGCATGGCGTCGCTGCCTTGCTCGGCGATCAGCGCTGAGGCGGCAGTCAGCATGCGCTCGACCCGCTCGCGGCTGCGCTGCTGGCTGGGCGCCCGGCGCGGCGAAGCAATCTGCTCCCGCGGGGAAACCGGCGCGGCCGTGTCTTCCATGACTGACTCCAATGCCAGCAAAATCGCTTGACTCGCAAAATACGAGGGTTTATCACATTTTGCAAACGTGAGTATTATTCATATTTTAAACAGAGGAAACGGTTATGACTGACCCGACAACCAAACCAATTCTGATCCTCGGCGGCACCGGCAAGACCGGCCGCCGTCTCGCCGAGCGGCTGACGGCGCACGACCTGCCGGTGCGGATCGGCTCGCGCTCCGGTACACCGCGCTTCGACTGGGAAGTCCCAGCGACCTGGGGACCGGCAATGCAAGGCGTCAGCGCCCTCTACATCAGCTACTATCCCGACATCGCCGTGCCGGGCGCCGCTGAAACCGTCGACGCCTTCGCCAGGCTCGCGGTGCAAAACGGTGTCACCCGACTGGTGCTGCTGTCGGGGCGCGGCGAAACGGAAGCCCAGCGCGCCGAAGAGATGCTGAAGGCCTCGGGCGCCGACTGGACCATCCTGCGCTGCGCTTGGTTCTCGCAGAACTTCAGCGAAGGCTTCTTCACCGGGTCCCTGGCTGAAGGCGAAGTGGCGTTGCCGATCGGCAATGTCGGCGAGCCCTTTGTCGATGCCGACGACATCGCCGACGCCGCCTTTGCCGTGCTGACGGAGCCAGGCCATGTCGGCCAGCTCTATGAGTTGACCGGGCCGCGGCTGCTGAGCTTCGCAGACGCGGTCGCCGAGATTGCCAAGGCGGCCGGACGCGACATCCGCTTTGTCAGGATCTCGCATGACGAATTCACTGCCGCAGTGGCCGCGCATGAGCTGCCGCCCGAATTCGGCTGGCTGCTCAATGAGCTGTTCACCCAGGTGCTCGACGGCCGCAACGAGTCGCTCACCGACGGCGTCCAGCGCGTGCTTGGTCGCCAGCCAAGAGACTTCTCCGCCTACGCAACGCAAACCGCCGCAACCGGCATCTGGAGCAACTGACATGATCGCGAAGCTTCTCCCCACCCTCATCTTCATCGCCGCAATCGGCTCAGGCGTCGTCGGTGGCGTCTTCTTTGCTTTCTCCAGCTTCGTCATGCCGGGTCTCGCCCGCATGCCCGCTGCCGGCGGTATCGCCGCGATGAATTCGATCAATGTCACCGCGGTGACGCCGCTGTTCATGACCGCCCTGTTCGGCACGGCGCTTGTCTGCGTCCTTGTCGCCATCGGCGCGGTGATGGGCTGGAGCCAGTCGGGTTCGCTCTGGCTGCTTGCCGGCAGCCTGCTGTATCTCATCGGCATCGTGGTGGTGACGATGATCTTCAACGTCCCGCTGAACGATGCGCTCGCCGCCGTCGATCCGGCCAGCAGCAATGGCGCAAGCCTGTGGTCGCGCTACCTCAATGAATGGGTGATGTGGAACCATGTCCGCACCATCAGCGGCATAGCCGCGCTGGCATCCTTCTGGTTCGCCACGCGTTGACGACGATGGATGGAGCGACCGATGAAGGATCAATACGCAAATATGGCCTTCGGCATGGCCATCGGAGTTGGTGTCGGTGCCGCGATCGGCACCGCTCTGGATGATCTGCCGATGGGCGTTGCCGTGGGTATTGCGATTGGCGCCGCCGTCGGTGCGTGGCGACGCAAGTGACGGCAGCGCTCGCGACCCCTATGCCTTTGTCTTCCGATCGGAATGGCCGAGGTCGCGGTCCGGATCAATGACATCGCGGACCAGTTGCTTCAGTTTGGCCGCGTCCGGAAAGCCGCCGTCGCGCTTGCGATCCCAGACAAGCACGTCATTGCAGGAAATGGTGAAGATGCCGCCGGTGCCGGGCACCAGCGTCACTTCGCCAAGGTCCGTGCCGAAGGTCGACAGCAGCTCCTGCGCCATCCAGCCGGCGCGCAGCAGCCACTGACACTGCGTGCAATAGGTGATGCGGATGACCGGCAACGGCTTTTCGCTCGTGGCGGGTATAGCTCCGCTCATTTCGGACTGAGCTTCGCTCATGCCGCGCTGAGCTTGGCCATGGTCTCGTCGTCGACTTCGAAGTTGGCGTAGACGCTCTGCACGTCGTCGTCATCCTCGAGCGTGGCGACCAGCTTCATCAGCGACTGTGCCCGCTCCTCATCGACCGGAACGTTGTTTTGCGGCCGCCAGATCGGCTTGACCGATTCAGCCTCGCCGAGCGCGCCTTCCAGCGCCTTCGACACTTCGCCCATGTTCTCAAAGCCGCAATAGATGGTGTGGCCTTCCTCGTCGGACTCGACATCATCGGCGCCGGCTTCGATCGCCGCATCCATGATCTTGTCGGCGCTGCCGGCCGATGCCGGATAGTAGATCTCGCCGGCACGGTCCCACATGAACGACACCGAGCCGGTTTCGCCCATCGCGCCGCCGGCCTTGGTGAAGGCAGCACGCACATTGGATGCCGAACGGTTGCGGTTGTCGGTCAGCGCCTCGACAATGACGGCGACGCCGCCCGGGCCATAGCCCTCATAGCGCACGGCTTCGTAGTTCTCGGCATCGCCCATCGAGGCCTTGTTGACGGCGCGCTGGATGTTGTCCTTCGGCATCGACACCGCCTTGGCGTTCTGAATCGCCAGCCGCAAGCGAGGGTTCATCGATGGATCGGGCGTCCCGCTTTTGGCGGCGACGGTGATTTCGCGCGCCAGCTTGGAAAACATTTTCGACCGCACCGCATCCTGGCGGCCCTTGCGGTGCATGATGTTCTTGAACTGTGAATGGCCAGCCATGGCACCCCTGTCGTCTTCTCGGCTAGAGCATCCCGAAGCGAAGTGATCTGACCTCGTCTTCCGCAATGCCCGAATTCAAAATTTCAGAGCGTCCCAGGTGCAACTCGTGGAAGCACGGCGTTCTCTGTCGGAATGGCCGGCTTATAGATAAATCGGCTCAATTCGTCCAGCCGCACCACGCACGGGACGCGCGACATGGGCTGCTGCAAGCGTTCACGCCTCGAGGTCCGACTTCAGCCGGTCGATGATGCTGAGGGCATGCCCGGCATACTGGCTGATCCACCGGTCGTGGATCTGCTTGATCGGCAGCGCGTTGAGATGGTTCCAGCGCTCGCGGCCGTCGCGCCGCGCAACGATCAGGTCGGCCTCCTCCAATACCTTGAGATGCAGCATCACGGTGCAGCGATCGATGTCGGGAAAGGCCTCGCACAGCATGCCGGTCGTCTTCGGCGCGTCCTTCAGCTGATCCAGCATTTCACGCCGGCGCGGATGCGCCAGCGCCTTGAAAACATTGTCGTCTTGCGATTGGGTTGACATGTTATGTTTTTATAACATATTGTCGGGCCGATCAAGGGAAGGAGTTGTGGATATGTCACTTGGATTCAGTGTTTCCGGACGCATCGGCAAGCCGGTCGCCGACGTCTTCGACGCGGTCGTCAATCCGAAGAAACTGAGCGGCTATTTCACCACGATCGGCGGCGCCAGCGCCCCGCTGGAAGCTGGCGCCGGCGTCGTCTGGTGGGGCAAGGTGCCGGTCGAGGTCGACGAAGTGGTCAAGGACAGCCGCATCGTGCTGCGCTGGGATGCCACCGACGCCGACGGCAAACCCGCCTACAAGACCCGCATCGAGATGAATTTCGAGCCGCTCGACGATGGCGGCACCTTCGTCACCATCGCCGAGAGCGGTTGGCAGGAAGGCGCGGTCGGCCTGAAGAAGTCCTACCTCAATTGCGAGGGCTGGTCGCAGATGCTGGCCTGCATGAAGGCCTATGTCGAATACGGCATCAATTTGCGCGACGGCTACTATCGCAGCGAGATGAGGGGCGAACCCGCCAACGAGACCAATATCTGAGCGACTATGGGGAGGATGGAGATCCGCAATGAAGAAAGTAACGCCATTCCTGATGTTCGAGGGCAAGGCCGAAGAGGCAATGACCCTCTATTGCGAGACCATTCCCGGCAGCAGCGTGCTTGACGTCACGAATTACGGCCCCGGCGAAGACGGCCCGCAAGGAACGGTCAAGCTGGCGCGGGTGTCGATCGCTGGGCTGGAAGTCATGGTCTTCAACAGCCCCGTGCACCACGCCTTCACGTTCACGCCATCGGTCTCGCTCTATGTGGACTGTTCCTCAGAAGAAGAGCTGAACCGGATTGTCGAGACACTGGGCGAGGACGGCGCGTTCCTGATGCCACCGGACAATTACGGCTTCAGCCGCCGTTTCGCATGGCTCAACGACAGGTTCGGGGTCTCCTGGCAGATAAATCTCGCATGACCAGCCTGAGCAAAGGCGACAACAGCCGAACACGACAACGGAGCCAGCTATGACCACGAAAATCACCGGCGGCATCAACATCGCCATGAAGGTACCG
Source organism: Mesorhizobium sp. SEMIA396 (assembly GCF_024518615.1). Lineage (NCBI taxonomy): Bacteria > Pseudomonadati > Pseudomonadota > Alphaproteobacteria > Hyphomicrobiales > Phyllobacteriaceae > Mesorhizobium > Mesorhizobium sp. SEMIA396. The sequence continues at coordinate 226,232 of NZ_JANIFC010000008.1, forward strand.
CCGCACCAATATGAGGCGACGATCGCCTTCTACCGCGACGTCGTCGGCCTGAAGCCGTTCACAGACAAAGCACCGGCCATCGGCTTCGAGCTTGGCCCCAACCGCCTGTGGATCGATGAGGCGCCGATGATGAGCCAGGCCGAGGTGTGGCTGGAGCTGTTCACCAAGGATTTCCCCATGGCTGCGGATCATTTCGCCAAGGCCGGTGTTGTGCGTTGCGACGCCATTGAGCCCTTGGGCGAGGGCTTCCGCGGCGGCTGGATCACCAACCCTGCCAACATTATTCACATGCTGCGCGAACCGGACGCCTGGTGAGCGCCGAATCCCGAAAGGAGCATCCGATGGACATCCGCGAAAAACCATTCGCCGAAGCCGGCATGCTGATCCGGCGGCCTGTCGCCGATGTATTCGAGGCCATCGTCGATCCGGCCATAACCACGAAATTCTGGTTCACCCATGGCAGCGGCCGGCTGGACAGCGGCAAGCAGGTCCTCTGGGAGTGGCGCATGTACGGCGTCTCGACGACGGTCGACGTCAGCGAGATCGTCGCGAATGAAAAGATCGTCATGCAATGGAGCGATCCGCCAACCACCGTGGTCTGGACATTCACCGAAATGCCTGGCGAGACGACCTTTCTCGAGGTTCGCAATTTTGGCTTCGCCGGGGATGGCGACGAGCAGGTGAAAGAGGCCGTCGGCTCAACCGGCGGCTTCACGCTGGTGCTGGCCGGCGCCAAGGCGTGGCTGGAACAGGGCCTGACGCTCGGCCTGATCGGCGACCGTCACCCGAAGGGCGTGCCAGGACATTAGGTATTCTGGGTCTGCCTCAATGCCCGCCGCCCGACTTCTTACGTCGCCGCGCCAGCATGTTGAGCCCCTCGACCAATGCCGAAAAGCCCATCGCCGCATAGATGTAGCCCTTGGGCACATGGTAGCCCATGCCGTCTGCGATCAGCGTCATGCCGATCATCAGAAGGAAGCCCAGCGCCAGCATGACGATGCTCGGGTTCTTGGCGATGAAGTTGGCCAGCGGCCCGGCCGCCAGCATCATCACGGTGACCGCGACGATCACGGCGATGTACATGATGGCGATCTCGTCGGTCATGCCGACGGCGGTGATGATCGAATCGATCGAGAAGACCAGGTCGAGCAGCAGGATCTGGAAGATCGCGCCGGCAAGGCTGATCTGCAGCGTCTCGCCCATCATCGTATCCTTGTGGTCGTCGGGATCGACGGTGTGATGGATCTCCTTGGTCGCCTTCCAGACCAGGAACAGGCCGCCGGCGATCAGGATCAGGTCGCGCCAGGAAAAACCGTGACCGAAGGCCGTGAACACCGGCGTGGTAAGCTGGACGATGATCGAAATGGTGGCCAGCAGCACCAGCCGCATGATCAGGGCCGCCGAGATGCCGAGCCGGCGGGCACGGGCCCGTTGTGCTTCCGGCAGCTTGTTGGTCAGGATCGAGATGAAGATCAGATTGTCGATGCCGAGCACGACCTCGAGCACAATCAGCGTCAGCAGCGCGACCCAAGCCGTCGGGTCGGAAACAAATTGAAAATGCGGCGCCAGGAATTCGATGAGCTGCATGGAGGTCGTCCCCTCTTTCAACGATCTAGAGCAGTGTCGCCGGCAGTTAGGTATTAAGCGTGCCTATATCAATGTCACGACCAGAAGGACGGTGCGGTTTCCTCCAGCCGTGGCCCGCGACGAAACGGCGCAATCCGCTCGGTCAGCCCTGTGCGGTCTGAAATATCGACGCCGACGCCGCACAAAGTCGCCGGTCCGGTCGCCGCCTCGAAGCGGCCTTTCGGCACCTTCGACAGGAACCGGTTGAGCGGCTCCTCCTTGTCCATGCCGAGCGAGGAATCATAGTCGCCGCACATGCCGGCGTCGGACATATAGCCGGTACCGCCGTTGAGGATCTGGTGATCGCCCGTCGGCTGGTGGGTGTGGGTGCCGATGACGAGGCTGGCGCGGCCGTCGACGAAATGCGCGAAGCACATCTTTTCCGAGGTCGCCTCGGCGTGGAAGTCGATAATCACGGCATCCGCCTGCTCGCCGAGCGGACAGGCGGCAAGCTCGCGTTCGCCGGCCTGGAACGGATCGTCGAGCTCGGGATGCATGAACACCCGGCCCATGATGTTGGCGACCAGCACGCGCGCGCCGCTCCTGGCGATATAGACACCGGAGCCGCGCCCGGGCGTGCCCTTGGGAAAGTTGGAGGGACGCAGGAAGCGCTCTTCGCGCGGCGCGAAGGCCAGCGCATCACGCTGGTCCCAGACATGGTTGCCGGTGGTGACGACATCGGCACCGGCCGCGATCGTCTCGCGAAAGATGTCTTCGGTGATGCCGAAGCCGCCGGCGGCGTTCTCGCCGTTGACGATGACGAAATCGAGTTTGAAGTCGGAGATCAGTCCGGGCAGCTGTTCCCACACCGCCGTGCGTCCTGTCTTTCCAACCATGTCACCGAGGAAGAGAAGTCTCATATGATCCCGCACCGAAGGTCAGCGAAAGCTGCATGACGCCAGTGAAGATCATGCGTCCCTTGTACTTATCTACAATTTTGGCGCGAAGCGGCGCAACCCGCTCTCGGTGAGTATTTCCGCAATGACGACGTCATGTTCCTCATCCGGCACCATTGCCACCTCCTGGCAGTCGAAGGCGATGCCGACCAGCCGCGGCGGCTCTCCCTTGTCGATCAGCTTGGCGATGGCGCGGTCGTAATAGCCGGCACCATAGCCGATGCGATGGCCGCGTGCATCGAAAGCGGCAAGCGGCACCAGCATCACAGAGGGGTCGAGCACCTCGGCTTCCTCGTGAGGGCCGACCGTGCCGAAACCCATCTCGACCATCGGCGCGCCGCGCACCAGTTCGCGAAAGACAATGGTGGTCTTGTCGAGAATGGCCGGCAGGCAAAGCCGCGCGCCCTTTTCGCGCAAGGCAAACATCAGCGGCCTGACGTCGACTTCCGAACGCATCGGCCAGAAGCCGGAAACGATCTGGCCCGGCTCGACATGGAGGTGATCGCGCGCCGTCTCCGCCATTTCAAGCGCGACCTCCACTCGCCAGAATTCATCGAGCGCATCGCGGCGTCCGAGGGCCTCACGGCGAAGCTGCTTTTTCAGGTCTTTGAGAGAGGTCATTCAGCCAGGGTAGAAAAGGTCAGATCTGGATGGAGTTTTGGGAGCGACGTTTTCCACCGCAATCATCCACCGAAATGCGGACGCGTGGCAATAAGTGACGATCCACACAACCGGTGGAGAGAGCGATCCCGGGAACCTACAAAGTAGGTGGGCGCCGTATGAGAAAACCCACGGGTCTTCCCAGGGACAGCTCCCTAAGGATCGTTAAGGCCCCGGGGAAAATGTTCTCCTGCCGGGAAGCACAGACCGTCCCGCCCAATATAGGCTGCCGGCCGGCTAAACGCCAGTGAGACGGGCATATGTTTCCATCAGGTTCAAGCCCATTCGTCGCGGCCGGCGCACCCTTGCACAGGGTGAGCCGCGTCCTTACGGTTGCCATGACCAACCGAGGAGCAAGAATGCGTTTCGAAGGCACGGCGGCCTATGTCGCCGACAAGGATCTGATGGTGGCCGTCAACGCGGCGATCGCGCTGGAGCGGCCCTTGCTGGTCAAGGGCGAGCCAGGCACCGGCAAGACGGAGCTGGCCCGCCAGGTGGCGTCAGCACTTGGCCTCGACCTCATCGAATGGCACGTCAAGTCGACGACGCGGGCGCAGCAGGGCCTGTACGAATATGACGCCGTCTCGCGGCTGCGCGACAGCCAGCTTGGCGACGAGCGCTTCAACGACATCAGGAACTACATCAAGCGCGGCAAACTCTGGGAGGCGTTCGCCGCCGGCAGGAAGGTCGTGCTTTTGATCGACGAGATCGACAAGGCCGACATCGAATTCCCCAACGACCTCCTGCAGGAACTCGATCGGATGGAGTTCTTCGTCTACGAGACCGGCGAAACCATCCGCGCCGCCGTCAGGCCGATCGTCATCATCACCTCCAACAACGAGAAGGAGTTGCCGGACGCGTTCCTGCGCCGCTGCTTCTTCCACTACATCCGCTTTCCCGACGTCGATACGCTGCACAGAATCGTCGATGTCCACTATCCCGGCATCAAGCAGAACCTGGTGCGAGCGGCGCTGACCCAGTTCTACGAAATCCGCGACGTGCCCGGCTTGAAGAAGAAGCCGTCGACCTCCGAGGCGCTCGACTGGATAAGGCTGCTGGTCGCCGACGATATCGCGCCGGAAGATCTGCGCGCCGATCCGAAGAACGCCCTGCCCAAGCTGCATGGCGCATTGCTGAAGAACGAGCAGGACGTGCATTTGTTCGAGCGGCTGGCGTTCATGGCACGAAGGCAGCAATAGGTCAGCAGCAGCGCTTTCCCTTCTGTGGACCGTTGCCCGCAGCCGAACAGGCAGGCAGCCTCGGCCAAACCTTCAGAGGAGATGACATGTCTGAGATTATCGTCCGCCCGCTCGCGCAGTCCGACCACGCCGATTGGCGGCGGCTGTGGACCGACTACCTCACCTTCTATGAGACGAAGCTGCCGGAAGAGGTCTATGCCGTCACCTGGAAGCGGCTTTTCACCGAAGGTGAGTTCGAGCCGAAAGGCTTCATCGCCACGCTGGACGGCAAGGCGGTTGGGCTCACCCACTATCTCTACCACCGCTCAGGCTGGTCGGAAAAAAACAACTGCTATCTGCAGGACCTGTTCGCCGACCCTGACGTGCGCGGCAAGGGCATCGGCGCTGCGCTGATCGAGGCGGTGAGACAGGAAGCCGAAAAAGTCGGCGTCAAGAACGTCTACTGGATGACGCACGAGACCAACACCACCGCGCGCAAACTCTACGACCACGTTGCGCGCCGCACCGGCTTCATCGAGTATGATTTGCTGTAGATAGACAATGTTCATCCCCTTTTTCCTCGAACTGAAGGCCGCGCGTGTTCCCGTTTCGCTCAGGGAATATCTGTCGCTGCTGGAGGGGCTGGAAGCCGGGCTGGTCGACTACGACGTCGAAGGCTTTTATTACCTCGCCCGTGCGGCGCTGGTGAAGGACGAGCGCCACATCGACCGCTTCGACCAGGTGTTTGCCCATGTCTTCAAGGGCATCGAAGCACTGGGCGGGCCGGATGCCGTCGATGTCGCCAATATCCCTGAGGAATGGTTGCGCCGCCTCACCGAAAAGCACCTGAGCGATGAAGAGAAAAAACTGGTCGAGGCGCTGGGCGGTTTCGAGAAACTGATGGAAACCTTGAAGCAGCGGCTGCAGGAGCAAAAAGGCCGCCACCAGGGCGGCTCGAAATGGATCGGCACCGGCGGCACCTCGCCTTTCGGCGCCTATGGCTACAATCCCGAAGGTGTGCGTATCGGCCAGCATGAAAGCCGCAACCGCCACGCGGTGAAGGTGTGGGACAGACGTGAGTTCAGGAATTTCGACGATGCCGTCGAACTCGGCACCCGCAACATCAAGATCGCGCTGAAGCGCTTGCGTCGCTGGGTGCGCGAAGGCGCCGAGGAGGAATTCGACCTGCCCGGCACCATCCACGCCACCGCCGAACATGGCTATCTCGACGTGCAGACGCGGCCCGAACGGCGCAACGCGGTGAAGCTTTTGATGTTCTTCGATGTCGGCGGCTCGATGGACGACCACATCAAGAGCGTCGAGGAGCTGTTCTCGGCTGCCCGCGCCGAATTCCGCCAGCTCGAATATTTTTATTTCCACAACTGCCTCTATGAGGGCGTGTGGAAGGACAATCGCCGCAGGCATGCCGAGGTGATTCCGACCTTCGACCTCATCCATAAATACGGTCCGGACTACAAGGTGATCGTCGTCGGCGACGCCTCGATGAGCCCTTACGAGATCGCTCACCCCGGCGGTTCGGTCGAGCACTGGAATCCGGAGGCAGGCAGCGTCTGGCTCGGCCGCCTGCTGCAGCAATGGCCGAACGCGGTATGGCTGAACCCCGAAGACCCCAAGAACTGGGGCTACACCCATTCGATTGCGATGATCCGCGACATCTTCGGCGGCCGCATGTTCCCGCTGACGCTGGCCGGGCTCGAAGGCGCGACCAAGCAGCTTTCAAGGAAGCATTAGTTGTCAGAGGTGCGGAACCATCACCTCAGAGACCATCAATCGTGAAAGTTGGCGCCGCCCCTCACTGTCCTGCCGGACATCTCTCCCCGTAAACGGGGCGAGAGGGCCTGGCCGCAACGCCGGCGCCTTTCTTGCAACGCTGACAATTGGCGAAATCGCGGACGACAGGGCCCCTCGCCCCGTTTACGGGGAGAGGATGCCGGCAGGCAGGTGAGGGGCGGCGCAGACGCCTGAAGAAGGGGGAATTCAACCTTGGAACGTCAGACACTGGGCAGTCGTGTAACAAATGCCTATCTTGACGCGAATATCCGGTTGCAATCAACAACGAGCCGGCAAGGCTGAGGAGATCACATGGACACCCATACCTACCCTGTAACTCGCACCGACGCCGAATGGCGCGCCCGGCTGACGCCGGAGCAGTATGCCGTCATGCGCGGTCACGGCACCGAACGGCCGGGAAGCTGCGCCTTGCTCTACGAGAAGCGCGCCGGCACCTTTTCCTGCGCCGGCTGCGACCAGCCCTTGTTCGAATCCAAGCTGAAGTTCGAGAGCGGCACCGGCTGGCCGAGCTTCAACGACCCGGTGCCGGGCTCGGTCGAAAACACCGTCGACCGCAGCTACGGCATGGTTCGCACCGAATGTCATTGCGCCCGCTGCGGCAGCCATCTCGGCCATGTCTTCGAGGACGGCCCGCCGCCGACCGGCCTGCGCTATTGCATCAACGGGGTGGCGCTGAAATTCGAGCCTTCGGCCTGAGCCATCCGGGTTCGACACTATTATGAAAGGGCGGCATCTGTCGCCCTTTTCGTTTAAGTATCCGTTGCCCCCCTCTGGGCAGACGATCAGACCACGATCATCGCCACCAGCCACAGCGTAGCGCCCAGCGTCATCATCCAGGCCTTGGCACCGGGTATCTTTTCGGTGGTCCGCCACACCGCCAAGGTTAGGAACAGGCTGTAGGGCACCGACGCGAAATGCACTGCCAGCACAAGCCCGAGCGGCAACTTCAATCCGAGCAGAACGAGCGCCAGCACCGATGCGGCGATGCTGACCGCGGTGCCGACGAGGACAAGGTCGCGCCAGAACAGCCGGTCGAGCGGCACCTGGCCTTGCCAGCGTGAGCGGAAAAAGGAGCCGATACCTTCTGGCAACACCGGATGTCTATCCCTGCCCCAGGACTTCGGTTACCGCGCGCTCGATACGCGAGCATTCGGTCACCAGCCAGTCGGCCATGGCTGGCCAGTTGTCCTCGGCATAGCAGTTCACCCGCCACATCGAATTGATGCCAAGACCCTCGCAACTCTGTTCCGGCCTGAGCTTCAGCCTGGCCTCGATATCGGGCTGGAATGGCTTCAACCGCGACCACGCCTGCGTGGCGCCGAACTTCTCGTTGCGACCGAAGAAGACGCCGACCTGGCTCTGCGCCGGCGCGACATACATGGAAAGAACCAAGGCGAAGTCGGGCAGCCCGCGCTGCCAGAACCAGGGTCCGCGCCTCGCCATCAGAGCCCTTTCTTCGGGATGCCGCTCGGCGAACAGCGTCCAGAAGCCGCGCTGGCGGAATTCAGAGGCGCGGCGGGCGCCGAAGTCGAATTCGCTCATGGCTCGATGCTCGCTTCGGCATCATGCTCGGCCCGAGACTGTTTCGAAATTCGCTCTGGCGAGTCATATGGTGGTGGTTTCGAGAACCGGAGCGGAGCGTACTTAAAGTACGCGAGCACCGGAAGCGCAGAAAACGCCAACAGATGGCCGCCAGAGTAGAATTTCCAGACAGTCTCTACACCATACCGAGTGCGGCCTTGTACAGATCGAGGATGGTTTCCTCTTCCTGACGCTCGGCCTGGTCCTTCTTGCGCAGCCGGATGATCGTGCGCATCGCCTTGGTGTCGAAGCCGGTGCCCTTGGCCTCGGCGAACACTTCCTTGATGTCGTCGGAAATCGTCTTCTTCTCTTCCTCGAGCCGCTCTATGCGCTCGATGAAGGCACGCAGCTGGCCGGCGGCAACAGTCTGGCTGGTATCGGTGATATCGTCGGCCATATTTTTCTCCAAAAGCATCGGCTCCGCGACTCGCGGACGACTGCGGCAAAATTTGAGCCGGTTCGATGCCCGACCGGCGGCGGCGGGTCAAGCCGTTATCGACCAAGCCACAAGGGGCTGCCGCCAGAAGCCGACAGCCAGTCCGTTTTGCGAACTCTAATTGAAAGCGATCAGCAGATCCTTGGCATCGATCTGGTCGCCTGCCTTGACCAGCACCTCGGCGACCGTGCCGTCGCGCTCGGCATGCAGCGCCGTCTCCATCTTCATCGCTTCGATGGAAAGCAGCACGTCACCGGCCTTCACAGCCTGGCCGGCAGCCACCGAAAGCGCCGAGACGACGCCCGGCATCGGTGCGCCGACATGCGCCTCGTTGCCGGGTTCGGCCTTGCGGCGGGCCTTGGCGGCGGACGCGCCATGCGCCCGGTCGGGCACCTTGACACGACGCGGCTGGCCGTTGAGCTCGAAGAACACGGTGACCATGCCCTTCTCGTCGACATCGCCGATGGCCAGGCAGCGCACCACCAGCGTCTTGCCCTTCTCGATGTCGACGAAGATCTCGTCTTCCGGCTTCATGCCGTAGAAATAGGTCGGCGTCGGCAGGACGCTGACCGGCCCATAGGTTTCCTGCGCGCCGGCGAAATCCGTGAACACCTTCGGATACATCAGCCACGAGGCGAATTCGAACTCCGACAGCTTGCGCTCGAGCTTCTCCTCGATTTCCTTGCGGTTGGCCTTGAGGTCGGCTGGCTTGAGCAGTGAGCCGGGCCGCACCGTGATCGGCTTGTCGCCCTTCAGCGCCTTCCTCTGCAGCGCCGTCGGCCACCCGCCTGGCGACTGGCCAAGATCGCCGCGCAGCATCGAGACGACCGAGTCCGGAAAGGCGATATCCTTGTCCGGGTTTTCGACATCGGCAACGGTCAGGTCCTGGCTGACCATCATCAATGCCATGTCGCCGACGACCTTGGAGGACGGCGTCACCTTGACGATGTCGCCGAACATCAGATTGACGTCGTGATAGGTCTGCGCCACCTCGTGCCAGCGCGTCTCCAGTCCGAGCGAGCGCGCCTGTTCCTTCAGATTGGTGAACTGCCCGCCCGGCATCTCGTGCAGATAGACTTCCGAGGCCGGCCCCTTGAGGTCGCTTTCAAAGGCGGCGTACTGGTTGCGCACCGCTTCCCAGTAGAACGAGATTTTCCTGATCCATTGCGGGTCGAGACCGGGGTCGCGTTCGGTGCCCTTCAGCGCCTCGACGAGCGAGCCAAGGCATGGCTGCGAGGTGTTGCCGGAGAAAGCATCCATCGCCGCGTCTATGGCGTCGACGCCGCTTTCCACCGCCGCCAGCACCGTCGCCGCCGACAGGCCCGACGTGTCGTGGGTGTGGAAATGGATCGGCAGGTCGGTCGCCTCGCGCAGCTCCTTGAACAGCACGCGTGCCGCCGCCGGCTTCAACAGTCCGGCCATGTCCTTGACGGCAATGATGTGGGCGCCGGCCGCCTGCAATTCCCTGGCCAGGCCGACATAGTATTTGAGGTCGTATTTCGCCCGCGCCGGATCGAGGATGTCGCCGGTATAGCAGATCGCCGCTTCGATCAGCTTGCCCTCGGCGCCGACCGCATCCATGGCGACGCGCATGTTGTCGACCCAGTTCAGGCAATCGAAGACCCGGAACAGGTCGATGCCACCGCTTGCTGCCTGCTTGACGAAATGCTGCACGACATTGTCGGGATAGTTGGTGTAGCCGACGCCATTGGCGCCGCGCAGCAGCATCTGCAACAGCAGATTGGGCGCCGCCTCGCGCACCAGCGACAGCCGCTCCCACGGATCCTCGGTGAGGAACCGCATGGCGACGTCGAAGGTGGCGCCGCCCCAGCATTCCAGCGATAGAAGCTGCGGCAAGGCACGCGCATAGGTACCGGCGATGCCGGCAATGTCATGCGTGCGCATGCGGGTGGCGAGCAACGACTGATGGCCATCGCGCATCGTCGTGTCGGTGACCAGCACCTCTTTCTGGTCGCGCATCCAGGCGGCGAACTTCTCCGGCCCGAGCACATCCAGCTTCTGCTTGCTGCCGCCGGGCACATTGCCGTTGAGGTAAGGCACCACGGGTGCGGCCGCATCGGCCTTCGGCTGCGGCCGGCCGCGCGTCTCGGGATGGCCGTTGACGCTGACGTCGGCGAGATAGTTGATGAGCTTGGTGGCGCGGTCCTGGCGCTTGACCTGCTGGAACAGTTCCGGCGTCGTGTCGATGAACTTGGTCGTGTAGGAATTGTCGGCGAAGCTCGGGTGGTTGATAATCGCTTCGAGGAAGGTCAGGTTGGTGGCGACGCCGCGGATGCGGAACTCGCGCAGCGCCCGGTTCATGCGGGCGATGGTCTCGGCCGGCGTCGGCGCCCACGCCGTCACCTTCTCCAGCAGCGGATCGTAGAAGCGGGTGATGACAGCGCCCGAATAGGCGGTGCCGCCATCGAGGCGGATGCCGAAGCCTGTTGCGCCGCGATAGGCGGTGATGCGGCCGTAGTCGGGGATGAAATTGTGTTCGGGATCTTCCGTGGTGATGCGGCACTGCAGCGCGTGGCCGTTCAGCCTTATGTCCTTCTGCGCCGGCACGCCTGATTCCGGTGTGCCGATGGCAAAGCCGTCGAGGATGTGGATCTGCGCCTTGACGATATCGATGCCGGTCACCTGCTCGGTGACGGTGTGCTCGACCTGGATGCGCGGATTGACCTCGATGAAATAGAATTTGCCGGTGTCGGCATCCTGCAGGAACTCGACCGTGCCGGCGCCGATATAACTGGTCTCGCGGGCGATCTTCAGCGCATGGCCGCAAAGCTCCTCGCGCTGCGACATTTCGAGATAGGGCGCCGGCGCCCGCTCGACGACCTTCTGGTTGCGGCGCTGGATCGAACAGTCGCGCTCGAACAGGTGCACCGCATTGCCACGGGTGTCGCCCAGCACCTGCACCTCGACATGGCGGGCGCGTTCGATCAGCTTTTCAAGATAGACCTCGTCCTTGCCGAAGGCGGCTTTCGCCTCGCGCTTGCCCTCGGTGACTTCACGGGCAAGGTCGGCTTCGGCGCGGATGGCGCGCATGCCGCGGCCGCCGCCGCCCCATGACGCCTTCAGCATCACCGGATAGCCGATTCCCTTGGCCAGTTTCTTGACCGCCTCCATGTCATCCGGCAACGGATCGGTGGCGGGGATCACCGGCACCCCGACCTCGATGGCGAGATTGCGCGCCGCGACCTTGTTGCCGAGCCGCCGCATTGTGTCCGGCTTCGGCCCGATGAAGGTAATGCCGGCTTCGGCACAGGCGTCGGCGAATTCGGGACTTTCCGACAACAATCCGTAGCCGGGATGAATAGCATCGGCACCCGACAGCCTGGCGACGCGGATCACCTCCTCGATCGACAGATAGCTTTCGATCGGCCCCATGTCCCGGGTCAGATGCGGCCCGCGTCCGACCTGGTAGCTCTCGTCGGCCTTGAAGCGATGCAGGGAGTATTTGTCTTCCTCGGCCCAGATCGCCACGGTTTTGAGGCCGAGTTCGTTGGCCGCGCGAAAAACGCGAATGGCGATTTCGGACCGGTTGGCGACGAGGATCTTCGTGATGGCCAAGGACTGGGCTCCAGCAACGGAAGGAAGAGAAATCGGCGCAATGATTAGCGTGAAAATGCTGCAGTGCAAACAAAATTGACGTGCGTTTAAACCGATTGAAATGGAATCATTGCGCCAGAAGCCCTTCGCATTCATCCGAACAGCAAGAAAAGCGCCGGCTTTGCAGTTAGCGCACGATCATTCACCGGCTAAGAACCCGGCTCTATCGGCCGCCCCCCGTGATGGCAAAAGAAAATGCCCGGCGCGAGCGCCGGGCATCGTAGATGGTCTGGAGACTGACGAGCTTACATCTTCTGGATGTAGGTGTACTTGCCGTCGTCGCCCTTCTTCCATTCGTACATGACGTAGCCGGGCAGCGTCGGGTCGCCCTTGGCGTCATAGGACAGGTCGCCGAGCACGGTCTTGAACGGGCCGTTTTCATGCAGCGCCTTGGCAACTGCCTGCGGATCGTTCGACTTGGCAGCGGTGGCTGCCGCGGCGATCGCCTGCATGGCTGCGTAGGAGTAGAGCGTGTAGGCTTCCGGTTCGAAACCCTGCGCGCGGAACTTCTCGACGAGTTCCTTGTTGGCGGGGATCAGGCGCGGATCCGGACCGAACGTGTTGAGCGTGCCCGCAACCGCGTCGCCCGCGATCGAAGCCAACTCGTTCGACACGATGCCGTCGCCGGAGACCAGCGTCGCCTTGAGGCCCTGGTCGGCGGCCTGGCGGATGATCAGGCCGGCTTCGGTGTGCAGGCCGCCCCAATAGATGATGGAAACGCCGGCTTCCTTCATCTTGGCGATCAGCGCCGAGAAGTCCTTGTCGCCGACATTGATGCCTTCGTACATGACTTCCGTCAGGCCCTTGGCATTCATCGCCTTCTTGGTTTCGTCGGCAAGGCCCTGACCGTAGGTGGTCTTGTCGTGCACGACGGCGATCTTGGCATCCTTGAAGTTGGCGGCCAGATAAGCGCCGGCAATGCTGCCCTGCTGGTCATCGCGTCCGCAGGTGCGGAACACGTTCCACAGGCCGCGTTCGGTGAACTGCGGGTTGGTTGCGGCCGGCGTCACTTCGACGATGCCGTTCTCGGCATAGACTTCCGAGGCCGGGATCGAGACGCCGGAGTTGAAGTGACCGACCACGAACTTGACGCCGTCGCCGACGAACTTGTTGGCGACCGAGATGCCCTGCTTCGGATCGGAAACGTCGTCGCCGACTTCGAGCTTGATCTGCTCGCCATTGATGCCGCCAGCCGCATTGATGTCGGCGACAGCAGCTTCGGCACCCTTCTGCAACTGCGCGCCGAAGGCGGCATTCGGACCGGTGATCGGGCCAGCGACGCCGACCATTACGTCAGCCCACGCGGCACCGCCGAACGCGACGAGCGCGGTCAGGGCGACGGCGGACAAAAGTGACTTTTTCATTTAAACGCTCCCATTAACGGAGTGGGCGTGGATGAAGCTTTCATGCGATGCCCACCCTTATCGCAGAAAGCATAGTTTGCCGATTTTCAGGCACTTGTCACGCCGATTCAATTTCGAGACGGCGTTAATGATGAACGTCAACCTTTCGGTTTCCAGCTCAAGAGTGAAGCTCTTTCGTAGAGCCAATTATACTGTGTCACCATCTGGTTGGTGCGCGTGTATTGGTAGCCGACGAAGCCGAGGATCATCAGCACGATGGTGTCGACGACATAATAGTGCAGCGAGAACATGGTGCCGCCGAACAGCGCGTGATGGATGAAGCGGATCGCGATGCCGAGGCCCAGCATATAGGCGAACAGCTGGATGAAGCTGCGCCACGTCTGAGCACTGGCCTTGCCCGTCATCCACGCCGCCCAGCCGCCGAGCAGACAGGTGACGAAGAAGAACTGCCAGATCGAGGGTTCCTCGTAAAGAATGCCCTGCATGGTGAAGTCTCCTTAGCATGACCCCGAAAAGTTGCGGACTTTCCGGACTAAGATCATGCGACAAACAAACAATCTGGAGCGGAATGGCGGATGCACGCATTCCGCTCCGAACTCAGTGGTGTCCGCCTTCGAGATAGGCGGCGCGCACTTCCGGATTGGCGAGCAGTTCCTTGCCGGTGCCGCTCATCGTCACATTGCCATTGACCATGACGTAGCCGCGCGTGGCGAGCTTGAGCGCGCCGAAGGCGTTCTGCTCGACCAGGAACACGGTCAGCCCTTGGGTGCGGTTCAGTTCGCGGATGGCGTCGAATATCTGCTTGACGATCAGCGGCGCGAGACCCAGCGACGGCTCGTCGAGCAAAAGCAGCTTCGGCCGTGCCATCAGCGCGCGTCCGATCGACAGCATCTGCTGCTCACCGCCCGACAGCGTGCCGCCGCGCTGGGTGATGCGCTCTTTCAAACGCGGGAACAGCGTGAACACCTTCTCGACGTCCTCGTCATAGTGCTTGAGGTTGTCGAGGCTGGCGCCCATCTGCAGGTTTTCCATCACCGTCATGCGCGGAAATATCCGCCGGCCCTCGGGCGACTGGGCAATGCGCATGCGCGCGATCTCGTGCGTCGGCATCTGGGTGATGTCGGTGCCGGCAAAGGTGATGGTGCCGGCGCGAGCCCGCGGCGCGCCGAAAATAGTCATCATCAGCGTCGACTTGCCGGCGCCGTTGGCACCGATCAGCGCCACGATCTCACCTTGGTTGACGGTGACATCGACGCCGTTCAGCGCCCGGATGTTGCCGTAATAGGTCTGCACGCCCTTGATATCGAGCAGTGTTGTCGCGGCCATCACTTGCCCCCTCCGCGCTTGCCCGCCACGGGCTTGGCAGCGGTCTTGCTCCCGGTCTTTCCGGTGGCTGCCTTTGCAGTCTTTGCGGAAGCATGGCTTGTCGCCACCTTGCCCGCATCGACGCGGCGCGAGAATTCCGTGTCCTTGCCCTGGCCGAGCAGCCTGGCCTGTTTGACCCATTCCTCGCGCGCGATACGTCCGTCAAAGGCGAGATAGGCTTCGGCGGCCTCGACGTCGGCCTTTTTCCAGGCGCCGATCTGGTCGAAATGGAAGATGCCGTGATCGTTGAGCTTCTTCTCGTTGACCGTGCCGATGCCCTTGATGCGGGTCAAATTATCGGCCTTGCCGCCGCGAGGTGCCGCCAGCCGGTTGGAGATCTCTCCAGCCTTTGCCGGGGCCTTGGCTGCCGGCTTGGCCGACGCGGTCGACGTCGCCGCCGCGCCGGTTGCCGCCTTTGAAGCCGCTTTCGGAGCAGGCTTTGCCTTCGCTGCCGGCACGGCTGCCAGCGAGGCTGCCTTGTTTGCCGCGGCGAGCGACCTGGCGTCAACCTGACCGGCCTTTGACGCTCCCTTGGCCACCGTAACCCGCTCGCCCGAACTATGGCCGACCGTGTCGGTCACCGGCCCGGCGAGATAGGACGACGATGTTCCCGGACCATGCGCGGCATCCGGCCCTGTATCGAGCTGTTCGATGACATCTTCGTCGCCGACTTCGGTAAGGACCGCTTCGACTTCCTCGTCGTCGACGCCGAGATAGGCGGCGATGACGCGCGGGTCGGTGCGCACCGACTGCGGACTGCCGTCGGAGATCTTCCGGCCGTACTCCAGCACCACGACATGGTCGGAGATCTGCATGACCACCGACATGTCGTGCTCGATCAACAGGATCGAGGTACCGGATGTGTTCTTGATGTCGATCAGCAGCTCGTTCAGCGCCGCCGATTCCTTCGGATTGAGGCCGGCCGCCGGCTCGTCGAGGCACAGAAGCTCGGGTCCCGTGCACATGGCGCGAGCGATCTCGAGGCGGCGCTGCGCGCCATAGGGCAGGTCGCCGGCCGGGTCGTCGGCACGGTCGACAAGATCGGCCTTTTCCAGCCAATGCTTGGCGAGTTCCACCGATTCGGCCGAGGCCTTGCGATAGCCGCTGAAGCCGAAAAGGCCGAGGACCGTGTAGCCCGATGCCTTCATCAGTTTGTTGTGCTGGGCGACCAGCAGGTTCTCCAGCAGGGTCATGCCGGAGAACAGCCGAATGTTCTGGAAGGTGCGCGCCACCTTGGCGCGCGCCGGGATTTCATGGTTGGGCAGCCGCTCGAGCAGGAAGGTCGAACCATCGTTCCGGTTGAGCGTGATCATGCCTTCCGACGGCTTGTAAAAGCCGGTGATGCAGTTGAACACCGTGGTCTTGCCGGCGCCGTTGGGGCCGATCAGCGCGGTGATCTCGCCGCGCTTGGCGGCGAAAGACAGATCGCCGATGGCCACCAGGCCACCGAACTTCATCGACAGATGATCGACCTGCAGGATAGCGTCGTTCGCGCCTGAATTGGCCTTCTGAACAGGGTTCGCATTCATCAGCCGTGTCCTTCCTTGGTGAAGGAGCTTGAGACAGCCTTTCGCTCCTTCAGGAAGGCGGTTGGTTCACGACTGCCGACGAAGCCGCGCGGCTTCCACAGCATGACGATGACCATGGCCATGCCGAACAGAAGCATGCGGTAGAGTTCCGGTGTGAAGTCGGGCCCGAAGACCTGCTTGAGGAAGTCGAGTTCGCGCAATGCCTCGGTGCCGCCGATCATCACCATTGCGGCGACCGCGATGCCGACCAGCGAACCCATGCCGCCGAGAACGACGATGGCCAGGATGATGGCCGATTCCAGGAAGACGAAGGATTCCGGGCTGACGAAGCCCTGCCGTGCGGCGAAGAACGCGCCGGCGAAGCCGCCGAACATCGCACCCGTGGCGAAGGCTGTGAGCTTCGTGGTGGTGGTGTTGATACCGAGCGAGCGGCAGGCGATCTCGTCCTCCCGCAACGCTTCCCAGGCACGGCCGACCGGCATGCGCCGCAGCCGGATGGTGACGAAGGCTGTCAGCAGCGCCAGCGCCAGGATCAGGTAATAGAGGAAGATCTTGTAGTAGGCGCTCGAGGTCGCGAGATTCAGCACCTTGGCGATGTAATTGGGGTCCGACACGTTGAAGGTCATCAGGCCGAAGAAGGTGACCTTCGGGATGCCGGAAATACCGGCCGAACCGTTGGTGACCTCGCGCCAGTTGATCAGCACCAGGCGGATGATCTCACCGAAAGCCAAGGTGACGATCGCCAGATAGTCGCCGCGCAGGCGCAGCACCGGGAAGCCGAGCAGCACGCCCCAGAAGGCGGCCATGGCGCCGGCGGCCGGCAAAAGGATCCAGAACGACAGGCCGTACTGCGTGCCGAGCAGCGCATAGGCATAGGCGCCGACCGCGTAGAAGGCGAC
The DNA here is from genome assembly GCF_024518615.1 of Mesorhizobium sp. SEMIA396. Taxonomy (NCBI): domain Bacteria; kingdom Pseudomonadati; phylum Pseudomonadota; class Alphaproteobacteria; order Hyphomicrobiales; family Phyllobacteriaceae; genus Mesorhizobium; species Mesorhizobium sp. SEMIA396. The sequence goes on from NZ_JANIFC010000008.1 coordinate 243,193, forward strand.
ATAACCGAGGTCGAGCAGGCCGGCGAGGCCGACGACGATGTTCAGGCCCCAGGCCAGCATCACATAGATCAGGATCTGGATGCCGAAATTGTCGACCCATTTCAGCGAGCCTTGCAGCCCGCCGACGAACGACCAGGACATCAGCGACAGGATCGCCACCACCAGGATCGGATAGAGGATCAGCGCGGCAATGCCGAGTTTGGTGAAGTTGGCGTGAATGAAACCGCGGAAGTAATAGATCACGCAGGCCAGCACGTAGATGATTGCCAGGGCGCGCAGGAACTGCAGATAGCCGGCCGGCACGGCTCCCACCCATCCGACGAGAGAGCTGTTGACCGCAAACAACACCACCGCCGCGACCAAGGCCACGATGAAGGCCGGCAACTGGAAGAAACGCGACGCCACGCTGGCCGGCAGCAGACCGGTGGCGATGTCGGTGATCTTCTGGTTGGCGAGGAAGGGCTGGCCATAAGCGACATAGAGGAAGCGCCCGATGGCCGTGGCGATCACCACGGCGGCAAGCAGGCCCCAGCGCGTCGTCAGGACCAGTTCGTTAGAAATGTTCTGGCCGGTCTTCAGGCCGATGAACAGCACGAACAGGCCAAACGATATGGCAGCGGCATAAAGTGACTCGCGCAACGCGCGCTGCATAGGCGTGGCGACGGTGTCGCGCTCCGGAGATACGGTGACGGCCATGGTCTCAGACCTTTTCGACTTCTGGCCGGCCCAATATGCCGGAAGGCAGGAAGATCAGCACGATGGCCAGGATCGAGAACGCCGCGACGTCCTTGTAGTCGATCGAGAAATATGCCGACCACATGCTCTCGATGAAGCCGATCATCAGCCCGCCGAGCACAGCACCCGGCAACGAACCAATGCCGCCCAGCACCGCCGCCGTGAAGGCCTTCACGCCCGGCGTGAAGCCATCCGAGAAGGCAATGACGCCGTAATACATCAGGAACAAAGTGCCGGCGACCGCGGCAAGGGCCGCACCCATGATGAAGGTGATCGAGATCGTGCGGTCGACATCGATGCCGAGCAGCGCCGCCATCTTGCGGTCCTGCTCACAGGCCCGTTGCGCTCGCCCGAGCGAGGTCTTGTTGACCAGATACCAGAACAGCGCCAGCAGCAGCGCCGTGACGACGACGATGATGATCTGCTTCAGCGACACGCTGATGCCGTTGATGTTGTAAACCTGGCTGACCATCGGCGGGATCGGCTTGTTGCGGGGACCCTGCGTCACCTGGACGAAGTTCGACAGCGCGATCGACATGCCGATGGCGGTGATCAGCGGGGCCAGTCGGAACGAACCGCGCAGCGGCCGGTACGCGACTTTTTCAATCGTCCAGTTGTAGAGGCTGGTGAGCAGCATCGCCACGATCATCATGACCAGCAGCGCCAGCACAACCGGCACTGAATAGAACAGCGCGCCAAGGGCGAGGAAGACGATCAGTGCTGTGAAGGCACCCACCATGAAGATGTCGCCATGGGCGAAATTGATCATGCCGATGATGCCGTAGACCATCGTGTAGCCGATCGCGATCAGCCCATAGATCGATCCCAGCGTCAGCCCGTTGATAAGCTGCTGGACAAAGTACTGCATGTGTACATGGCTCCCCTGGAATGTCGCCCATGCAGACGCATTCCTTTTCGTATTTCCCCTAGTCGTAAAGTTTCGAGCCCGGATTGCAACGTCATTTTTCAATCGTCATGCGTGTTTTCGAAGCACGCTGTCCGATTGCCCGTTTTCCATCATCCGGCCCCTGGACTATCGCGGACCCTACCATTGGCATAACGCAATGTCTTTGACGATTCGACTGCATCATGCGCTCCGTTTCGAAGAAATCGCCGTCAAAATTAGGTGATGAAAGGAATCCTTGCGTTTTTGGCACGATCCGTTTTTCAAGCCCTCGCTTTCCGCAAGGTCAGGATTCCCATCACTTGACAACAAATCCATGCGCGAACGGGTCGCGGTCGTCGATGAAGATGGTGTTCAGTCCGGTCATCCGCGCCCAGCCGCCGATAGAGGGAATGATGGCCGGTTTGCCGGCCACGGTGACATCTTTTTCGACCTTGCCCTTGAACAGCGAACCGATGATCGATTCATGGACGAAGCTGTCGCCGGCCTTGAGTTTGCCCTTGGCATGAAGCTGCGCCATGCGCGCCGAGGTGCCGGTGCCGCAGGGCGAGCGGTCGATCGCCTTGTCGCCGTAGAACACGGCATTGCGGGCATCCGCCCCATCCACCGTCGGAGCACCGGTCCACAGCATGTGCGACAGCCGGTTGATGCCCGGGTTCTCAGGATGGACGAAGGAATATTTCTCGTTGAGCCGCTGGCGCACCACCGGGCTCCAGGCGATGAAGTCGCCCGCCGAATAATCGGCCATGTCGCGATAGTTCTTCTGCGGTTCGACGATGGCGTAGAAGTTGCCGCCATAGGCGACGTCGACGGTGATTTCGCCGAGCCAAGGGCATTCAATTGTCAGCCCCTCGGCATGGAGGAAGGACGGCACATTGGTGATGCGCACCTCCTCGACATAGTCGCCGACCTGTTTGTATTCAGCGATGACAAGTCCGGCCGGCGTGTCGAGCCGAAGCACGCCCGGCGTCTTCGGCTTGATCAGACCGTGCTCGATCGCCATCGTCACCGTGCCGATGGTGCCATGGCCGCACATCGGCAGGCAGCCGGAGGTTTCGATGAACAGGATGGCGATGTCGCAATCCTCGCGCGTCGGCGGATAGAGGATCGAACCGGACATCACGTCGTGGCCGCGCGGCTCGAACATCAGGCCGGTGCGGATCCAGTCATACTCGGCCAGAAAATGCGCACGCCGCTCCATCATCGTCGCGCCCTGCAGCAGCGGGCCGCCCCCAGCGACCAGCCGCACCGGATTGCCGCAGGTGTGGCCGTCTATGCAGAAGAAGGATTTCTTGGCCATGACGCTCCTCGAAAATCAAAACCCGAAAATATCAAAATCGTTGCGGACTGAAGGGGGCCAGTTCGATCGGTGGAGTCTGCCCCAGGACAAGATCCCTGATCAACCGTCCGGTGGCCGCCGCCTGGGTCAGGCCGAGATGGCCATGGCCGAAGGCATAGACCACCGACCGCCTTCCCGGCGCGCCGCCGATGACGGGCACTGAATCCGGCAGCGAGGGGCGGAACCCCATCCATTCGCGCCCACCCGAGGGATCGAGCCCCGGCAGGAATTTCTGCGCCTTCTGCAGCAGCGCCTTAGACCTGGCATAATTGGGCCGCCGCTCGATGCCGCCGAGTTCGACGGCGCCACCGACACGCAGGCCCGTTGCGAGCGGCGTGACGACGAAGCCATGGCCGGAGAAGATCAGCATCCGCTTCACGTCGAAGGCACTCGTCGGCAACGTAGTGTTATAGCCGCGCTCGGTCTCCAGCGGAATGCGATCGCCGAGTTGCTTCGCCAGCAGATGCGACCATGCGCCTGCTGCGACGACGAGGTGTCGCGCCTGTCTGGTCGTGCCGTCTGCCAATGTCAGCGTCGCACCATCCTGATCCGCCGCGACTTGGCCGATCCGGGCCATCTCAAAGCGGGCACCCTTGCTTTGTGCGTAGGCCCACACCGCCTTGCCCAGCAGTTTCGGGTCGGCGACCGTCTTCCATCCCGGCACGAACGTGCCTTTGATGAAGCGCGGCGACAGCCCCGGCTGCAAGGCGGCCAGCTCCTCGCCCTCGACATGGCGGAAACCGATGCCGAAACGCTCACGCGCCGCCCAGCCGGGCAGCCCGGCCTGGAACTCGGCTTCGCTTTCATAGAGCTCGAGCGAGCCATCCTCGCGCAGCATCGACCGCGTGCCGGAGCGATCGAGCAGGCCCATCCACTCCGCCTCGGCGAGCTTCATCATGCCCGCCTGAGCAGCAAGGCTCACCTCGTATTTTCCCAGCGCACCGGCGCGCCAGAAGCGGACCAGCCAGGGCAGAAGCTTCGGCAGATAGGCGGGCGGAATGCTGAGCGGGCCAAGCGGATCGGCCAGCCATTTCGGCAGCTGCCGGATCATGCCCTTGTGGGCCAGCGGCAGCACATCGGAAAAGGCAAAGGCGGCGGCGTTGCCGGAGCTCGTCTCCTCGCAAATGCCTGTGCGGTCGAAGACGGTGACCCGGCGTCCGGCCTCGGCGAGAGACGCAGCGGCACAGATGCCGATGATGCCGCCACCGATGATGGCGATGTCGATTGGAACATCGCTATTCATCGTTGTACGTCACCCCCTGCATGCATGTCCCAGTCTCCGCCCCGCTCGCTTCATACCAGCTCAGAACTGCGGCAGCTTCGGCCGCACGGCGAGCGCATCCTTGACGATCTTCTCGACAGCCTTGCGGCGCTCGCCAGACAGCGGCTGCCGCGGCATGCGAACGCGGTCATTTGTGTTGATCGCGAACACTTCGGCAAGCTTGATGTTTTGGACCAGGTAAGTCGAGACATCGAGATCGAGCAGCGGCCGGAACCAGCGGTAGATGGCGAGCGCCTCCTCGCGGCGGCCCTGCTTCATCAGCTGGAAGATGGCGACGGTCTCGCGCGGGAAGGCTGTGACCAGTCCCGCCACCCAGCCGATGGCGCCGACCGAGAGCGCCTCGAAGGCCAGATTGTCGACGCCGGTGAACAGGTCGTAGCGAGTGCCCAGGCGATTGATGATCTCGGTCGAACGACGGATGTCGTCGGAGGATTCCTTGATCGCGACAAAGCGCTTGTCCGACGCTAGCTCCTCCATCTGGTCGACGGTGACGTCGACGCGGTAGGCAAGCCGGTTGGAGTAGATCATGACCGGCAGGTCGCCCGCCTGCGCGACCGCGCGCAGCGCCGCGACCGTCTCTTCCGCATTGGTGTGGTAGATCGGGCTCGGCACGACCATGAGGCCATTGGCGCCTTCTTTGGCGGCGCGCTTGGCGATGCTGGCCGCCTCGCGTGTGCCGGCCTCGTTGACGGTCAGCAGCACCGGCTTCTTGCCGGCGACCTTCTGTGCGGTCTTCAGCACCTCGATCTTCTCGTCGGGCGACAGCATCGGCCCCTCGCCGAGCGATCCGCAGACGATGATGCCGTCGCAGCCGGCCTCCATCTGCAGGCTGAAGCAGCGCTCCATCTCGGCATGATCGAGACGATCATCCGCGGTGAATTTGGTCGTGACGGCAGGGAAAACTCCGGTCCACATGATCATCTCTCCATCTGATATATCAGCGGTATATCTATTAACAAACCCGCTGTCAATGCGGATTCCGTTATGATATATTCAAGATATATCAGGAGAGCGCATTTGATATCCATGGCAGCAAGCCTCCCGGCAGAGCCGGCCGCGACCAGGGCCTACCATGTGCTCGAGCACATGATCGTCACGCTCGAACTGGCCCCGGCAAGCTTCGTCACCGAGGGCGCTCTGATCGACAGGCTCGGGCTTGGCAGGACACCGGTGCGCGAAGCGATCCAGCGGCTGGCATGGGAAGGGCTGCTCGACGTCAGGCCGCGCGCCGGCATCGCCATCGCCCCGCTCCATCCCGGCGACTGGTTGCGCGTCCTCGATGCGCGTCGCGGCGTCGAGGTGGTGCTCGCCCGCTCGGCCGCCCGCTTCGTCACCCGCGAAGCCGCCGACCTGTTTCACGAAGCAGCGCTTGCCATGCAGAAGGCGGTGATCTCGGGTAATGTGCTTGCCTTCATCCAGGCCGACAAGGCACTCGACGAAGCGCTGGCGCTGGCTGCCGACAATCCCTTCGCCGCCCGTCTGGCCGCCCCCTTGCAGACCCATAGCCGCCGCTTCTGGTTCCGCTACAAGGCCGAGACCGGCCTTGCCGAATCCGCCGAGCACCATGTCGCGCTGATCCGCTCGATCCTTGCCGGCGACGAGGAGGCCGCGGCCAAGGATGCCAAACGCCTGATGGCGCTACTGCGCGGCCACGCGGAGACGGCCGCCACGCGCTGAACGTCCTTTTATATCCGGTGCGCTTTCGTCGCCGGCGCTTCCTCGAAGCTCGGGTCAAGTCCCGGGCAAGGCAGCCGCCGCCATCAACGGACCGTCTCAGCCTTCGCCTGCCGTGATGACGCAGCTCTGACCATGCGTGTCGGTGGCAAGAATTGTCCAGGTGCCCTGGTCGGAGACGAATATCTCAAGAATCAGGCTCGGGTTGACCAGGCCGCGCGCCGCCTCGCTTTCGTGGAATTTTTCGCCGAGCGCTTTGATCATATCCGCACGGGCCGCGCATTGCGCCGCCAGCGCCGGGACGGCGGGAAACGCAGAAATTGCCACGAAAAATAGCGTTGCCACAAGACGGGTCATCTGACACCTCCTTGCGCCAGACGATGTCCCCGAAGCTGTCGCCAGCGCCGTTGCTTGATCTGCCGTACCTCCTTGCGGCAGGACTGCAGACCAAGACGGCAGAGGCCTACTTGGTTCCATCACATTAGCGTTCAAGCGGATAGGGTCGCGGCCGGATTGCAAAAAAACGCCCGGGCGCGAGCGCCCGGGCCTTAATCCAAATCAATTTGTTGTCCGGTCAATTCATCGTCGGGATGACGAATTCGGCACCATCCTTGATGCCGGACGGCCAGCGCGAGGTCACCGTCTTGGTCTTGGTGTAGAAGCGGAACGCGTCCGGGCCGTGCTGGTTGAGATCGCCGAACGAAGATGCCTTCCAGCCGCCGAACGTGTAATAGGCGATCGGCACCGGGATCGGCACGTTGACGCCCACCATGCCGACCTGGACACGGCTTGCAAAGTCGCGCGCGGCATCGCCGTCACGGGTGAAGATGGCGACGCCATTGCCCATCTCGTGATCGTTGGCGAGCTTGATCGCGCTCTCATAGGTCGGGGCGCGCACAACAGAGAGCACCGGCCCAAAGATCTCTTCCTTGTAGATACGCATGTCCGCGGTCACGTTGTCGAACAGGCAGCCACCCATATAGTAGCCGTCTTCATAGCCCTGCATGGAGAAGCCGCGGCCGTCGACGACCAGCTTGGCGCCTTCCTTGACGCCGGTATCCACGTAGCCCTTGACCCGTTCCAATGCCTGCGCCGTCACCAGCGGGCCGAAATCGGCGGAAGAGTCCGTCGAAGGACCGACCTTCAGGCTCTCGACGCGCGGGATCAGCTTTTCCATCAGCCGGTTGGCGGTATCGTTGCCGACCGGGACGGCGACCGAGATCGCCATGCAGCGCTCGCCGGCCGAGCCGTAGCCGGCACCGATCAGCGCATCGACGGTCTGGTCCATGTCGGCATCGGGCATGATGATCATGTGGTTCTTGGCACCGCCGAAGCACTGCACGCGTTTGCCGGCGGCCGTGCCGCGCGAATAGATGTAATGGGCGATCGGCGTCGAGCCGACAAAGCCGATGGCCTTGATATCGGGATCGTCGAGGATGGCGTCGACCACGTCCTTGTCGCCATTGACGACGTTGAGGATGCCTGCCGGCAGGCCGGCTTCGAGGAACAGTTCGGCGATACGCATCGGCACGCCGGGATCGCGTTCCGACGGTTTCAGGATGAAGGCGTTGCCGCAGGCGATGGCCGGCGCGATCTTCCACAGCGGGATCATCGCCGGGAAGTTGAACGGCGTGATGCCGGCGACGACGCCGAGCGGCTGGCGCATCGAATAGACGTCGATGCCGGGGCCGGCGCCGTCGGTGAATTCGCCCTTCATCATGTGCGGTGCGCCGATGCAGACCTCGACCACTTCGAGGCCGCGCTGGATGTCGCCCTTGGCGTCGGCGATCGTCTTGCCGTGCTCGCGCGCCAGGATGTCGGCCAGTTCGTCATAGTCGCGCGCGACCAGTTCGAGAAACTTCATCAGCACGCGTACGCGGCGCTGCGGGTTGGTCGCGGCCCATTTCGGCTGCGCTGCCTTGGCATTCTCGACCGCCGCGCGCAGTTCCGCCTGCGAGGCCAACGCCACCGTGCCGCGCACGGAGCCGTCCATCGGCTGCATGACATCCTGCTTGCGGCCGCTGGTCCCGGCGACATGCTTGCCGCCAATGAAATGACCATAGTCAATCATGATTTCTCTCCCTGTTTGTGATGCTGCATTGTCCGCCTTTGGCCGGCGGATGGCAACGCGAGTGAGAACGCAACCGTTGTGCGGAGAATAGATAACGATTGACGAGCGAGCATCAATTCCCGCAAATGGTGGGATGCAATTGCTGCCGTGCGGATTGAGAGATTGAGTTCCACCACAGAACGCAGCGTCGATAATTGTCATCTGGACCCTCCCCATGAACTGGGATGACGTCCGCATCTTCCTCGCCGTGGCGCGCGCAGGCCAGATCCTTGGCGCCGCCAAACGGCTGGAGCTCAACCACGCCACCGTCTCACGCCGCATCGCCGCACTCGAGGAAGCGCTGCGGACAAAGCTGTTTCGCCGCTTGACCACCGGCAGCGAGCTGACGCCCGCCGGCGAGCGTTTTCTCGACATTGCCGAGCGCATGGAGGGCGACATGATCGCCGCGCGCTCGACCATTTCAGGCGAAGGCGACGACGTTTCCGGCACGGTGCGCATCGGCGCGCCTGATGGTTTTGGTGTCGCCTTCCTGGCCAAGCGCCTCGGCGAACTGACCGCCCTGCACCGCGAGCTGACGATCCAGCTTGTGCCGGTGCCGCGCTCCTTTTCCTTGTCGCGCCGCGAGGCGGACATCGCCATCACCGTCGAGCGGCCGACAGAAGGCCGGCTGGTGGCGGGAAAGCTGGTCGACTACTCGCTCGGCCTGTTTGCCTCGTGCGCTTATGCTGAAGCGCATGGCTTGCCCAAAACCGCCGCCGAGCTCGGCCAGCACACGCTGATCGGCTACGTACCCGACCTCATCGTCAGTCCCTCGCTCGACTATGCGGGCGAATTCAGCGCCGACTGGCGCACCAGTTTCGCCATCTCCTCCGCACTCGGCCAGGCCGAGGCGGTGCGCTCGGGCGCCGGCATCGGCATCCTGCACACCTTCGTCGCCCGCTCGATGCCGGAATTGGTATCCGTCGATGTGGTCGCGCCGATCCGCCGTGCCTACTGGCTGGTCTATCACGAATCGGTCAGGCCGCTGCGCCGCGTCCAGATCGTCGCCAGCTTCATCACCAAGATGGTGGAGCGGGAGCGGAGCCTATTTGTTTAGCCGTGCCGCCTTTTCCTTGCCACAAAACCGGCCAGAATGGCATCAGGCGTGCAGCCGCCGCGTAGAGACGATCCCTTAGAAAGCTGGCGCGGATAGACATGCGAGCCGTTCTTGCCATCCTGCCGCTGCTTTTCGTTTCCGCTTGCGCCAACCCGTGGACGAAGGTCCCGGAGGCCGAGCTGCCCAAGCCGATCCGCTACGCCATGGCGCGGCCTTCGCCTTTCGTCCTGGGCAATTATTGCGGCCCTGGCACCCGCACCGGCGATCTATCGGCCCGGCCGGCCGACCGCCTCGACGCGGTCTGCCAGACGCATGATGCCTGCTATATCGCCCGCCACAACCATTGCGACTGCGACGGCACCCTGGTCGCCTCGGCGAAAGCGATCCGCGACGACAAGACAACGCCACGCAAAATGCGCGGCGAGGCCGAACTGTTGATCGCCACCTTCGCCATTCCCGTCTGCAAGGTCTTCCCGCAGGGCTTCATGCCGCCGCGCGATCCCGCGCAATTGAGCGCCCTGAAGGCCGGAGCGCCCGGGTGAAGGGTCGCGCATCCATCGCCATCGTTCTGTTCGGGCTGGCTGTCATTGCCGGCTGTGCCGGCGCTGGCCGCAATGCCTGCGATCTCCTGCAAGGCCAGAGCGCTTGCGCGCGACCCGCGCTCTCCGCCGAGACAGCTGGGCCGCGGATCGCCACCGCGCAGTTTTTCGGTGACGCCGGTACGAACGACTACGAAAAACGGTTCCTGGCGCTGCTCGCCCATCACCAGCTCGGCGCCATGGACCGCGCCAACGGCACCGGCCCTTTCGGTCACGACCGCCATGAGATCCGCAACAGCGATTTCCAGGCGACCTACCGGACACTGCAGCAACTGGCCGGGCCGGTTGCCGAAACGCATCTGCCGCCGGCCGGCGCCAACAGCGGCGAGGCTCATTTCGACGGACGCTGGCGGGTGTCGCGGCAGACACTCTACATCGATGCGGCTGCGCGGCCCTCGGCGCCCAGGATCTTCGATTTCTCCGGCCTGCAGGCGCGCAGCGTCGAGGTCGTGCTGCGCCAGGCCGGCAAGCAACCGGCCGACATCGAGGGCATCTGCGACGGCACGCTGGCGATCCGTGCCGGCGGCGGTTCACGCACCATCGCCATGGGCACGGCATTCCGTTTTCGCCTGTCCGGCGAGGACGACACGGTCAGCCTGTTTCCGAGTGACGGCCTGAACCGCTGCACCGCAAGGATCCGCTCCAGCCTTGCCCCGGCCGGCGCGCCGCTCACCATTCGGCGCGAAGAGGCCGCCGATCCGGCTCTCGCCGCCTTCGACAGTCGCTACGAGCGTTGCACGACGCCTAACCCCACCGGCCTCGATGCGCTCAGCCGCGCCTTCTATGCCAGCCGCTGGCTGTCGCAGACCTGCGCCTTGCCGATCGGAAAGCCGCGCCTGCTGCGCAAATCGCGCGATGGCTTCAACGCCAAGGTCGAGGCGCTGATAGGGGCGCCGCTGTCCGACAGCGCCATCGACAAGGGCGACCCGGAGCTGCCGCTCGACTTCTCCAGGGCGCCAAGGCTGAAGCTGATCTACCTGTCGTCGCTGGAGTTCAAGGCCGACTTCTCCGGCCGCATCATCGAACGGCTGATCCGCCACCATGCAGCCCTCGGCACCAAGGTGCGCATCCTGGTCACCGACGTGCTGGAGCGCGACAAGGACGACGCCCTGCTGCATCGGCTGGCGGCCGAATTCCCCAATGTCCAATTGCAGGAATATCGCTGGCGGGCGGACCATGGTGCGCCGATCGACGAGCAGATTTCACAACTGCACAAGGTCCATCACGTCAAGATGCTGGCGACGCTTGCCGACGATCCACGGCGGTCGCGCGCCATCATCGGCGGCCGCAACATCCATGACGGCTTCCTGTTCCACCAGCCGATCGATCTGTCGCGCTATCCAGACCTTGAGCAATACGGCAAGACCGACGGGCTCTCGCTGAACTACTATTCGAACTGGAGCGACTTCGACATCGAGTTCGCCGATCCGGCCACGGTCGAAATGCTGGCTGCGCATCTTTCGACAGTGTGGCTGCGCGACGCCGACACCAATCTGGCGCGCCCCTTCTCCATTCCGGTCCGGTCCGACGGCGCCCGCCCGTCAGGCACGGCACGACACTTCATTTCGGTGCCCTACGAGGACGGCCATGCGCTGGAGGACTATTTCGTCGAACTGGTCGACGCTGCCCAGCACCATATCCAGATCGTCAATCCCTACCTCAACCTGACGCCCAAGCTTGCCCAGGCTGTTGACCGGGCGCTCGCCCGCGGCGTCAGGATCGACATTGTCGGCCGCATCGATCTCAAGGGCGATATCGGCGGCAAGTTTCTCACCGCGCTCAACAAGCTGTTCGTCGAGAAATATGGCGACCGCATCAACATCCGCGAATTCAAGGCGCCTGACGTGGTGCTGCATTCCAAGATCATGATGATCGACGAAAGGTTGGTCGCCATCTCGTCGGTCAATCTCAACAACCGCAGCTTCTTCCACGACAGTGAGAACGGCATGATGGTGCTCGATCCGGCCTTCTACACCAGGATGAAGCCGATCTATGACGACTATGTCGCCCACTCCAATCCGGTCGCCACCAATGTGACGATCCCATGGGCCTATCGGCTGCTGTTCGACGAGGACTGGGTCCGGCAGGCATTCTGACCCTCTACCGTAGATAGCGCTCCTGCGCGAGGTCGCGAACGTCGATGTCAGGCACCCGGCTGGAGATGATGTCGGCCAGAACCTTGCCCGAGCCACAAGCCATGGTCCAGCCGAGCGTGCCGTGGCCGGTGTTGAGATAGAGATTGGAAAGCTCGGTGCGGCCGATCAGCGGCGGACCATCCGGCGTCATCGGCCGCAGCCCGCACCAGAACGTCGCGTCCCGCATGGCGCCGGCGCCCGGAAAGAGATCGCCAACCGAGTGTTCCAGCGTGCGCCGCCGCGATTCGTGCAGCCTGAGGTCGAAGCCGGAAATCTCGGCCGTACCACCAACCCGGATGCGGTCGCCGAGCCGGGTGATCGCCACCTTGTAGGTCTCGTCCATCACCGTCGACACCGGTGCCGCGGCGGCGTCCTTGATCGGCACGGTGATCGAATAGCCCTTGACCGGATAGACCGGGATCGGCCGCTTCACCCGGCGCATGAAACCTGCCGAATAACTGCCCAGCGCCATCACATAGGCGTCGGCGGTTTTCCAGCCCTTGCTGGTGCTGAGATTGGCGATGCGGTTGCGGCTGCGGATGACGCGCCAGATCGTCACGTCGTACTCGAACTTGACGCCACGGGCCACACAGAGTTCGGCCAGCCTGTCGGTGAACATCTTGCAGTCGCCGGTCTCGTCGTGCGGCAGCCTGAGGCCGCCGACGAACTTTTCGCGCACCCCGGCAAGGCCAGGCTCAGCCGCGATGCAGCCGTCCTGGTCGAGGGTCTCGTAAGGCACGCCATACTTCTTCAGCACCTCGACATCTCCGCCGGTGCCGTCAAGCTGCTTTTGCGTCCGGAACAGCTGCAGCGTGCCCTGGGTGCGCTCGTCATAGGCGATGCCGGTCGCTTCGCGTAGCGCCTTCAGCGTGTCGCGGCTGTATTCGGCGAGCGGCACCATGCGCGCCTTGTTGATCGCATAGCGCTCGGCGGTGCAGTTGCGCAGCATCTTGATCAGCCATGTCCACATATGCGGGTCGAAGGCCGGCCGCACCACCAGCGGGCCATGCTTCATCAGCAGCCATTTGATCGCCTTCAGCGGAATGCCGGGTCCGGCCCAGGGCGAGGCGTAGCCGGGCGAAATCTCGCCGGCATTGGCGAAGCTGGTTTCCAGCGCCGGGCCTTTCTGGCGATCGAGAACCGTCACCTCGTGGCCGGCCTCGGCAAGAAAGTACGCCGTGGTCACTCCGATGACGCCGCCGCCCAGCACCATGATCTTCATCGTTCACTCCTTGCCGCGCCGCACGCCCTTGAGGACGCCTGGACGCGGCCGTATTTCCGATTTGCGCACGATCCCCAGCGAAAATCGATGCCGACTTTCGGGATCATGCAGTGTTGCCTGTTCACGCCGCCGTGGGACCGGGGTCGTCATCCCCTGTCTGCCGCATTCCGGCCCTTTCGCCAAGGGGCCGCCAATCGGCTGCGGCGCTGTAGACGAGGGTGAGCCCATGCGGCCGTCGCGCCTCGTCTCGGGATTTCTCCCTGACGGCACGCCGCGCGGCCTCCGGCTGGTAGAGCACGGTCGCGATCAGGACCGACTCCCGCCTGCCGTCGGCCTGTTCGATCCATGCAGTCTGACCCTCGGCCATGCCGAGCATGCAAAGCCCCCGCCTTGTCATGATCGACAGGCTGGAGCCGACCGGACCGTGCACCTCATTCTGCACCAGAGTTCGGGTCTCGGCAGGGCCGGCATCGACACGAAACACCAGCCTGCTGTTCAGCGTCACGATATCGGATCCGACCGAATCGATCGCGACGACCTCGGCTTTGGAAAGCTTCTCTTCAAGCATTGGAACAATCGGATCCGCGAAAGCCCGCCAACGCTCCAACATGATCTCGAGGACGGCGAAGTCCTTCGTCGTCAGCCGGAAATTCGCGCCTGTCATCGCCGTCTCCATGCTCAGGACCCTTCCCGCCCGCAGGCCGGCGCATCGACCGCTTCGATGGTCGCCGACAGTTCCCGGCCGCCACGGCTGCTCCAGCACACTGTCTGCCCGATCGACGCGCCGATAAGCGCCGTCCCCATCGGCGTCAGCACCGAGATCCTGTTTTCACTGATGTCTGCTTCGCCGGGATAGACCAGCGTGATGCGCTGGGTGTGGCCGCCATCGTTGCGGATTGTCACCGTCGAACCCATCCGCACCACGTTGGCCGGCATGGAAGCCGCTGCCGTCACGAAGGCACGGTCCATCTCCGAAAGCAGTTCTTCGGCCGTCTCGGGCACGCGGTCGAGCGACGCCCGCGCCAGGCCCGTCAGCCGGTGGTGGTCGGCATCGCTGACCAGAAGCCGGCTCGGTGGACGCAATCCTGTTGCATGTTGCATGGCAAACCTCATGACTTGGCGCATCCAACAGACGCGCGCCTGCCGCCGCACAAACGGTGGCTTGATGAAAGCCGGCAGCCGCGAAGCTGTCTGGCTCGGGAATGATGATGTCAGGTAGAAATGCCCCGGTTCGGACGGACGCCAAAAGGCGGCCGCGCCGGGGCTACGATCCCGCGATCGGGCAGACCCGGAACAAGGTTCTGATATAAGCGAGGTTGCTCATGCCCGGAGCCTTGCCGACAGGCGTCCGCTTGTCAAGCGCGGCCAAACCGCTCAACCGCCGACATAGCGCCGATGGAAGCGCGGGCCGAGGCTGGTCAGGATCTCGTAGCCGATGGTGCCGGCATGGCCGGCGGCGTCATCGACGCTTTGCGAGGGACCGAGCAGTTCGACGAGATCACCCTCGCGCAGCCTGCCGACCGGCAGGGCGGAAATGTCGAGAATGATCGAATCCATCGACACCCGCCCGAGGAAAGGCAGCCGCACGCCCTCGAACCAGGCGGCGGACGCGGCGCGGCGTTGCCAGCCATCCGCGTAGCCGAACGAAATCGTCGCCAGCCTGAGCGGGCCTTGCGCATGATAGGTGTGGCCATAGCCGACGCCGGCGCCTTTTTCGACGCTGCGCGTCTGTGCCACCTTTGCCTGCAGCCGCACCACCGGCAGCATCGGATTGGACTTTGCCGGCGTCGGATTGATGCCGTAGAGCGCGGCACCGGGGCGGGCGAGATCGTAGTGAAAGCGCTCCCCAAGAAAGATGCCGGAGGAATTGGTCAGCGATGCCGGCGCCTCCGGCAGCATCTTGCGCAGCCGCTCGAACGCCAGCCGCTGCTTCTCATTGGCCGGATGCTCCGGCTCGTCGGCGCAGGCCAGATGGCTCATCACGTAACGGATGTCGATGCCGTCGAAGGCCTGCGGGTCGGCGGCGATGCGATCCACATCCCGAGGCGCCATGCCGAGCCGCGACATGCCGCTGTCGACCTGGATCGCGGCCTGCAGTTTTCGGCCGGCGCGGCGAGCCGTCACACGCCAAGCCGCCAGTTGCTCGGGGCTGTTGATAACAGCGCAAAGGTTTGCTGCCACGGCGTCCGGCTCGGCACCGGGCGGAATGCCGTTCAACACGAAAATGGCAGGGCCCGGCCCAAGCGAGTGGCGCAGGGCGACGCCTTCGCCCAGAAGCGCAACGAAGAAGATATCGCAGCCGTCGCGCAGCAGCGCCGCCGCGACCTGGCCGGCGCCCACGCCGTAGCCGTCCGCCTTGAGCACCCCAGCGCAGGCAACATCGCCCAACCGCGCCTTCAGCCGCCGGTAGTTTTCACGGATTGCACCGAGATCGATGGTGAGGATGGCCCCAGCCGCCACTTCGCTTGTGGCGGTGACCTCTTCTGGGGGCGACTTTTGGGGGGCGTCGTTCATGGCGACCCTTCGCGTGCTAGTGGATACATCAATAGGACCGCCGGGCCGGCGCGGCAACCGCGGTTGTTGTATAGCGGCTATTGCACCAGATGCCGGAATGCCGTCACCACATCCTCATAGACATGGCGCTTGAACGGCACGATCAGGTCGGGAAGGTCCTGCATAGGCCGCCATGCCCATTTGTCGAACTCTGCGGTGTGGCCACCCGGCGGCGGGTTGATCTGGATCTCGCTGACATCGCCGTGGAAGCGAAAGGCGAACCATTTCTGCGTCTGGCCGCGATACCGGCCCTTGAAGGCGATGCCGACGAGATGGTCCGGCAAATCATAGTTGATCCAGTCCGGCGCCTCGGCCAGCAGCGAGACGCCTCGCATGCCGGTCTCCTCATAGAGCTCGCGCTCGGCCGCCTGCAATGGCTCCTCGCCCTCGTCGATGCCGCCCTGCGGCATCTGCCAGAGCTGCGTCGTGCCGGCAAATTCGCTGTCCGGTTCGGCAATCCGGTGCCCGACCCAGACAAGGCCCTCGGCATTGAGGATCATCAGCCCGACACATGGACGGTAAGGCAGCGTTTCGCGGTCGATCTTGTTCGTCTTTGGCATCAGTCAGTCTTTCCAGCCGTCTTACGATGGCTAGCCTTTTTGCGGATCTATAGCCACCGCTGAAATCGGCACGATCTCTATGCCGCGCTTCTTGGCCTCGACCACCCAGGACGACACGGTATCGACCGTCAAGTCGAAGGCCGAACCGATGCCGACGGCAGTGCCTTTGGCCCGCGCGGTCGCCTCCAGGCTGTCTAGCTTCTTCAGGATTTCGCCGCGATCCTGCACGGCATCGATCGCCATGTCGCCGGCGACGAAGGGCACGCCATCCTTCAGCGCCAGGTCCGGCGCCAGGCTGCGCGCCGACGAGCCGTCATCGATATAGGCGAGGCCGCGTTTGCCGAGCTCGGCGATGAACGGCTCCATCGCCGCGGCATCGGCGGAAAAGCGGGCGCCCATATAGTTCATGACGCCGGTATAATTGGTCGTCCGCGACAGCGCCCAGTGCAGGCTCTTCAGGTTCTCATCCGCGCTCGCCGCCACCGTCAGCGTGTTGCGGCCCGGATTTACCTTCGGATAATCGAACGGTTCGAGCGGCACCTGCATGACGATCTCGTGGCCGCTCTGCCTGGCTGCCTGCATCCACCGGCCGATGCTGTTGCCTTGCGGCGCGAAAGCCAGCGTCACTTCCGCCGGCAGCTTGGCGATGGCCGCCTGGGTGCCGGTCTGCGAAACCGAAAGCCCGCCGATGACGATCGCCACCCGTGCGCCGCGCCCGCCCGACCAGGGCCGCGCATAGACGTCGAACGGCCGCCTGCCATCCGTGGCGCGCACCGGCAACGGTCCGGTCTCGCTGGTCTCGATCAGCGCCTTGTCGGGAATATGCGCGATCTTCAGGTTCTGACCGATGGTCGACGGATCGCGAATGACGATCGCTGCCTTGGGCGGCCCATCGCCCTCCTCCGTCTGCACATGGATAATCTGCGGCCCGCCTGATTTGACCGGCGCCTCCGGCTTCGGTGCCGCCGGGGCCAATGCAGGCGGCGCGGCGGCAGGCTCGGCCGCCGCGGTCACTTTCGGCGTTGAAACGGCAACCTCTTGCGGCTTTCTAAACGGTTTTTCCCTGAGCGCGATCGCGCCGGAGACGCCGGCCACCGCCAGCACGGCCACTGTCGCCATGATCGCACCGCCGCTGATCTTGCCGGCGGCGCGCGGCGACCGGACTGCCTGTCCGAGCGGGCGTTCGATGTCCTTGCCGATATCAGCCAAGCCTAATCCCCGGGCACATGGCTCCGAAGACGAAGCCGCTTCGAAAAGACATGCGCGAATTCATCAATTCCGGCGCACCCCGCGCCATGTCTTGGGAGCTTTGCCTCGCTCCCCGAATCAAACTGCCGGAACCTTTCGGTCCCGGCAGCATCGCATTGCTTCCATCTGGCTCAAACAGAAAGATGGGGCGGCGCGTGCGCCGCTCCAGATCCTTACTGGTTGAGAACCGCCTTTTGCGGATTGGGCGGGAAGGACGGATCGGTCTTCTGGCCACGCAGCAGCTGCTCGGCATAGATGAGCTGCAGATCGTCTTTCGGATCCGGCGGCACATAGGCCGCCGAGCCCGAACCCGTCGTGCTCTCGTCGGCGCCCTTGATATGGCCCTTGAGATCGGATTCGCCACGTGTCAGATCCCTGCCCTGCAGTTCCGGCGGCAGTGGCTGTTCGACCTTGATGTCCGGCGTGATGCCCTTGCCCTGGATCGACTTGCCGGACGGCGTGTAATAGAGCGCCGTCGTCAGCCGCAGCGCACCATTCTCGCCGAGCGGAATGATGGTCTGCACCGAACCCTTGCCGAAGGACTGCGTGCCGACCACCGTGACACGGCGCAGGTCCTGCAGCGCGCCGGCGACGATTTCCGACGCACTGGCCGAACCGCCATTGACCAGGACGATCATCGGCTTGCCGTTGATGTCGTCGACCTGCTTGGGCTTGGCGTCGAAGCGGGTGACGTCCTTGGGGTCGCGGCCGCGCGTCGAGACGATCTCGCCGCGGTTGAGGAAGGCATCGGACACGCTCACCGCCTGGTCGAGCAGGCCACCTGGATTGAGGCGGAGATCCAGAACGTAGCCCTTCAGCTTGTCGTCGGGAATCTGCTTCTTGATGGTGTCGATGGCGTTCTCGAGGTCGTCATAGGTCTTTTCGGTGAAGGAGGTGATCTTCATGTAGCCGATGTCGTTCTCCACCCGGAACTTGACCGCCTTGACCTTGATGATGTCGCGCACGACCGTCAGTTCGATCGGCTTGTCGGCGCCCTGGCGCAGGATGGTCAGCTTGATCGGCGTGTTGACCAGGCCGCGCATCTTGTCGACCGCATCGTTGAGGGTCAGGCCGCGAACCTCTTCGCCGTCGATCTTGGCGATGTAGTCGCCGGCCAGCACGCCTGCCTTGGCGGCCGGCGTGTCGTCGATCGGCGTGATCACCTTGACCAGATCGTTCTCCATGGTGACCTCGATGCCGAGGCCGCCGAACTCGCCCTTGGTCTGGACGCGCATATCCTGCGCCTGCTCGGCATTCATGTAGGAGGAGTGCGGGTCAAGCGAGGCCAGCATGCCGTTGATGGCATTCTCGACCAGCGACTTGTCGTCGGGCGGTGTCACATACTGTGCCCGCACCCGCTCGAAGATATCGCCGAAGATCGCCAGTTGCTTGTAGGTCTCCGACCCTGCAGCGTTCGCCGCCGAGCCGGGCGCGCCATAGACCAGGCTCATGGCGGACGCGCCCATCAGCGCACCGGCAAACAGAAGCGACAGTTTCCGCATTATTCACGTCCTTCCAGAAAAACGGTCCGCCCACCATGGGGCCGGATCGACGGGTTTTCCATCCTTGCGGAACTCGACATAGAGTTCCGGCGTGGCATTTCCATTCTTCGAAACCGAGGTGCTCGCCACCCGGGCCTCTCCCATCGCACCGATCGGCTCTCCTGCAAGCACTGATTGACCGGTCGCGACGCTGATTCTGCTCATCCCCGCCAAAACGACATGATAGCCGTCGCCTGCGTTCAGGATCAAGAGTTGACCATAAGAGCGAAACGGCCCCGCATAAAGCACATTTCCATCCGCCGGCGCGGTAACGATGGCTCCCGATTGTGTCGCAACCATGTCGCCAAGCATCACCGCGCCGTTACCGTCATCGGCGCCGAATCGCCGCTTGATACGGCCGGTCACCGGCAGCGCGATCTGTCCCTGAAGGGCCGAAAAGGGCACCGCGGCGGCAAGTTGGTTGCTTTCCGGAACGGGCAGCGACGCCAGTTCCGCCGGCGCCGATGTGTTGTCGCCGCTTGCCGTCTTCTGCTCGGCGGCCTTGGCAGCATCGGCAGCCTTGCGGCTCTTGTCGGCCTGCGCTTCGAGCGACGCGATCAACTCCTTCAGGCTGCCGGCCTTGGCCGCCAGCGCTTCGGATCGCTGCTTTTCGGCGGCCATTTGCGTCTGCGTGTCGGCTTCGAGCTTCTGCTTGGCCTCCAGCAGCATGCCGAGCCGCTTCTTTTCCGCCGTCTGGTCGCCGACCGCCGCCGTCAGCCGCGCCCGTTCGGCCTCGATCGACGCCGTGATCCTGGTCTGTTCCTTGAGATCGGCAAGCAGGCTATCGGTCTGCTGGCGCAGTTCCGGCACCACCGCGCCGAGCAGGATGGCGCTGCGCACCGACGACAGCGCGTCCTCGGGCTTGACCAGGATCGCCGGCGGCGGGTTGAGGCCCATGCGCTGCAGCGCGCCCAGCACTTCGGCCAGAACGTCGCGCCGCGCCATCAGCGAGGCGCGGATCTTCTGTTCCTGGCCCTTCAGTCCTTCCAGCCGGGCGCCGATGTCCTCGATGTCCTGGCCGAGCTTCTGCTCGGTCATCGCCGACTGGATCAATGCGGCGGTGATCGAGGCGTGATCCTTCTTGATCGTCGCGATATCGGCGGAGAGTTTGGCCAATCGTTCCGACGACAGCGTGATCTCCTTCGAGACCCGTTCATATTCGGCCCGGCTCTGATCCGGATCGGGAGCCATGTCGAGCGTGTTTTCCGCCCGCCCCGCATGCAGCGACAGCACAAGCACCGCCACCGCGATGCCGCAGCGCGCGCGCCAGGAGCCCGTTCTTGATTTTCTGTCTTCAGACATTGAAGCCCGACTCTATGCGTGGCTTCGTTAACGAACAATCAACCATGTTCGAAACCGCCCACTCGATGCAATCTTGCCTCGGCATTGGGGCGGAAATCCGGGTGTACTGCACCAATTCACCGGTTTACGAGCGATGATAAGGATGTCCCGAAAGGATGGTGGCCGCCCGATAAAGCTGCTCTCCCAGCATCACGCGCACCAGCTGATGCGGCCATGTCAACAATCCGAACGACATCACCAGTTCGGCCTGGTCGCGCAGCGACTGGTCGTGACCGTCGGCGCCGCCGATGGCGATGACCAGCGCCTTGCGGCCACCGTCACGCAACAGGCCGAGGCGCCCGGCGAAATCTTCCGAGGAAAAGCTTTTGCCGCGTTCGTCCAGCAGGATCAAAGCGGTGCCGGGCTGCAACTGCGTCTGCAGTTTCTGGCCTTCCTCACGCCGGCGCTCGTTGGCGGTCTGGCTGCGCCCCTCGGCAATCTCGGCAATGCCGCCAAATTCAAGCCCCACGGCCGGGCCGCTCTTGGCGAAGCGCTCGAAATAGCGGTCGGCAAGCAGCTTTTCGGGGCCGGCTTTCATCCGGCCCACGGCATGAACTGATATCTTCATCCTCGCCTTGTAAGCCGCGCGAACGACTTAGTGGAGCGTTTCTTCCTCGAGGTCCGGCGCCTGCCACATCTTTTCGAGATTGTAGAATTCGCGGACTTCGGGGCGGAAGACATGGACGATGATGTCGCCAGAATCGATCAGGACCCAGTCGGCGCCGGACAGCCCCTCAACGCGCGCGGTGCCGAGACCGGCATCCTTGATCGCTTTGAGAAGATGATCGGCGACAGCCGCGACATGACGGTGCGATCGGCCCGAAGCGACGACCATGTAGTCGCCGAGGCTCGATTTCCCCTGGATGTCGATGGAGACAATGTTTTCGGCCTTGGAGTCTTCCAGACTGGCAAGGACTGTCTTGATGGCGCGGGACACGGCGTCGTCTACGCTGATCCTGGCCGGCGAAGGCATGATATCGGCCTTCTTCCGCAGTGCTGTTCTCAGTGTATTTCCTTTCGCAGCAAGAACAACCAAATCACCCCTTGAAGCAGGTGACACCACTTAGATAGGCAGAGTTCCCTGACAGTTTCAAGACGGGACCCTGCCTCGCACGAACGTATTGTCGCTCTTGTGGTTCCGCTGCACGCCGGAAAAGATCGGAACCCTCACCGCCCGCATGGGTTATCGGCTCACCGACCAACCGGATTCCCCCCATGCCGATCGACCCGCAAAACGCCTTTCTCAGCGTCCAGGCTGGCCTCGCCCAACTGAGCACGCTGATTGTTTCGTACTCCTTCTCGGCCATCGGTGCCGTCATCCTCTTGATTGTCGGCTACATCGTCGCCGGTCTTGCCGAACGTTCGATCTTCGCCGGTCTCGGCCATATCCATGGTTTCGATGCGACGTTGCGGCATTTCTTCTCCAAGATCGTCCGCTACGCCATCCTGATCCTCGTCACCATCATGGTGCTCGGCCAGTTCGGCGTGCAGACGGCCTCGATCATTGCCGCGATCGGTGCCATTGGCCTCGCCATCGGTCTGGCGTTGCAGGGCACGCTGCAGAACATCGCCGCCGGCATCATGCTTCTGGCGCTGCGGCCGTTCCGCATCGGCGAATCCGTCGAGGTTGGTTCGATCGCCGGCACGATCGAGGAAATCGGTCTGTTCGCGACCAAGCTCAGGACCGCCGACGGCGTCTACATCCTGGCGCCCAACTCGACGTTGTGGAACCAGCCGGTGCGCAACTTCTCGCGCAACGGCGTACGCCGCAGCGACATCACACTCTCCATCGGCTCCTGGAACGACATCGACAGGGCGCAGAAAACCTTGCTTGCCACTGCCGCGGCCGAACGGCGAGTGAAACGTGAGCCGGCGCCGATCGCTTTCGTCTCGACATTGGGTGACAGCACTGTTTCGATTGCCTTGCGCTATTGGACATCGTCGGCGGACTTCTTCGCCACCCAGACTGATCTCACCAAGCGCGCCAAACAGGAATTCGATAGCGAAGGCATATCGATCCCGCTGCCGCCGCCGGAAGCGCCCCAACCCGAAGCCCGCCGGCAATAGTCGGTTGGCTCAGTGCCGGCCCTCATCGTCCGGTGCGAAGGCAAGTTCGACCGGCAAAGGCGCCTGCGCCGTCATCGGTGCGAAACTGCCGGTTTCACCGACCGGGACCGCACGCGTCGTGAACACACGCAAAAGCACGAACAGGCAGAAGGCAGCGGCGATGAGAACAGCCACATAGATGAAAGCCTGCGTTCCGAAGACGGCCGACAGCGCCGTCACGATGCCGGGCACGACGAAACCCGACAGCGACCAGGCAAACAAAAGCGAACTGGACAGCGCCACCATGTCGTCCTTGCCGGCGCGGTCGGCGGCATGTGCGCTGGCCAGCGAATAGATCGATTCCGAGGCGCCGTCCCACACGATATAGATCACAACCAACGCGGCCAACGCGCCGCCATCGTACCCGAGCGCAAATACGCCGGCGACCATGGCGAGCGCGGATGCGGCGATCAGCACATAGCGGCGGTCGGTTCGATCAGAAATCCAGCCAAGCGGGATCTGCAGGATCAGCGTGCCGAGAGGCATCGCCGAAAGCAGCAGCGCCACATCGGCCTGGCTGTAGCCCTTGGCCGTGGCGTGGATCGGCGCGAAGCCCGCAATCGACATTGACAGGCCGCCGACCGCAAGCATGCCGGCGACGCCGACCGGTGAAACCCGCCAGGCGCGGCGCAGCGCCACCGAGGCCGCCTGCGGTGCCGGCGGCTGGGCAAGTCGGGTCATCCCGACGGGAAGGATCGATAGCGCCGTGAAGGCGATGCCGATCAGCGGCGCATCCGCTGTCCTGATATCCACCAGCGCCAGCGTCGCGTAGCCGACGCCAAGCCCGGCGACATAGGCAACGTAGAAGAAAGCCATGACCCGGCCACGGATGGCGTTGGCAACGGCGTCGTTCAGCCAGCTCTGCGCGACGATGAACAGGCCGCAGATGGCAAAGCCGTAGAGCGCGCGGGCGGCTATCCACAGCAGCGGATGGACCCCGGCGCCGACGGCGGCGTTGGCGAGTGCGATCAGCGCCGACAACACCATGAAGGCACGGGCATGGCCGACCCTTCGCACCAGCGGTCCGGTCAGGATGCAGCCCGCCAGCCCACCGGCCGAAAGTCCGGTGATGATAAGTCCGGCCCAGGTCGGATCGAAACCCTCGGCGCCGAGCCGAACCGGGATATAGGCAAACATCAGCCCGTTGCCGACGGCTATCAGTGCCATCGACACGATGACGCTGGCAATCGCGATCAGCGGTGTGGGCTCGGCGCCCTGCTCGGCTTCGCTGCGGGTTTTCCTGGGAATCGACATGCCTGCTCAGGATTGCCCATGAAACGGGCAAAGGGAGCGATAAAAGCGACATGGGCGGGCGGTCGGGCTCACCCCTTCGCCAGCTTGCGGATCGCACTTGATGACAGCGACGAGCGCGGGCCGTGGATAAAGGTCCAGGCCGGCGCTTTCATGCGGGCAAGCCGCGGCGCATCGCCCTCGTCGATGCGGGCATAGTCGAAGGTCTTGGCGACGACGGAGGACAGGAACGACAGCGTCGCGCCCGGGCGGTCGATGACGGCGATCGGGAAGGTCATGACGATCTCGCGCCAGCGCTGCCAGCGGTGGAAATCGCGCAAACTATCCGCACCCATGATCCAGACGAAGTCGACCCCGGGATTGCGCGCCTTGACCAGCGCCAGCGTGTCGGCGGTGTAGCGGACGTGATGGGCGGCTTCGAAAGCGGTGACCTTGATCTTCGGGTTCTTGGCGATCTGCTCCGACAGCTGCAGCCGTTCGCCGAGCGGCGCCAGTTCCCTGGTGTTCTTCAGCGGATTGCCCGGCGTGACCATCCACCACAATTGGTCGAGCGCCAGGCGCCTGAGCGCGATCTCGGCGACCAGCGCATGGCCGGCATGCGGCGGATTGAACGAGCCGCCGAACAGGCCGACGGCGAGGCCTTTCTCGGCATGCGGCATCTTCAGGTAACGGGAGGGTACCGCCGGTTCGGAAGATGCCAGCATTGCCTCAGGCTCTGACAACGAAAAGATTCAAGGCCTCACCTGTCCCGACCCGCGCACGCGGTATTTGAACGAGGTCAGCTGCTCGACGCCGACCGGTCCGCGCGCATGCATCTTGCCGGTGGCTATGCCGATCTCGGCGCCCATGCCGAACTCACCGCCATCGGCGAACTGCGTCGATGCGTTGTGCAGCAGGATCGCCGAATCGATCTCGTTGAAGAATCTTTCGACGGCTTGCGCGTCCTCGGCGACGATCGCCTCGGTGTGATGCGAGGAAAACGTCTCGATATGCTCGATGGCACCGGCAACGCCGTCGACCAGCTTCACCGCGATGATGGCGTCGAGATATTCAGTCACCCAGTCGGCATCGATCGCCGGCTTGGCATCGAAAAACACTTTCAGCACGTCGGCATCGGCATGGATTTCGCAACCCGCCGCGCGCAGTGCGTCGAGGATCGGCACCAGATGGGTGGAGGCGACCGCCTGGTCGACCAGCAGCGTCTCGGCGGCACCGCAGACGCCGGTGCGCCGCATCTTGGCGTTGACGGCTATCCGCACCGCCATGTCGAGATCGGCCGAGCGGTCGATGTAGAGATGGCAGATGCCTTCGAGATGCGCGAAAACCGGCACCCGTGCCTCAGCCTGCACGCGCCCGACGAGGCTTTTGCCGCCGCGCGGGATGATGACATCCAGCGTGCCGCCGAGGCCCTTCAGCATCTCGCCAACGGCGGCGCGATCGGTGGTCGGCACCAGCTGGATGGCGTCTTCCGGCAGGCCGGCTTGCTTCAGCCCTTCGACCAGGCAGGCATGGATGGCGGCTGATGAATTGAGCGAATCCGAGCCGCCACGCAGGATCACCGGATTGCCTGCCTTGAGGCACAGCGCGCCGGCATCGGCGGTGACGTTCGGGCGGCTCTCATAGATGACGCCGACGACGCCGAGCGGTGTGCGCACACGCTCGATATGCAGGTCGTTCGGCCTGTCCCATTGCGCCATCACATCGCCGACCGGATCGCGCAGCGCGGCGATTTCCCTGATGCCGTCGGCCATGGCGCGAATGCGCGCCGGATCGAGCTTCAGCCGATCCATGAAGGAGGCGGAAAGCCCGGATTCCTGGCCGTTCGAGACATCGATGGCGTTGGCGTCGAGAATGTCCTGCTCACGAGCGACGATCGCCTCTGCCATGGCGAGGAGTGCGGCGTTCTTGGCGGCGGTCGTGGCAATGGCCAGCGGTCGGGCGGCAGCGCGGGCACAACGGCCGATATCGGCCATCGTTGCTACGGTGTCATCCCCGGATTTTTCATGCAGTTTCAGCATGGCTCATCCTCCGCTTACATCGCCACCGACCGTGACTTGGTCACCGGCCCCTGTTTGGTCGCCGGCCCGTACTTGGTCACCCGAATGGCTCACCACAAGGTCGTCGCGGTGGATCATCGCCGAACGCGCCTCGTAGCCGAGCACGGTTTCGATCTCGGTCGTCTTCAGGCCCGCGATCCTTACGGCATCGGCCGCATCGTAGGCAACCAGCCCGCGCGCGATCTCGCGGCCCTCGGGCGACAGGATCGCCACCGTGTCGCCGCGCGAGAAATTGCCGCTGACCAGCTTGACGCCGGCCGGCAGCAACGACTTGCCCGACAGCAGCGCACCGATGGCGCCGGCATCGACCGTAAGCCGGCCGGCCGGTTCGAGCTGGCCGGCGATCCAGGTCTTGTAGCCCTTGACCGGGTTGCTGCTCGGCCGAAAGAAAGTAGCGCGCTCGCCGCGTTCGATCGCCATCAGCGGCGACAACCGCGTGCCCGACGTGATGATCATCGCGGTGCCGGCGGCGGTGGCGATCTTGCCGGCATCGAGCTTCGTGCGCATGCCGCCGCGCGACAGCTCGGAAGCGGCCGCACCCGCCATCGCCTCGATATCGGGCGTGATGCGGTCGACCACTGGAATGAATTTGGCCTGGGGGTCACGCGCCGGCGGCGCCGTATAGAGGCCATCGATGTCGGAGAGCAGTACCAGGAGGTCGGCGCCCATCATGGTGGCGACGCGAGCCGCCAGCCGGTCATTGTCGCCATAGCGGATTTCGGACGTCGCCACCGTGTCGTTTTCGTTGATGACCGGCACCGCCTTCATCTTGAGCAGCGTCGAGATCGTTGCCCGCGCATTGAGATAGCGGCGGCGCTCCTCGGTGTCGCCGAGCGTCAGCAGGACCTGGCCCGATTTCAGGCTGCCCTTGCCGAGCGCATCCGACCACGCGCCGGCCAATGCGATCTGCCCGACGGCTGCCGCGGCCTGGCTCTCTTCGAGCTTCAAGGCGCGCTTGCCGAGACCAAGGATCGTGCGGCCAAGCGCGATGGCGCCGGACGAGACGACAAGGATTTCAGCGCCGCCCTTGGCCAGCGCCGCAATGTCGTCGGCGAGCGAGGCCAGCCAGTCGCGCTTCAGGCCTGTCGCGCGGTCGACGAGCAGCGCCGAGCCGATCTTGACGGTGATGCGCCGATATTTTCCCAGCGACTGCATCGTCCTACTTTTCCCAGCGCGTCTCGACTGGCGCAGCGATCTGCGCACGCGCCTCGGCCACCACCGACATCAGCGCCCGCAGCACCGCCTCGACACCCTCGCCGGTGACGGCCGACAACAGCATCGGCGCGCGGCCGGCGGCGCGCTTCAGCGAGGCGACTTTCTTCTTGCGCGCATCGGCGTCGAGCGTGTCGACCTGGGACAGTGCCACGATCTCGACCTTGTCGGTCAGGCCGTTGCCATAGGCCTCAAGCTCCGCGCGGACGGTCTTGTAGGCTTTGCCCGGATTTTCCTCCTGCGCCGAAACCAGATGCAACAGCACACGCGTGCGCTCGACATGGCCAAGGAAGCGGTCCCCGATGCCGACACCCTCATGCGCGCCTTCGATGAGGCCCGGAATATCGGCGATGACGAATTCGCGCGCGTCGATGCGGGCAACGCCGAGGCCGGGATGCAGCGTCGTGAACGGATAGTCGGCGATCTTCGGCTTGGCCGCGGTGACGGCGGCCAGGAATGTCGACTTGCCGGCATTCGGCAGCCCGACCAGTCCGGCATCGGCGATCAGCTTCAGCCGCAGCCAGATGTTGAGCTCCTGCCCCGGCAGGCCGGGGTTGGCGCGGCGCGGCGCCTGGTTGGTCGAGGTCTTGAAATGCTGGTTGCCGAAGCCACCATTGCCGCCCTTGGCGAGCAGAAAGCGCTGGCCGACCACGGTCAGGTCGCAGATCAGCGTCTCGTTGTCTTCTTCGAACACCTGCGTTCCCGCCGGCACTTTCAGCGTGACATCGGCGCCCTTGGCGCCGGTCATGTTGCGGCCCATGCCGTGGACGCCGGTCTTGGCCTTGAAATGCTGCTGGTAGCGGTAGTCTATCAGCGTGTTCAACCCGTCGACGGCCTCCAGCCAGACATCGCCGCCACGGCCGCCATCACCGCCGTCCGGCCCGCCGAACTCGATGAACTTTTCGCGCCGGAACGACACCGAACCAGCGCCACCGTCACCGGAGCGGATGTAGACCTTGGCTTGATCGAGAAATTTCATGGGATTGTACAGTTTCTACTAGTGGCCTTGCGGCATTGCTCTAAACCTTGGCCCTTGCTCTAAACCAAGGCGCGGCGAAGGGCGAGGCCGTTTTGTGACAATGGCCGCGCGGGATCGGCCGGAGAGATGCCGGAATGAAGCTTGTAACCTACAATATCCAGTACGGCATCGGCCTCGACGGGCAGTACGATGTCGGACGCATCGCTGATGCTGTACGCGGCGCCGATGTGATCGCTCTGCAGGAGGTGACCCGCAACAATCCCAGGAACGGCGGCCGCGACATGGTCGCCGAGATCGGCGAGGCGCTGCCCGACTACTTCGCCGTCTATGGCAGCAATTTCGAGGCCAATATCGGTTCGCACATCGACAATGGCCGCGCCATCACGAAAACCTTCCAGCTCGGCAACATGGTGCTGTCGAAAACGCCTATTCATCTGTCGCGCAACCTGCTTTTGCCGCGCAGCCGCAGCTTTGAGATGATGAACTTCCAGCGTGGCGCGCTGGAAGCGCTGATCGAGACGCCGCTTGGTTTCATCCGCTTCTATTCCATCCATCTCGATCACCGCAGCCCCGTCGAACGCGCCAGCCAGATCCAGTTCCTGCGCCAACGCATGCTGAACTACGCGCTCGAAGGCGGCGCGCTGTCCGGCGTCGCCGAGATCGGCCTGCCGGAATTGCCGCATCCCGAAGCCTTTGTCGGTATGGGCGATTTCAACATGTTGGCCGGCTCACCCGAATATATCGAACTCGCCGGCCGGCCGGATCATGAATTCGGCATGCCGCTGACCGCCGACTTCGCCGTTGATGCCGCCTTGCGCCTGAACGCCACCGGCGACGATCTCATCAGCTGGGTCGATCCCAGGCAACCCACCGATCCCAGCCGCCACAAGCGCATCGACTACATCTTCACCAGCGCGTCGCTCGCCAGGTCCCTGCAGCGCCTGTGGGTCGACCGAAAGGCCGTCGGCTCGGACCACCTGCCGGTCTGGGTCGAACTGGGCTGATCCAAGTTTGCCTCCCATTGGTTTCGCGCCGTACCCGATGTGTGTCGAGATTCAGGTCAGGCCGAGCCGAGAATAGTGGCTTCCGAGAACCGGAGCGGAGTGTACTTTTCGTACGCGAGCACCGGAAGCGCAGGAAACCGCCATTCGCAGGCCGGCCTCACCTGAATATCGGCACACATCAAAAGTGGACCCAGTTCCGCAAGCTCGTCCAGGTCTTGCGATCGAGCCGGTAGCGCTCGACGGGAACCTGGCCGGCGACAATCGAGTTCAGCATGCCCTGGCCGGCATATTGGAACCCGCATTTGTGGATGACGCGGCGCGAGGCCGGATTGATGACCCGTGTCGAGGCATGCAGAACCTGGATCGACGTCCTCTGGAAGGCGAGGTCGACCAGCGCGTGCGCCGCCTCGGTCGCATAGCCCTTCTTCCAGTGCGGCTCGCCGATCCAGTAACCGAGCTCCAGCCCGCGATCGGTGGTGTTGAGACCGGCGCAGCCGACGAAAGTGTCGGTGCCGGCCAGCGTCAGGGCATAAGCGATACCGGCCCGGCGCGACTTGGTCATGGCCAGGAAAGAGCGCGCCTCGGCCTCGCCATAGGGGTGCGGCATGCGGGCCAGCATTTCGGCGACATGGCGGTTGTCGGCAAGTTCGACCAGTTGCGCGATATCGCCTTCGTGAGGCGCCCGCATCACCAGTCGCTCGGTGACCAGCACCGGACAATCTATCGCGTAACTTTCGTCTTCTGAGTCTTCCGCTTCGGCAACCATTTGAAAGTCCTCCAGGCACAAGAAAAAGGGGAGATGGAAACCCATCTCCCCTGATCCTTTTCCTGGCTTTGCCAGACACCGGTCCCGAGATGGGCGCCGGTGTTCTAGTGCGGAACCGGCTACTCCGCGGCTTTGGCAATCGGGTTGACCGATACGTAGGTTCGGCCGTTGGCTTTTTTGTTGAACGTCACGGCGCCGGTCTCGAGCGCAAAAAGCGTATGGTCCGTGCCCATGCCGACATTGACGCCGGGATGCCACGTGGTGCCGCGTTGACGAATGATGATGTTGCCCGGGATGACGGCTTCGCCGCCGAACTTCTTCACGCCCAGACGCTTGGAATGCGAGTCGCGACCGTTGCGCGACGAGCCGCCAGCTTTCTTGTGTGCCATCTAACTAACTCCGTTGCGCCGCAAGGCGCCTAAAAGGCCTTATGAACGCGTTCGCGTTCCGTTTCAAGTCCGATCCGGCGACCAGGTCGCCAGAAAATTACTTCGCAGCCAATTCCTTGGCCTGCTCGCGCCAGTCCTTGATCTGGTCGGCGCTGAAGGACATGTGCTCGTCGATCTTGGCGACATCCTTGTCGGTCAGCTTGGCGAGCTGCGCGAAGGTGATGATGCCCTGCTCGTTGAGATCCTTGGCTGCGACCGGGCCGATGCCCTTGATCACGGTCAGATCGTCCGGCTCACCCTTCGGCGCCTTGAACAGCGGCACTGCCGCGGTCTCGGCTGCCTTGGCCTTGGGCTCCTTCTTCGGCGCGGCTTCCGCCTGCACCTCGGTGGCGGCCTCGGCCTTCACCTTCTTCGGCGCCTTGACCGATGCCGTCTTCGTCGGCTTGGCGCCACCCAGCAGGATCTCGGAGATCCGCACGGTGGTCAAAAGCTGACGATGGCCGATCTTGCGGCGCGAATTCTGCCGGCGGCGCTTCTTGAAGGCGATGACGGTGCGGTTCTTGCCCTGCTCGACGACTTCGGCGGTGACCACCGCGCCATCGACGAACGGCGCGCCGAACGTGACATTCTCGCCTTCGCCATGTGCAAGGACGTGGCCGATCTCGACCATATCGCCGACATTGGCTTCGACTTTTTCGATCTTCAGGAGATCGTTGGCGGCAACGCGATACTGCTTGCCACCCGTTTTAATGACTGCGAACATTTTTTGCCTTTCGCTGTTCGGTCGGCCTTGATGAACCGCCTGAGGCAGTTCAGCCGTCTTTTTGTCAGTCTGCGGGTTCAAAAAACAAGCGGCGCGGAAGAACCCTCCACGCCGATTGCGCGCTGTCCCTAACCGAAGGTTGGGGGCGAGTCAAGGCAAACCAGCCGCGCCGTTTCGAGACCGTCATTGGCGGGCACGGACCGGCTGTGCCGACATGCCCACGGCGTTGCCCCCGCCTGGGCTGAGGATGGGTGACTGGTCGGCAATCTGCCTCGGGCCTCGCTGTACCCACCAGCCCGTGAATCCGCCGCTTGCCAAGCAAGCCAAATAACTGACGGATTGGCCTTGTAACCTGCCCGTTCAGCCGTTATCTAGTGCGCCGCGCCGGCAACGGCCGACCATGACCGCGGAGAGGTGGCAGAGTGGTCGAATGCACCGCACTCGAAATGCGGCATGGGTGCAAGCCCATCGGGGGTTCGAATCCCTCCCTCTCCGCCATATAGCTTCCATAAAAATCCTTTCCTTTCAAAAGCTTCCTTGTTGCACTTGACCAGCACGAAGCGAAACATATCTTAGACTGTGTAACAAACTGTGTAACATTAGAGAAAGATAATGCGACGTTCCGCAGCGCCAAAGCCGCATAAACGTGAAGGCATCTGGTATCTCGTCCGCAGGGTGCCGAAGGAATTCGCGGCGTTTGATCGCCGCTGCCTAGTACGCATTTCCACGGGCGTCGCCGTGGCTGACGATCCCCGCGGTGTACGGGCGCGAGATGCAGTGCAAAGCCTCGGCGCGGGGCTGGAGGCGTATTGGCGTAGACTGCGGGAAGGCCAATCCGCCGAGGCGGGGCTGCGTTTCGAAGCCGCGAGGAAGCGCGCGCGGTCATTTGGATTGGCCTATCGCACTAACGAGGAACTAGCAGCGGGGCCGCTCGACGAACTCATGGCCCGTATCAAGCTGCTCCTCGACAAAAAATCGATCGAGGACGCGCAGGACGTCTCGGCCGTCATGGGTGGGGAGAAGCGGCCAGCGGTCCGCCTGAGCGGTCTTATCAAGGAATTCGAGACGATCGAGCAACAGAACTTGCTGGCCATGTCGCCCAACCAAATCAAGAAATGGCGTAACCCCAAAAAGCGCGCAGTTGCCAATCTGGTTGGAGTCATTGGCGACAAGGAGATCGCAAGCCTCACTCGGGACGACGCAATCGCGTTCCGCGAGTGGTGGCAAAAGCGGATCGTTGAGGATGGACTTGATATCGGTACGGCCAACAAGGACATCGGCCATGTTTCGAAAATGCTGCGCGTCGTCGATCTGACTCACCAGCTCAAGCTGGAGCCGGTTTTTCGAAACCTGCGTCTTTCCGGCGCCGTCCCCGGGCAACGCGCTGCGTTCACAGCGGAGTTCATTCAGGAGAAGATACTCGCTGAAGGCGCGCTCGACGGACTCAATGACGAAGCCCGCCATCTAATCTATGTGATTGCCGATACCGGACTCAGGCTTTCTGAAGCGGCAAACCTCACCACCGAAACAATCCACCTCGATCGAGAAATCCCGCATGTGCGGGTGCGCCCCAATGGCCGTCGCTTGAAGACCGGTCATTCAGCCCGTGACATTCCCTTGGTTGGCGGCGCACTTGCAGCCATCAAGCTCCATCCGGACGGCTTTCCTCGTTATCGCGACAAGGCCGCGTCACTTTCAGCGCTCGTCAACAAGGTGCTCGCCAGCAAGGAACTTCTGCCGACTTCCGAGCATAGTCTTTATAGCCTGCGACACACTTTCGAGGACCGGCTGACGGCAGTTGAGGCGCCGGAGAAGGTAATTGCTTCTCTGATGGGCCACAAATGGATCCGGCCCAAATACGGCGCGGGACCTTCGTTAGCGCAAAAGCGCGAGTGGCTCCAAAAAATCGCTTTTACCCCGCCCGGGCGAATGTGATTGCGGCGCCATCCAGGCCTTGAGAACCAACCTCACGGCTCCAGCTGTCCGAGCCATTTAGGTTGAGCGTGGCCAGCACGCGCTGCGCTCGCTCGCGATTTCCGAGCTTCCGCCGCATTTGTTCGACCTCGTATTCCAGCCTTTCGAAGGTCGGTATATAGGCATCTCCATGCCGGATGACCAAGTAGGCGGCAACAGCTAGACACCATTCTAGCTCCGTGGCCGATGGATCGGAAAAAGGGGCGACGCCATACCAAGACGAGCAACGCCTCTCGAGGGCTTCCGAACTAGGCAAACGGCCAGCATGTGGCATGGGAAAGAAACCTATGCCTGATCGACGAACCTAAAGTGCTCACGAAGCTTGACCGGTACGCGGGCCATCGGAGGGTTCTGCCTAAAACCGCCAAAAATTTTGAAACACCCATTCATCCGGCTCGAATTCAAAGGGATCGGCGATTTTTGGGTTATGGCTTGCAAGCATAGTTCAGCCCAGACAAGAACGCCTGATATCTTGTCGTGCACTGTCACCCTGCCAAATATGGTGCCGGCGACAACGGCAGTTTGGCGAGCAGAAGAATTCCCGAGACTGAGACGTTCTACGGCTTGGCCCATGTTCGCGCTCCTCCTCGATTGGAGACAGGATGGGCCATATGGAAGCGAATAAAAGGAGGTTGGTGACGAGTCTCGGTAGTGGAGTAGAAACGGGTGGAAAAGCTTGCGCTATTCGCCATCGGCGCCGCTAAACGCATTTGAGAGAAGGGGCAGCGATCGCCAAGAGATGACGTCCGATCGCAAGCCGGCTAGAAATGCGACAGTGACGCGCCTTTTTTGGCACGACCTTAGCACCCGATCGGGCCTCAGCTGGTCGTCGTTGCGCAGCCGATCGGGTGCGATTTTTATAAAGCTCTCTTGGCTTTAGCTTTGAGAGCCCGTCATCGAGACAAATGCAAGGGAACGGTCCGCCCCCTGGGGACATTCGACATGCCGTGGCAGCTTCCTATGGTGAGCCAGCGCATTCCGATACACGTTTTCCGCGCTCTACCGTTGCTCCAGCACCTGTGCTGAGGCTGAGCGCTTGATCAGGACCCGACCGCTGCTGTTGCGGGATGGTGACTGGGTTGAGGTCGCGAAGACCTTGACCGCGGGTACGTTGTTCATCCCGATGAGCGCTGAGCCGAGAAGCAGCCAAGAACGCTTCCCGTAATCGAATCCTACGGGAACCGCGAAACCAGCGTCCAAAGGACGCAATTCTCCGACGTCGTTCACTCAAGCTCATCTCGCAACTTGAACGCTTGTATGAAGCCGCTGCATGTGCGCCGGTGGACCGGATTGCTGCTATCCAAACCACGTGCTCAGTTTCGCCCCGTAATAACTCTACCGTCCGAAACGGCTTTCGCGCGTCAGGTCCACCCCACATGAAAGTTCCGCGAGCAGCACGGACGGAGAGGCCGGTCACAACTCCTTCGCGTGCTCTTTTACTACCGAATCAAGTGCCAAATGGAGAGGCACTGCCTTAGAGAACAGGAAGCCCTGCGCGGTTCTGCAGCCAAGCTGGTACAGAGTTTGCCGATCTGCCTCTGTTTCAACGCCCTCGGCCATGACCTCGATCCCGAGCGTCCTACCAAGATCAATCACCGCTTTGACAAGCAGCCGATTCTCCCGGGACTTGGCTAAGCCGCGAACGAAGCCCTGATCTATTTTCACCTTCCTGATCCGACTGTCCTTGAGCGATGCCAACGTCGAAAAACCGGTGCCGAAGTCATCGAGCGCGATAGAAATGCCAGCATGTGAAAGCCGGGCGAGCTTTTCATCCACTCTGTCCGGATCCACTGGGGCTTCTTCGGTAATCTCGATGTCGAACATCGTTGCAGGGAGGTCTTTTGCCGCCAGACCATTAAGAATCATCTCGTCAATATCGCCAGCTTCCAACTCGCACGGTGAAACATTCATCGCCACACGAACATCACGACGGTCAGCTTTGACCAAGCCCTCGATAAGAGCGCAACAGTCGGCGAATACCGTTTGAGTTAGCAGCTGAAGCATTCCAGTTTCGCGTGCCGCTGTCATGATCTCGGGCGGAGAAATGGGACCGTGAAGCGGGTGAGACCATCTTAGCAAGGCTTCAAAACTGACGACGGCTTCAGTTTCGAGTCTTACGATTGGCTGAAACCAAGCGACCAAGCTTCTCATCGTTATCGCCGAATGAAGATCGCGTTCGATTGACTGGCGGCGTTGCAACTCCCGGGCTAGCTCGGCATCGAACAGACAAAATTCATTCCTGCCGCGGCGCTTAGCTGTGTAAAGGGCGATGTCGGCCCGCAACAACATTTCCGTTAGTCCGGGGTTTTCAGCCAAGTAGATTCCTATAGACGCTCCAATGCGGACTGATGCGATCCCAGGATAGGGGCGAGCAAGCTTGGCTATGAGATTGGACGCGAGATTGGTGGGAGAAGGAGAATTCTTTCGCGAAGAAAAAACCAGCACGAATTCATCCCCACCGATGCGGGCGAGCGTTGAGCCCTCCGGTGCTTCTTCCTCTATTCGGCGGGCGATCCTGGCAAGCAGCTCGTCACCCGTTCTGTGACCGTAGGTATCGTTGACAGATTTGAACCCGTCCAGATCAATCAGCATGGCCACAAAGGGTCCATCGGTGTTCTCAAACTGATCGATTGCATGTTCGAGGCCCCGCCTGTTGAGGAGCGCGGTAAGATGGTCCTCCCTGGAATTGCGCTCCATTTCCGCGGCAAGCCGCTCGGCTTGATGTCTCAGGCGGCTCGCGTCACGGAAGCGCGCTTGTCCAACGAACGAGGATCGAACCAGGCCGCCCTCGAAAAGCAGGACGGCAAAAGCCAGAATGTAGTTTTCCGGGGCTCCCTTCGTCAGCAAACATGCGGCGGCAATGAGGAGTGGCGGTGTGATGAAGCATATCGCTGCCGCAGCATATGAGCTGCCGTACGTGACCGCGCCAGCTGAAATGCCCGCCAGAATTATTAGATGCAGCGATGCTTGAGACGTCGTGTATCCAGCCGTTAGGACGGCAAGGAATGACCAGGTGAATCCCGCCAGAAGAGCAAGCCTGCCAAACCAGCGAAGCCGCAGCCAAACCCGTGTCAGATCATCCTGGACTCCGGGTTCCTTCAGCTGATGACGGGCGAGTGCAAGGCGGGCGGCATTTATCGCATTAACGACCGAAAACCAGGCCGCGCCAGCAAGACCGTTCCCGGAAAGGGCCTGCACGGTCAAAATCAGCCCGGACAGCACAATGCTTATCGGCATTGAGACGAAAAGGCCTGCCCTCAGATCAGCGAGCTGGTCCTGAAGGATTCTCGCCTCCAGCGGATCTTCTTTTTCCAAGGCTGGACGGGTCAGCTTGCTTACTCCTGCTTGTCCGCAGCCTATGCAGCCCCCCTGAAGGACGGGTTAATTCTTCAATCGGAGATCAGCGTCGGGGAGCAGGATTACTCCGGTGCATCATGCACTCTCTCCCATCGCTCGCCCAGCACGCGCAAAAATGCGACTGCTGGTGCAGTATCACCGCTGGAGCTCCGCCGAAATCCCATGCCGGACAAGGGGAACATGTTGGGCAAAGCGAAGCCCCAGATGCCTTGCAAGCCGTGCCGCCAGGTGGTCTCTGGAGTAGAGTCCAACCAATATGTTCGTTGCATGGTAGAGCGGCGCCGCCGACAGGCGCAGCCGCCTTTCGTATATATGCAGCATGTCGGGGTCGCCAACATTGCGGCCGTCGCGGCACGCAGTCATGATTCCACGGGCGAGTTGCTTCTGGCTGCTGAGACCGATGTTGAACCCGTGAGCGGTCACCGGGTGCATGCCGATGGCAGCGTCGCCGATGAGTGCGGCGCTCGGCGCCCGGAATTTGTGCGCCCAGGTCGTGACCAGCGGATAGGTGTGGCGCTTGCTTGCCAAGGTCATTTTTCCAAGGCGCCCTCGACACCGTTTCGTCAACTCCGACAGGAACAAATCATCATCGAAGGCAAGCAGTCTATAGGCCTCGTTTGAGCGCAATGTGAGCAGCAGCGACGACATGCCCTCCGCTAGGGGCAATATCGCTATCGTCTGATGGTGATCGAACCATTCGATGGCGATCTGGTGGTGGGCGCGCTCGTGCCTCACTCGGCAAATCAGCATCGAGTGGCCAAGCCGGTTGATATCGGCGCCGATGCCTAGCAGATCACGCGTGGCGGACAAACGCGAATCCGCGGCAACAACCAGCCGAGCAGTTAAACGCGCGCCATTAGAGAGCGTTACGACTGCTCCTTCTTGGCTGTTTGTTGCATCGACGACCGAGTGGCCGCACAACAGCCGGGCGCGATCCTGCAAGCGGACGATTTTGAACAGCGCCTCGCGGATCCGGCAATTTGGAACCAAAACCCCCAGCGGTTCTCCAGAGTTGCTGGGAGGATCGAAACGAAGAGCGAATGCGCTCGAGCCGTTGAGCACGCGCGCGCCTTGAAGTGCTGATTTGTCCGAAGCCGGAATGACATCCCAGGCGCCGAGCTCGCGAAGGGTTCTGATCGAAGCGTTGGTCAGCGCGATTTCGCGACCATCGAAAGCCGGATTCGCCAGACTATCGAATGTGTTCTGTTCAACAACTGCCACCTTGAGTTCGCTTTGGGCAAGCGACGCAGCGAACGAAAGGCCGACCGGGCCGGCTCCAACGACAACGATGTCAAAATTATCGTCAGAGCCCATCAGCGTGCCGCCATCCGGTCGCCTATCCTCGTGTAACGGTGAAACTGAGCCGAGTGACATGAGCTCCGTGCCCGCCGCATTGCCTAAAGGCGCTGGGCCGGGAGATTCGCATCGATCGGCAACGAAGCACTCAAAGCGCTCAGAGGTGGATGCGGCTAACCGATCCCGCCCTTTCGCCGCGCAGCCGCGCAGATCGCCGCCAGCAAGCGAGACACTCGCGACGCTGGTCAGCGACGGCCGCGCCGCATCGATCGCCACATTCCACCTGGAACCCTTGCGCATACTACTCACGCTCCACGACGTCGAAGCGGGCTCTCTTGCGAGGGTGAGGGTATCGAACGTAGCGCTCTCTCTCGTCATCCCAGCCAAGGTAGCGGAAACTTTTATCCACGACCGCGCATATCTCATCAAGAACCTGCTGCATGGCTTCGATGTCGATGTCCTTGCAATTCAGTCGCCGATAGAGCAAAGCCCACGCGGCGACATAGTCGTCGAAATAGCGCGCGTCACTCGAACCAATGATCAACTTCGGACGGTTGATCGATCTCGAAAACGCACGTCCCAACCCCGATGATGCTCCGCAGCACGTTGACATCACGAGGATCTTCGGCGCTGGATGCGAGCCCTGGAACATTTTTACGAAGTCAGCCCAAAGAAGGCCACTTCGCCCACTGGACGAAGCGATCCCGTCACCATTGCCGTGCCCGGCGATGTGAAGCACGTCGCACTCCGCCTCCATCGCTCGTACTACAGCCTCACCAAATTTCGTTCGGTTCAACGCCATGTGGAGCTCCGCGCGGATGTTGACAGCCTTTAACAAGTGCTGCACGATCGGTCCCTCTTGCCTGTCGGCGAAGTAGTCATTTGCATTGTGGCAGTCGATGATGTGTACGGTGTTCATGGTACTCCAGCCGCTTGTTCGTTCATCGTCGTGACGAGCGGACACCACGCGCGCGGAACCGCGTGACGTGCGCTGGGTTCCGGTACCGTCGCATAGCCTCAAGGCGCGGGCCGGGAATCGGGATGGATCGGCAACGACGCACACAACCCATCAAAGGCGAAAGCTGTTGATCGGCCCCCCTGTCCGCGCAGCCACGCGGATGGTCAGCCAGCAAGCGAGATACACACGACGCCGGTCAGCTAATGGCTGCGCCGTAAGCACAAGGCATGGCCGACCACACGACAGAAAACCCAGAACCGTGAAGGTGCTGATAATGACGACCAATCTTTCCGTAAGTCATGCATTTCTCCGTCGAAGACTGGTCAATAGACCACACCGATGAGTATGACCCTGATCTGGATCAGCCAGACATGACCAATCGGCACTGGCGGTTCACGGTCAGGTGATCGACCGTGACGTTCCACTTTGGAACCCGTGCGCACATTGCCAAGCTCTCGTCCGGCCACGCGAGGTACTCTCGTGGCATCAGCCGCCTCATACTGGGTGCAATGGTAGGCAGTCCTTCGCACGACAGAGGCTTTTCACAAATGTAGTGTGCAGCTTAGGTCAAGATGGTCATGGAGCATGGAGCATGGAGCATGGACAGCTTGTTCCCGACCGAGCCGGCTCGACTGACGAGCGCGATCCGCGCATCTTATGCACAGCGGATTGAAATCAGCGTTCCGGTTTGTCGTCCCGATCAATTAGTATCCGCTCGGCGGCTCCGTCGAGATCTTCGTATTGACCGCTTCGCAATGCCCAGACGAAGCCGGACACACCCAGTGCACCCAGAAAAAGGGCCACTGGTATGAGATAGAGCAACGTCGTCACGAGGATTATGCCGAATAGCTGACTGCGGAGCGTCCGACTTTTTGAATAACTTGCAGCGTCGCATTCGCCCCGAAGCCGTGCAAGCGCAATGCGTTTCCAATAACAAGCACCGATGAGGCAGACATGGCAATCGCCGCTAACAAAGGCGTGGCGTGGCCCAGGATGGCGATCGGCACGGCGACGGCATTGTAGACGATCGCAATCGCGATGTTCTGGCGGATCAGGTGTCCCGCCTTGCGCGAGACGTCCAGCGCGAGAGGCACTGCCAGAAGGCTTTCGCGCAGGAATACGAAGTCGGCGGCATTGCGGCCAATGTCGGCGGCGGTGGCCGGAGCGATCGAGACATGCGCCGCGCTCAGCGCCGGCGTGTCGTTGAGGCCGTCGCCAACCATCAGAACCTTGTGTCCGTCTTTCGCCAGGGTCTCGATGCGCTCGACCTTGCCCGACGGCAGCAGGCACGGAACGAAGTCGTCGACACCCAGCATTCTTGCAACTTCGCCGCAGGCACCTGCGGTATCGCCCGACAGCATTTGCATCGACACCCCAGTATCGTTCAATCGCTTGATCGCCGCCGCCGCGTCGGCGCGCAGCGCATCCTCGAAATCGAAGGTCGCGACAATGAACCCGTCTTTTGTCAGCACCGTTCCGCCATAGCCATGGTTGCCTTCACCACCGGTCCGGGCCTTCCATCCAGCCCATCCGCGTCGACCCAGCCGCCAGATGCTTCCGGCGACAGTGGCTTCGATCCCGAACCCCGGATGCTCTGTGACGGCATCGAATTTGTGTTGCCCGCCAGGAGCGGCAAAGCCGGTTATGGCCTTTGAAAACGGGTGACGCGAGTGCGCGGCCATGTCTGCCGCGATTGCCAGCATGGCCGGATCGATCGACGATGCATTGAGGAGCCGGGGTTGTCCGAGCGTGAGCGTTCCGGTCTTGTCGAACACTGCGTTATCAATCGTCGCCAGGCGCTCCATGGCCGAACCGTCCTTGACCATGATGCCGTTCTCGAACAGACGCCGCGCGGCGACCACCTGAACGATCGGTACGGCGAGGCCGAGCGCGCACGGGCAGGTGATGATCAGAACGGCAATGGCGATGGTTATCGCCCTATGCCAGTCGCCGGTCACCGCCATCCAGCCAAGGAACGTCGCGAAGGCTGTGAGATGAACCACCGGGGCATAGAGCGCTGAAACGCGATCGGCGATCCGGCGATAATGCGCGCGGCCGCCCTCTGCGGCTTCCATGAGCCGAACCATTTCCGCCAGAAACGAATCTTTCGCGGCGGCTGTCGCCTCAATCGTCAGCGGGCCGGTTAGGTTGAGGACACCAGCCTGCACGGCTTCGCCTGCTGCAACGCTTCGAGGCGTGCTCTCGCCCGAGACAAGCGAACAGTCCAGATCCGATGCCCCTTGAATGATTTTGCCGTCGACGGGTATCCTTTCGCCGGCAGCAATCAGCAGCTGCATCCCTGGTTCGATCTCGCCAACCGGCAGATAGTCGCGTGCGCCGTCGCCGCGCAGCACCATGGCGCCACGTGCGGCCAACTGGGACAGGCCTTTCACGGCGATCCGGGCACGTTCGCGCATCACGTGATCCAACGTGCGGCCGATCAACAGGAAGAACAGCAGCGACACCGATGCATCGAAATAAGCATGGTCGCCATGGTTGATCGTCTCATAGAGGCTCATGGCGTAGGCAAGCGACACCCCGACCGCGATCGGCACGTCCATGTTCATGCGGCCGTGGCGCAACGCATTCCAGGCCGAGCGGAAGAAGATGCCGCCGGCGAAGGCGAGTGCAGGGATGGCGATAAGCGCAGAGACCCAGTGGAACAGGTCGCGGGTAGCGCCTTCGGCACCGGACCAGACAGAGACCGAAAGCAGCATGATATTGCCCGCCGCGAACCCGGCAACCGCGACGGCGCGGATCAACTCCGAAAGCGTCCTGTCCTTTTCATCAATCTCGGGGGCGAAGAGATGCGCCTGGTAGCCGAGCCGTCCAAGCGCGGCGACGAACGGTGGAACCTCGTCGCCACGCCAGCGGACCGAGACCCGTTTCGTCGACAGGTTGACGCGGGCGCTCTCGACGCGATCGAGCGTTCCCAACGCCGTCTCGATCGTCTGGATACAAGCTGCGCAATGAACGCTCGGCACCGAAAGATCGGTTTGGCGGAGATCATCGCCAAGCGATCGGCTCGCCAGCCTGATCTCCTGACTAGACGGCAGGACCGACGTGGTGCTGCCCAGATCAAGCGCCATTTCGGCGCCCGGTGCACAACAACTCATTGCAGCGCTCCATGGGAAATCATGATCCTGCGGACGTCGCGATACGGTTTATCCAGACCGGCGTCGGCGTCGACTTCGACAATCCAGACGCCGTCCTTCGGCATGTGCTGGGCTGCGAATTCCTGGCCCGAGGCGGGTGCGAGGGTGACCGACTTGTCCTCCTTCTCGTACGCGGGATGGCGAAACAGCACCTTGACGCCGTGCAGGGGAACCGGCTTGCCAGCGGCATCGGTGAGGCTGTAGCGGACTTCACCCCATGCGATGGTCAGCTTGCCGGTCCAGCCAAGGGCTGCCTGTGCCCGTCCTTCCGTGGCCTTCTTGTTGAATTGCTGGCTCGCCACATAGGTGTTTTCGACGACGAGGCCAGTCCAGCTTGTGCTGGCGAGCGTCGCCATGGTCAAATTGACCGCGATGATCACGCCGAAAAAGGCGAGGATGATGGCCAGCATGTGCCTGCCGGTAAATTCACGAGGCTTTTGTACATTGGCAGTCATCTGGGGGCCTCCGGCGCGTTGAAGGTGGCGGTGTACTCGTTCGATTCGAAGCTGGCTCTGTCCTCGACGCGGAACTTGAAAGTCTGCGCCGGCGCGCGGATCTGGCCCGCGGGCTGGCGCACGAAGACTTTCAGCATTTTCAGGCGGTCGGGTTCGACCGGAATGGCGAATGAGCGGCCTGCCGGGATATCTTCGCCGACCACGCTCATGTCAGCTCCATCCAGGCCTTGGATCGTGACGACGAGCGTCCGCGGCTCCGGGATCATGTTGAGCAGCTTGACGGTATAGCCATTGCGGATGGAGCCGTCGGACAGCGTGACGAACTGAGGATTGCGATCATGCAACACGTTTAGTTCGAGCCGGTCGCGCGTCAGCAGGGAATAGAGCAGGCCGAGGCCGATCAGCGACCACAAGCCCATGTAGACGTAGGTGCGCGGCCGAAAGATCTTGCGGATGTGGAAATGCGCTACCTTGTCGGAGAACAGGCCATCAGCGGTCCTGACCAGCGACGGGTTGACTGAACTGGAGCCGCCCGCGGTTGCCAGCATCATATTGGTGTTGTAGTCGGAGAGCGTCGCGTAGGAGATCAGCCCGCGCTCCTTGCCGAGCTTGTCCATGACGCCGTCACAGGCGTCGATGCAGAGCGCGCAGGTGATGCATTCGAGCTGCTGGCCATCGCGAATGTCGATCCCCATCGGGCAGACCGCGACGCAGGCATTGCAGTCGACGCAGTCGCCGACGGACTGCCCTGCAGCTTGCACCTTCTTCGCATGGCGAGAACGCGGTTCGCCGCGCCAGTCATTGTAGGTGACGGTGAGCGAACTTTCGTCGAGCATGGCCGCCTGGATGCGCGGCCATGGGCACATATAGGTGCAGACCTGTTCTCGCATCAGCCCGCCGAACGTGTAGGTGGTCGCCGTCAGGACGGCGACGGTGATGTAGGCGACGGGCGCCGCGGTGCCGGTGAAGAGTTCGCCGACCAGCGTCGGCGCATCGGCAAAATAGAAGATCCAGGCGCCGCCAGTCGCCGCGCCTATGACGAGCCAGATGGTGTGCTTGAACACGCGCAGCATGAGCTTGCGCGCGGTCCAGGGACCTGCATCGAGCTTCATGCGGGCGTTACGGTCCCCCTCGATCGCACGTTCGACGACGAGGAACAGATCGACCCACACCGTCTGAGGGCATGCATAGCCGCACCAGGCACGGCCGACAGTCGAGGTGATCAGGAAAAGACCGACGCCCGCCATGACCAGGAGGCCGGCCACATAGAAGAATTCCTGGGGCCATATCTCGATGAAGAAGAAGTAGAAGCGCCGGTTCGCGAGATCGAGCAGGACTGCCTGGTCCGGGGCAAATGGACCGCGAGCCCAAGGCAGCCACG
Organism: Mesorhizobium sp. SEMIA396; assembly: GCF_024518615.1. Classification (NCBI taxonomy): domain Bacteria; kingdom Pseudomonadati; phylum Pseudomonadota; class Alphaproteobacteria; order Hyphomicrobiales; family Phyllobacteriaceae; genus Mesorhizobium; species Mesorhizobium sp. SEMIA396. Next base: position 286,596 of record NZ_JANIFC010000008.1, read on the forward strand.
CAGCCAGGTAATAGATGCCAAGTGTGATCGTCATCACCAGCCATTTGAAGCGACGAAAGTTGCCCGAGGCGCGCTTCGGAAAGATCTTTTGACGCGCGGCATAAAGCGGCTTGCGGGTTTTGGCGGAATTGACAGTTTCTGTTTCGAGCCCTGTCAACTGCGTCTTGTCACGCATGTGCAACTCCACTTTCCCAGCCGATGTCAGGGGCACCTGTCGTAAAGCCTCGCCGTAGGATAGCCTTGCCGGGTTGTGCAGATCGCATTAGGGATGGTGTCGAGGCCCGGCTCACGCCAGGCCTCGTCCGCTTGGCAGGGGGGACCGAAGAATAGGGCTTCCATTCCTATTCTCCGCCGCCAAGCGAATGGACATAAACTGCAAGTTCCTTGACCTTGATCTCGCCGAGACGGCCAACCCAGGCCGGCATGACGCCCTGTTTTGGCGCACGGACCTGTGCGGCGATGGCTGTCTCACCGGATCCATAGAGCCAGATCGCATCGGTCAGGTCGGGGGCGCCGAATTCCCTGTTGCCTTTTGCATTGTCGCCGTGACAGGCCACGCAATTCTCGGCAAAGACCTTGGCGCCGGGTTGGATCAGACTTGCATCGCGGACCTTGCCGGAAAGGCTGGCCACGTAGGCGCTGACTTGTGCGATCTGGTCGGCGGTAATGATGTCGCCGAAGGCCGGCATTTCCGACAGCCGCGTTTCCGCATCAGTCGCAAAGCGGATGCCGTGCGTAATCGTCTGCTGGATCTGCTCGGCCTTGCCGCCCCATAGCCAGTCGTCGTCGTTGAGATTGGGAAAGCCCTTGGAACCCTGGGCGCCGGAGCCGTGACATTGTACGCAATTGACCTTGAAAGCGGCGCCACCGGCGGCGATTGCGAATTCGCGCAGGCCGTCGTCCGCGGCGATTTCCGAGACGCTCTTGGACTCCACCGCCGAGATATATTTGCCCTTGGCGGCCTCAGCCGCGGTCAGCTCGTTCCTGACCTCGTTGCGGCTGGAATAGCCGAGCACACCCGTTGTCGCCGAGTGCAACAGAGGCCATGCTGGATAGGCAATGGTGTAGCCTATCGCCCAGACAATGGTGACGTAAAAAGTGATGACCCACCATCTGGGAAGCGGGTTGTTCAGCTCCCGGATACCATCCCATTCGTGGCCGGTGGTCGAGACGCCAGAGATTTCATCGATATGCTCGTCGCTCATGATCACTCGTCCTCGAGCGGAATGCGGGCCGCTTCGTCGGCCAGCCTTCGGCTGCCGGGGCGTAGGGCAAAGGCGATGCACCCCACGAAGAACAGCGCCATCGCAACCAGGCCCCAGCTGTCGGCAAACGCCCGCATCAAATTGTAGGTCATCAGCGTTCTCCTCAGCGGTAGCCGGCGGCTTCGTCGTAATTTTTGAAGTCGACCAGTGTGCCAAGCATCTGCAGGTAGGCGAGCAGGGCATCCATTTCGGTGACCTGTTGCGGGTTGCCGTCGAAGTCGCCGATCTTGGCTTTTGGGTAACGCGCCTCAAGGCCTGATGTGTCGGCATTGGGATCGGCCTGCGCCCCCAGATCCGCATTGGCGTGGGCGATCATGTCATCCGTGTAAGGGACGGCTACAAGCCTGTTGGCGACCAGATGCGTCGAGAAATCCTTCACGTCGATCGGCGTGTCTTTCAGGAACCCATAGCTCGGCATGATCGATTCCGGCACCACCGAGCGCGGGTCGGTAAGATGCGCGACATGCCATGCATTCGAGTAGCGGTCGCCAACTCTGGCGAGATCCGGCCCGGTACGCTTCGATCCCCACTGGAAGGGGTGATCGTACATGGACTCGGCAGCCAGGCTGTAGTGGCCATAGCGCTCAACTTCGTCGCGGAACGGCCTGATCATCTGGCTATGACAGAGGTAGCAGCCCTCGCGCATATAGATGTTGCGCCCGACAAGTTCGAGCGGCGAATAGGGGCGCATGCCTTCCACCTTCTCGATCGTATTGTCGAGATAGAAGAGAGGCGCGATCTCGACGATGCCGCCGACCGTCACCACGAGCAGCGAGCCAACGAGAAGAAGCGTGGCGTTCTTCTCGATGATTGCGTGTTTGTCCATCAAGCCCATTACCTGGCTCCTGATCGCGCAGGTCGGATGGCGACGGGGCTCGGCATCGGCTCCTCCTCGCGCTGGTGGCCGAGGATGGTCCTGGTGATGTTCCAGGCCATGATCAGGGCGCCGGAGAGGTACATGGCGCCGCCGATGGCGCGCATGACATAGTAGGGGTGCATGGCGGCGACGGTTTCGGCGAAGGAGTAGACGAGGAAGCCCTGCTCGCCATATTCGCGCCACATCAGGCCCTGCATGATGCCGGACACCCACATCACCGCGGCGTAGACGACGATCCCGAGTGTCGCCAGCCAGAAGTGCCAGGTGACGAGCCTCAGCGAGTAGAGCCGTTGACGGTTCCAGAGCTTCGGGACCATGTAGTAGATCGCGCCGAACGAGATCATGCCGACCCAGCCGAGCGCACCCGAATGGACGTGCCCGATGGTCCAGTCGGTATAATGCGACAGCGAATTGACCGCCCGGATCGCCATGATGGGGCCTTCGAAGGTCGACATGCCATAGAAGGCGACGGCCATCACCATCATGCGTATGATCGGATCGGTGCGCAGCTTGTCCCAGGCGCCGGACAGCGTCATCAGGCCGTTGATCATGCCGCCCCAGGACGGCATCCACAGCATGATCGAGAACACCATGCCGAGCGTCTGCGCCCAATCGGGCAAGGCGGTGTAGTGCAGGTGATGCGGCCCGGCCCAGATGTAGAGAAAGATGATAGCCCAGAAATGGACGATCGACAGCCGGTACGAATAGACTGGCCGGTTCGCCTGCTTGGGCACGAAATAATACATCATGCCGAGGAAGCCGGCGGTGAGAAAGAAGCCGACCGCGTTGTGGCCGTACCACCATTGCGTCAAGGCGTCCTGGACCCCTGAAAAGGCGGAGTAGCTCTTGGAGCCCAGGAACGAGACTGGTATGGACAGGTTGTTGACCACATGCAGCATCGCGATGGTCACGATGAACGACAGGTAGAACCAGTTGGCCACGTAGATATGCGGTTCCTTGCGCTTCAGGATCGTGCCAAGGAACAGAATGAGGTAGGCGACCCAGACGATGGTCAGCCAGACATCCACATACCATTCGGGTTCGGCGTACTCGCGGCCCTCGGTGATGCCGAGCAGATAACCGGTCGCGGCCATGACGATGAAAAGCTGGTAGCCCCAGAAGACGAACCAGGCGAGATCACGGCCGAAGAGGCGCGCGCGGCAGGTGCGCTGCACGACATACAGAGACGTGCAAAGCAGCGCGTTGCCGCCGAAGGCGAAAACGACACCGGATGTGTGCAACGGCCGCAAACGACCGAAATTGAACCAGGGCTGGATGTTGAGATCGGGGTAGGCGAGCTGCAGCGCGATCACCACGCCGACCAGCATGCCGACGACACCCCAGAACACGGTGGCGATCGCGCCGTAGCGGATCGGACCATCCATGTAAGCGGATGGGTCAATCGGAGCTGCTGGCCTGAACTCCGTGTTGCGCAACAGGATCGCAGTGAAACCAGCCACTGCGAAGAACAACACCCACATGTGTCGGCGGAAAGGTTCATCCACGCCGAAGCCGGCGGCCACCAGGGCCGCAAAAGCGAACACGCTTAGAAGGACGATCTCTGTGCCGAATTTCATTGCAGATCCCGATCTCGAATCTGGTGGATGCCAAATCCGCAGCGCACTAATCGCGCAGCCGCCGCCCCCTCGCCCTGATCTATGTCAGGCCGCACGATTTTGTGCGGCGCAATCAGCAGGTGGCGAATGAACGAGGAACGCAGCGCGGGCTCACCCCCTCATGGAAGGCGTTCCCTGGGTTGGGCGGGCGCAGACGCGATCGCTGAGGCGAAAGCTGAGGCTCTGCGCGCGTTGGATGCTATTGCCGATGCCCTGCCAAACGTTGTTCGGATCCCATTGGAAACGAACGCGATCGTTCCGCCGAGCCGTGGCAGATTAAGGACCATGCTTCGCCGGTATGTGCCGAAACACACCTGGCGATTGGTCACGTTCCTATCAAAGGCCGAAAGCTGTTTGTCTCGACCGTGACGCCGCTTCGTCGAAGGCGCGGCGACATCGCATTAAAAGGCAAACACGGCCCGCCCCGGAGTCATGCGACATGGCCTCGCCGCTTAGGGCCGCTCGCGTCCGCCGCCACAGCGCTTCTCCAGACGGCTTATGCTGTCCACCGTCACATGGCGTGCGTTCTCAATCCGAATCACCCCGTCAGCCCGCAATCGCGTCAGTTGGCGGCTCACGGTCTCGCTGGTGATTCCAAGGAAATCAGACATTTCGGCACGCGTCAGCGGCAGATCGAAGGAGGCCGACCCGGAAGCCGCATCGAGACTGGAATCGATATTCCGGGCCATCATGAGGAGAAAAGTCGCCACCTTTTCCGGAGCTGTCTTGCGCCCCAGCGTCACCATCCACTCGCGCGCCTCATCGAGTTCATTCAGCGTCTGTTTGAGCAGGCGATGCTCGAATTCCCGTGACGCCTTCATCATCCGTTCGACGGCCGCTCGCGGAAACGAACACAGCGTGACTGCTGTTGCCGCTTCCGCATTGATCGAGCTTTCCTCCTTGAAAGGACGTCCCAGAAAATCCGGTGCAAACTGGAGACCGACGATCTGCTGGCGCCCATCCGACAGGCTCTTTGATAGCTTTACCACGCCTGAAAGCACGTTGGAGTAGCTGTCGACGTTCTGTGCCTCGCCGGTCAACTCCATTCCTGACTCGATCCGGCGACGCGAGCAAGTCTTGGCGAGCCCAACCAAATTGTCTGGATCGAGCGCACCGCAGACACCGCGACGCCGTGCCTCGCAAGGGAAGCAAAGAACAGGAATGCCGGAACTATGAATGTCTTGCCGAAAGGTCATGCGTTCGCCTTACCCGATCCTAACTGCCGGCAGGATACCCATCCAGGGTAGAGAAATCCTGCGGCGGTTTGTCCATGAGCGCGGCTGATCGAGATCAGGGTCTGCTTCAGCGATGCGTGCAGTGTTCCGGCGGGCAACACGGTGAACGCGAGATGCAATCGGAAATAGCTGTCAAACTCAGCGAGAACGTCCCACGCTACACCAGCTATCCGACGGCGCCGCATTTCCATTCGGGGATCGATGCTGCCATTTACCGTGGCTGGTTGGAGACGCTGGAAAGCGGCGACGAAATCTCGCTGTACCTGCACATTCCTTACTGCGACAAGCTCTGCTGGTTCTGCGCCTGCCACACCAAGCAGACGCACCAATATGAGCCGGTGGCCGCTTATCTGCGCTCGCTGAATGCCGAAATCGTCACGATTGCCGGTCTGGTGAGCGGCAAGGCACATGTCCGTGCAATCCACTTCGGTGGCGGTTCGCCAACTATTCTGAGGCCCGATGATATGGTTGCTCTTGGAGCGGCCTTGCGGGACAGCTTCGACCTTCTCCCGGATGCTACGGTCAGCATCGAAATCGAAACCAACGACATGGACAAGGCGCGCCTTGATGCACTTGCTCAAATCGGCGTAACGCGGGCGAGCCTCGGCGTGCAGGATTTCGATCCGCAAGTGCAAAAAGCAATTAATCGTGAGCAGAGTTTTTTGCAGACCAAGGCAGTCGTCGACGGGGTTCGTTCGCGGGGCGTCGAATCGGTCAATCTGGACCTGCTCTACGGGCTCCCGAATCAGACACGCGAGACGATCTGTTCCACGGTGGCGCAGGCACTGACCTTGGAGCCAGACCGGATGGCCCTGTTCGGCTACGCACATGTGCCCTGGTTCAAGAAGCATCAGACGATGATCGACGAGGCATGGCTGCCGAGTCCCACTGAGCGTTTCGCCCAATCTCAACTCGCGGCGCGGGCAATTGTCGCCAAGGGATATGAGGCAATAGGACTCGATCATTTCGCGAAGCCCGACGATGCGCTGGCCATAGCGGCCCGCGCAGGGGTTTTGCATCGCAATTTTCAGGGCTACACTGAGGATCGCTGCCCGACACTCATCGGACTTGGCCCTTCGTCCATCGGTCGTTTTCGCCAAGGCTACGTGCAGAACATGGCTTCGACTTCCGGGTACGGGCGCATGGTTGCGGATGGCGGGTTGGCTGCCGTGCGCGGCGTTGCCCTTTCCGACGACGATCGCGTCCGTGGCTGGATCATCGAGCGGCTGATGTGTGATTTTGCCTTCTCGGCAGTCGACCTGGTGGAGCGGTTCGGCAAAGCCGGCGAGCAGCTCCTTCATCGCTCGAGGTCCATCGCACTCCACGATCCTGCCCGAGCGCTTGAATTCGATGGTGACAGTTTCCTCGTACGGACTGAAAGTCGCCCCTTCATTCGAACCATCGCGGCCAAGTTCGATACATATTTCAAAGGGGGAACGGCGAGGCACTCGGTGGCGGTCTGAGCAAAGCACAGTGCGCTCGCCGTTTGGTCGATCGGCGAACCAGCTGCGTTCGTTTTGACCGCTCATAGCCGACTACCGCATCAAAATCGAAAATGCAAACTTAGGCTGTTGCGCGGTATCTCCTTCCACATCCACTCTTGCGCATACCTGCATTTCAAGGTGTTTGATCCTATGCTTCGCAGGTAGGTCGCGACAGCTAGGCAATGTTCCAGCTGCCCTAGCGGAGGAGTCACGATTTTCCGGCAAGCTCCGTCGGCAGACGTTCTTTTCTGGCCTTGGCAAAGGCTCGGTCGCCTTCCAGAAACGCCGCCAGCATGAAAGGGATGAGTTCTGCCACGGTTTCAGACTGACCATAGGTCTGACGGTAAAGTGCAGCATACTCCTTGAGTGTTTGGCTCAGCTCCGCGCTGACGGTAATGGTGATCTTCGAAGCTGTTCGGTCCGGAAGTTTTCCAAGTTTCAGGTCAGCCATGATAACTCCTGCTCAACTGGCGTATGGCCGCAGCACGATGTCCTTGTGCACGATGACGCGCAGTGGCCAACCTGGGCGGACGACGATGGTGGGCTGGATATTGAGGTTTTTTTCGGTGATGCGCTGGCCGGCTCGACTGGCGTTCTGCTGGGCTGATTCCCGGATCGCCTTGACCAGATCGCTCTCGTTTTCGCCGAGGCTGAATTCTGTGCCGACACCGAGCAATGTGGCAAGCGCCACTCCCTTGATCATCTGCCAAGTGTGGAAATCGACTTTGTCTTCCAGCCCTGCGTAGCCGGCGGTGTCGCTCGCGGGCAGATTGTCGATTTCGGCCGACGAGCCGTCGGGCAGCAGAATGCGCTGCCAGACCAGCAGCGCTCGCTTTTGCCCGAACGCGACGACGCTGTCGTAGACGCCGATAAGACGTGAGCCCTGCGGAATCAGCAATATGTTGCCCGTGACCGTGTCGTGCACATTTTCGGTGACTTGCGCGACCACAAGGCCCGGCAAATCGGAATTGATGCCGGTGATCAGGCTGGCGGCAATCACGCTGCCAGCCATCAGTTGATATGGCGAGATCGGCGTCTGAAGCGCATGCGGATTGTAGATCCCGCCAGTGCTCCGCTGGCTGAGAAAATCAAGCTTTCGCTGCTGATTGTTCTGGTCGCCTTCCGCCGCCGCCACCGAGGCTGACGCGCGTCCTGCTTCGGATTGGGGAAGCGCCTCAAATGGATGCTGAGCAGTTTGCACGCTCTCTCCGACATCTGTCTGTTGAGCTCGATTTTCGACGCGGAAAAGCACCCGCGATTCACGCGCTTCGATCGCCTGCTGCGCTAGACGCTGCTCCTCGGCCGAGATGTCTTGGCCCGGCACGATGCCGAGCTGGCGCTGCCGCTCGAGGATGGGGCGGCCGAGGTCGCCCGGCAAAGGTAGCCCAAGGACGGGAGGCTTCGGCTTCATGCCGGAATAGTCATGGGGAAGCGTATCGAGTCCCTCGGCGGTTGGTTTGCGCTGAGTGTTGTAGAGATCTTCCGCCTGATCCCTGATGCGAAGGGCCGGCCCCTGGAGGGCGATCATGGTAACGCCGAAGACAGCGCCGGATCCGAGCGCTGCGATCGCGATGATCACACCGCGCCTGAACCGCACCACGCGGCGGGGAGAGGCCCGAAGCTGCAGTTCCTCGGGATCCAGTTTCGGCGGGATGCCAGAGCGGGAATTTTCGATCATGAGCCCTCACCTCGCCGGCTGCCGCGAAAGAGCGAGATCCGCCGTTGCGGTTGCCTGCCGTCAATCCTGCTGATGCGGATCACCTGCTGCCGCTTGGTGCCGAGGCGAAGTTCGGCCGCGGCGAAGAGCCGATCGACGATGTAATAGTTGCCGCGCACGCGATAGTTGACGAGCTCGCTGCTCCCATCTGCGCCGACGATGAAGAGTGGTGGCGCCTCGCCCTGATCTATGCGACGAGGGAACTCAATATAGACCTTGCTGCCGTCGTCGAAGGCTCGCGTCGGTCTCCAGGGCGGTGTGTCGCCACTGATTGAGTAGCGAAAGCGAAGGTTTTCGAGCGCGATATTCGACGCGACCGGTGTAACTGCCTCGGCTTGAGCATTGCGCTGGCGAAGCGCGATGATCTGGTCTTGGCTGTAGGTCCAGGAGATTGCCGCCATTGCGGTCTTCTCGGTGCTTTGAAGCTGCAAATGATAGGTCCGCCGGTCCGTCGTAATGACGACATTGGTGGCAAGACCCGGCGCGAAGGGTTTTACCAGAACATGGGTGCGCTGATTGTCACCGGTGCCGCTTGCGGTATCGCCAATGACCCAGCGCACGGTGTCGCCAGCCGACACGGCGGTTAGTTTCTCGCCCGGCTGCAGAGCGATGTCGGTCACGCGCTCCGGCGCGGCATAGAGTTGATAAAGCGCGCCATCGGTGAAGGGGTAGACTTGCACTGCATTAACATACCCGTACTTGGTGGGTTGCTGGGTCGCGGCTTTGTTGGCATCAGCGACGCGTTCTTCAGGAGGGCGCTTGTCCTCGGCCTTGCCGGGCTCGGGCTGCATTTGGCCAGGCAGCGGCAGTGGTTTTGGCACCTCGACAATTCTAATCGGCCTCTCCGGCGCTTTTTCGATCGCGGCCGGTTTGAAGTCGGCAGCGTCATAGGAAATCTCAGGCGGCGGCACCTTCTTCGATGCACAAGCGGAAACGACCGCTGCCGACACCGATAGGATCAGCACGGCACGAATCGGTGACATTTTACCTTTCATTGGTGGACTCCGTCGGAGAAAGGGGGGCTGGGACGGCGCTGTCGAGCTCGCGTGACCAGTCAATGGCATTGATGAAGACGCCGAGCGGATTCTTGCGCAGCTGATCCGTATTGCTTGGCGAGCGGATCACGATCGTGAGGATCGCAGTCCAGCGCATCGTGCTGGCAAGGCTTCCGCGCTCAAACACCTGCTCGGTCCATTTGACCTGGAATGAACTTTCGGAGGCTCTGACCACGCTGGTGACCTGTACCGAAACACTGCGCGTTCCGATCTGACCGAAGGGGTCGTTCGCCTTGGCGTATTCGTTGAGGAAGAGCGCTGCGCGATCGCTAGCAAAGTCGTACGCTGCCAACCAGTTCTGCCGTACCAAAACCGGATCGGTGGAAACGGAACGGACATTCTGGATGAAGCGGCCGAGATGCCAGGCGATCTGAGCATCCGAGGGCTCATAATTCCGGATCGCCGGCGCGACGGCGTGCGTCTCGCCGAAGCCATCGACCTCGACGACATAAGGCACGACACGGCTTTGCATCGACTGCCATACGAGTCCGCCGGAAAGCCCGGTCGCCAAGGCCAGGCAGCCAAGGGCCATGATCCGCCAGTTCCTGGCCTGCAGTCGAGATGAGCCGATGCGCTCGTCCCACAGCTGGGCGGCTTTTTGATACGGCGTGACCGGTTCGGGTGTTTTGCCGTAACGGTGCACGGGTCGCTTGAAGAGCATCTAGTCATCCTTGTCGTTGAGAGAGGGGTTGGCGCTGCCTCCCGGCCGGTCTCCGTCTCGGACAGCTTGCACGGCAGCGTGGCGATTTGCCCGGGCGGTCTGTTCAGAACGTAGGCGCCTTGCCCACGTCGGCGCCGAAACAGTGGCCGAACCGGCAGAGCGTTCGGTCATTGACGCTGTCGGCGCGCCGCCGGTCGCGGTCCACGCGGCATCGCGCCCGGCATCGGCGTTGCGCCCAACACTTGCAGTGGCGGATCGCGCTATGCGTATAGCGGCGCCGCCAGCTGCACTGGTTACACCATGCATTCCAGCAGCCACACCGGAGAGGCCAGCGTCGGGCGAGGTTGCGCGCCCGATCTGCCATGACGTGGAAGCAGCCGATCCCATTGTTGTGCCGGCTCGGATGGCGGCGAGACCGCCGCTGGTTGCCATACGCGCGCCAGCAAATGCTGTGCCTCCAGCAACGAGTGATACACCCGCTGCCGCCGCGGTCGTGCCGAGGGCGGCGCCCGCCCCAAGCTGCGGTGCGCCTGAGACAAGACCCGACGCGATCCCCGGCCCAAAAATGCCAAGGCCAAGCAGTGCCAGTGCGCCCAGTACCTGGGACATGGCACCGGCAAGATCCGGCTCCTTGCCTTGCAATGCGGAAGCGAACTCCCCGAAGAGCGTGGAGCCGATACCGACAATGACGGCGAGCACCATCACCTTGATGCCTGACGAGATAACATGGCCGAGCACGCGTTCGGCCAGGAACGCTGAACGGTTCCAAAGTGCGAATGGAACCAAAACAAAACCTGCCAGCGTGGTGAGCTTGAACTCTAGGATGGTGATGAAAAGCTGGATGGAAAGGATGAAGAAGGCGATGATGACCAGGAACCAGGCCATCAGCAGCACGAAGATGGTCAGTGCGTTGCCGAAGATTTCCGGGAAGCCCAGGAGCTGACTGGCTTGGTCAAGCATTGGCCAAGCACCTTCGAAACCGGTCGCGGCAATGCGGCCCGGGCGCAAGAGATTGTCTGCCGACAGATTGCCGGCCGACGCCTTAATCCCGAGACCGGCAAAAGAACGATAAACGATATCGGCGAGGTTCTTGAAATTGTTCAGAATGAAGGCGAAGACGCCAACATAGAGCACCTTGCGGACAAGCCGGCCGAGAACGCTGGTTTCGTCGCCGAGCGCCCACGCCAGGCCGGCAAGTGTGATGTCAATGCCGATCAGAATGGTAGTGAGGAAGGCGAGGTCGCCCGATAGCAGACCGAACCCGCTGTCGATGTAGCGGATGAAGGTCTCCATGAAGCGATCGATGACGCCAAGGTCGTTCATGCCGCTGCCTTTCTCGTCGTGATGAACTCGTGATTAATTGCCGGGATAAGCCGAGCCGGTACCCAAGAATCGCTTCGTCATCTCGCGGGCGGCTTCGTCTGACTGGGCCTTGCGGGCGGCATCCTCGGCCTCAGCTCGAAACTGCGTTGCGAGCAGCGTCTGGATCTGCATCTGCTGTTTTGTCGAAAGCGCCATCAGCTGGTTGGTGGCCTGGCTTGCCTGAAGCGCACCGGCCGCCCCTTGGCTGCGGTTGACGAGATCGGCGAGCAGATCGCCGTCGGCGCGGACGTTCTCGACGATTTGCGACTGGACACCCATGGTCTGGCGGAACGCCTGCATGGCGGTTTGCCAACGCTCCCGCGCAGCACTCGCCACATCGCTGACTTTGATCGTGGCGTCGTAGCTTTCCGGATATTGGCTGCGCCACTGGTCTTGAAGCTTGCCCAGATCAAAGCTGAGGCCACTCGCCTGGTCCATCAAGCCGTCGATGCGATGGAGCGAACCGGTGAGTTGGCCAACGGAAGAGAAATCCAGACGCTGAAGATTGCGCGCCATGTTCTGCAGCATGGTCGCCTGATTCTGCAGCGACTGGATCTGGTTGTTGATCTGCTCCAATGCGCGCGCGGCCGTCAGCACGTTCTGCGCATAATTGGACGGATCGAACACGATAAGGGCGTAGGCGGGCTGCACATAGTCGGCCATAGGCTTGGCGATCAGGGAAACGGTGATCAGGCCGGAGAGAAGGCGTCGCCGCATCATGAGAATTGCTCCTTGTCTGGTTGAGGGAATTGCTTGAGAAGTTCGCCGGCCCAATCGAGGCCGCGCGCGATCAGGAACTGCGAGGCAAAGCTGCCTTGCCCGTCTTCGGACATGATCCTGTCGATCAGAGTCTGCGTGGCCGGATCGGAAGCACCGCAAAGCGCAAGAGCGATGGGGCCAAGCTCGAGCTCGAACAGACGGTTGCCGCGGCGCGATTGCAGATAATACTGACGCTTCGGCGTGGCGCGGGCGATCAATTCGATCTGCCGCTCGCTTAAACCGAAGCGCTCGTAGGCTGTGCGCGCCTGGGGTTCCACGGCACGATCATTGGGAAGGAAAATGCGCTGCGGGCAGCTTTCGATGATTGCCGGCGCTATGCCAGAGCCCGCGATATCAGCCAGCGACTGCGTAGCGAAGACAACCGACACGTTCTTCTTTCGCAGCACCTTCAGCCATTCGCGGATGCGGGCGGCGAACAGCGGATTGTCGAGATAGACCCACGCCTCGTCGAGCATGATCAGCGTGGGCCGTCCGTCGAACCGTTCCTCAAGTCGCTGGAACAGATAGGTAAGCACTGGCAGCAAAGCGCCTTGGCTGTGCATTAACTCCTCGGTCTCGAAACACTGCACATCCGACAAGGCCAGCCCATCATGATCGGCATCGAGCAGGCGGCCGAAGGGACCATCGAGCGTGTAGGGCATCAATGCGGTCTTCAGCGCATTGGATTGAAGCAGGACCGAAAGACCGGTCAGTGTGCGTTCCTGCGCCGGCGCGGTGGCAAGGCTGGCCAGCGCTGACCAAATAGCCTCCTTCACCTCCGGCGTGACGGTGACGTTCTCGTGGGCAACAAGGCTGGCGATCCATTCGGCCGCCCAGCTTCGGCTAGCCTGGTCGTTGATGCTGCGCAGTGGCTGAAAGGCAAGGGAACCGTCCGCTCCTAGCGCGTGGTGTTCTCCACCCATGGCAAGTGTTGCAGCACGGGCCGAATTGCCTTTGTCGAAGACATAAACCTGGGCGCCGGCGTAGCGCCTGAACTGCAGAGCAATCAGAGCAAGCAGAACCGACTTGCCGGCGCCGGTCGGACCAACAACCAGCATGTGGCCGACATCTTCGACGTGGGTGGAAAGCCGAAACGGTGTCGACCCACTGGTCTCGGCAACGAAAAGCGGTGGCGCTTCGGTTTGGGTGACTTTCGCGAGATGCTCGTTTGTCGCAGGACCGGCCCAAACCGACGACAGCGGCATGAGATGGGCAAGATTCAATGTATGAACGAGCGGTTGGCGAACGTTAGCGTAGACATGGCCAGGCAATGAGCCGAGCCAAGCCTCGACCGCATTGACGCCTTCTCGGATCGTGGTGAAGCCGAGCCCATTGATGATGCGCTCGACCGCGCGAAGCTTCTCTGCAGCGGCTTGGCGATCCTCGCCCCACACCGTCACGGTGGTGGTGAGATAGCCGAAACTCACATGATCACCGCCCAATGCCTGAAGGGCTTCGTCGGCATCGAGCGCCTTGTTGTCGGCATCGCTATCGACAAGCGGGACCGGCTCGTTGGTAATGACCTCGCGTAGGATTGCCACGATCGACTTGCGCTTGGCAAACCACTGCCGGCGCAATCGCGTCAGCGTCTTCGTGGCTTCCGTTTTCTCGAGCGGAATGAAGCGCGTCATCCAGCGATAGGCGAAATCCTGATGATTGAGGGTATCGAGGATTCCGGGCCGGGTGAGGTTCGGAAAGCCGAGGATGGTCAGTGTGCGAAGATGCTGCTCACCAAGCATCGGCTCCAGGCCACCGGTAAGCGGCGCATCGACCAGGATTGCATCCAGATATATCGGCGTTTCCGGGGCCATGATAGGATGGCGACGAGGCGAAATCGTGCCGTGGAGGTAGGTCAACGTCTGAGCATCATCGAGGACGCGTACTTCGGACATGAAACCCGAGAAGAGATCGAGCACGCGGTTGGTCTCGTCACGGAACCTCGCCAGATCCTGGCGCCAGTCTCTTTCTCCTCGGGAATAATGAGAGTCGACGAGCGTGCTTTCTGCGCGCGCCTGGGCGTCCGGCGGTGGCATAAACACCAAGGTCAGATGATAGCGGCTCTCGTAGTGCGCTACCTTCCCCTCGAAAGCAGCGCGGCGTTCTTCGTCGACCAGCCACGACGCGGCGTCAGGAAAATGCGAGTTCGGATAGCCCAGCGCTTCTGTGCGCTCGGCCTCAAAGAACAATGCCCAGCCAGAGCCAAGGCGTCTGAGAGCATTGTTCGCCCGGGCGCAAATGCCGACGAGTTCAGCCTCCGTCGCACTTTCGAGATCCGGGCCGCGGAACCGCAACGTCCGCTGAAAGCTGCCGTCCTTGTTGAGCACGATGCCGGACGCAACCAAGGCAGCCCAGGGTAGATGGTCGGCAAGCCGGTCGGCTTTGCTTCGATATTCCGAAAGGTTCAGCATGCAAGCCACCCCTTCAGACGTAGGTGGCGCACAAGCACGCTGGCGAAGTCCGGATCGCGTCTTGCGGCAAACACCGCTAACGAGTGGCCTGCGATCCAAAGCACCAGACCAGCAATCCATTGCTGCAAGCCGAAGCCAATGGCCGCGGCCACTGTACCGTTGAGGATCGCCACCGCGCGCGGAGCCCCGCCGAGCAGGATCGGCTCGGTCAGCGCCCGGTGGACCGGTACTGCGAAGCCCTCGATATGCTGCTCCCCGGCGGCCATCAGACGAGCGCCCCACCACCGAAGGAGAAGAAGGAGAGGAAGAAGCTCGATGCCGCGAAGGCGATCGACAGACCGAAGACGATCTGAATCAGGCGCCGAAAACCACCGGCGGTGTCGCCGAAGGCAAGCGTCAGGCCGGTGGTGATAATGATGATGACCGCAACGATCTTGGCGACCGGTCCCTGGACGGACTCCAGGATCTGCTGCAGCGGCTGCTCCCACGGCATGCCTGAGCCGGCGGCATAAACCGGGGCCGTGATAAGAAACGCGAGCGCTGTGGACGAAAGAAAGCGAAGCTTCTTGCGCATGAGGAAGGCCTTTCAAAGCTGCTGGAGTTGCGAAAGCGTGAGCGGGGCAACGGCGTAATCGCCGCTGCCGTCGAGACCGGTGACCTCGGCGATTGCGTCGATGTGGCGCGACGAGCCGCGTCCCGCTATGAAGACGATCAGATCTATCGCCTCAGCGATGAGCCGGCGGGGAACGGTGACCACGGCTTCCTGGGCGAGTTGCTCAATGCGATAGAGAGCCGAGCGCGCGGAATTGGCGTGTACGGTAGCGATGCCGCCTGGGTGCCCGGTGTTCCATGCCTTCAGCATGTCGAGCGCTTCCGCGCCCCTCACCTCGCCCACGATGATGCGGTCCGGCCTGAGCCTCAGCGTCGAGCGCACGAGATCGGCAAGGGTGACCGAGCCCCGCCTTGTTCTCAGGGCAACGCAGTCCCTGGCCGCGCACTGCAGTTCGCGTGTGTCCTCGATCAGGATCACCCGATCGTCGCATTCGGCGACTTCAGCCAGCAGAGCGTTGGCGAGTGTTGTCTTCCCCGAGGAAGTGCCGCCGGCGATCAGCATGTTGCGCCGCTCGCGGACGGCCTTTTTCAGCGCATCGGCCTGCAGCGGCAGCATGATGCGTTCGGCAACATAGTCGGCCAGGGTGTAGACTTTCGCGGCGGGCTTGCGGATGGCAAAACATGGCGCCAACACCACAGGTGGCAGCAGGCCTTCGAAGCGTTCGCCAGACGGCAATTCGGCACTGACGATCGGGTTGTCGGCGTGCGCCTCGGCGCGCACGTGCGAAGCAACCAGGCGGATGATACGTTCTGCCTCGGACGGGTGCATGTGAACGTCGGTATCGACCCGACCTTCGCCTAACCGGTCGAGTCGCAGCGCGCCGTCGGGATTGACCATCACCTCGATGACGGACGGATCGGCCAGGGCTTCGGTGATTGCCGGACCCATGGCGGTGCGCAGCATGACACGCCGCCGGTGGTCGGCCTCGGGATGAGAGCTCATCCTTCCCCTCCCCCACCATTGTCTTTGCTAAGCGACTTTTTGCCGGAAGCGATCTGGCGGCCGACCTTCTCAACGAATTTCTCGAAACGCTCTTGGGCAATAGCCTGCGTTGATCGATCCGGGACCGGCGTGTGGGCGTGAAGGGTGATCGAAAAGCGGATGAAGAGCGCCAGGCTCTCCAGGATCACCTCGGAATCGCGCCTGACGTGGGCAAGATCGCGGGAGAGCCGGTCAAGCCTTACGCCGTAGCGCCGATCGAACTCGCTCTCGCCACGCCGCTCGATGAACGCCTCGATCGCCTTCGCCACGATCGCTGATTTGGTCGTTGACGGATCGCGACTGAGGTTGTCCAGTTTCTCGCTGAGCTCCGGCTCAAGCAGAAACTGATGGCGAATGCGGTGCGGCTTCATGCGGCTCGTTCCGACGGCCCGGCGTTGCGCCGGCGACGGGAGAAGCATCGGCCAGACGCTCAAAATTGCTTATGGCCGTTATCTACGCTGAGGTGCGCTCTGCAACTCAGCGGACTTCAGAAGCCGGGAATGACATCGTCGCCCCTGCCCTCGTTGATACCGTAGGCGCGGGCCGCAGTGGAAATCCGATCCATGACACGCTTGTCCGCGAGCGCTTCGCTGTCATCGTCTGCGGGCTTGTACAGATCGGCCTGATCGGGCTCTTGAGAGACAACAACGTCTTCTTCGGGCAGGCTTGGATGGCGTTGCTGCTGAACGCCTCCCTCGTCTTCAACTGGCGCGTCGGCGCTTTCCTCGTCCGCAGCAAGTCGGCTATCGACGCTGCACACTTGTCCAGTCCAGCCGTCCGGGCGTGATGCAGGGCAGTCCGCATAGGGTCCGTCGTGCAGCACCGGCGCAGGCAGCACCCGATCTGTGAAATTCTGATCCTGATAATAGCGCAGCTTCTTGGCGCGGATCGGCGGCAACCCAGAAACCAGGACCAATTCGTCTGACGGCGGCAATTGCATCACCTCGCCTGGCGTCAGGAGCGGGCGCGCGGTTTCCTGGCGGCTCACCATGACATGTGAAAGCCAGGGCGCAAGCCGATGGCCCGCATAGTTGCGCATCGACCTAAGTTCGGTTGCGGTGCCGAGGGCATCCGAGATGCGCTTGGCCGTGCGTTCGTCATTGGAGGAAAAGGCAATTCGCACGTGGCAATTGTCGAGAATAGCATTGTTCTCGCCATAGGCCTTTGAAACCTGGTTCAAAGATTGTGCGATCAGATAGGAGCGAATGCCATAACCTGCCATGAAGGCGAGCGCCGTTTCGAAGAAGTCGAGGCGACCGAGCGCCGGAAACTCGTCCAGCATCATGAGCAGCTGATGCTTACGGCTCTTCTTCGGGTCCCCCTCCAGACGCTCCGTCAACCGCCTGCCGATCTGGTTCAAGATCAGTCGCACCAAAGGCTTGGTGCGCGAGATATCCGAAGGCGGCACGACCAGATAGAGCGACAGCGGTCGCTCTCCATCCACTAGGTCAGCGATGCGCCAGTCGCAGGACGAAGTGGCCGCCGCGACCGTTGGATCACGATAAAGCCCGAGAAAGGACATGGCGGTCGAGAGGACGCCTGAGCGCTCGTTTTCCGACTTGTTCAGGAGTTCGCGGGCCGCCGAGGCCACTACGGGATGGACCTGAGGGTTATGCCCCGTCCCGAGATGGTTTGTCGTCATCATCCGCCGTAGCGTTGCGGCAAACGAGCGTTGCGGGTCCGACAGGAAGGTGGCGACGCGGGCAAGCGTCTTGTCCTCTTCAGCGTAGAGCACGTGCAAAATGGCGCCAACTAGAAGTGAATGGCTGGTCTTCTCCCAGTGGTTCCGTCGCTCCAGCGCGCCCTCGGGATCGACGAGGATGTCGGCGATGTTTTGAACGTCCCGGATCTCATCTGGGCCTTTGCGCACCTCCAGCAGCGGGTTGTAGCGTGCCGATCTCGGGTCGGTCGGATTGAACAGAAGGCAGTACGAGAATTTCGACCGCCAGCCGGAGGTCAACTGCCAATTTTCGCCTTTTATATCATGAATGATGGCAGACCCGGTCCAGGAAAGTAGCGTTGGAACAACCAGCCCCACGCCCTTGCCCGAACGCGTCGGCGCAAATGCCATGACGTGCTCCGGGCCGTCATGGCGCAGATAGCGATCGTTCAGCCTACCGAGGAAAACGCCCGCCGGCCGTAACAACCCTGCCGTCTCGACCTCATGAGTCGTGGCCCACCGTGAAGACCCATAGGTCGTAACCGACCCGCGCTGTCGCGCGCGCAAAAGCGAGCCTGCGATTGCGGCGGCACAGCCCAGGAATCCGCTGGCGCCTGCAAGCGTACCGGCTTTGTCGAAGACCTCCGGCGCATAAGCATCGAAGTGGAACCACCATTCAAACAGCTTCCACGGCTTGTAGATTGGCCAGCCGGCGAAGAGAAACCATGGTGCGCCGAGAGGCGTCTGGTAGGTCAGCATTTGAGCGCACCATTGGGTTGCCGTCCATACGCCGATAATGACAATTGCGCACACAACGGCGATCTGCCCGATCAGTAGCTTCGTAGGTGTCATCGGCTTGACCCGCTGAACAACGCGACCTAGCATCGCGCGGCGCAGCCGGGACAGGAATGTTCCTCACATACGATTTGGGAGCAATGAACGACTTCCTACGTATGCAGGTCGGTCAGCACGCGTGTTGCGCCTTCACGCGACACCATCCTCTCCATTCACCCTGAGGCCCGGCGCCGACGACAGTTGCGTGATCGCTCCTCCGCAAAGTTATCTTCTGCGTTCAGGGAGCCAGGGGCGCCTGGGCTGGCTGATGAACACCGTCCGCTCGCGCATGTGGGGTCGAATTGATTTGTGCCCAAGTGGAGGCAGGCTCATTTAACAGTTGCCGCAGTTCCCCTGGCTCGAACGCCATCATCGGTGGGGAAGCGGGTTCATCCTCCAACAGTTGCCGCAGTTCCTCTGGCTCGAACGCCATCATCGATGGGGAAGCGGGTTCATCCTCCAACAGCTGCCGCAGTTCCCCTGGCTCGAACGCCATCATCGATGGGGAAGCGGGTTCATCCTCCAACAGCTGCCGCAGTTCCCCTGGCTCGAACGCCATCATCGTTGGGGAAGCGGGTTCATCCTCCAACAGCTGCCGCAGTTCCCCTGGCTCGAACGCCATCATTGGTGGGGAGGCAGGCTCGTCCTCCAACAGTTGCCGCAGTTCCCCTGGCTCGAACGCCATCATTGGTGGGGAGGCAGGCTCGTCTTCCAACAGTTGCCGCAGTTCCCCTGGCTCGAATGCCATCATCGGTGGGGAGGCGGGTTCATCCTCCAGCAGCTGCCGCGGCTCTTCCTCGTGCGGCAAGCGCCTCCTTAGCCGGTCTTGCAGCGCCTGCCGATCGGCAACGAGGTTGTCGAGGGGCAGCGGCTCGTGGTCTGGCCGCTGCCCTTTCACCAATCGTTCAACCAGCGCCCACGTGCCCTCCAGGACAAATACGCCGCAATCATAATGGTTCGTCTGTCTGGCCATGGGGGCTGGCGCCAAGGTGGCATTCAGCAGTCCTGCGAGCTGTTTTGCAGGCACGTCGTTATATCCCTCTCGCTGGAGGGAGTCGTAGTGATAGGCGAACCGCCTTTCCGGGTCGCGGCGATCAACGAGCAGCAGCGACCAATGGGTGCCGGGGCTAGTAGCCGTGCCATTATTCACTGGCAAGAACAGGAAGTCGGCTGTGGCGTTGTTTTGATTATAGATGGACTGCAATATGCCTCGAGCGTCTTGCGGCGACGTGTGTCGCAGTAGATGGGATACGGAAGGATCCACCAGCCGAGTCCGGGCAGCGAGCGCCGGATTGATCCCCTGCAGTTGCCCCTCCAGCAAATTGTAATCTCTCTGGATATGGGCGTCGCTCAGCCATTCGGCGGCGCCGAGCACCCGCCCCGTTGCAACGTTGGACGGGGCTGTCGGATCGAGCGCCCCGATCTGAGCCCCAGAGGAACTGGTAGTCAGTGTGGTCACATCAACCAGTGGAAGGCCGCGGTAGGTGCCTGGCAGCCTAGCGGTTGCTGGCGAGGCGGGTTGGGGAGCTCTTGCCGGTGCCGCTGGCCCAGCTTCAGCAGCGGCCCCAACGCGCCTGGTGACTGCGTCTGCCGGATGAGCAGAAAGGACAGTTTCGCGCCCGAGCACAATGCGCGGCAGGATATCCCGGAGGTGAGCCAATGCAGAACTGATACTTAGCCTATTACCATAGGAGACAGCCTTGAAGCTCTCAACATCTTTATCCAGCGATTTGTCGTGAATCCGAGCCGCAATCCCAAGCTTGTTATTTTGACGCAGGTACTGACTAAAATGTCTAAGAAAATTTGTATAGCCGCCCACGGTATCTGGATTCCGTCCGGTCGCAGGCGCTGCCAGGTACTCCTTGGTCGAAGCGGCTCTGTAATTTCTAATGAGCTCGGCATCGTCAGGATAGGGGATCACGACAGGGCGAGCCATAATCGGGGCTCCGCCTGTCGACTTCTTGAGGTAACGCAGTGCGCCAGCCACGGTGGAGGAACCACCCGTACTCTCGTACTCCTTGAGATCCTGATCCAGCGACGAATGGTAAAGCCGAGCAGCAAACCCTGGCTTGTTGTTTTGAAGGAGCCACCGACTAAAGCCGAAAAGAGAATTTACATTGTAAGTGACCGTGTTCGCTTTGGCCTTACCCGCGTGGAATGCTGCCCTCAGCCCTTCGATAGCGGTCGCATCGTTGGAATAGACAGGACGCTTGTCGGCACCGTCGGGGACTACAATTGGACGATCCGGCTGCACTGTCGAGGGCATCGACCCACCACCTCCGGGATGCGGTGCTGGGGTGGATTCGTGCTCATCCCTCTGCCTGACGAGCTGCGCCTCACATTCCGGTGTAGCCACCTCATGAGGATCCTGCATCGGTTCGATCCCCTCCATCTCCTGCTGCAACCAAGCCAAAGCTTGGCGAGCGGCCTGCGCGGCTTCATCAACCGCGGAGGATGTCTCCACACCTCTGGCGGACGCCGGCAGAGCCTGCTCCGCCCGCCGTCGAAAGAGCTCTGGCGAGGCGGATTTCTCCGCCCACAATCTGGGCTGCGTAGCGAGTCCCCGTCCAGATTTATGTGGCACCGCCTCGCTTGGCAGCGGGCTGCTCCTGTCCCGTGCAGCTACCAGCTCCTCCGGGGCGCCCTGGTCGCCGTGGCGCCAGTTCAAGTGAGGGACGGCCTCTCCAAAGTCGGGCGCTTGGTGTTGGTGCGCGGTTGGGGCGAGAGACAATGGTAGATCGGTGCCCTCCTTATAACCTACCGGCAGGAGCTCCTCTGGCCAATCGAATCCCTGCTGTGGTGCGGTATGCTGAGCAGCGTCGCCACGGGGACGAGCCTCCATGCTGACCGCGTTTTCCAGATGATTCCCGAGTATAACGCGCGGCGGGTTCTTGCGGAGATAAACCAGCGCAGATTCGATCGGAGCTCCACCATTAGAGGAGGCGGCCTTGTAGCTCTCAACATCTTTATCCAGCGATTTATCGTAAATGCGACCCGCAATTCCGAGCTTGTCATTTTGACGTAGGTAATGACTGAAATGGTTAAGAGCAGTTGCGTAGCCGCTCGCGGATCTGAAATGTCTGGTGAGCGCGGCGTCGTCAGGATGGGGGTTCAGGACAGCGCGACCCACAATCGGGCCGGCTCCGCCCATCGACTTCATCAATTGACGCAGTGCGCCAGCCACGGTGGAGGAACCACCCCTACTCTCGTACTCCTCGAGATCCTGGCTCAGCGACGGATGGTAAAGCCGAGCAGCAAGCCCTGGCTTGTTGTTTTGAAAGAGCCAACGACTAAAGCCGAAAAGAGAATTTGTGCTGCGAGTGACCGTGTCCGGCCTGGCTTTACCCGCAAGGAGTGCTGACTTCAGCCCTTCGATGGCGGTGGCATCGTTGGAATAAACAGGACGCTTGTCGGCACCGTCGGGGACCACAATTGGACGATCCGGCTGCACTGTCGAGGGCATCGACCCGTCGAGATGCGGTGCTGGGGTGTATTCGTGCTCGTCCCCCTGCATCACAAGTTGCGCCTCCCGTTCCGATGTACCCACCTGATCGGTGGGGAGTTGCATCATCACGCGAGCGCCTGAGTTGCCAACCTCACCTGGTTGCCGCTCAGTGACAGCATGCTGCAGATTGCTTTGGATCCTCTGCCTCTTCGTTGGTCTCAACTCACCTTTACCATGCGAGCCATTGACGAGGACCTCCTCGCCTAGCGCACCCATCAACTCGTCCGCCGCCTGCAGTTCGCCCAAGTGCTGCTCAAAACCGGCTTGGCCGGCCTGTCCGCTTGCTCGTGCGGTACGGCGTGCTGCACCTGCAGCCAAGCTGCCACGATGAATGTCTAGTTTGTACGGGTGCACGCTATCCTCACTTCCACAGATCACATGAGCAACCTACTCAGGCAAGCTTTCGAGAGGCTGACGAGGTCCGCCGCCGCGGAAGGCGAAGGCTGGTTTTCTGCTCAGCGGTTGACGGCCTCGCGTGTTGCGGCCGCGCCGGGTATCACGCCAATCAATCTGAATAGTCGATGCGTCAAACGAACCAGGATGGGATTTTCGTAGCGGGGCTGCTCTACTCACTCTTGTCCTGAGGGCAGAATTCAACCATATCGCCGAGCAACTGGATGCCGATTGGATACCCGATCCGGAAAGCTTCAGCTCATATGTGACGCGAGGATGAGAATCGTGGCAGCTCCAGACCGACGGGCTGCCACCCACAGCGGCGATGACCGACGAGGGTCTTCTATTGCCAAGGCAATCGTCCGTTCGGGGACCTATGTGTTCCAATGCTCGTCGAGCGGATCGGTGGGCCGCACCGCCGTAGCGTTACGGCGAGCGGAAGCGGCGTTGGGTGCGGCTTTTCCCCTGAACGCTTCACACCAGGCTGATAGGGGATCTTGCAATCGCACACACGCGGTCTGCAGGCGTGCCTATCAAGCAGTTTGCTCAGACCAACGCCGCGGCGAGCCGATCCTCAATACGCAGCGCAAGTCCTAGACTCCACGATCGTCCTTCGGTGCAGATTTGCTCGCGCCTCGCCCTGATTACAGCTGATAAGGCGAGCTAACAATTGCAAGAGCCACAAGCTATTCCAGCTCGATCGGTTTGGTGTTCCAGTCGGGCGGGGTCTGACCGAGAATGTTGCGAACGAAGAAGTCTAGGAGTTTGCGCTCGGTGTAGGTGCCTAGAGTATGGTGATTGGCACCAGGAACGTAGACCATGTCAAAATCTTTTCCTGCCTTGATGAGTCGATCGGCAAGCTGGAACGAGCAAAACGGATCGACATTATCATCCATTTCGCCGACCGCGATCATCAGCTTGCCCTGCAGCCTGTGAGCATTGTCAACGGCGGAGGATTGCGAATATTCAATGCCGACCGGCCACCCCATCCAAAGTTCGTTCCACCAGGTCTTGTCTATCCTGTTGTCGAAGCAGCCGTTTTTGGCGACGGCGACCTTGTAGAAATCGGGGTGAAAGAGCAGCGCGCTGACTGCACTCTGGCCGCCGGCGGATGCGCCAAAAATGCCGACGTTGGATATGTCGTACCATGGATATTGCGCGGCCGCCGCCTTGTGCCACAGAATGCGATCGGGAAATCCTGCGTCCTTCAGATTCTTCCAAGCAACATCATGGAAGGCGCGGGAGCGGTTGTTGGTGCCCATGCCGTCGATCTGAGCAACGACGAAGCCCAGCTGCGTGAGCGGCTCTGTCCACCGCGAGAAGGATTTTGGGACGAAGGAGCCGTGGGGTCCAGCATAGATATTCTCCACAACCGGGTATTTCTTCGTCGGGTCGAAGTTGGCTGGCAGGTGGAGCACGCCCCAGATGTCAGTTTTGCCGTCGCGCCCCTTGGAATGGAAACTGAGCGGCGGCTGCCAGCCTGCGGCGACGAGCTCAGAAATGTCGGCCGTCTCGATCTGCTGGAGCTTGGCATTGTCGCTGGCGCGGTAGAGTGCCATGCGCGGGGGCAGATCGATGCGTGACCAGAGATCGACATAATAGCGCCTGTCAGGCGAGAACTCGATATGGTGGTTGGCCGGTTCGGGCGTCAGTGCAGTCAGTCCCTTGCCGTCAAAGCCGATGCGGTAAGCATGGACCCAATAGGGGTCCTCCTGCGAGTTCATCCCGCTCGCCTCGAACCAGATCTGACGCTTGACCGGATCGACATGGTTGACCCTCCGGACGACCCACTCACCTCGCGTGATCTGGTTTTCGAGCGCGCCTGTCCGGCCGTTGAAAAGATACAAATGCTCATACCCGTCGCGCTCTGATGCCCAGATGATCTCCTTCCCGTCATCGACATCGTAACGGAAGATTTTTCCGGCATCCTCCTGGCCATGCCCCAGCGGCAAATAATCAACGAATGTCTCGCTGGTCTCATCGATCAGGGAGCGCCCGCGGCCCGAGGCGGCGTCTACCTCGACCAGGCGATAAAGCTGATGCCCGCGCTGGTTATATTCGAAAGTGAAGCCGCGGCTGTCCGCCCACCACCGGAGAGGGGAAAGTTCGAAGACGTTCGAGAAGAGGGCACCGTCAATCACGATCTGGCGCCGGCCGGCAATGTCGAACAGGACTGGCTGGGGCAGCGGAAGGACATCGCCCGGCCTGGGATAGAATTTTGTTGAATATTCCCGCTCCAACTGGTCCGTCGAAGAATTGAGGTAGCGGACCTCTCGCCTATAGCCGGGGCGAACAAGGTAAGCGGCGAGGTGGCGCGAGTCCGGCGACCAGCTCAGCGTCGAAAAGACGTAGCAATTGCCTTCGGCTCCGTCCCGGCTCAGAGGAACATCCTGCAATCCGTCCTCGCTGCGCAGGAAAACGTTGCAGTTCTTGATATAGGCGATCCATTTGCCGTCGGGCGACGCGTTGCTCTTGTCGGGGTTGTTCTCCGCTGGCGGCGTGTAGCGGTGGCTGAGCTCCCTACGGTCCCCTTTCCTTGCATCGAATGTGGTGCTGGTACAGTCATAGCTTGCAAGGTCGCAGCTCCACCGGGTGTCTTCAATCTGGAAGTCGAGCCTGCGACCATCCTCACTCAGTTCGAAACGGTCGAACGGAAGATTGCCGGCTTGATAGCTCTCATGGCTCACCTTGTTTAGCGCTGCCGCCAGACGCGCCTGATCGAAAGCGGGCCGCTTGAAACCCGTGGCAGCATCGACCTGCATGAACTGCTGCTCGCCGTGGCTAGTCCGGCGGTAGACGAAGGCTTCACCCCCGGTCAGCCAGAAAGGCATTTTGGGGACATTGACAGTGAGCCCGCCATATCGTTCGTTGATCGTAAGTGCGCGCTTGAAATCGGCCGGCGCTAGCGTCGGGTGTAAACTTTTCGAACCCTTGGCCAGCGTCTGAGTTGCCGATCGCCATGCGGCGCGCGTCAAAGCGCCGATCCTGGACATACCTGTTCACTTCTTTCGGTTTTCGGAATGCTAATTTTGAAGTTGGGTTCTCGTCGCCGGTCTGCAGCAGCGCCGAAGCGTCGCCTTGGAGGAGAGCCAGCACGCGGGTGCAGCCAGGCACGCGCAACAGGGGCGCTCCTTGGACATCCAGGCACTGGTTCGGGTGCCGATTGAAGAGTTGGCGTCCGCCGCCGAAACAACCAGGAAAGAGCGTCCATGCAGCCCTGACGCGACTATTTCCCCGCGAGTATGGCCGCTTGCTTTTCTGCATCATCTGAAAGGTCCTGCTCTAGTCGGGCCGGATGTCACCCCGGCAGAAATCATTGTGCTATTTCGACAATCTCCGAGCGATTGCCGCCGGCCCATGACGAGGTTTACCGATAGGGCGCAATATGCGTGCCAAAGGAAAAGCGGTTTAAATACACGGCAATCCGCCTATGTCGCATCCCCAACATCGTCGCACACCGGACAATGCCGGACGAAATTGTCCCGGGGCGTCAAATTGGTTTGATGGTGACCCAAGGAGTTCTGGCTTTATCTGAGGCGTTCGGCCTTTTTCGAAAGCCGGACTCTTCGCGCGTTTCCGACGGCCCGAAGCGCCTGATCAAAGCTGACGGCATTCCCGGGTCTTGGCCTTGCCACAGCAGCACCTGCTGCATCAATTCCGACGGACGCTGTAGAACACCTGCAACACACGGCCCGCAGCAATTTCTCCGGCGCAACGCTGGGGCGACCGCCTTTGGCACTGCAGGCGTACATGCCGGAAAGGATGCCGTCTAGCCGCACCAGCGCTCCATTGATCATCAGCCGGTGCGGGCACCAGGATGACCGGCTGGAACGAAATCTTCCAACCGCTTCATCGTGAACAGCTGCTCCATGAACACATCGCTCCCGTCAATCGAGCCGTCTCGCCAGGGGGATCAATAGTCTGTCTTTGGCGTAGGTATTTCAGCAGCCTGCTGTTAGCGTGCGGACGACGCCGACATCAACCGGCGGACAAATGCGACGAGGGCAACAAGCGCGCCTGACGCAACGCCGCCAGATCAGCCGAGCCCGTGCAGAAGCAGGCGACGGCCAACTGGCGGATGACGATCTCGAAATGCGCGACAACGGCCCCGGTGGACACTGTCGCCGCGCCCAGCACGCTGGCCGCCTGCCCGGCGATGTCCGCGCCCAGGCGGATGGCCTTGGCCACGTCGACGCCATCGCGGATCCCGCCCGACGCGATCAGCTTCACCGTTGGCAGCGCCCGACGCACCGCCTGCACGCTGGTCAGGGTGGAATCCCCCAATCGGCGAATGACATCGCCACTGCACGGTCGGCGGCATTGCGGGCGCGCTCGCCCTCCACTGCGGCCCAACTGGTGCCGCCGGCGCCGGCGACATCGATTACCGCCACGCCCGCCTCGACGAGCGCACAGGCACCGAGGCGGACAGGCCCGCCCCCACTTCCTTGGCCACCATCGGCACGCCCACGATGCGCGCGGCGCCAGCGATCAGCGCCAGGACGCCGCGCCAGTTCGCGGTCGCCCTCCGGCTGTACCGCTTCCTGCAGCGGATTGAGATGGACGATGAGCCCATCGGCCTCCAGCGCGTCCACCGCGCGACGCGCCAGGTCCAGGCCGTCGGCCTCCCGCAGTTGCGCGGCGCCGATATTGGCCAGCAAGGGAATGTCTGGCGCCAGGCGGCGCAGCGCGCGCGTTAGCCCCTGGGAGTTGCGGGATTGCAGGCTCACACGCTGCGAACCGCACATGGCGATCCCCAAGGCTTGCGCTGCCTCGCTCAAATGCCGGTTGATGGCCTCGGCCCGTGGCATGCCGCCGGCCATAGAGCTGATCAGCAGCGGCGCGCGCATAGCCTTGCCCAGCAGCGAGGCGCGCAGGTCGATCTGCGTCAGGTCCAACTCGGGCAGTGCGCAGTGTTCGAAATGGATGTACTCCCAGCCAGCGGCCACCGTGGCCGGCGCCGTTCGCCGATCCAGCACGATGTCCAGATGTTCGTCCTTCCCCGGCTCAGGGCGGTGTCGCTCATGCTCGCTCCATCCGTAGCAGCGGGCGACGGCGTTGCGTCGGATCGAACCGACGGCAGCGCGCCCAAGCCGCCGCCTCCGGCGCGTCCAGGCCGACGCACGCTGGCCTCCCCCTGCAGCGTCGCTGCGATAGCGGCTGGTCGAAGTCTGGTAGTACTGCGCGCGGATCGCCGCCATCGCCTCGATCAACGGTCCCCACGGCGCGGGAAAGCATTCTTCCGCCATCACCCGGTGCAGCATGCGCGTATGGCCGGCCAACTCGTCGTTGAGGAACTCAACCACAGGCATAGCCGGATAGCGCTGCAGAAGCAGGATCGCCGCGTTATCGCCGGCCGACCTGTCCTTGTCGCGTCCATGCAGATCGTTCTGCAGGCGCCCTATCACTGAGATGAGCCGCAGGACCTGGCGAAACGCTGGACGCGCGCGCAAGGTCGCCATGTCCAGCCCCCACAGCAGCGACAGGCAACAGAACACGGTCCCGTAAGCGATCGAATCGATGCCGTTGTGCAGGTACTCGGCGTAAGACCAGCGTCGCGCCCCTGCCGCCTGCGCGTGTCCGGCGCGCAGCGCCGCGCAGTAGCACCGGGTATAGTCGAGAAGCCGAGCATAGTCGTGACGATCGTAAGCGAGCGCAGCCAGCGAAGCGCGCAGCTGAGCGCAGCCCTCGAATCCGGAGAGCACGCACGGTACGCCGTGCCCCAGCGCCTGCTCCAGGGCGGCGAGCTGCTCCGGCGCGATCAGGCCAACGTCGTTGCAATCGTCTAGCCAGAACAGCAGCGCCAGTTCGCGATAGAACGCCACGATCAGCGTTTCGTCCTGCGGATCGCGGCCGGTGCGGGCGCTGGTGTCGCGCAGGCTCGGGTGAATGCGTTGCAGGATATACTGGCCGCCCCTTACCGCTTCCTCAGCATGCTCATCCGCGAAACCGGTCAGGGCACGCCCCCACTCAAGCACCTGCTGCAGCGCGCGTTCGGTCTGGATCATGGCGCCGCCCCTGCTCCCTCGGCTACGACGCGCCGCCCACAACGAAGCGCCAGCCACAACCCGGCGAGACCGCATCTCCGCGCCATAACGGCGATCGCGAAGTTATCGATCCGATTGCCAGTTGCTGATGCAAGCTCTTGTGAACGGCCGTTAGGACCGGCCCGCAGCCTCGCCGGCAGTATCGAGCAATCCGCTTGCGCCGGCTCGCCATAGCAGGCGAGGACGGCAAGGTCGCCGGCGGCAAACGCACGCGAGCACATTGCAAGCGACATCCGCGAACGCGGCGCCGACTGGTCAGCCTCCGCCTCGGTGCCCGCATATGTCCGCGAGTCGAGCAGCGCCTTCGCCACGAAATGAGCAGAACGCCTTACGAGCATCGACCGCCGGCTGCTGCGCATGGGCGATGATGAGGCATGGTCTCGCAGCGGACCCGTTCCGACAGATGCTGCACCAGGGACGAGGCGACCTTATCCAACAAGGCACCACTTGCGCTGTTTGTGGAGACGAGCGTCGGCTGCATCCATGCGGCTGCTTGAGTGGTGAAGACTCTGAACGACGGTTCCTACGGCGCTGCCGGCGCAATCGGCTGCTTGGGGGACGCGTGACGCAGTCAAAGCTCCCCTTGCCAAGCACGGAGCAGGCGAGTGAGAGAGCAGATGAATAGGCGTGTCGCCAATATTTTTGCATTGCTCTAATCGATTATAGTTGTGAGGAGCAATTTGAGACCATTTACTTGCGGCTCAAGTCACCCATAAAAGAAAGCAAGCACCGATTCGGTAGCTTATCCCCTGTCTTTCGCGTACTCGCGGCCGTGGCGCCGGGTGAACGATTGAAGACCGCCGGTCTCACTCGCAGGTGGGCGCCAGGGCGTGGGGCGGTTGGCAAGCCACAGGAGTAGGACAATGTCGAAGGATTCGGGTAAGGGCGATAATCACGGCGGCGGACCGGGCAAGATCGAGATCACGGTGGTGGTGAACGGCCAGCCCACGCAGGTCGAAGCCAATCCCAACCAGCCGCTTCACGTCATTCGTACCAAAGCCCTTGAGAACACGCAGAATGTCGCCCAACCAGCCGAGAATTGGGAATTCAAGGATGAGGCCGGCAACTTGCTCGATGTCGACAAGAAGCTTGGCGACTTCGGTTTCCCGAATACTGTGACCCTGTTCCTCAGCCTGAAGGCGGGCGTCGCAGGTGCCTAAACACCAAAGTGTGGATCCGGAGGTCTCCCGAGCGAAGTTTGATCGGGAGATCGGCCGGTTCCGGCCATATGCTGATGTCTATCGGGCTCAGGGCTGCTTCTTGATCGAGGCGACCTTTCCGCGCGCTTTCTTCATTTTCGCCAGCCCCAAGTTAAAGCCACGGGTGGTCAGCGCAGCGAGCGAGGTCGACTTCACCGACTACGACTTAAGACCACCGTCCGTGGTCTTCGTCGATCCGTTTACGCGTCATCCGATTGCCCGGAAAGATCTATACCTGAAAATGCTTAGACGTCCGCCGCTGCCCGGAACGCCGCCGGAGATGATAGGAGCTCTCATCCAGCAGAACGCCGTGCCGCTGACGGACTTCATCCAGGCCAACAGTCCCGAGGACGAACCATTCCTGTGCATGGCGGGCGTCCGGGAATACCACGACAATCCAGCCCATTCAGGTGATCCATGGCTGCTTCATCGGGGTTCTGGCGAAGGCTGTTTGGCCTTCATCCTGGACAAGATCATCAAGTACGGAATCGTTCCTATAGAGCAGTTGCAGATTCAACTCCAACCGACAATCGTAGGAATGGTGGTATCCCCTCAGGCGATACAAGAATGACTGGTTTGAGAGATGTAACGATCGTGACTCTCCCGCGCGGCTGCATCTCGACCACGCATGGGCATCTGCGCTCAGTTGGTCGCGAGGGCAATGAGGGGATGGCGCTCTGGGTCGGCGTTCAGCAAGAGCGGCACTTTGCCGTAACAGAGACGGTTATCCCGGCGCAGCGTCACATTCGGACAAACGATGGCGTTTGCGTGATCGTTGCGGCCGAAGAACTGCACCGGCTCAATGTCTGGCTCTACAAAAGCGGCCTGAAACTCTTGGCCCAGATTCACAGCCATCCGGGCCGCGCCTACCATTCGACGACGGACGACGCTTATGCGGTTGCTACCACGGTTGGGTGTCTGTCGCTGGTCGTGCCGAATTTCGCCCGCGAGCCTTTCGATTTTGCTCGGGTCGCCGCCTATCGGCTTGACGAAAAGGCCAAATGGAATGCGCTCCCTCCCGCGGCACTGTCGCGAATGATCATGATATCGAGTTGAACAATGGCATTCGCTAACTTCATCGATCGCGCCGCCACGGCGGCATCTCAGGTCCTGGCCGATTTTCATCTGGGAGACTTCAAAGCAGCTCTTGAAAAGCAGGTCGTGGCAGTCGCCTTCGACCATCAGGCCGCTTCCTGCGCCGAAGGCCAGGCGACACTAGATCTTGCGGTGAGATTGCTCGCTAGGCTCTACCCGGTTCTGGCGATACTCCCGCTGGACAGCGCGGCGAGCTCTCAAGCCCAAGCGCTGGAGCGCTTGGCAAAGTCGATCAATCCAAAAGTCGGCATCCGGCGTTCCGGCAAGTCTGCCACCGTCTGCGTCGTTGCAGGGGTAACGCGCCCATCACTCCGGTGCCCGATCTTTTTCGTGGGATCGGACGGTTGGGCGGCAAAGCTGTCGCGTACGGACCCGGTGGGCTCTGGCCCAAGTCTGCTGCCTTATGGAGCTGGCGCCGCCAGTTGCTTCGGCGCCGCCAACGTCTTTCGAACTATCTTCGCTGCCCAGTTGACCGGCGCCGAGTTGGACGAAACCATCGACCTCTCGCTATGCAGCTACGACAAGACCAAAGCCGGAGAGCCTGGCCCGATCGACTTCCCAGTCGACCTTGGCGAAACCCACCTCGTTGGGCTCGGTGCGATAGGCCATGGCTCGCTTTGGGCGCTAGCGAGACAACCCGATCTCAAAGGTCGTCTGCATGTAATCGATCACGAAGCGATCGAACTCTCAAACCTGCAGCGCTACGCATTGGCTGGCCAGGCGGAGATTGGTATGTCCAAAGCGGTTCTTGCAGCCACCGCCCTTAGATCGACTGCCCTTGAGGTCGAGGCGCACCCTCTGACGTGGGCAGAATATGTTGCGCGCCGGGGCAATTGGGTCTTCGACCAAGTGGGTGTGGCGCTTGACACCGCCGCCGACCGTCTGGCTGTCCAAGGTGCACTGCCGCGATGGATCGCAAACGCTTGGACGCAGGAGCACGATCTCGGTATCTCCCGGCATGGTTTCGATGACGGCCAGGCTTGCCTTTGTTGCATGTACCTGCCATCCGGAAAATCCAAGGACGAGCACCAGCTGATTGCCGAGGAACTCGGAATACCGGAAGCACACGAGCAGGTGAAAACGCTCCTGCAGACCAATGCCGGAGTTCCCAACGACTTTGTAGTTCGCGTGGCTACAGCGATGGCTGTGCCGTTTGAACCGCTAGCCCCGTTTGTTGGCCAGCCCCTGCGCTCCTTTTATCAGCAGGCTATCTGCGGCGGTCTGGTGTTCCAGCTTAGCGAAGGAAGTCGCCGCGTTCGAACTGTGGTTCCGATGGCCTTTCAGTCGGTGCTTGCCGGGATTATGCTTGCCGCGGATTTGGTCAAACATAGTGCGGGGTTTCCCATGAGCCCGACGACGAGCACTCGGGTGAATCTTCTGCGCCCCCTTGGCTCTCACTTGCACGATCCGAAGGCCAAGGACTCCAGCGGCCGCTGCATCTGTAGCGACGACGATTTCATTGCCGCTTACAGGCGCAAATACGGCGAGCGCGTTGATCAGGTAAGCGATGTCTCGGCCGCCTAAGCAGACGCGCACCTCTCTGTAGACGCAGGGGGCGCGGCTTGTGGGCGTGACCATGGGCGCCATTATGACACGCTTGGCCCGCTCCTTTGGCGGCCTATCGTCCTCCGCGCATGATCCCTGTTGCCGACGTGATGATCCAGCACCAGCCGCCATGGCACCAGAGGCTGGTCAAACCTCCGTTGTTGGCCGGTTTGGACAGTGCTGCATCAGGTCTCGACCGACGTCTCGACAGTCAGGGCTGCTTCGACGGGTGTGAAGATGTCAACATCGACCCCAGGCGCCCGAATCGTCACAATCAGGGCGTACCGAGCCAGAGCGTCGACGCGTTCCAGGTAAGGCTTCTCCTTCCACCAGCCCCCGACCGGGAACACGCCGATCGCGTCACGCTCGGCGAGATCGGCGGCGCTGCCCGACCAGAAATCGGCGTGCAACGAGCCGCGATCGCGGAAGGTGCCGAGCAGCCACTCTTCTCCGCCTCCAGCAGGCGCCCCTTCCTCCTCGTCCCGAGCGGCCTGATTGATGCGGGCTCGGAATTCGTCGACTGTCTCGGTCGCTGACTTTACTCTGAACCGAAGACCATGGGACGCGTAACGATGCCGGCGGGTCCATCCGCGTTCACCGGGGTTGGGTTCGATGAAATAGGACAGCGTGACGCGGAGCTCGACCTGGGCAGCGCCGAGCGCCGCGAGCTGCTCCTTCGGCCAAGGCAGGCGATGCAGCTTCATGTCACGCGTTTTGGCAGCCGCGCCGCCCTCGCGCTGGAAAGGCTGAAGCTCATCTTCAACGATAAGCGTGAGGTCGTTCACCGTTGACAGAAGCGCGCGCCCAAGATCTGGCACGCCGTAACCATAGCGCCGCACGAGCGCCTGGATCTCGCCCTTCGCTCCGTTGCACGCATCGATGCGTGCGCGCATCGCCGGAGTCCATTCGGCCGAGTGGACGATCAGGGCGCGAACCGTTTCAGGCCACAGCTCGGGGCGCGCTGATAGAATCAGTCCCGCCATCCGTGCGGCATGGGCCGTTGCCGCGCTCGTATCTCCGAGGGTGGTGAAGTGGCGCAGTTCGGGTCGATAGAAAGTGGTCAATATCTGCAGATCGTCGATCGGCTCGCCAGGCAACACACCGTCATGGGCGAGATTGCCGCCTTCGAAGACGACCTCGGGCTTCACCGGCCACTGCCTGTCCCAAACGACCGAAGTGCGACTGCGCGGCGAGAGCTCGCCGACCGGCGCGATCGGAGCGTAGCCCGCAAAGTCGGTGTCAATGATATCGACCTTTTCTGTGAAAGCGCCGACCGTCAGCGCATTCCAGGCCTGAGAAGGATCATCGACTGCTTCCAGATCGTTGCGCGTCAAATGCTCGGCCGGCATGAGGTCATCGCCGATGTTGCCGGCAGAGAGAACGATCAAGCGTCGCTGCTCCTCTTCGAAACAGAGTTGGTCGATAGCGGCAGACCACGATGTGGGCCTTCCACGCGCCGGACTGGCGCTTGTCACAGCCATTGCGATCGCGCGGCGGCGCTCCGGCGCCTGCACCTCGGCGCGGGCGATCGCTTCCGCGGTGATCGCGCCATAGAGTTCTGGATCGTTTGCCTCGTCTTCTGGCGGAAGGATACGGACACTCTCCAGCCGAAAGGGCAATGGAACTGGATCGCCTCCGACCAGGAGCGGGACCAGATCACCGTACAGGCCGACACCTGCCATTCGCGTCCCGTGGCCGCTCCACGCAGGTGTGTCGTCGCTGCCCCATGCCGGTTTGACGGTGTGCCAGTCTTCAACGGCAAGTGCGGGTTCGATCAACGGGTGGGTGCGACGTACGCCGCTGTCGAGAATGCAGACCGCAATATCGGATTGAGGCGGTCTGACGCGCCCGAGAAGCTCGTCGCTCCAGTCCCTTTGCTCCGCGCCACCAAGGCCCATGAAGAAGGACGGCGTATCCTTCGCGCGCCGCAGCTCGGCGACGACATCGCTGTGCGCAATCATGCGGTCGAGCATTGCCGTGCTGGCGAGTGCCAGCATGACCACCCGCTCCGGAAACCTGACCGCATGCGTGCGCAAAGTGATGTTCAGGGCTTCGGCAATGTGCTCGAAGTTCTCGCGGCGACCGTCGCGCAGCCAGACTTCCCACCACACCTGCTCGTCAGCGGCCTGGGGGAAGAGGTCGTCGTGGTCGGTAAACAACGATCGTGCAGTCGCCAGCCTGACTGTCTCCATGCGGGAGACGAGCGGCTCGTTGCGCGGTCTGCCGCGGTCAGTGTCAACGTCTCGATACGCCTCGACTTTCCGCAAATAATAGGCTTGCGCGCTTTGCGGCAGGAACACCGACGCTGTGATGGGAGCACCGGGTTGAGTTGGCTCATGGACGGCGACCAGCTCCATGTGCCGGCGACGATCGGCCAACTGGTCGAGGGCCGCCCGTCCGGACATGGGCAGATCGATCTCGAGGTAAAAGCCAGGCGTGCCGACCGACAGCTGGGGGTCACGCGCCGCAATCTGCTGGCGTGCACTTTCGACCGCTTGTTCGATGGATTGCGTCAAGGCCGCAGCATGCGACGCCCGATCACGCGCCGGCAGCGGCGGTGCATGTATAAGTTGGTTGGGCCGCCGATAGGCTTCCCGAATGCCGTTGTTGCGAAGGTGGATATGGGCGCGGTCGCGCGGAAAATCGTCTGCCATTATGATCTGTGCTGTCGCTACTCAGACAGCGAAGCCTGCCGGCGTTCCTTCAGAGCGTCGATGAGCGCTTCCGAGGTGATCCGCTTCCCCCCCCGCAATATGATGGTTTTTGCAGCGTCGTCGGCCGCGCGGGTGATCTCGGCCTGCGACAGTCTCTCTGCCTGAGAGATCGCCTCGTTCCAGGCAAGCCCTCTGGTGTCGAAGCGGTCGAGTCGAGCCCGAAGCAGCGCCTCGATAATCGGCCGATCGGGCACGGCGTATTCGATGACATCGTCGAAACGGCGGAACAAAGCTCTGTCGAGCAGCTCGGGATGATTTGTTGCCGCAATAATCAGGCTGTGGCTGTCGTCTTGCTCGAGAAACTGCAGAAACGAATTCAGCACGCGCCGAATCTCGCCAACATCCTGGCGTTCGCCTCGACGCGCGCCGATGGCATCGAATTCGTCAAAGAAGTAGACGCCCCGCGTCGCCTGCATTGCATCAAAAACAAGCCGCAGCTTTCCGGCAGTCTCTCCCATGAACTTGGTGATCAAACCATCGAGGACGATCATGAAAAGGGGCAGATGAAGCTCCCCGGCCAATGCCGATGCGGTCATCGTCTTGCCTGATCCTGGCGGGCCGACCAGAAGCAGTTTGCGACGGGGAACAAGCCCGTGCTCGCGCAAGCTTGCTTGTTGGCGCTGCTCTCCCAGCACGCGGTGCAGGCGCGAGCGCAGACTGTCCGGCAAAATCATGTCCGTCAGTCGCAGGTCCGGATAGCGCACATGCAGGAGGCCTGCGAGTTCGCCCTTTGGCTGAAAAAGGGGAACCGGCCGACTGCTCTTGGCAATCCGGGCGTCCCTGCTCTTGGCTGCGTCGACCAGATCCTTGAGCTCCTGAGCAAGCTTGCCATGGCCTTGACGTGCCTCATGCGCAGCAAGCTGCATCGCGATAGAGAGGAAACGATCCTCGTCGCCGGCAATGTGGCTTTTAAGCAGCGTCACGATATGGCGGGCCGTGGTCATGGCTCTCTTCTGGGGTATCCGTTTACTTGGCGAAGCGCATGCAACCTAAACGCTTTCAACGGCGATTTGTAACGCGCAATGGTGTTTTTTCTCTTGTCGATGTTCGCCCGTGGCAACTTCAGCGGTGAACTGTTGCGCCGCGGTCATAGGCCAGCCGGAATAACGCCGGCCAGCAGACAACAGTCCGCATCTTCGAGCGCTCGAAGTCTGGCCACTCACGCAGCGTGTCGGGTCCGAACGCTCCAAAGCCGCCCCGCCTGGCAGGTCCATGCGACCGATTGCGGGCGTGCGGCCATAAGGTCTACGCGGGCTCGCATGGCTGCCCGCGCCGCTGGCTAAAAAGCTGTACACCATCTCACGAAACACCAGGTCCGCTCCTTTGCCGGCCGACGGTCCATGAAATCCCCTCCCCACTCACGACACCGGAGACCTCCTTGCCCACATGGCGCTCAAGCACCGGCCGCCATGGCACCAGCGTGAACTCGCGCGACTTTTCAACGACGGCATATTTTCCGCTGGCAAGCTCGACGGAGCGGCGGAGCGTACCCTCTACTCGTCCTCCGGATCGCGCTTCGGCATAGGGCAGGCCAAGTTCCTCCGACAGTTGGCCAGCAACACGGTTCAGTTCTCGCTGGCGCAGGATCGAAAGCATGTTGGCTCGATAGACGATCCCATCCTGTTCTTTATGCGCGAGGCCTTGCGCGATCAGCCACTGCCGCCGGCGAGCTTGCGCCTCTCTCACGTCGCGGCCGAAGCCGGATCCGTGCAAAGGCTCGGGTCTATCGGCAACCAGCTCCCGGTCGAGCCAGGTGGCGCCGTTGAAGCTGACCTGTCGCTCCAGCGCCATTGAGGAGAGCTTGTCGGCAACGACAGGCTCGGCCCTGGCCCGCTGGCCCTCATAATTCGCGACGCGATCGAGATGGTCCGGCGCGATGAGCCAGGTGCCGTTCGGCTCTCGCTCGACGCCGCCGGTCGCGCGGCGGATCGCCTCCAGCCGCCGCACATGCGTTCGCGCAAAGCTCTCGGTGGCGGATGGGTCATGCTTCAGGTGCATATCGACGTCGTAACGGCCGCCATGCGCGGCGGCGATTTCGGCGATGGTACGATCGACCTGCCTCGGCTCGGTGTTCCTTGGCGCGACACGCACGATGCAGCCATTAGGCATCGTTTCCATCGCCTCGCCTCTACCGATGTTGATCCAATGGCTCTTACCGTCGACGGCGTCGACGATCATGTAATGGCGGTCATTGATCTCGTCGGCCAGTCCACGCGCGACAACGCGACCGACGAGAGACTGGACGGGCTCGCCGGATCGATCGTGGATCACCCAGTCGGCGGCCCTGCGGGCAAGCCCCTTGCCGGTCAGTTCGCGGTGCATGGTCTTGATGATGTCGCCGCGTTCGCCGGTGCGGCGCAGCGTGGCTTCGAGCTCATCGTCGAGGCGCCAGGAGCCAGCGCCGACCTCCGCGGCCAGACCCATCCGCTCGAGCTTGCGCAGCCGTCCCTGGTGCAGCGTCTGGCGAATGGCGTCGGGACCGCCCGGCGAGACCAGGCCGTCATCATCACGCATGCTGAGCAGCCGACGGTCGATGCTGGTGAAGCGTTCCTGCTCCATTTCCCGGCGCAGGCGAAGCTCAATCTCGCGGTCGGTTCGCGGACCGAGATCGAGGCTGACCAGCTCGGCCGCCCGCTCGCGGATGCCAGATGAGATATATTCGCGCGCGATGACCAGGTTCTCGCCACGGTCGTCCCTGCCACGGACGATGATGTGGCTGTGCGGGTGGCCGGTGTTGAAATGATCGACCGCGACCCAGTCGAGCTTCGTGCCGAGGTCTTCCTGCATCTGCGCCATGAGCCGCCGCGTCAGCGCCTTGAGGTCGTCGTACTCGATGCCGTCTTCGGCAGCGACGATGAAGCGGAACTGATGGCGGTCGCCGTCCGCGCGATCGATGAACGCCTTGCCGTCGACGCGGCCGCTGTCGGCGCCGTAGAGCTCGCCAGGTTCACCTTCGCGGGTGACCCCGTCGCGCTGAAGATAGCGTAGATGGGCACGCGCCCCGTCCGCGCCCTTGCCGGCGAGCTTGACGACCCGCGCCTTGACGATCACCCGGCGCTGGCGGAAGGCGGCATACCGGTCGCGCGATTTCAGCAGTGCGGCGGCCGCCCCGCCGCGCCCTGTCCGGCTTCCTGTGAAGCGACCACCGCGTTGCGGCCGGCCGCCAGCCCGGTTGATCGCCGCACGAACCTGGCCGGCATAGCGTTTGCCGGCCTTCGAGCCGCGCGACCCGATTTTGCCGAGCTTCGGCCTGAACTCGTCATCCTTAATGCGAGCCTCCCAGACATATCAAGCAAAATCAGACACTTACACGTCCAACCCTCTTGGCACCGGCGGCAGCCTCCCGGAAAAACGATGTGCAGACAAAGATTTAACCGCCTCCTGGAGGCGGTACCTTTATCTTGCCGTACGCGCCCAGCCCCGCCAGACGCGCCCCCGTCCGCCATGGCTAACGCACCGGCTCCTTCGGCTGCGCGCCGTCCTTGCCGAGCGGCACGAAGAGATCGCCGTTTCGCACGCCTGAGTGAACACCGTCATGAATGAAGAACAGCGACCGTCCGAGAGGAGCGATTTGCGCCTTTGGAGCGACAGATTGGCTTTCGAACGCCTCGATGTCGGCCGCCGAAACTCCGGCCGCCTTGAGTTGGTCGAGGTACTCGACGGTCTCTTCTGGCAGCGGTTTGCCACGCTTCAAATGCTCGTCGTAGCGCTCGGGACCGGCATTGTAGGCGCCAAACAGGCCAGGAAATCCGAAGCGGTCATACATGGCACTGAGATAGGCCGTGCCGGCCAGGATATTGTCGCGCGGATCGTGGGGGTTAGGCCCAAGGCCGTGTTCGACCCGCATCTCTTCATAGGTGCCGGGCATCACCTGCATGAGGCCCATGGCGCCAGCGGGGGAGGTGATGGGGCGGCCGCCGCGCATTGTCTTGCCGCCGCTTTCGGCAGCCATGACGGCATAGATCCAGGCTTGGGGAATATGGAAGCGCCGGCTTGCTTCCGATACCAACGTCTGCCACTTTCGCAGCTGCGGACTTTGGGAGATGGCGACCGGCTCAGCGCCGGTCGAGGCGGAACAGGCGCATGGCGCAATGGCGATCATGCCCAACAAGAGGAGGGTCACTCGGTCCATAGTGGTACGAGCCTCCCGATGACATTTTGAGTGGGAACAGGCCCGAAATAGCGGCTGTCGAAGGAGCGGTTTTTGTCGCTGCCGAGCAGGAAAACCTCGTTATCCCCGAGCGCTCGGCAGCCGTTCCACCATGGCAAAGGTCGGCCTTCGGCGTCGATTTTGAGCCGGCGCGCGACGATGTCGCCGCCGATGATGATGGCGTCATTGAAGGCGCAGACATTATCGTCCGGCAGCGCTGCAAGACGTTTTGCCAGCGGCACATTGCGAGGCAGATAGCTGCGCTCGGCGGCGAGATACGCCGCGTATTCAGGCGGGCGCACGAGCACGAGATCGCCACGCGCCAGCGCTCCCGCAGCGATGCGGTAAAGGCCGATCGGCGCGCTGGCCGAGGCGTTCCAGACCAGCCAAGGGGCGGGCTTTCCCAGCGCCGTGAAGCCCAAAAGACCGAGACCGGCCGCGGCCAAGGCGACCGTCTTACGGGCTCGAACACGCCTCAGGCGGCTGCCGATCAGATGGATGGAAGGGCGCCGCCTCATGAACGGCCTCCCGTGCCGCCCTGGCCGGAACCGGCCTTGCCATCGCCGGCGATGGAGTGCTGCGGGTGTCCTTTCGACCAATGGTCGAGTTCGTCGATGTGATAGCGGACATAGCGGCCGTGCTTGCGGAATTTCGGGCCGCCGCCCTTGAGCCGCATCTTTTCGAGCGTGCGCTGGGAGAGCCCGATATAGAAGGCGGCTTGGGCTGTACTGAGAAACGGGCTGCCCTTTTTCGCGCGGGCCGCGCGTTCGTTTTCGTCGTCCATGATGATCCTCGTTTCGCTTCGGACAAGCGAGGGCGACGATGGGCGAGGGAGATCGTCTCGGGGACGGGCGAAGAGTCGGGGGAGAGTTTTCGCCGCCCTTTAGGGCGGACGGGGTTTGGGTGGAACTCCTGGGAATGAGCCCCGCGCCGGGGCTGCGGCGCGAGGCTCTTATCTCGGCCGGTCAGTCGGCCGGGTTCCAGATGATGGCGTAGGTGTCGTGATCGTCCTGGCCGGCGGCGCGGCCGAGATTGGCGTAGAGCTTGCGCGGTCCGAACTCCGGCGCTGCAATCGACAGGCTCACATAATCCTTGCCGGAAGTCTCGCCGGTGCGGATCCAGCCAGCGCCGACTTCGACCCCTTGCGTAAGCACCCGGAAGTCGGGATGGTTATCGGCGCTCTTGGCCTGGTTGGGGACGATATCGATGTCGGCGCGGACGCTGAGCGTCTTGAACTGGCCCTTGTAGGCGCCGTTTTCCTGCTTGTTGACGTAACCGATCGCGGTCATTTCGAAGTCTCCTTTTGTGGTTTCGCCGGGGACCATCCCCTGCGATGGCGCACCGTAATGGGCGCGTCAGGACCGCCTGAATCCGACAGGGCCGCAGCGACAGTGAAGGACCCGAGCGGGCAGCTTTTTTGTGAGCGAAGCGGCGCGAGGAAGCCGCCGCAGGCGGCGGGGAAAAAAGCTGATGGCGCGAGGGTTTCGGGCGGCCGGACCCGCCCATAGGTCGACAAGCCAGCCGCAGGGATGGTCCTTGGAGAGAGCATGGAGACCGCTCGCCAAGTGCGGTCTGTCAGCCAAGCAGGACGCCGGGATGAAACGGCCTGCAAAGATGCTGCGCCCTTATGCCGGATCGAGATCGTGCCAGCGGGTCGGGCGCCAGAGCAGACATCCGGCATGGTGCGATCTATGAAAGCAGGGCTCGCCAGCGGGAATTTGATACGCGAGGGGGCCAAAGTAAGGCTGGATGAGAAGCCGGTGCTACCTGCAGGTCCAGTGTC
Source organism: Mesorhizobium sp. SEMIA396 (assembly GCF_024518615.1). Taxonomy (NCBI): domain Bacteria; kingdom Pseudomonadati; phylum Pseudomonadota; class Alphaproteobacteria; order Hyphomicrobiales; family Phyllobacteriaceae; genus Mesorhizobium; species Mesorhizobium sp. SEMIA396. The sequence goes on from NZ_JANIFC010000008.1 coordinate 327,551, forward strand.
ATGTGGCGGCGCTCGGGAAACCGCTACGCAATGTAACGCGCTCTTATGAGGCGAACAGACCGGCCCCAAAACCGATCGACCGGTGGTCGGCGCGAAACGCGTCATGCCTGTCCGAAAGCTGACAGTGGCAGAAGACGCATGTCGGGTTCCGCACAATTGACCATGCTGGATTTGTGAGGTTTTCAGGGAGAGCCATGCGTTCACTTCCCAGTGAGCTTTGGCACGGCATTTGCTCTTGATGTGGCAACACGGATCGAAGGTTGACTGCATGCACAAGCGCGAGATGAGCAATGCTCTCCTTTCCTGGAGGCTTGGCAGCAGATTCGATTTGACGTTGCGAGGAGCTTCAGCCGCTCGCGGCGGAAGTGATCTCAAATCTGAAGGCACCGTTGGGGCCGCAGCCATCAAACACATCTTTCTCTTTTTCGCAGCTCGTCTTCAACGCGATGCGGACTTCTTCGCGTCGACGGCGGCCGAAGGTGGAGAAGGGGCTCGACTTGCAAAAAGGAGTTGTCAATGACGTCTTACGTTCGCACCAACAGCCCGGCGCAGGTGCGCTCACTGTCCACCTTTGGCAAGCATCTGCAAAGGAGCGTGCTGACGGCGACGCTGCTTGCCGCGGCTTCGACGGGAAGTGAAGCGCAGCCCTATGTTCGTGCTGACGGCAGCACGATTGACGACTTGGAAGCGGCGCGCGCAAGTTGGCGTCATGACGCCGAATTCAATGGAAATGTGGGGCTCGCAGCCATCAACACGGATGCCGCGTATGCGTTGGGTTCCACGGGGAGGGGGCCAGAGCTCCTCGCCTGCCCTCGTCCGTCTTGACGAGTGCCCGATTACAGCCTACCTCACTATCGCGTTAGCACTCGTCCATCGCGAGTGCTAACAAAAACCCCTCAACATCCGCACCAGGGAAAAATCCGAAAATGGCAAAGTCGAAGTTCCGCCCGCTGCATGACCGCGTGGTCGTTCGCCGGGTCGAATCCGAATCCAAGACCGCTGGCGGGATCATCATCCCCGACACGGCAAAGGAAAAGCCGCAGGAAGGCGAGATCATCGCCGTCGGCTCCGGCGCTCGTGACGAAGCTGGCAAGCTGGTCCCGCTGGACGTCAAGGCCGGCGACCGCATCCTGTTCGGCAAGTGGTCGGGCACCGAAGTCAAGCTCAATGGCGAAGACCTTCTGATCATGAAGGAATCCGACATCATGGGCATCATCGGCTCATATCAGGCCCTTTCGTCAACTGAATTCCCGGGCTCGATTGAAGCCCCTGCCAGGAGCTAAAAATGGCTGCCAAAGACGTAAAATTCTCCCGCGATGCCCGCGAGCGCATGCTGCGCGGCGTCAACATCCTCGCTGACGCGGTGAAGGTCACGCTCGGCCCCAAGGGCCGCAACGTGGTCATCGACAAGTCGTTCGGCGCCCCGCGCATCACCAAGGACGGCGTCACCGTCGCCAAGGAAATCGAGCTTGAAGACAAGTTCGAGAACATGGGCGCACAGATGGTCCGCGAAGTTGCTTCGAAGACCAACGACATCGCCGGCGACGGCACCACGACCGCGACCGTTCTGGCGCAGTCGATCGTCCAGGAAGGCCACAAGGCGGTTGCCGCCGGCATGAACCCGATGGACCTGAAGCGCGGCATCGACCTCGCGGTAACCGACGTCGTTGCGACGCTGATCAAGAACGCCAAGAAGATCAAGACCTCGGAAGAGGTTGCCCAGGTCGGCACCATCGCCGGCAACGGCGATGCTTCGGTCGGCTCGATGATCGCCGAAGCGATGCAGAAGGTCGGCAATGAGGGCGTCATCACGGTCGAGGAAGCCAAGACTGCTGAGACCGAACTCGAAGTCGTCGAAGGCATGCAGTTCGACCGCGGCTATCTCTCGCCCTACTTCGTCACCAACGCCGACAAGATGGTTGCGGATCTGGAAGACGCTTACATCCTTCTCCACGAGAAGAAGCTCTCCAACCTGCAGGCCATGCTGCCGATCCTCGAGGCTGTCGTGCAGACCTCGAAGCCGCTGGTCATCATCTCGGAAGACGTCGAAGGCGAGGCTCTGGCCACGCTAGTCGTCAACAAGCTACGTGGCGGCCTGAAGATCGCCGCCGTCAAGGCGCCGGGCTTCGGTGATCGCCGCAAGGCCATGCTGGAAGACATCGCCATCCTCACCGGTGGCCAGGTCATTTCCGAAGACCTCGGCATCAAGCTCGAGAATGTTGGCCTCAACATGCTCGGCCGCGCTAAGAAGGTGTCGATCTCCAAGGAGAACACCACCATCGTCGACGGTGCCGGCAAGAAGGCCGAGATCCAGGGCCGCGTCGCCCAGATCAAGCAGCAGATCGAGGAGACCACCTCGGACTACGACAAGGAGAAGCTGCAGGAACGTCTCGCCAAGCTCGCCGGCGGCGTTGCCGTCATCCGCGTCGGCGGTGCGACCGAGATCGAAGTCAAGGAAAAGAAGGACCGCGTCGATGACGCCCTCAACGCGACCCGCGCGGCCGTCGAAGAAGGCATCGTTGCTGGTGGTGGCGTTGCGCTGCTGCGCGCTTCGGCCAACATCAAGGCCACCGGCGTCAATGCCGACCAGGCCGCCGGCATCAACATCGTGCGTCGTGCGCTGCAGGCTCCGGCCCGCCAGATCGCGGCCAACGCCGGTGCGGAAGCATCGATCGTTGCCGGCAAGATCCTTGAGAACAAGGGCGCGACCTTCGGCTACAACGCCCAGACCGGCGAATATGGCGACATGATCGCCATGGGTATCGTCGATCCGGTCAAGGTTGTCCGTACGGCTCTCCAGGACGCGGCCTCGGTCGCCGGCCTGCTGGTCACCACTGAAGCCATGATCGCGGAGGCTCCGAAGAAGGAGTCGGCTGGCGGCGGCGGCATGCCTGGCGGCATGGGTGGCGGCGGCATGGGCGGCATGGGCGGTATGGATTTCTAATCCAGCTCTGGCAGCTTTCGCAACGAGAGGGCGGCATCAATGCCGCCCTCTTTTTTTGCGAACCTCGGTCCGATGAACGATCGACGCCAACGCCGGCCATCGGCGTTAGGGCAACCTCAAAAGAACTGTCGAGTTGGTTGCGCGCGGCTTTGCGTCATCAGAGGCGCAAGGCGGTCGCGTGTGAGGATTGCGCGGTCCCATAGGCGGTTTCGGCATGTGCCTCACCTTCGACATCGACATTGCGGCCAAGCAGGAAATCGGCGGCTTTCGAGGCATGGCTTGCGGCGCGGAAGATGGCGCGGTTGTCCTCGCGCAAAACCGTCAGCCATGAGCCGATGTAGTCCGCATGGCGCACGGTCGGCTCGATGCCGAGACTGCTGCAGATGAAGGCTGATGCGATTTCGGCGACGAGTTCCTCGCGCGCATAGGTGTTGGACCCGAAGGAGCCGGATAGGTCGCGCGCGAGTCGCCTCGGGTGGCCGGTCCAGTGGCCAAGCTCGTGAAAGCAGGTCCGGTAATAGTCGATCTGGTGGAAGAAAGCCCGCTGCGGCGGCACCTGTATGGTGTCGCTGCCGGGCATGTAGAAGGCGCGCTCGCCGCCGATGCGAAAATCAGCGCCGGTTGCATGAATGAGCGCCTCGGCGTGCGGGACCATCTCGCGCTCAGGCAGAGGCTCGCCGGCGTCGTAAAGATGTTCGGGCAGATTATCGCACTGCGCGACATTGAAGACGGTGAAGCGCTTCAGGAAGGGCACCGCCTGCGGTTCGTCGCCATCGGTGTCGGCGCGTTGCTTTTCGTTCTTGGGAACAAAGCGGTCAGCGTGAACGATGGTGGTGCCGTGCTCGCCCTTTCTGACATTGCCGCCAAGCGAAAGCGCCTGCCGGAAGGTGAGCCAGTTCTGGCTGGGGAAACCGCGCTCGATGACCGCGCCCCACAGGATCAGGATATTGATGCCGGAATATCGGCGCTGGGTGGCCGCATTCCGCGGCAGGCCGAGGCCTGTCCTTGCCCTGCCCCACGGCTTGACCCATGGCACGGTGCCGCGCTCCAGTTCGGCAATGATGCGGTCGGTGATTTCCTGATAAAGGCTGGCGCCGGTGCGCCCGCCACTGTCTGCGCCAGCCTGTCGGCTGCCGCAACGTTTGTTGTTTGCACGCATCGTGATGTCCTCCGCTCTACAATCGCGCGCCCTCCCCGGAAGCGGGGTGGGCGGCAAAAGCGACCGGAAAGGCCCGCCGTCGGAGGCGGACTGCATCAGCAGGACCGGAACGGAGTGGAGGACCCGAAAGCGACAAGCGAAGGGTTGCGGGACGCCGCGGCGGGCCTAGAAGGGAGTGCTGCCCACCCTGCGCCAGGGGGAAGGCCACAATAGAAAGACGCCGGCCGACAGGCCGGCGACCGTCAGCAGCCGAAGGCTGCCCCGCGCCAGGGGGCGATGCCGCAGGGCCAAGACCGCCTGAGCTTGCCGAAGAAAAGCGGGCTCGGTTCACGAGCACCCGGCCAGCGACTTCAGGCGCGGGCGCTCAGGATTGTTGTTGGCGCCCACGGCAGCTGGATGACCGCAACAAGATTACGAGGAGCGACAGCAAAGCCAGCTGCCACAAACGGCACGCTCCGGCAACAACAGCGTGGCCGGTCTACAGATGCTGCCCCGCACGAGAGCCAGCACGCTTTGAGCGCGCATCGGCGATGCAAGCGTTGCAAGCTGGCCATGTCCACAAGGTCGGCGACCACTATATCGCCGACCACCAACGCGGGCGTACCGTCTAAGTGCAGACCTTTCGCGAGTGCGCGGACGCGCGCATTTCATCTGCGATGGCCGGATCTTGCATTCCCGCTTGAGCTGCTCAACGTCAAGGCCTACACGCGCTGCGATCTTGAGAGTGACCCTTCAACTGGGGGAAATCATAAGGGCGCGGTGGAATTCGTCGAACTTTCCCTGTTTTCTCGAGGCGAGTGCGGCAAAGGCTGGGAATTGGGAATCCGGTCCCAGGACCGGGAACTGTTTGATCACAAGCTTCAGATTGGGTTCATGCTTGAGGCTTTTTGGTAGTTGATATCAGCCAGTCTGCAATGCGGACAGTTGTGGTAGTCATTGAATATGACCAGAACGGCATCGCCTTGCGGGTTGCCGGCGATTGGCGAAGAAGATCGTTGTCGAATGCGCCGCTCCACTTTTGCCTGCGGTCGACCACGCCTGCCGGTGCAGGTTCGCGCTATATTGGCTCGCCAGCAAGGCGAGGAGTAAAAGAAGAGCTGCGACAGTGATGGCAGTCGGCTTAGACATGAGTCTCCAATCCATGGACGGCGTGGCAGCAACGGCCCGCCTTTTTGGTGTAAAATGGGTCGGTTTTGATCGTGCCCCGCAGTTGCTACAGGCGCACAGGTGCCGGTGCGATCTGGCGGTTTCTCAAATACGGCTTTGCGCCATCGGGTCCACCCCAATAGTTGAGCGTCGTTCGCACGGGGAATTGTGTTCACCACGCCGGGCGACTTGACCGTCCACCGCCAGAGCGCTGAACGGTCCGCTAGTGAGGCGCTCCCCGAATCGTCGTTTATCCCGCTCGCCCCGGACCGGGTGACAGCCAGCGTTGCCGCTACGCTGCGGAGAAAAACCGTCAGCGCGTGGCATTCGGACATAAGCTGATCAACGCCAAGAATAAGCCCCACGGAGGTGACCGGTGCGGCCGGAACAAGAAAGAGCGTTGCAGCCATTGTGACGAGGCCTGCACCGGTAATGCGGGTTGTTCCGTTCGAAGGGAACAATGCGACAAACAGCATGAGGATCCGGCAGCCGATCGGGAGATCAGTTTTCGTCGCTTGGGCGATGAAAAGGGCGGCGAGCATCATATTCGTGCCGTCCAGATTGAATGGAATGAGACCCACGACCGAATGCGTGGCGCCGGCCTTTTCCATCTTCTCCATGAGCGAGGCCAGCGCGGCCTCTGAGGAGGACATTGCGAGCAGCAGCTCGTCCTTGATGTATCGGACGAGAGAGAAGAGCGAGCGGCCGTTGTAGCGGCAGACCGCGCCGAACAGGACCGAGAGGAACAGGACCGAGAGGAACAAGACTTGCAGGATGTCGCCTTCCGCGAAGGCACTGGCAATCGTTGACGGGATGATGTTCATCAGGAAGCTGGTCACGGACTGCTCGTGAGCCGTGGCCACATAGCCCTTAACGGCTTCGACATCGAGCGAGGCCGGATCGATGTTGAGGCCGGCGCCAGGCTGAACGATATTCGTGACAATCAGCCCGACAACAAAAGCGAGCGTCGAGAAGGTGAGAAAATAGACCATCGCCTTGGCGGCAACTCGGCCGACCTTCTGCAGATCGCTCATGCCGGCAATGCCGGTCGCTATTGTCAGGAAGATGACAGGTACGGTGATTATCTTGACGACCTCGACGAAGGCATCGCCGAGCGGCTTCAGGCTGTGGCCGGTCTCCAAATGGAAATAGCCGATTGCGGCACCCAGGATTATGGCGGCAAGTACCTGCACGTAGGTCCGGGCAAAATGGCGCTTGCGGGGCGCTGCGATCGCGCGGGGAACTCTTGGAACCAACACCGTCTCTCTCCTTGACCGGATCGGGGTGGGGCTCCTCCCTCTCCCATGCAGTGCTCCGGTCGAACGCTGCGCCCACTTCGGCGCAAACGATGTGCCAAATAGCAAAGAGGGGAAAACGCGCAGGACCTCACGCAATGCTTGCGATTCGCTCTCCCACACTCGTGCAGTGGTTGCCTGTCGCAACTATGGAAGGCTAAATTCTTGGGAATTCCAAAGGTCGCTCTTTGCGTCGGCGCAGCTTGGCTGCCTGGAAGGTTCCCTCTTTGCCTTGCGGTCTGCGAGCAGGGTCCAGATGGTCATCATTTGGCTGCGCGCCGCACGGGGCTCGAAAGATTCAATCGAGGACGGGTCCTCTTGGAAAACGGGGGCAGCGTTGGTCAAGCCCTTCCACCCTGCTGTCCCAATGGTGTTCAGAAGCTCAGTTCACGATCAAGCGATGGATCAGCGTCATCTGGCGTTTGCGCCATCGCGGCGGCGTTGCAACGGGTCTGCCAAAGATGAGAAGGCCGCGAGGCAGGGTCCGAGACCTAGACTCCAACCTCATAGCGCGCTCGGCTCGCGTTCGGAAGGTTCGAACCGCAGCACGATCAGGTGGCGACACCGTTGGTCGGAACCGGAACCCGACGAATGATCGTTCGTGACCGACATCTGTGAACAAGCAGTATGTGTCATTGCAATCACCACCCGTTGCGCGGAAATGCCCATATGGCCGTGAATGAACTGGATTTGGTGATTTTCCAGATGGCGGTGGAAAGCGTCCGCTTGCTCTCTTCAAGCTTTGATGAGAAGGCGGCTGAGATAGCCACGAGGAGCCGTGGTAGCCTTCTTTTTGACGTGCGGGTGGACGGTGACCTGGAGGTCCAGCGAGTCGCAGCCATTGGATATCCAGGCGACAAGATCGGTGTGGTGGCATTGGACCGAGAGGGCCTTGTTAGCTGTTGTTGCCTTGTCAATGGCACCTTCTCACCTTTCATTGCACCGTTGGAGAACTGGACCAGCATGCCCCTTTCGATGCAGGCCCAGATCGATGTCACAGGCTATGCGAGGCTCCTTCTGGCCGCCTTGCGAAATGCTGGACATATGCTGGACAGGTAGCATCGCGATGATGTCTGTGATGAGATGGTGCAAACGGCTGGATGAGGCGATCGCTTGCTGGCAGCTTTGGCAACAAAGCGATCGGTGAGTTCGCAATGCTGGAACACGTCCTATAGACTCTGCAGTTAAGTTAGCGGACTACGATCTGACGAATGCCCTCTGACAGTCTGCATGGCGCGGCATGCCCTCTTAGGAATGCAGCCGTGGTTCTACACGATCGGCTGTTTTTGTGTCGAAGGCGACGGGCACGCCATGAACGAAGGAAGCGGCCGCCAACAGTTCCTCCAACTCGCGGTCGGTGGCCTTGCATGCCGGCATTAGTGTTCGGATGGCGCGGATCGCCTGCGCCATGGAGAGAAGCGGACCCTTCCCCTGGAAAGGACATAGGCTTCTGCGGCTTTTTCGACGGTGACAGTGTGAAACGAATTGGTCATGACGAATTCCTCCCTGAACCCTGACCAACCCGACTTATGGCACGAATTCGACCGCCTTCAAGCCTATGTCCGATTGCGGACAATCGCTGCGATTCGTTCAAAACCGCTGATGCTTTTGGGCGACCTGGTGAGGGGCAAGGAGACGTCGGCTGAACCCGTTTCAACCGACATGCTTCAGGCAGCGGCCAGGCCGAAATAACGCTGCTCCTCCTTGTCATAAGCGCCATGTGTGAGCTTTATCAATCCGGCACGGTCGATGATCGTGATCTCGCCGCGCTTGGCGTGCACCAGTCCTCGATACTCAAGCATTTGCAGGGCCGTGGTGACCCCGGGCGGTGGGCGCGAGCATGGTCGCCAGAAATTCATGCGTCGGGAGGATCTTATCTCCTTCCGCACGGTCGTGGACCATCAAGCTGCCAGCGGGCCAGCCGTTCTTCGATCTTGGAGTGGCCATTGACCAGTGCCGTCCGGCATGATTGGACGAGGAACGCGTGGGCATAATCCAGCACTGAGGTGCGAAGCGACGGGCTAATCGCAGGGCGAAGGTTTTCAACCGGCAGGCGCCAGGTAGTGCTTTCAGAATGACGGCAATTCCTTTCATCCCGTCATCGCCGACAATGCCGACTTCACCTTGCCGCCCGCCGGTCATGGTGGCGACCACCGACGCGATGCCCCTCTCGGGAAAATATACGTTCTTGATCGGCTGATGCGCGACCTCCAACTGGTCCTTGATGCCCGGTTCGACGTGATGCAGCGATGGTCGCAAAAGCGCGAAGTCCTGCGGGGTGAGGGCTTCAGCACCTGGTCGCGAAAGAGGGATCGGGCAAGGCTCTCTTCCAACGGGGCAAGAGCGCGTACGTCTTACTGTCGGCTGCACCGAAGTAAATGCCGGCCGATGCCAAAGCATAGGCCTCGAAACGCGCGATTGCAAAGCCCTGTCGGGGCAGTGCAGTCATGCTAGAAGTCGCGCCGCCTACGATAGGCAGCGGATGACATGATTCCCTTCTGCGGCGGCCACCAAGAACGGCTCGGGCACGCTTTAATCGTTCATACACAAGCTCGCAGGAATGTAAGCAGCGGAACAATCGGGTGATTCGTACCGCCCTGCCCTTTCAGAGATCAAGTCATTGGACGTCAATTCGGCTGGAACGCCTCGTCGAACGGCCCAGGAAAATGCAGCCGGATGAGCAATGGTGGTTCACCTTATGTGCGGTCCCGGATATGCGGTCCGGCGGCTCATCTCCCAATGGCTTGTCGATGGGGAAGTGGAACTCGTCATGTCGCCGCGAACCGTCACCGCGCTAGCGGGGCTCTTTTGAAGACGCCGGTGTTTTTCTTTGTGGAACTGAATCTGTGAGGTGATTGATGCATGAATCAAACATTTGCGTATTTCCGCTGCATCGGCGACGTATATTGGTCGAAAGTATCGCCCAGGCCCTCGAGACCAAGAACGGCGAGGCGGCGAGTGCGTTCTGGCGCTGTGCTGCCAAGAAAATGCTCATTCAATTGTCCGATGTAGGAATTGCGCCAGAGCTCGCTGCGCAGGAGGTTGGAAGCCTTCTTCATGCGGTCTTGGACGACATGGCCAACCGAACGGTAATGCACAAAGCATAGGCTCGGGCGCTGTTGGACCGCGGTCAGCTCGGGTCCTTATCAGGGGACTGCTCCGACTGGCCGACGGTCCGGCCAAACCGGCATACCGGCAAAGCTTTGAGGTTGCGATCGCTCACGGCGGCCGGTCCAATATTCTAAGACGACTTCAGAAGCCACGTTGGCTTCTTTGGACGAAGCCGAGGGGCGCCATTTTGGCGTGCTCACGCTGGACTGCGGGTTGCGCCTACGGAAATCCAAAGTCCGGCCGCGCGAGCCAATCGACCGGAACAGTCGAAAGCTCGTGGGGGCGGGTCCGCTCACCCTCACGGCGGCGGTGGCGGCCGTGAGCAGACTTAACTCAAGTCACGGCTGAGCATCCGCAGGCGCTATGCCGATTGGATGAGAACTGGTTGCCACAACACCGGCCCGTTGAGGCGTCCCCTCCAGCGGATGCGCAAGAGACTGGCGTAGGAAATATCGAGGAAGCCGGCGACTGCCTCGGTGTTGCCGACCTGCTTGGGCTGTCCGATACGTGACAACGGCCAGGTCGCGAGACGAAGGATCCTTTCGATGCGCGTATCTGTCACCGTTACGATCCCGGAGAGATTGTTGGCCAAGCCGAATTCGATGATCCCCGCGAAGAGCTCGTAGGTTGCTTGGGCCAGGCCGCCAGCTGCCTTCGGCGCTGTCGCAGGGAGATCGAGCGCGAAACGACTACTCTCCCAGATATCGGCACTCGCAGGGACCACCATCTCATCCAGCAGCGTCGGAAACGTATCGCGCAACATTGTCGGTCCGGTGGTCGGCAAAAGGCGGACGCAGCCGCAAGTTCGCCAATCGGACCCCTTAAGAAGCAGGTAGACGGGGTTCAGGCTGTCAAACGGGTCCGTTTCCATTTCGCCTTCGGTCTGCACTTCCCAATCGAGCCGCTTCTTGAAAACCCGATACCTAAGTCCGTGCATTTCCTTGAGTTCGCTCGCAAACTCGGCGTAGCAGTCGGGTGTTATCAGCTGCATCATTGTCGTCTCCGTGCGGGATGTGTCCACGCAATCGAAGGGCAAAGCCGTCATGAATGCAGCCTGTAGACCTTTACAGCTAGACTTGGAGAGGATCAGGATCTCGCCCGAGCAGCCATCCGCACTACGGCCTGGTTGATGGTTCGCACGCCAAGCTTCGCCTTGGCGTTTTCCTGATGGAAGGTCACGGTGCGTTTCGAGACACCGAGAATCTGGCTGATATCCCAGGCCGACTTGCCGCACGCCGCCCATTTCAGGCACTCGAACTCCCGCCGGGTGAGCGTTATGCCATCTACCACGCAATCTTCGGCGAGCCTGCGCCGGGCATGGATATGAACGTTGATCGCAACCAGTTGCATTGCTTTTTCGTAGCGCGTCAGCGACCTCAGAAATGGCGGATGCGCCTCGTTGGAGGCGAAGGTCAGTGCGGCGAACCGGCCGCGATGATCATGCATCGACATGGTCAGTCCGCCGCGAATGCCGAACTCAGCTGCTTTTTCCAGGACTTCCTGCTGAGAGGTCGGCAAATAACGGTGATCGCGGTCCACACCCCAGTCGAAGGTATCCCAGCCCCGCAGTCCCCGCAGGATCACGGGATCCACGCTGTGGTAGCGCTGTTGCAGGTAATGTGATGTCCATGATGATGGATAATTCGAGATCAATCGCGGCCTGTCGCCGGAAGCGGATGGGTAGGTGAAATAAGCGAAGAGCGGAAAGTCGAACCCGGCTGCGGCGGACGCCATTGCCTCATGGAGATCGACGGCATCGACGCTTGCAGAGAGTTGCTCGACCAAGGTTTCAAATACGCGATGCATCTGCGCTTAGCGTACCTCGCGGAGGTTGCTGGAAGCCGACGGAGACGTGGTTCTAAATGATGGCCTGTCCCTGCAGGGCATACGACGCGCCGCCGTCATCACCGCAATTGCTGTGCTGCTTCCGATTGGAGAGAGCTCCGCCCACCTGACCAACTACCGATGGGTGATATTGCGACGTTATCGATGAGCCGCGTGTCGCCAAGCCAAGCCGCAGCAAGCAAGCGTGCCGGTCGGTCAAGGCTTGCTAACGATTGCAGGTCTGTTTCTCCGCGAAGCTCCAGGTATTCGAGCTCGCGATAGCCGGCAGCCAGAATTGCTGCACGCGCTTCATCAAGCGTAGGCAGGATGGGGGAGCCGCGTGCAAGCCGCTCGGCCGTATCGAGCAGGACCGATGCTAGTTTTGGGGCAATGGCGCGTTGGGCTGGGGAGAGCCGCACGTTACGCGACGATAGCGCAAGACCATCGGCTTCGCGGACTGTCGGACAGGGCACAATAGTGATCGGAATGTCGAGATCCCGGACCAAGCGCCTGACAAGCTGAAGTTGCTGAAAATCCTTTTCGCCAAAAAAGGCGAAGTCAGCGCCGGCCTGCAGGAAGAGCTTGGCCACGACCGTCGCCACGCCATTGAAATGGCCGGGCCGGAATGCGCCGCAAAGGCATTCGCTGATGCCGGACACTGAAACGGCCGTGGCGAAGCCCACCTGGTACATTTCCTCTGTGTCCGGCACATAGAGCAGATGCGTGCCCAGCAGAGCGAGCTTGGCAGCATCGTCGCTTTCCGTCCGAGGGTAGGCAATCAGGTCGGCGGGGCTGTTGAACTGCTTGGGGTTTACGAACAGCGTCACGATCACCCGCTCGGCCCTTTCGAGCGCCTTCCGCACGAGGCTCAGATGCCCGTCGTGCAAGGCTCCCATGGTCGGCACAATACCGATCGTGGCACCCGAGCGACGCCATTGCGCAACGACGCCGCGCAGCTCGCTCACGGTTCGAGCGATCGGCACGCTCATGTGAAGTCACCGGCCTTAAAGGCGTTGACATAGAGATGTTCGACCGCCGGAAAGTGCCGGTTCCGCACATCGGTGGCGTAAGCGGCGATTGCCGCCTCAGCCTGCTCACCGAGCTCGGCATAGCGTTTGACGAACTTCGGCCGAAATGAGGTGAAGAGCCCGAGCATATCGTGGCTCACCAGAATCTGGCCGTCGCAAGCTGGCGAGGCACCGATGCCGACTGTGGGTATGTCGATATCGGCGGTTATCTGCCGTGCAAGCTGCTCCGGTATCTTTTCCAGCACCAAGGAGAAGGCGCCCGCTTCGGTTACCGCCCTGGCGTCGCGCCTGATCCGCTCTGCATCGGCTCCCCGGCCCTGCACACGATAGCCTCCAAACGTGTTTACCGCCTGCGGCGTCAGGCCCACATGGGCCATGACAGGTACGCCGCGCGCGGTAAGGAAGCGGATGGTTTCCGAGATGGTCTCGCCGCCCTCGATCTTTACCGCTGAACAACCGGTCTCACCCATCACGCGCGCAGCGTTGCCGAAAGCGTGCTCTGGGCTTTCCTCATAGGAACCGAAGGGCAGGTCGACGACCATCAGCGCGTGTTCAAGGCCGCGGCGAACGGCCTGTCCGTGCATGATCATCATGTCGAGCGTGACCCCCAGCGTCGACGACAGGCCGTGCAGCACCATGCCGACGCTGTCGCCGACAAGAACGATGTCGCAGTGGCGATCGAGCAGCCTCGCGACCGGCGTGGTGTAGGCCGTCAAGCATACAAGTGGCGTCTGGCCTTTTCGCGATCGAATATCTGGAGGAGTCATCCCTTTTATCTGACCAGCCGCGCTCAACCGAGGCCCCTTCCCTTACGTTACCAACAGCGGGTGTCGCGTTTGGCATATTTTTGTGCGACTGCGAAGAGCTAAAAACAGCGCTTGAGTACTCCGGTGTTGACGTGCTGGCTGCCAAGGTTACATTCAATCGATTAAGGCGCTCCGTTGGGCCAACCCGCTTTCGCAAACATGGATCCTCAGACAAGAAGAACCAAGAAAGGCAAAGCCGCCGTCAAAGCTGACGAAGCCAAAGTGGGCCTGACTGCCGTCGTGGTCGCCGTAAACGACAGTGAGCCCTGTGTCCTCACAGTCGGTCATGCGGACACCCTCCCTTCCGGACCTTTTGCCCTTGAGCATCGATCACTGCAGTCGGGTTTGAGGGGGTGGGTGGAGCAGCAGACCGGCCATGCACTTGGATACATCGAGCAACTCTACACCTTCGCCGATCGCGATCGCATCGGCACTGAGCGCCACCAGCGCGTCATCTCAATCAGCTATCTCGCATTGACCAGGAAGGAACAGGCAACGAACTCGGCCGCGTGCGGCTGGCAAAGTTGGTACGAATATTTTCCCTGGGAGGACCACCGCTTCGGCACGCCGCCTGTGCTGCTCGATAGATTGCGGCCCCGCCTGATTGAGTGGGCCGGCGGCGCCAGCGAGCCGACCACTCAACGCGAGCGCCGGCAGCGCGCTGCGATAGCCTTCGGCTTCGACGACCGCCATTGGAACGAGGAACTCACGCTCCAACGCTACGAGTTGCTCTATGAAGCTGCTCTGATTGAGGAGGCCGGTGGCGGCAGGGACGCGATTGCGGCCGCGGCTGGCAAACCAATGGTCGCTGACCACCGTCGTATTCTGGCAACCGGGATCGCGCGGCTGCGTTCGAAGATCAAATACCGGCCGGTCGTGTTCGAGCTTATGCGGCCTTCCTTCACGCTGCTGCAACTGCAGCGAACCGTGGAAGCTTTGGCTGGCAGGCTGATCAACAAGCCGAACTTCCGGAGATTGGTCGAGCAGCAGGAACTTGTTGAGGAGACCGGGGAGACCTCCCTCGACACGGGCGGCCGACCGGCGAAGCTTTATCGCTTCCGGCATGCCGTCCTCGACGACAGGGCTATCGCCGGGACAAAATTACCGCTGGCGCGGGCTTGACATACTTATAGTCAAGGTAGATATATTCCCTTATTGTCAAACCGAATATAATCGAGGCGCCAATGACTGGGGCGTTACCTATGGCTGCGTCCCTGTATGAGCGTGTCCGGCGGGTGATCCCACCCGTTGAATGGCCCGCGTTCGCCGGCGATATTGAAGCCATCTTAGCGCTGAAGCGTGAGCGCAATGCGGTGGTGCTGGCGCACAATTACCAGACGCCCGAAATTTTTCATTGCGTGGCAGACATCGTCGGCGACAGCCTGGCGTTGGCCCACAAGGCGGTGACGGTCGACGCCGACATCATCGTGGTTGCCGGCGTTCATTTCATGGCCGAGACGGCAAAACTGCTCAATCCGAACAAGACCGTGCTCATCCCGGATCTCCGCGCCGGCTGCTCGCTGGCCGAATCGATCACGGCAAACGACGTGCGGCTAATGCGGCTGCGGTATCCGGGGGTCCCCGTTGTTACTTACGTCAACACTTCCGCCGCCGTAAAAGCGGAGTCCGACATCTGCTGCACGTCCGGCAACGCCAAGGCGGTGGTGGAATCGCTTGGCGTGGCGCGTGTGCTGATGCTCCCGGACGAATATCTGGCGAGGAACGTGGCAGCCGATACAGACGTCGAGATCATCGCCTGGAAAGGCCATTGCGAGGTGCATGAGCGCTTCACCGCAGCAGACATCCGGGAACTGCGCGATGCCCATCCAGGCGTCATCGTGCTGGCCCATCCAGAATGCCCACCAGACGTTGTCGCGGAGGCGGAGTTCTCCGGCTCGACCGCGGCGATGTCGGATTATGTCGAGCGTGAGAAACCGACGCGTGTCGTCCTTCTGACCGAATGTTCGATGAGCGACAACGTCGCGGTCGCGCATCCCGACGTCGAGTTCGTTCGCCCATGCAATCTGTGCCCGCACATGAAACGCATCAACCTGGCCAACATTCGCGCCGCACTCGAGCAGAACCGGCATGAGGTCCGGATTGATCCCGAAATTGCCGGCCCCGCCCGCCGCGCGGTCGAGCGCATGCTTTCCCTATGAGTCTGGAGGTTCGCGACATCGCCGGGGCGCCGGTCGTCATCGGCGGCGGCATTGCCGGCCTGATGACGGCGCTTCATCTGGCGCCGGAACCGGTCGTGCTTTTGACCAACGCGCCGCTTGGAACCGGAGCCTGCAGTGAACTTGCCCAGGGCGGTCTTGCGGCAAGTCTCGGGGGCGACGACGGCCCAGATTTTCACCTTTGCGACACGATAGCTGCCGGCGACGGACTCTGCGATGAGGCCACGGTGCGGCGAGTGGTACGAGCTGCACCCGAAGCGATTAGGACGATCCAAAGGTTCGGCGTCGACTTCGACCAGCACCCTGACCGCGCGTTGCGACTTGGGCTCGAGGCGGCACACTCGCGACGGCGGATTGTGCATGCAGCCGGCGACGCCACCGGTCGCGAGTTGGTGCGCGCGCTCGTCGCCGCGGTTCGGCGTACAGCCTCGATCACCATTATCGAAAATGTGGAGGTCCGCCGGCTGGTCGTGCAGGACGGGTCGGTCATCGCCGTGGTCGCAGCAGGACGAGCCGGCGCGCTCGCTCTGCCCACGCGTCGCGCGGTGCTGGCGACCGGCGGCGTCGGCGGGCTGTTTTGCGACACGACAAACCCCGCTGGCTCATGGGGTCACGGGCTGGCGCTCGCCGCATGGGCGGGGGCGGAACTCGCCGACTTGGAATTCATACAGTTCCATCCAACTGCGCTCGACGGTCCGCGCCGGCCGATGCCGCTGGTGAGCGAAGCCGTGCGTGGCGAAGGCGCGGTGCTCATCGATGAGCGAGGAGAGCGCTTCCTCGCCGACACACCTGGCGGTGAACTTGCGCCTCGCGACGTCGTAGCGCGCGCCATTTGGCACCAGCTTGCCGTTGGACGCCGCGTATTCCTGGACGCACGGCAAAGTCTCGGCCCGAGATTTGGCAAGCGTTTTCCAGGCATCGCCGAATTGTGCCGGAGCGCAGGAATCGACCCCGCGACCGACCTGATCCCGGTGCGCCCGGCGGCACATTATCACATGGGCGGCGTCGCCGTAGACAGCGCCGGCCGCAGCTCCATCGAGGGATTGTGGGCCTGCGGTGAGGTGGCCTGTACCGGCCTGCACGGCGCCAACCGCCTGGCCAGCAACTCGCTCACCGAAGCGGCGGTCACCGCGAGCTGGGTTGCCGAAAGCGTTGCCGGCACGTCGTATACCCGGCGACCGCGCAGATGCTCCACATTCGTCCCTCCACGACCAGACGCTTCCGTGGTCCGCCCGATTGTCTCCGCCGCCCTGGGTATCATCCGCGACGGCGAGGCAATGCGCGAAGCGGTGGCGACCCTGCTGCCGATCGCAGCCAATAGTGTCGCTGCCTCTGGTCCGGCTTTGGTCTCACTGATGATCGCCGCGGCGGCCCTGAGGCGGGAAGAGAGTCGAGGCGCGCACTGTCGGTCCGATTTCCCGCTCCACGATGCCAACGTGCGCCCATCACGGCTGACACTGCACAGCGCAATGCGGGCCGCGGCCGCACTCGATTGCCGGGCTACCATACGGAGCACTTGATATGACTTCATTCTCCCCCCTCCCCGCGACCCTGATCGAACCGATTGTGCGCATTGCGCTCCTCGAAGACCTGGGCAGATCCGGCGACCTGACCACCGATGCGGTTATCCCGTATGATTGCACTGCCACGTTGGTGCTCAAAGCGAGGCAGGCGGGCGTCGTTGCCGGGCTCGATCTGGTCTCGTATGCCTTCCTTCTCGTGGAACCGGCGATCAACATCCAGATCTGGCGCCCTGATGGCAGCGAGGTTGGGGCCGGGGAAACCATTGCAAGATTGTCCGGACCCGCACGAGGCCTGCTCACGGCCGAACGCACGGCCCTCAATTTCTTATGCCGGCTGAGCGGCATTGCCACTGCCACAGCGGCCATGGTTGAGGCCGTGCGCGGTCACAAGGCGAGGATTGTATCGACGCGAAAGACGACGCCCGGGCTGCGGGCATTGGAGAAATACGCCGTGCGCGTCGGCGGCGGTGCCAATCACCGGTTCGGCCTCGATGACGGCGTGCTCATAAAGGACAACCACATCGCGATCGCCGGCGATATCCGCACAGCAATAGAGCGGGCGCGCGCCGCAGCAGGGCATATGGTGAAGGTCGAGGTCGAGGTCGACACGCTGAAGCAGCTCGATGCAGCGCTCGCGATTGGTGTTGACGCGGTGCTGCTCGACAATATGTCGGTCGAGGATCTTGCCCGCGCGGTTTCTATAGTGGATGGCCGTACGATCACCGAGGCGTCCGGTCGGGTGATGCCGAAAACGGCGGCGGCGATTGCGGCGACCGGTGTCGATCTCATCTCCATGGGTTGGCTGACGCACAGCGCCCCGATCCTCGACATCGGCCTGGACATGCCGGACCACCAGAACATCTGCAAGCACTTGAACTGAGGATTACGGCGTGAGGAGCAACATCAGCTCGGCAGGCGTAGGAGGTGCTGGAAAGACGTGCCGCAGCTCGCCTTTAGCGAGTGCGCCCCAAAGCCAAGAAGGCGTACCGGACTAGCAAACAAAGGTTTGACGATGACGATTGGAATGAACTCGGAGTTCGACGTGAACCAGACCATGCAATTGGTCGATGGAACGCCTCCGCGATGGAACCGCAAAGAGGCCGAGGCCATCTACGGCATGCCATTCAACGATCTGCTGTTCCTAGCTCAGACGATCCACCGCCAGAACTTCGATCGAAACCGAGTGCAGCTGTCGCGGCTCCTTAGCATCAAGACCGGCGGGTGCCCTGAAGATTGCGGCTATTGCAGCCAGTCTGCGCATTACGAAACCGGTGTGAAGGCGTCGAAGCTGGTGGACGTCAAGCATGTCATCGACGAAGCGGCCAAGGCGCGTGATGGCGGCGCAACGCGCTATTGCATGGGCGCGGCGTGGCGAATTCCCAAGGAGCGCGACATGGACGTTGTGGTCGCCATGATTGAGGGCGTCAAGGCCCTCGGCATGGAGACCTGCATGACGCTCGGCATGCTCGATCTTGAGCAAGCTGCTCGCCTGAAGCAGGCCGGTCTCGACTACTATAACCACAACATCGATACCTCTGAGCGCTACTATGGCGAGGTTATTTCAACCAGGACTTTTGCCGACCGGCTGGAAACGCTTGGGCACGTGCGCGCGGTTGGGATGAAAGTCTGCTGCGGCGGCATTGTCGGGATGGGAGAAGAAAAGACCGATCGCATCGACATGCTGGTCACGCTCGCGAACCTGCCCGAGCCGCCGGAAAGCGTGCCGATCAACATGCTTATTCCCATCGAAGGCACGCCGCTTGCCGCGGCCGACGCCATCGATCCGATCGATTTCGTCCGCATCGTTGCGCTCGCGCGGGTGATGATGCCGAAATCCTATGTAAGGCTGTCCGCCGGCAGGACGGCGATGAGCGACGAAACGCAGGCGCTGTGCTTCTTTGCCGGCGCCAATTCGATCTTTGTCGGCGACACGCTGCTGACGGCGGGAAATCCCGGCGAGGACAAGGATACCCTTCTGTTCCGGCGCCTCGGCATTGAGCCTATGGAACTCGCCACGCAATGAAGGAGGCAATTCTTGCCCGCTATGACGCAACCTTGCGGGGACTGGGGCGCAAGGACCGGTTACGGACGCTCGCACCGCGCGCCGGGCTCGACTTCTCGTCGAACGACTATATCGGACTTGCCGCCTCCAAAAGACTCGGCGATGCGGTTTCGACGGCGATTGCGCGGGGCACGCCAGTGGGCGCAACCGGATCGCGGCTGTTGCGCGGCAATGCACCGGAACATGAGCAACTGGAGGCGGACGCAGCGGCATTTTTCGGAGCCGAGCGTGCACTGTTCTTCGGCAGCGGCTATATCGCCAACTTCGCTCTGCTGACGGCCCTGCCGCAGAAAGGCGACCTGCTGGTCCTCGACGAGCTCGCTCATGCCAGCATGCATGAGGGTGCCCAAGCCGGGCGCGCTGAGTTCAAGCTGGCCGCGCACAACGACGTCGACGCTGTCGAGGACGCAATCACCCGCTGGCGCGCCGAAGGCGGCATGGGGCGGGTGTGGATCGCCTTCGAAAGCCTTTACAGCATGGATGGCGACCGTGCGCCGATGGAGAGCCTGGTCGCGCTGGCTGATCGGTACCAGGCATTCATCGTCGTCGATGAAGCGCATGCCACCGGCGTCTGGGGGCCGTACGGCCGGGGACTGGCCGCCGCGTATGAAGGCCGCGACAACATCGTCACGCTCCACACATGCGGCAAGGCGCTTGGCGCATCCGGCGCGCTCGTTACCGGACCGCGAACACTCTGCGACTATCTTATCAACCGGTGCCGGCCATTCATCTATGCGACCGCACCATCGCCGCTGATGGCAGTCGTGGCACGTGAGGCGCTGACTATTCTGTCTGACGAGCCTATGCGTCGTGCTCAGTTGCACGAGCGTGTCGCTTTCGCGAGCCGGCAATTGGCCGAACGCTGCGGCGTGATGCCCAGCGGCTCGCAGATCCAGCCGCTTGTGATCGGCGATAACAGCCGCACCATGGCGGTGGCGGCAGGACTGCAGGCACGCGGCTTCGACATACGCGGCATTCGCCCGCCGACAGTGCCTGAGGGTACGTCGCGCCTGCGCATTTCGCTGACTCTCAACGTCGACGAAGCCGACATTTCCGCCATGGTCGAGGCTCTCGTCGGAGTGTTGGCCACAGCATGACCAAACGCATCGTCGTCACCGGAACAGACACTGGAATTGGCAAGACAGTGTTTTCGGCCGGACTTGCCGGGCTGCTCGACGGCTTCTACTGGAAGCCGGTGCAATCGGGCCTCAACGAGGAGACCGACAGCGAGGTCGTCGCCCGGCTTTCCGGCTTGCCCGACGGACGCGTGCTGCCCGAAGTCTATCGACTGACGATGCCGCTGTCGCCGCATCGATCAGCCGAAATCGACGGCGTCGCGATCGAGGCCGACGATCTTTCATTTCCGGTCCTGCCGACACCGCTCGTCATCGAAGGCGCCGGCGGGCTGATGGTGCCGCTCAATCGACAGACAAGGTTCATTGACATATTCGAACAATGGCGGCTGCCGGTCATACTGTGCGCCCGCACCGCGCTTGGCACCATCAATCATACGCTGTTGTCGATCGAGGCCCTGAAAGCCCGCTCCATCCCGCTCATCGGCATTGCCTTCATTGGCGAAGAGGTGGCCGATACACAAAGGACAATCGTGGAATTCGGCGGCGTGCCGCAGCTGGGCAGGCTGCCGCACCTCGGTCCGCTGACGGGTGAAACGTTGAGAGATGCAATGATTTCCGGCTTCGACCTGGCCATGATTGCCGGAGGCGACTGATGGCGGAGTCTCGAGTCTGGCATCCGTTCACGCAGCACGCGCTAGAGCCCTCGGTCCCTGAAATCGTGCTGACTGAAGGCGCCTATCTCCACAAGGCCGAAGGCTTCCGCATCCTCGATGCGATTTCTTCCTGGTGGGTCGTCACCCATGGCCATCGCCACCCCCGCATCATGAAGGCCATCGAGACGACCGCTTCGAGCCTCGACCAGATCATCTTCGCGGGCTTCACCCACGAGCCGGCCGAACGGCTGGCCGAGGCGCTTGTCGGCATCGCACCCGCCGGCCTCGACCGGGTGTTCTATTCCGACAGTGGCTCGACCTCAGTCGAAGTCGCGCTGAAGATGGCGCTCGGCTATTTCCGCAACATCGGCGCGCCGCGTTCGCGCATCGCCGTCATGGAGCACAGCTATCATGGCGACACGATCGGGGCGATGAGCGTCGGCGCCCGCGGCGTCTTCAACGCCGCCTATGATCCTTTGCTGTTCGAGGTCGACGCCATCCCCTTCCCGGCCGCCGGGCGCGAGCAGGAAACGCTGGATCGGTTCGAGGCCGTTAGCCGCGACCGGCGCGCAGCCGCGCTGATCGTCGAGCCGCTGGTGCTTGGCGCCGGCGGCATGCTGATGTATCCGGCCTGGGTTCTTGCCGAATTGAAGAGGATCGCCGAAGCCTCCGGCACGCTGCTGATCGCCGATGAAGTGATGACCGGCTGGGGGCGCACCGGAACCATGTTTGCCTGCGAACAGGCGTCCGTCTCGCCGGACATCTTGTGCACGTCGAAAGGTCTGACCGGTGGTACCATCCCGCTGGCCGCCACGATCGCCACCGATGCCATCTTCCACGCTCACTTTTCGGAGGATCGCAAGAAGACGTTTTTCCATTCGAGCTCCTACACCGCCAATCCGATCGCCTGCGCGGCAGCACTTGCCAATGTCGAGATCTGGCGTGACGAGCCGGTGGCCGAGCGGATCGCGGTCTTGAGCGCGAGGCAGGCCGCCGGGCTGCAACGCTTCCGGGGCAATCCATATTTCACCGACTGCCGGACAACCGGCACCATCGCGGCACTCGACCTACGCACCGGCTCAGCCGGTTATCTGGCCGAGATCGGGCCAAAACTGCGCGCTTTTTTCCTTGAGCGCGGCCTGTTGGTGCGCCCGCTCGGCAATGTCCTCTATCTTCTGCCGCCCTATTGCATCACCAGCGACGAATTGGACGGGCTCTATGACGCGATAGAGGAGGCCGGCGAACGCTTCGGCTCGCGGCCATGAACCTATCGTCGCGCGTTCTCGGCTTCGGCCATCATGCGCCGACGCGCAAGGTCGAGAACCCGGAAATCGAAGACCGGCTCGGGCTTGAGCCCGGCTGGATCGAGCGGCGCACCGGAATTCGCTCGCGCTTCTGGGCAACAGACGAAGACACGCTGTCGGGCCTTGCCGCCTCTGCCGGCGACATGGCGCTGACCAATGCCGGTATCGACCGCGGCGACGTCGGTCTACTCTTGCTCGCCACGTCGACGCCCGATCACCTTCTGCCGCCAAGCGCGCCGCTGGTCGCACATCGGCTGGGGCTAGGCCGCGCCGGAGCGATCGACCTGACCGGCGCCTGCGCCGGCTTCATCTATGCGCTGATGTTCGCCGACGGGTTCACCCGCCTGCACGGCAAAGCGAGCCTTGTCATCGCCGCCAACATCCTCAGCCACCGCATCAATTTGGCCGAGCGCGCCAGCGCCGTGCTGTTTGCCGATGCCGCCGGCGCCATGGTGATCAGTCCTTGCGATGACCCGGATCGAGGCATTCTCGGCGCTTCGGTGGATTCCGACGGCTCGCGCTACGGGCTAATCCAGATTCCCGCCGGGGGAAGCAACACTCCGTTCCATGCCGACCTCGACCTCGCGCAGACACGGATGACGATCACTGACGGCCGTGAAGTATTCAGCAAGGCCGTGGAGATGATGACCGCCTGCTCGAGAGATGCGCTCACTGCTGCCCGACTGAGGCCGCAAGACCTCGATCGTTTCGTGCCGCATCAGGCCAATGCGCGCATTTTCGACGCGGTCGGCAGGAACCTCGGCATCGCTGATCACTCGATCGTCAAGACGATCGCCGAATATGGCAACTCTTCCGCCGCGACGATCCCGCTCTCATTGTCGCTGGCCCATCGGGCGCAGCCGTTTCGGCCTGGCGAGAAAGTCCTCTTGGCGGCAGCGGGTGCGGGTCTCAGCGGCGGCGCGCTTGTGGTGGGAATTTAGCAAAGCAATGCTTGCGCACAGGACTGCTCATGAATGAGACTATGAGAATGGCTCAATACGCAAATAGTCGCCGGCAAGCTCCATAGAGCTGGGGTCCGTGCGGTGCTCCGCGATGTCTAAGTATCGACCCGCTTGCTCAAATCGCAGCGCTCATCGAAGGCCAGCAATACCTCATGCAGAGCGAAAATCCCCAACCGCCCGTTTCAAAGACGCTCGCCCCATTTCGAAACAAGGTGTTTCGCTCAATTTGGGCGGCCACCCAGATTTCCAGCCTCGGTTGGCTAGTGCAAACGGTCGCCATCAGTTGGCTTATGGCAACGATTTCAGCGTCCGACCTCATGGTGGCACTCGTCCAGGCCGCATCCACATTGCCGGTGTTCTTCCTCTCAGTTTTCGCCGGAGCCATTGCCGACAACTTCAGCCGCCGGTGGGTGATGTTTGCGGGACACTGCCTGATAGCATCGGCGTCGACGACGCTGATGATTTCTGTGGGTCTGGGATTTGTCAGTCCTTGGCTGATTCTCGGGTTAGGTTTCCTGGCCGGCTGCGGCTTTGCCTTGAATGATCCGGCTTGGCACGCTTCGGTCGGCGATATCCTTCACAAACGCGACATTCCGGCCGCAGTGACGCTTATGTCCGTCGGATACAACATTGTGCGCAGCGTTGGTCCAGCCTTGGGGGGCGTGATCCTGGCCGTCTTTGGGCCGCTGGCCGCTTTCGCCTTGGCTGCGGTGAGTGATCTGGCGCCCATAAGCGCGATATGGCGCACCAAATGGGAGGTCCGCTCTTCGCCTCTCCCTCGTGAGAGAATGACGACGGCAATTCATGACGGAGTGCGCTTTACGGCGATGTCTTTGGAGATCAGGGCAGCGACCGCCCGAGCCGCTCTTTTCGGGTTGGCAAGCATCTCCATTCTGGCGTTGCTCCCCCTCGTCGTCCGGGATCAGTTGAAGAGTGGGCCAATTGTCTACGGTATCTTATTGGCCGGCTTCGGCATGGGTGCTTTCATCGCGGGTATGGGCAACGGCTTCTTGAGGAAGGTCACGTCTCAAAACAGGCTGGTGGCCTTCGCCTCTGTGGCTTGTGCAGTCTGTTGCCTCTCCCTTGCCCTTACATCGTCGCTTCCTGTGGCGGCCATTTCGCTGGCGCTCGGCGGAGCGGGTTGGCTTATCACCTGGACGGGCATTGACGTGTCGGTGCAGTTGGCAAGCCCAAGGTGGGTTGTAGGCCGCACGCTCTCCATTTACTACGCCTTGAGCGCAGGCGGTATGGCTGCTGGCAGCTGGATCTGGGGTTCTGTCGCGCAAAACTATTCCTTGACCTCAGCATTGGAGGGCGCCGCAGGCGCTCTGTTGCTGGTTGCAGCAGCGGGGATCGTGTTGCCGGTCCGTCCCTGGGAAGAAACCGATCAAGAAAGTTCAGTTTTTCATCCGCCGGACGTGGCTCTCGATCTG
This sequence comes from Mesorhizobium sp. SEMIA396, assembly GCF_024518615.1. Classification (NCBI taxonomy): domain Bacteria; kingdom Pseudomonadati; phylum Pseudomonadota; class Alphaproteobacteria; order Hyphomicrobiales; family Phyllobacteriaceae; genus Mesorhizobium; species Mesorhizobium sp. SEMIA396. Next base: position 352,054 of record NZ_JANIFC010000008.1, read on the forward strand.
AAACCCAGAAGTGGCCCTATCGTGGCCAAGGTCGAGTATTTGATATCGGAGGAAAATATCGAGGCCTTTCTGGGCTCCATGCGCACGCGGCGACACGTCCAGAGCCGTGCCGGTGCACGAAACTGGACGCTCCAGCGAAATCTGCAAACACCGTCACTTTGGACGGAGACATTCCGCACCCCCACCTGGATGGACTTTCTCCGCCTAAATCATCGACTCACCGCAGCAGATAAGGAAGTCGCCCAGCATCTCCTGTCACTGCATGAAGGAGAGGTGCCTCCGCAGACAGTGCTTTCGATTGAACGGACGACCGAGGCAATTCGTACCCGTACCTCGACAATCTTTTCTCGTCCTCCAAGATGACGCCATCAAGCTGCTGTCCAGGGACAGGGTGGATCACCGGTGCTTTGCAGAGCACAGCCTCACACCGAGAGCAGCGTGCTCCGGGTTGTGCGCTTTCGCGCGCACCCAGGCGAGATGATGGTGAACGCGGCGTCAAGTGGAAGTCCCCTGCATACGCTTGCGGAGTCTTCTGCGAGAGCCCATGCCGACGAGCGCCAAACAAGGTCTGATGCCTTTCGGCGTCGTGGCCTCAACTCATCGATTCGCGAGAAAAGCATCGAATGCAGCAGCAACGGCGCGAACAACAAAGCGGTGCTCCGGCCGCACGCGGATGAAGCCGTTTTCGACGTCCAGGATCCCCTCCTCAGCCAGCGTCACCAAACTCTCAACTGAATCGAGAAAACGAGCTGGTTCGATTTCGTGGGCGGCACAGATGGTCGGCACGTCGGCCTCCAAATCGCACATCAGTCGCTCGATGATCGCTGCGCGCACCCGGTCATCGTCGGTCAGACGGTGACCCTTTGATGTCGCCAGACGTCCACTTGCGATGTGCCGGGCGTAAGAATCCCGTGTTACTTCGTTCTGAACATACCCCTCGCGGACTCGGCCAATAGCCGACGCGCCGAAGCCGATCACGTTTTGCAAGTATCGGCCGAGTATCCCAGCGAATTACGCCGTAGGCGCCCGGTCTTCTGGCGCTAGCGCAAGTTCGTCGTCCGGCGGAGCGAAATGATCGAGCCCGATCTCCCGGTAGCCAGCGCCAACCAGTGTCTCGGCGACAGTTGCAGCCTGTTCGGCGCGAAGATCGCCGTCCGGTAGACCTGCCTGCTCGATTAGGCGCTGATTCTTTATCACGGAAGGAATATGCGCGTATCCGAACACCGCAAGCCGGTTGGGGCGCATGGCGACCGCAGCCATCGCGGTCTGGATGCAGGACTGCACAGTCTGTTTCGGTAGACCGAAGATGAGGTCGAAGTTGATATGGCCAACGCCATGCCGGCGGAGATTTTGGACTGCAGCGGCCGTCTGCACCTTACTCTGGATCCGATTGATCGCCTTTGCACATCGGGATCAAAGCTCTGCATCCGATGCTCGCGCGGTTGACACCGTTAGCTGCCAGGGCTTCGGCCATTTCCGGTGTGAACGTTCGGGGATCGATCTCCACGGCGATCGCAGCAGTTTTGCTGAAAGCGAAGTGGCGGCGTAGAAATTCCATCAGCGCCAAGTGCTCGGCTGGCCCGATAAGGTGAGGCGTTCCGCCGCCGAAATGCACATCGCTCACCGGCAGCCCTTGCCGCACTTGCTCCGACACCAAACTGATCTCCTGACGCAGCACCGCTAAATAATTAAGGATCGGGCCGTTGCGACGGATGACCGCGGTAGGGAAGCCGCAATACCAGCACATGGATCGGCAAAACGGAATGTGGAAATAGAGCGACACCGATTCGTCGGCCGGGAGGCCCCCCAGCCATTCCTCATAATCGTCAGCACCAACTGCCGCAGAGAAGTCTGGCACAGTCGGATAGATGGTATACCAAGGCGGCCGGGGGTCCCGGTACTTTGTCAGGATTGAGGTGTGCAAGGAGCTGTCATCCCACGTCGCTCATCCATCATTCTTTCGTTGCGCGCTCGTCCTGGTCTCTGACCTAAGTCAGTGCGTCCCGCTTATGTCGCAGTCTCGTTTGGACAGGATGGGGTCAACCACGCCGGGGAGCGCGCGTGCCATGGTTGCGCCTGAGGTGATGGTGCGGTGCCGCATTCAACGTCTGAGTACGTGACGCCAGTGCAGTGTGCTTGAGGCGTCTGCGGAAGAACTTTGCAATGCGAAATTCATGTCCGACGCAACGGACCTGTCAAGCCTCGTTCAGACGCCATCCAGGTCCAGCCAGCGGCCTTCCCTGCCGGCCGAAAAACCATACCGGCTTTAGCCACCGAGACGCTCTAAAGCTGACGTCGGCTCATTTGATGAAAGGAGGACGCCGCTAGGGGGTGCACAAGGTTCCCCGGCTTGACGTCGCTTCGAGCGAAGAGCGGTGTGGCTTGTCGTCAAGCGCCGGGCAGCGTGCCCCCTACCGATATCCCGAAAAGATCGACCAAGATGGCCATGCCGACGCCACACGCGGTCTGGATGAGGCCGACCATGAAAATGCGATTGGCGCGTTCGTAGATGGGGCGCCGCAAGGAACTCATGTCGAGCAGCATGGACAGCGCTCTCATCTGCAGTGCGATGCCGAGCAGGATCGGCACTACGGCGAACAGATCGTAGAGTTGCCATGGCAAGGGGTTCGCGGCCCAATGAGTGAGGAAGCCGAGGGAAAAGGCAAGCAGGATACCCACGGCAGTGATTGTGCCGTTGCGGAAAATGGTCTCGATCGGTTCTTCCTTCGGATCGTGCTCGTCCAAGCGGCTTCCTTTCGTTGCTCTTTCCGTCGAGACTAAGTTCTCGAGAATACTGTTCATCGCCAATTACTCGAGGCGAGCCGTAGGCAGCCGTTTCAGGGTGCGCTCCCTCTCGCTTCCGGCCGCGCAATGTACCTGCACGGCGAACTTACAGCGGCGAAAAGGTGCTGCGGCCACCATGCGACGCCTCGGACGTGCACGCCCTCTGTTCCTGGCGCAGCCCTTGCGGAGCGTACGCGCAGTGATCCTTCTCGGTAGCGGATGGCGCGGCCTCCGTTGCGGTCAGACGGGAAGCCGTCGCTGTTAAACGAGACTGTCACATATCGAACATGGCGAACCGTGTCGCACATTTCTTTTCGCAGTGACCCTCAAAAAAAGTGATTCCAGCGAGACGAAGGCGCGTCGGCCCGATTTTGGTGTCGGCCGCATCTACGCTTCAGGTTGGCATGTCGCTTGCTGCTCTATTCGGAGAGCTGCAGCGGTCCGACCGGAGTGTTTCACATGTAAACGATAATGAATCTCCTAGCAGAAAACACTATTATAAGTACATGTGGCTTTTACGCTGGCTCACCTCTCGTGTCAAGCGCTTTGGCGTCCACATATTGGAGACAACACGCACAAAATTTAGAGGAAAAGCTTGCTCTTTCGCCTCTATCCTTTTTATTCCTTCATGGAGATCTAGACATGTACATCAAGAGTCCTCTTCTCGGCTTAACTGCTCTGATGACCATTTCCGTCGGTCGAGCAGCTGGCGCCGAGCGGGAACCGGCCGAGTACATCAAGATCTGCGACGTCCTCGGCTCGGGATATTCCTATATTCCCAACACCGAGACCTGCCTGCGCATCGGCGGCTATGTCCGTTACGATATCGGCCTGGGTGACGTCCGATCGTATGACAGCGCAAGAACCTCGGACGTGAGAACTGGCGAGGACCAAGGCACTTGGCGAAACAGCACACGCTTCACGTTCAAAACTTGGACCGGCCAGCAGACCGAGCTCGGCGCGTTGACGACCTATACCGAAACCCAGGTGAATTTTGGCAACAGCGCTAACTCGCATGACAGTCCTCAGAACTATGATTTCAACAGCGGCCTCGCACTGGCTTCTGCCTGGGTCGAGCTGGGAGGCCTGCGAGTTGGCAAGGAGGGGTCGGCCTTCGATACGTTTGCAAGCTACGCTGGCAACGTTCTCGATAGTATGCTCGTTCCGTCGGCCGGCTTCGACACCAACGTGGCTCAGTACCACTTCGACGCCGGCAACGGCATTTCGACTGTGATTTCGCTCGAACAAGGATCGGGCTCAGCCGGTACTATCGACAGCTATATTCCGCACGTTGTCGCCGGCTTGAAATACACGCAAGGCTGGGGCTCGATCACCGGCGTCGCGGCTTATGACAGCAATTACGAAGCTTTTGCCGGCAAGATCCGCGTCGACGTCGCTGTCACAAACCAGCTGTCGCTGTTTGGACTCTTCGGCTACGGTTCCAATGCCAGTCTCAACGAGGACTCAAACGGCGCAATTGCCAATCATGGGCGCGGCTCGTACAAAATCTGGAACGGCCAGTGGGCTTTCTGGGCGGGCGCCACCTACGAGTTTGACGAGAAAACTTCGTTCAACCTTCAGGTCTCGGGTGATCAGCTCAAGGATGCTGGTGTGGCTGCAAACGTCGCCTACATGGTCGTTCCCGGCTTCACGGTCACAGCCGAGGTCGATTACGACCACTACGGCAACTCTGGCCTCGGCCCTGCCGAGCCTACCGCCGTCAAGGGCACGAGCAAGCCGAACAGCGTCGGCGGCATTCTCCGCTTACAAGGCTCATTTTGAAATCTCTCCAGTCGCGAGCATGGCAAAGGCACTTGCCTCGACAACGCACGCATGGAGAGCTTCGTTCGCCATCTTGAAGTCTGCATCGACCGTCCACGGCCCATCGTACCAACTAGAAACTGAAAGTTATGAGCCCTGTGTACTACACCTAGCCCTTGACCTGCCCGATGAACCGGCCAGGGGCCGTCAGTTCAAATTCGGGGCCGTTTAGAGGGCAGTGTGAGGCCGTGTTAGGTAAGCGCCACTGCAATGTCGAGGCCGCGACACGCCTGTCGCTTTGGACGGCTGGAATTGCCCTTCGCGGCGCCATTCATTCTCTCAACATTTACGTGATAATGCACGCTGAGTCCGAGCCGCGTGGCAGCACCCATCCTAGGTCACTATCGGGGGGCCTTAAACCTGAACAGCTCCATCGTCGCGGCTGCTGCGGAAGCAGGAGCTATCACTGGGACCCGTACTGGTGCTTGTCAGCCGCTGAGCCGCTACTTCGTCTTAGGAAGAGCATTGTCCTTGCCAAAAGCCGGCCAGTATTTCGAGATTGCCAGTGTGGCGCCGGCTGAAGAGAAATGACCATAGTCGAAATATAAAAACTCTCCTCTATCGAAATAGGCGCAGCGTCCTGCGCTGCACAGGAATTTCAGCGGATCGATGAATGTGGCGCCTTTGGTAAATGAGCGCACACGTTCGTTGACGTCGGGGTCCATCGCGATCGGCCAGGACGTATCGTCCAGATTTTGGCGCTTGGCGAAGAACGCAATTTTCCGGACGTCAGTTGGGAACTGCGGAGACTGGCCGATGACAAACACGCGCACGCCCAGGGCACGAAGCGTAGCGATTGTTTGCTGAAGACCGTCGAAACCTCTGACCTCATAGTCACTCCATCTACCGCTGAGGATAACCGTCTTGATGTCCGCTTCCAAGATGACGTCCAAGGCCTTGCGATTGAACCGGACACAATCAAGACGATCGTACGGGTAGTAATAGAGTATCGGCGCGCAGCTGGCGTACGTATATTCAACGATGTTCGCCTGCAATCGATTTATGTTAGCACCCAAGCCGGAAACATAGTGCGCGGCGAAGGAGTCGCCCCACAAAAAAACCGTTGTTGGAAAACCGCTGGTGCGCGTGCAATCCTCCATATTCCAGCTTTCGATCCGGCTGGTGCCCTCGTTGAAACAGATGCCATTCCTCCAGTCCCCGACGGAAATGCGCCGCTGGACATAGTCCGGAAACCGTTGCGGAAAGCCGTTGCCGAGCGCCCCCGCCGCTCCGCCGGCACAAAGGACAACGATCGCGAGCGCTGAAAAGGCGAAGATAGGCCCCGGGGAGGTGAAGGCCCTCTTCTGTCGAAACGGCTGCTCTACAAACTTCCAGGAGAATGCAGCCAATGCGAGGCTTGCCACCAACATCGCACCGGTCATCAACGGATCGAGTTTTTGGAACGAAAGATAGTGCGCGAACGCATTGAGAGGCCAGTGAACAAGATACAACGAATACGAGATGAGCCCAATCCAGACCAGCGGCCTGACTTCGAGCATGCGGGTGGCGACCGTCGAGGGGGTATTTTGGCCAACATAGATCAGAAGGGCCGTTCCGATGCATGGATACAAGGCGTTGTAGCCTGGGAACGGATCACTCGCCGAAATCGCGAAGAACCCGATGGCGAGAAGGCCAAATCCGGCCACCCCCACCGACTCCATCAGGAATCGGTTGCCCAGCGGCGAGGGGCATTTGAGCATGAGCAGGGCGCCCAACATGAGTTCCCAGATTCGGGTCGGCAGCAGATAGAATCCGGCGGTGGGTGCCAGCGATGTCGCCATCACCGCCACTACGAAGCTGCAGAGAATTATCGGAAGAAGTGTCGTCAGCCAGCGCTTCCCGATGTAGCGATAGATTAGGAACATCAGGATTGGTGCGAAGATGTAGTACTGCTCCGCTACGGAAAGCGGCCAAGTGTGCAACAGTGGTAGAAGCGCGGCATCGATAGAGAAGTAACTTGACGTTTTCCAGAAGAAAACGTTCGACCAGAAGGTCGAGGTAGCTATGATGCTAAGACTGAATCCGCGCAGATCCGGTGGCAGAAGAATGAACAATGCCGCAATGCAGGTGAGAAGCATCACAAAGACGAGCGCCGGCAGAATGCGCCGGGCACGGCGCCAGTAGAAGTTGACGATGGAAAATTGGCCGCGTTCAAGGTCATCCAGGAGGCTTCCGCTGGTTAGGTAGCCGGAGATGACGAAGAAGATATCGACCCCGCTAAAGCCACCCGGGATCGCCGAAATTCCGAAATGAAAGAGTACGACCGGAAGTACAGCAACGGCCCTAAGGCCCTCGATATAGCGCCTATATTGCATCCAGCGGTTCCTTTTATTTTAGATCAGGACGCGATTGGAAGCTTTCAATCTCCGGTAGGAGTGCTGCCGAGATAAGGGCGGTATCAGCCACCTTTATCCGTCCCGAATGTTCTGTAAGTTGCAACTGGTACAGAAGCACGATCGCCATCGCCGGCCTTGACGGCCTGATTGTCGAGCAGATCGCGCGGATCGTTGACCATCACGGCCAGGTTATGTCCTGTCGAACAACCAAGCGGCTGTTTGAAGGATTCTTCATTGGGTAAGGCACCATATGAGGGACAGACCGGCGGACGGGCGTGATAGACAATCGCCTCAATTCGCACTGAGCCGGCGTCGTGTTGATCGCGCAATTGAATGTTGTCTTCTTCGATTGCCAACTGCCTGGCCTGATGGGCTACCCCTGCGCTGAGCTGGGGCGAACCGCTGATGAGGAGGTGGATGGCATCGAACCGGCCGCGACTGGCCTTGTCTAGGAAAACACGCAAACGCTGCCGTTCGGAAGCGCGCAGGCTTTGCAACGTCAGGACGGTGGTCTCCTCTCGGACAAGCATTGGTGCCGATGGTTCGACATCAACTGGCGTAGTGCTTGTGCAGCCACTTACGCTTGGTGCCAGAGCGACAAAGAGGATTATAAAACGCAACATCTTTGGATGACACTATTCGATGATGAAGCCGAGACCGCCCTGGGCGCTTGGCGCGCCCGCACGGATAGCAGCGCGGTCTCGCGGGGGACTTGTCACGGAATTCGTCGGAGCGCCCCCTCCGTTCAAAGCCGGTGCCGCCCGCTCGGTCGGTGCGCTCATCTGGTTTGGGTTGGAGCCTGGTCTTACAATGTAAGGCGTAACTAGAATGACCAGTTCTGACTCCTCTTTTTGAAACGAGGTCGAGCGAAAAAGCGGTCCCAGGATCGCCAGTTCTCCGAGCCAGGGAAAGGCCCTGACATCATTGTTGACGTTCCGCCTGATTAGACCGCCGATTGCGAAGCTCTGGCCGCTGGCGAGTTCGACGACCGTATCGGCTCGGCGCGTGGAAACTGCCGGCACGGAAATTCCGTTGATTTGCACGGCACCTTGCGTCGACAGTTCACTGACTTCGGGCGTTACGTGAATGTTGATTTGATTGTTGCTGAGAACTGTCGGCACAAATTCCAGACTGACGCCGAAGTGACGGAATTCAACCGATACCTGCCTGTTTTCCTGCAGGACAGGAATGGGAAATTCGCCGCCCGCGAGAAAGCTGGCCTTTTCACCCGACATAGCGGTGAGGTTCGGCTCAGCCAGGACGGAAGCTATATGCTCCTTGGCGAGCGCGTCGAGAACCGCGCTGACGTTGACGGCACCGTTGTCGAATCCGATTTCTGCTGTACCGCCACCCTGGGTTGAACCAGACCCAGCGCTTGCAGCGCTTCCGCTTAGAACGCCCACTTTGAAATTGCCGATTTGACCGAAGGCGGACAAGTTGACGCCGAGTGACTTCATGGCGCTGCGTGAGACTTCGGCTACGCGCACGCTGAGGTTAACTTGCAGGGATCCAGCGACCTTGATGTTGTTGACGACTTGCGCTCCGTCGCCCAGATATTGCTCAGTGACTCTTTTTGCGGTGTCGGCGACCTCTGCGTCGGGCGCCGTCCCGCTAAGGATTGCGCCGCGCGGCGTATAGTTGACGCGGATGGGATAGTCGCCGACCTGCTCCCGCAACATGGCGCGTAAATCCCCGATCGGTTGCGTGACAACGATACGCAATTCGGCGAGAGGCTCGCCATTGCCATCCAAGGCGAATAGGCTGGTCCGCCCCGATTTCTTGCCAAAGACGAAGATTGTTTTGCTCGATGGCGCCTGAAAATCCGCGATCGTGGGGTCAGCAACAAAGATGGTCGTGGCTGGCCCGGGCAGATGAACGGTCTCCCCGAGCGAAGAGGAAAGGGTCAGCGTGGCGTTGATGCTATTCGAAGCCGCATGCGGCGGGCCTTTGTCCTGCTTGTTTTGCGCCGCGACACCAAGTGGGAAAGTCACAATAAGCGCGCAGAGGAGATGGCCCAGGTAACGGGGCACTGCAGGTCTTGTAACCTTGTTGGCGATCGCCCGCCAATTGAGCGCAGCGCAAGGATGTTGAAGGATCAGCAAAATAGATCTTCTTTCGATTCGACAAACTATGCGGACGAGGCGTCAGTCAATTCTAGGATGTAACCAATGCCTCGGATGGTCTTGATCCGTGGCGTTGCACCTGATCTGGTCAGATGTCCCCGTAAACGATAAATTCCGACTTCAAGCGCGTTGGCAGACACGTCGTCGTTGAATGAATAGAGGTGATCTTCCAATTGCGCACGGGGCACGATGCGGCCTGCCCGGTTAAGCAGGTGCTCTAGAACACAGAGTTCGCGACGTGCGATCATCATTGGGTGCCCATCAACGAAAACCTGGCGGGCGACCGGATCAAAGTCGAGATTGCCAAATACGAGCCTCAGGTCGGTCATCTGTGTCGCCCGGCGCAGAATGGCTCTCATTCTGGCAATAAGCTCATCGGTAGAGATGGGTTTGAGCAGAAAGTCGTCCGCACCACCGTTGAAGATCGCAATTCGCTTATCGAGATCGTTAAGGCTGCTCATAATGACGGCAGGAACTGAATGCCCGTGGGTCCTCAACTGCCTCAGCCAACCCAAGCCATCGCCATCTGGCAGAGCCAATTCCAGCAGGAGAATTTCATAGCTGGCGCAAGAAAATGCACTCGAAGCCAGTTCCAGAGTACCAACGACATCAACGACGAAGCCGCCATCCCCGAGCGCAAGTCGCATGGCGCGCGCAAGATCCGCATGATGATCCACGAGCAGCGTTCGCATTTCATCTCCTCTCGAAGAGGGACGGCCCATCGAACGCGTCACCGGCGGCCATCTGATCGGAGCACACGGCGCGCAACTCGTCGCAGCTCTCGGAACTGGTCCGAGTCGGAGGGACATGCAAGTCGCTCGGTGGCAATAGGCGCGGGTGAGGACCAACTGACGGGCTCAAATACGCCGGTCGGCGAACCCACGAGGCCAGCAACCCGCGTGCGATTTCTCGTTGCATCATCTCTCCTACGTGCAGCCCCTGCGCTCGCAAGGCAGCGTCGCGGCTCAGAGCCCGATTCCCACAGAGGGTAGGGTTAGCTTTCGAGAAACTGATTGAACAAATCGATTATTTGGATCGAATGCATCCACGGTATGGATGCAGCGCACCATCTTCAACGACTGCGGCGTCCTGATGCACTGTTGTGTCTGTCGTGCTCTGCTTTTTTCGCTGTCCTTCAAGGCTGGCGAGCCTGGTGGAACCTGCGCGTCATTGGCTTGGTAGCTTGAATGCTCAACAACGGAGCGCCCTGCGCAAAGCCGCTCTCATTTCCAAAAAGCCTTGCAATCTGGTTGGAGCACTTCGCGCTCGACACCAAAATAGGCGAGGAAAACTGACGTCTGACAGGGATGTACATGCAACAGCCGATTTGCGGCACCAGCAAACGACCGCGTTCAGGCTGAAGATCGACGACCAACGGCTCCTCGATTTCCGCACCGACCGCTTTTACAAGCTCTTCCTGTGCGGGCGGATGCCGGCAAACAGCAGCACAGGGTCAGCGAAACCGGGAGCGGGCCTGCTTGATCGCCATGATCACATTGCCGCTGTCGCGCGTGCGGAGCGGAATGCAATCGGTCCAGCCGGCGGCAATCCGGTCAGCACTATCGTCTGCACGAAGCTCCCTGACGAAGACGTGCCCGAATGCGCTCAACAAAGCCGGGCGGCGGATCTTTCCAATCGCCGAAGGTGCGGGCTGGCACCGAGCGGCGAACTGCGAACTCATTCCTGCCCGGCGGCGCTGGCCGCCGCGAGCGTCGATGCGGACCCAGCCGCTCCGAATCCTCCCACAACACGATGAGCGCGTCGCGGACATCGCTGCCGTAACAGCGGCTGCGGCTCTTGCCCGCAGACGGCCTCTGCTCACGACGGTTCATAAGACGGATCGCGCGCTTGCGAATAATAGCCGGTTACCGCCTCGAACTCATCCAGAATGCGCCGCTTGTCAACGCCGCAATAAAGCTCCACGATCGCCGCTTCACCGTGTCGCCATGCTGAGCCGCGCCATCCTTCCCCCGAACCGGAATGGCACGACCTGTCCATCCCCTTTGGAACAGGACACTATTGGTAACATTTTGCTTGAGGCAATGCGGCTCGTTGCCTTCCTTTTCGCTGACCGGAAGGGTACCGGAAGTCGTCTATCGCATCTTACCCGCTGAAAGCGGCAACACCTCGACCTCAATCGCAGATCATAGGAAATAGACGATCGCGTCGGGGCCTCAGCATCGGTTCACCGGGTTTCCGTCATCGACTGAAGCGAATTGCCCCATCGACCGTCACCGGGTGGGCCGCGATACGTCGCCGTATATGATTAGCGAGCGCACGTAGCGGAGCCATAGCTCTCCACCCAGCCATGTTCCCCTAGTTGGAAAATGTCCGGCGGACCAGAGGTGCTGTCGTCAGCTTTTCCTGAATAGCGGCCAAGGCAATCCCTACCAGTCCATCACCACCTTGCCGGAACTGCCGCTCTTCATCGCATCGAAACCGATCTGAAAATCGTCGATGCCGATGCGGTGGGTGATCAGGCCGGAGACATCCAGCGGGCCCTGCACCAGCGCGATCATCTTGTACCAGGTCTCGAACATCTCGCGGCCATAGATGCCCTTGAGATGCAGCATCTTGAAAATGACCTTGTTCCAGTCGATCTCGAAGCCGGTCGGCGCGATGCCTAAAATGGCGATCTTGCCGCCATTGTTCATGGCATCGATCATGTCGCGGAAAGCGGGGGCGGCGCCTGACATTTCGAGCCCGACGTCGAACCCCTCGGTCATGCCGAGCACCGGCATGACGTCGCGCAGCTTCTCCTTCGAGGCGTCGACGACATGCTGGACGCCGAGTTTCTTGGCTAGCGCCAGCCGCACCGGGTTGATGTCAGTGATGACCACTTTGCGCGCGCCGACGCATTGGGCGACGAGCGCGCCCATGATGCCGATCGGCCCGGCGCCAGTCACCAGCACGTCCTCGCCGACCAGATCGAAGGACAATGCGGTGTGGACGGCATTGCCCAAGGGATCGAAGATCGCGGCAATCTCATCGGGCACATCGTCGGGGATCGGCACAACATTGTGCTGCGGGATCGCCAGATACTCGCCGAAGGCGCCTGGACGGTTGACGCCGACGCCGAGTGTGTTGCGGCACAGATGCCCTCGCCCGGCGCGACAGTTGCGGCAATGGCCGCAGACGATGTGGCCTTCGCCCGATACACGCTGGCCGACCTTGTATTCGGTGACCGCTGCGCCGAAATCGGCAACGGTGCCGACGAATTCATGGCCCGTCACCATCGGCACCGGCACCGTCTTCTGCGCCCACTGGTCCCAATTGTAGATGTGCACGTCGGTGCCGCAGATCGCCGTCTTCTTGATCTTGATCAGCACGTCGTTGGGGCCGATTTCCGGCACCGGCACCTCTTCCATCCAGATGCCCGGTTCGGCCTTGGCCTTCACAAGCGCCTTCATCATGTTCGACATCAGGATTTCCCTATTCCGTGATTGCGCTTCTGGCGAGATAGCCTGCACAACGGGAAGGTAGGCCACTAACTCGTTTGAACGTCCGGAATGGTCAGCCCCGCCTGCTCGGCCTCGCGGCGCAAATTCTGACGGGGCCTGGGGCCGATCTGCTGGATCACCAATCCGGCTGCCAGTGAGCCAAGGTCGCCGCAAGTCTGCAGGTCGCGGCCTTGCGTGTAGCCATGCAGGAAGCCGGCGGCATAGAGATCGCCGGCGCCCGTCGTGTCGACCAGTTCCTTGATGGCGGTCGCCTTGA
>NZ_JANIFC010000009.1:0-302245 GCF_024518615.1 Mesorhizobium sp. SEMIA396
CGGCAGGAACCAACTGATCCAGCGTCACCATCTCGAGCGCGGTCTGTTCAGGGGCGGGTCGCTTCAACATGACCCAGTGAATCAAAAACCCCCAGCAAATGCCAGGGGTTTGTCAGCAGTCTGAAAGGCCGGGTAATCCCTGGCCTTTTGTTATAATTGTCAGAGACTTAGAACTTGATCTTAAGGCCACCTGAAATCGCCGTGACCAGATCGTTGCCGAAGTCGTAGCTGACATCCGTGCCGGCGACGTATCCGTTCTCACCAGCCAACGCTCCAGAATGGCCGCTGGTCAGCACCCCAACCGCGCCGGCCAGACGCACTTCGATGTTCGGCTTGGGCGTAAAGGCGACGCCGCCGCCCAGTGTCCAGGTATCGGTCTGCGAGCCATAGCCATGCGACGTGCCGCGATCCCAGGAAAGCTGGCCGGCAGCACTCCACTGATCGTTGAACTTGTGGCCAATGCCGCCGGTAACTGTCCAGCCGTCACGATACATCAGGTCCAGCGAGGTGATCTGGCCCGAATGGAGAGCATCACCAGTGACGCATGCCCCTGCGGGGGTACCTACGACGCAAATCGGAACGCTCTGCAGCAGGCTCCAATTGACCCACTTGAGCGAACCGAAGGCGAGCCAGCCTGGCGCAATGCCTGACTGCAATTTCAATTCGACTGTATCCGGCATGTATTGCGTTGAGCCGTAGATCGGAAGCACCACGCTGCCAACATGCGTCAAATCCAGCGTGCCCGAGATATTGTCGAGCTTGACCCGCGAATTGTAGACGAGGCTGGCGCGCAGTGCGATCTCGGGGATTTCATAGGCCAGGCCGGCGCGCCAGCCCCAGCCGGTCCCCTTGAGATCGACACGCCCGGTACCCTGGAAATCCGGCACCAGCGGCGATATCAGGTCCTGCTTGAAGCCATAGACTTCCTGGTAGTAGACGCCGCCGATGAAGCGAACCTGGCCTTTGCCGGCGTCCATCTTGTAGGAGCAGGTTGTGGCGTAGTTGTTGCTTTTGATGTCGGTTTCCATGTTGGACTGGGCACCGGCCCAAAGACCCGGATTTGTGTGCGCACCCCAAGGCTGGGAATAGTCGAACATACAGTCGACACCCTGGACGATCTGCGCCTTGACGCCGATCCGCGGCACCCAATAGCTCTCGCTGTCCTTCGCCGTGCTGCCCAGAGGCGTCAAATCGCCGTCGAGCGGGTTGGTGTCCACCGCATTCTTGAGCTTGCGTTGCGGCATCACATAGGTCGATTCGGCTTCGGTCGCGAACGGAGCCGGATCGAACAGCAAATCGATATCGTAACCGCCGCGCTCCAGGCCGCCGGCATGTGCCGGATTCATCGCCGTCCCGATCAAAGCCAGCGAAAAGCAGCCCGCCCCCAGCAGCGCCTTCAGTCGCAGAATAGTCATGAAATGTCCTCCCCGAATTCGAGTGCATCAAGCTAGAACCAATTCAGGTTAACGGTGCAACAACGAATTCGCGGGCGTACATGTACACATTGGCCAGGCGCATTTTCGAGGAAATGCAACCTAGTGCGGCAAAGCCGAAAAATGGTCTGTGAAGGCTGAGCGGCTCTCAAAAAACAGAGAGAACCATCCAAAAAGGCTCGAAAACAGGCCTTTTTGGGGCTCCAGGAGCCCCATTGTTACATTATGGCAACAATGGGGCTAAAACTTCCGTTTACGTCAATATTAACGCAACGGCATCCAGATTTTCGACGCGAAAAACCAGCACTTTAGAGAGGGCTAAAGTCTCGCGAATCTATCCTCAACCGGCGTCGCGAACCCTGGCCAACGCGACCGACAGCTTGTCCTGCGCATCGCGGTATTCAGCGAGCTTTTCACGCTCGGCATCGACGATCTCGGCCGGCGCGCTGGCGACGAACCTCTCGTTCGACAGCTTCTTGTGCAGCCGCGCGATCTCCTCGGTCACCTTGGCCAATTCCTTCTGCAGCCGTGCTGCCTCGGCGACAAGGTCGATCAGGCTGCCAAGCGGCAGGCAGATCGTCGCCTCGTTGAGCACGATCTGCGCCGAACCCTTGGGCGCGACATCGGCAAGCGAGATGTCGCCGACCCGCGCCAGCCGCTTGATCGCCGATTCTTCGCGGACAAGCCGTTCGCGTGTCACAGCGTTGGCGCCGACCACGACGAGCGGTGCAATGGCTGCCGGCGGCACGTTCATCTCCGAGCGCACCGAGCGGATGCCGGAGACGAGATCGACCAGCCAATTGATGTCGGCTGCAGCCTCGGCGTCTTCGAAGTCCGGCGACGGCCACGCGGCGTGGCACAGCAGCGAGGGGCGTTGCTTGCCTTCGTCGGCGGTCTGTGCCCACAGTTCCTCGGTCATGAACGGCATCATCGGATGCAGCAGCTTGTAGATCTCGTCGAGCACGAAGGCGACGCAGGCTCGGCTTTCGGCTTTGGCCGCCTCGTCGGTGCCCATGAACACCGGCTTCAGCAATTCCAGATACCAGTCGCAGAACAGGTTCCAGACGAAGCGGTAGGCGGCACCCGCCGCCTCGTTGAAGCGGTATGAGGTGATGCCGTCGGTGATCTCGCGCGCCGCGCGCGTCAGCTCGGTCAGGATCCAGCGGTTGACCGCCAGCCTGGCGTCGTTCAGCCAGAAATCGTCATTGCGCGCGACCTCGTTCATTTCGGCAAAACGCGTCGCGTTCCACAGCTTGGTGCCGAAATTGCGATAGCCGGCGATGCGCGCCGGATCGAGCTTCACGTCACGGCCTTGCGCCGCCATCACCGTCAGGGTGAAGCGCAGCGCGTCGGCGCCGTATTCGTCGATAAGGTCGAGCGGATCGATGACGTTGCCTTTCGACTTCGACATCTTCTGCCCGTTCTTGTCGCGCACCAGCGCATGGACATAGACGGTGTGGAACGGCTCCTCGTCCATGAAGTGCAGGCCCATCATCATCATGCGGGCGACCCAGAAGAAGATGATGTCGAAGCCTGTCACCAGCACGTCGGTCTGGTAGTAGGTCTTCAGCTCGGGCGTCTCGTCCGGCCATCCCAGCGTCGAAAACGGCCACAGCGCCGATGAGAACCAGGTGTCCAGCACATCCTCGTCGCGGGTCAGGATCTCGCCCGGCTTGAAGTTCTCCAGCTTGGCCTCGACCCAGGCCTTCCACGGTCCTTCCAGCGCCAGATAAAATTCGATCGCGGCGCTCAGCGCCTCTTCCTCGGTCTTCTCGACGAAGACGCGCCCGTCCGGCCCGTACCAGGCCGGGATCTGATGACCCCACCACAGCTGGCGCGAGATGCACCAGGGCTGGATGTTCTCCATCCAGTCGAAATAGGTCTTTTCCCAGTTCTTCGGCACGAAGTTCGTGCGACCTTCGCGCACGGAAGCGATTGCCGGCTTGGCCAGTTCCGCCGCATTGGCATACCACTGCTCGGTCAGGAACGGCTCGATCGGCACGCCGCCGCGATCGCCATGCGGCACCGCGTGGCGATGCGGCTCGACCTTTTCGAGGAAGCCGCCCTCTTCCATCAGTTCGACGATCTTCTTGCGCGCGACGAAGCGATCGAGGCCATCGAGTTCGTCCCAGACAAGCTGGCGCTCCGGCGTCACCTCGAGACCGGCAAGGAAATCCTCATTGTTCCTGAGGCTCACCGCCGCCTCCGTGGTCAGGATATTGATCGCCGGCAGCTTGTGGCGCTTGCCGACCTCGAAGTCGTTGAAGTCATGCGCCGGCGTGATCTTGACCGCGCCCGAACCCTTTTCCGGATCGGAATACTCGTCCGCCACCACGGGAATCCTGCGACCGACGATTGGCAGGACGATGTTCTTGCCCACCAGATGCCGGAATCGCTCGTCGTCAGGGTGCACGGCGACGGCCGTATCGCCCAGCATCGTCTCCGGGCGCGTCGTCGCCACGGTGATGAAGGTTGTTGGGTTTTCCGGGTCGAAGACCTGGCCCTCGATGGGATAGCGGAAGTGCCAGAGATTGCCATTGACCTCCTGCTGCTCGACCTCGAGATCGGAGATCGCGGTGAGCAGCTTGGGGTCCCAGTTCACAAGGCGCTTGTCCTTGTAGATCAGCCCTTCCTTGTAGAGCGTGACGAACACTTCGAGCACGGCTTTGGACAGGCCTTCGTCCATGGTGAAGCGTTCGCGTGACCAGTCGGCCGAGGCGCCCAGCCGCTTCAGCTGGTTGAAGATGGCGCCGCCGGATTCGGCCTTCCACTCCCACACTTTCTCGATAAACTGCTCGCGGGTCAGGTCGCGGCGATGGATCTGCTTTTCCATCAGCTGCCGCTCGACAACCATCTGCGTGGCAATACCGGCATGGTCCATGCCCGGCTGCCACAGGACGTTCTTGCCGCGCATTCGCTCGAAGCGCACCAATATATCCTGCAGCGTGTTGTTGAGCGCGTGGCCCATATGCAGCGAGCCGGTAACGTTCGGCGGCGGGATGACGATCGTAAATGCTTCCGCCCCCTCCTCGGCGCCGGCACCGGCGCGAAACGCGTCGGCCTCTTCCCAGACTTTGGCGATCTTCGGCTCGACGGTTTTGGCGTCGTAGGTCTTTTCAAGCATGGGAAAATGGTCCGCGCTGTCGGGAGTTTTGCTGGTCCGGTGTAAATCGGAAGGTTTTGGCCAAGTCAACCGCAAGGGCTGTCTCGGACCCTCACAACCAGATAGGCGCGGCCTTGGTCATTTCAACGGAAAGCGATCCGCCGTCCTGCCAACAAACTGACCTCACCAAAAGAAACGGCGCCACGAAGGCGCCGTTTCCTCTAGCAATCGGCATGGGGAGCTACTGCGCCCCGCGCGCCACGCGCTCGATCTCCTCGCGCACCAGTCTTTCGACCAGTGTCGGCAGATTGTTGTCCAGCCAATCCTGCAGCATCGGCCGCAGCATCTCTTCGGCCATCTCGTCGAATGTCTTCTTGCTGCGGCTGGCAAACGCATCGGAAAGCTCGCCAAAGGCAGCCGCGACCTGACGGCCGGTATGCTCGGAAACGATCGCCGGACGCGGCGCGTCGCTGGCCGCCACCGGCCGCACCACGCTTGCATCCGGACGAGACGGCTCGGGTTCGACGGCTACTTTCGCGGTCGGTTCGTCCCTTGGAGTCTCCACGGACGGCTGGGCAGCCGTCTTGCGTGCCTCGCTCCGGTCCGACACCGCCCTCGCCTGCTCACCGACCGCGGCGATCTCACGACGCCAATCGGCGATGGAAGCGTCGGCGACAGGACGCGATCCCGGCGATTCAACCGTGATTGGCTCGGCGGCGACGCGGGCGCTAACTTCGGCAAGTGTCATCGATGGCTTTGCCGGGCTGGGATCGGGGCGCGCAGGCGTTTCCATGCGCGCGACCACCGGCTCGGCCGCCGGCAACTGTGCCTGGACTTCCGCCAGCGTGACCGGCTTCCTGCCTTCGGGGGCGGCATGCAGGTCGGCACGGAATGCTTCCACGTCGGGGGCCGCATAGGCGCTCGACGCGCGCTCCAGATCCTGGCTCAGCTCATCGGCGTCGCCCGGCTGCTTGCGGCCGCCGTCACTGTCCTCGATGATCCGCCTGATGGAAGCCAGTATCTCTTCCATGGAAGGTTCGCGCTGTGCGCTGCTTGCCGTTGCCATCGTCACATCCGCCGCCTTTGTGACCCCTGTGGGTTTCCGCTCCGGCAGAGCCGGATCGAATCATGGCGACAGCGTAACCGACGGATCGCCGCACGAGAATCCCCAATCTGGGGACTTGTGGGATTTCAACAGATTAGCGCGATCTGAACCCGAGTGCGAAAGATCCTGCTCAAACGGGGAACACGGCCAGTCCTGGCCGAACGCCTCAGCGGCCGTCCGGCGTGCGCAGGCCGTACCACTTGTCCTTGACCGCGTTGTAATGCTCTTCAGGCTTGTACTTCGCTACCTGCAAGCCAAGGCGGTCCACGGACAGACGGCCGGTCGCCTGCAGGATGGCGTAGCTCGCCACCACCACATCATGTTCGTAACCGGCCTGGTTGATCTGGGCGGTGATGACCGTCGCCTGTGCGTTGAGGACGTCGAGCGTGGTGCGCTGGCCGACATTGCGTTCTTCGATGACACCGTTCAGTGCCAGCTTCGCGGCCTCGATCACTTGCCTGTTGGCCGTCAGCTGCTGCTGCGCGGCGGTATACTCGGTCCAGGCGGCGGTGACGGCCTGGCGTACCTGGTCGCGGCTGACGTCGACCTGGATGCGGGCCTGGCTGAGTGATTCCTTGTTCTGGCGCACGATCGCCGAGGTGCGGCCACCCGAATAGATCGGGATCGTCAGCGTTGCCCCGACACTGGCCGAATTGGTCGTGCCATCCTGCGAACCGACGCCTGGCAAAGGCGAGGTATTGCGATAGGCGCTCGAAACGCCGGCGGAAGCCGACAGCTGCGGCAACAGCGCGCCTTCGGCCGACTTCACCGAAAACGCGGCGGCGTCGACCAGATGCTGCGTGGCAAGGATGGCCGGATGCTCGTTCGAGGCCACCCCGACGGCGGCGGCGAGGCTCGACGGCAACAGCTTTGCCACCGGCGAAGCGCCCTTGAGCTTGCCCGGCTCGTCGCCGACGATCTGGCGATAGAGCGCCGCACTTGCCAGCGCCTGCGCCCGGGCAGCACTCAGCGATGCCACCGCGGCGGCGCGTGAAGCGTCGGCCTGCGCGACATCGGTGCGCGTGCCTTCACCAACCTCGAAACGCGAACGCGCCGCGCGCGCCGTCTCGGTCAGGAACTGCAGGTTCTGCTCGGTCAGCACGGCGACCTGCCGGTCGCGAATCACGTTCATATAGGCCTGGGCCGCGCTGAACAGGATACCCTCTTCGGTGTTGCGCAGGCTTTCGACCGAAGCCCGGACCTGCGCTTCGGCGGCAGCGACATTGTTCCTGGTCTGAAAGCCGTCGAACAGCGTCTGGTCGATCTGGACGCCAAAATTGCCGGTGGTCAGCCGCACGCTTGAATTGGTGCCGTTGAGATGGCTGCTCGAATAATCGATATTCGCCGAGCCGGTGACAACCGGACGGTAGCCCGACTTGGCGATGGCGACGCCCTCGTCGGTGACGCGAACGCCAGCGCGGGATGCATTCAGCGAAGAATTGTACTGGTAGGCCTTCGCAAGCGCGCCGGAGATGGTTTCGGCTGAAGCGGCCAGTGGGGACAGCATGGTCGCCGAGACGAGAACGGCGGTGAAAAGTGACTTGCGAAAAGACGGCACGGTTAAACCCTCATTCGTTTTCCATGGGAACCGCGCCGCGCCTGCTTCTCTCATTGATCAGCCGGCGCCGCGTGTTCGATGTTCCCTGCTGCTCACCCCAAAGTGCCCCCAGTTTGGCATCAGCAGCGATCGTTCAAATGCAAGCGACCATGACAAAGCCTCTGCTGCAAGGCCAAATCATTCAGAATTCGAAAGCACGAATGCGTTCAAACCCCGGTAGTGGCTTAATTGCCGCATTAAATGCCCGTCTTCCGGTTACAACCCCCCCGGCCTTGAAAAAGAGACGAGCCACGCCGGAATTGCCCTGCCCTTCGACGGCGACAAGGCGGCCGCCCTCGGCGAGCTGGTCCAGCAGCGTCACAGGGACTTCCGCGACGCTGCCGCCGACAAGGATGACGTCATAAGGCGCCTGGGCGGCATGCCCTTGCGGCAGCGCACCCTGGACGACGGTCACATTGCCGCAGCCCAGCGACGAAAGCGTCGATCTGGCGGTTTCCGCCAGCGCCGAATCACTCTCAAGCGCCACCACGGACCTGGCCAGCCGCGACAGGATGGCCGAGGCGTAGCCGGTTCCGCAACCGACATCGAGCGCCGAATCGGTCGGATTGATCTCGGCCAGTTGGATAAGCTTGGCCAACGGGGATGCTTCCATCAGGTAGCGTGCGCCGTCCGCGCCGGCGGCAATGCGGATGTCCTCGTCGATATAGGCGAGATCGCGCTGGGCGGCGCCGACAAACATCTCTCTTGGGATGACAAGCATTGCATCAAGCAGCGGCGCGCTGGTCACATCGGTGGTGCGGACCTGGCCGTCGACCATCTTGACGCGTAGTTCGGAGAAATCAGCGCTCATGTCCCAACCAATCCGCTTGCCGCGCCAGAACCGCGGTCCATTGTGTCAGGAACTTCAGGCCCCTGCGCTGCCGCGCGGGGGCCCGGGCATTGGAGGCCTCGCCCGGAATCGAACCGGGGTGCAAGGATTTGCAGTCCTCTGCGTAACCACTCCGCCACGAGGCCTCATTGCTCCCGGCGTTCCACCCGGTTCCAATAGGTTGCGGCGAAAATGCCGTCAAGCGGCCACCGTGCATTCCGAACGGTTTCCTCGCGTCAGTCCGGACGGCATCCGGCAAATCGTCGGACCGGGCCTGACCGCTCCATTAGCGGACAATTAAGCATAGCCTGCCCGGAGGAGAAACTCATCGGCGGCCCGTGCGTTGGACATGGCAGGAGGAAGAGCCATGCGCCGGACAATGGCAGCAAATACGAGTGCCTCGTCCGGCCTGTCCCTGCTACAATGCGGAGAGCTTCTGCATTACGCAATCGACCGTCTGTCCATCGAAGGTGCGGACAGCCTGTCGCCGCACGACAGGGCAAGGCTTGCCTCGGCCGCGGCGATTCTCAAGCAGATCCATGAGGCACTGGAAGAACACGCCGCCCGTTGAACACCCACCCTGCGCTATCGGCGGTCAATCGGGCCGGCGACGCCGTTCCCACCAGACGACAAAGCGACGCCGGTGACGGCGAACCATGGCGAATTCATAGGACAGCACCAGCAATCCGAGCGGAACCATCCAGAAGCCGAGGATCGGCAGGAAACCGAGGATACCGCCGATGGTCAGCAGGATGCCGATCGTGATTCTGAGCCCGCGCGAGCGCGGCATTTTGAACTCGCGCCCGAAAACGGAGATTTTCCGCGCCGGCATCTGGTTGTCTTGTGCTGTCATCGTCTCGAAAAATTGACCCGTTTGATTTTTCGCAAGCATGCTGGAACCAAAGCCGCCGCCGCGCTTTCGGTTCCATATCCCTGCCAAGACGGCTAATATGAGGGCAACCGTCGACGATTGCGAGAAAGGCCTGCGCGAAAAAGCCTCGGAAAAATGTGAAAAGCTTCTTTGCAAAGCCGAAAAGGGCAGCTATAGGCTGCGCCACTCACATAGAGCATCCGTTCCCCGGTAGCTCAGTGGTAGAGCAACCGGCTGTTAACCGGTTGGTCGCTGGTTCGAATCCGGCCCGGGGAGCCAATCATTTCCAACGGTTTCAGAGTTTTCAGGAACGGCCGAAAATAGGCTGATCTACAGCATGTCTACACAACTCGACTTCGCTAGGCGCCGATCTACACCGGAATCGCCCGAAGGAGAGAAATCACCATGGAACACGTTTTTGATGAGCTGATCGGCCTGCAGAGACTCAGCCGAGATCGAATTGGCGAGCCGCCGCGACGGCCTGGACGATTCGCTTGGCAAGGAACCTAGTAACCGGCGTGGCGATCGGCATCGGAATTGCCGTCGGTATTGCTCTAGGCGGTTAATGAAACCCTCCGGGTGCAAAAACCTATGCGGTGAAGTTAGCCCGAAGCAAAGACAACATCAGACCTTGCGCCTCCGTCCGCCTTGACGGCCGCGTGGCAGTCTCTCAGTTTTTTGGACGACCCACTCTTGGAGTGGGCTCGGCGGATGTAGTCGAAAACGTGACGTGCGGTGTCGCCTTCGCCAACGAAAACGAAGGGTTCGCGGCTTGTGTGCACGGTGACGGTCTCGTAACGCCTGTCGAGCGGCGGACCGGGATCGTCCCGAAAGTCGACATTTTTCCGGAGAAGCACTTTCATTTCGTCGGGCATGATTGAAACCTCCCTGTCGAAGGTGATCTCCTTTTTCCAGTAGATCAAGACCGGAAGCGGTACGCCTCCGAATTGCGGTGCCAATTCTTTCCTGCGACACTCGAGTCCATCGCGACATGGGGGAGCCTTCTATGCTTGCAAAAGACACTGTGATCTGCTGGACGCCTGACAGGCCGCCCTTCCATGACCGCCCTATGGCGGGGACGATCATGGTCACAACCGCTCCACTGCCGCAGCACGACTATGGTCATATGAAAACGTATGGAGCCGTAAACTTGGACTGGAGGCAGATGGACGCTTACGACCGTCGGCAAAAGCTTCAACGCCTTTTCACTCAGATCATTCATAAGGATTGCATTCCCGAGATCGATGCCCGTCTGGCTCTTTCAGTCATTGATGACATCCTGATTGATGACCTTCACAGTCAGCAGCAGGATGAAGATGAGGTGTAAGGTAAGCGGCGGCCGATCGCATCGCGCCTCAGCCAGCGAGTAGGGGATCCATATATGGCGGCGACCGTCGCGCTTAACCAGGTATCGGCCAACCTATGGGAGATGCCCCAGCCTTTGGGGGATTACGCCGGCGAGCTGCTGAAGCGGGGAAGATCCTACTATCAAGCGTTCCAGATCCTTGCCGAGCGTAACGAACCCGGTCTTAGCTATCCGGCCTATTTCCTCCTCGCGCATGCCGTGGAGGTCATTCTCAAATCATATCTGGTGGCGAAGGGCACGCCGAAGAGCAAGCTTGGCAAAAGACCATTGCGACATGACACAGGACAAGTGTTCGCTGAGTGCGAAAAGCAAGGCCTTGTGGTTGCCGACCAGATGATGAAAGCGCTGGCGATCCAGCTCGCCCATGTCAATCAGGATTACGACCTGCGCTATCCCACTGGCTTCAATCTATCCATTCCTGGCCCGAAGCATTGCGTCCTTCCCCTCGATGCCCTGATCGCCGCGGTCGCGCCGGGCGTCGAAAAGGCCTTCATCATAGCGCAAATCCAGTTCGCAGCCGACACACAGCACCTTCGCGGCAGCAAAATCCGATGGAGCGATTAGGCGACGATGACAGCCGAACTCGCGGTATCCGTAGTAGCCTTAGTCGTCGCGATCCTGGCGTTCGGGCTATCGATCTTCTTTTGGCGGCGCCAGTTCCGACCGATCGTAACGGCGATGGTTCAGACGCATGACGGAGGTAACGAGGCGATCGCCTATAATCTGGTGGTACTGAATTCGGGGTCGATCCCAGCCAAGAACATCAGGTTGATAGTACGAGACCAGGCGGCGCTCGAGGCTGCCCTTGGCGCTGGCGCCGATGCCGAGGCACGCGGCCTTTGGCTGGCCTGTTTTGAGTCCTCGATGGTGATCCGCCTTCTTCAGAACGGCGCGCAGACGACATGCTCTTTTGGCCTAACACATAGGATTCCGAAGAAGAGCTTTTGGAAGGCTCAAGCCGAATTTCCGATCCAACTCGAATACGAAGGTTGGTTTGGCAAGAAATACCGCGACGATCCGCCGAACGTCCTGCAGATCGCCGACAGCGATAGTTTCACCGGAGGCATGTGGGGACCGGTGAAAAAGGACGGACCGGCTTACATCGAATGAGGCCGGCAGCGGATGCGGACCGGGCACTACACGTGCACCAGCTCACACCACTGCCGAAAACGGCGAACGAGCAAGCGCCTGATATCGCAGCGAAAAATCCGCCGGTATGCAGCGATAGACTACTCCCTTACCAAGGGAGAGTTCGACGACTCCATCTCATTCATGGTCATCATCGTCGTTGTCGATGGGAACTACCTTCGTCGACGACACGCTCGACATGCCATTTCGTAATAAGTTTAGATGCCCATGCCACGCCCAATGCCAATACCGTGGCTGAACGCGAGTTCCGCGCCCAGGCGCCGGCCGGACTCCACTTCGACGCCAAGCGCCTTTTTATAGTTTGCAAGAAGCGATTCCAGTTGCGGATCGCGCTCGAGGCTCTTGGCCATGTCGGACATGGCCGAGCGGGTTGACTTGTAACCGGACATGTCGCCAGCCTGGTATTGGTCCTGGCTTGTCCGGTGGAGCTTCTGCCAGCGTTCCACGAAACGGTCGGCCCGGCGGGTCGGATCGGCTTCCGGTCCGGTGCGGATTTCGCTTTCAAGCTGGAGAGCGAGCACGATACGGTTGACGCTACCGGCTCCCGCTTCACGAACCAGCTCGGGATTCTTGATATAGGCCGCTTCGGCATCGCGCCAGCCATGCGGCCGAACCTTATCGAACGCGTTGCGTGCATCCCTCAATTCGCGCATCTGCCCGGGACTACCCTGCCCGTCCACATTTCCGTTGCTGATAATAGCATCGAGCGCTCGCGCGTGGCGCACGAGAGCCTTCGTGCGAGCTCTGCGCAACGCCGCTTCCTCGTCCAACAACGCATCCGCTCCGCGTTGCGCTCCCCTGGTGCCCGCTTCCCTTCCTGGTTCGGCGCCGGCATCGCCGTTTTGCGTTCCAACCTCTCCCCCTTTCGGCCTGTACGCACGGTCCTGGCCGGGCTCTGCTTGTCCGGGCGAGCGCAACCCGTCCAGCATCCTTTCAATCCCGTCGCGAAGCTTCTCCGGAACGATCCGGCGCACGATCTTGACCACACGCTGACGGAAGCTGATCCCGCGTCGCTCGGCATAGTGTTGCGCCGGGTCGATCTGGTCGTAATCCGACGCCATATCCTTGGTGCGGTCGCGTGACAGCGCGCGGACAAGTCGTTCGCGGGTCGCGAAGTCTTCGCTGCCGTAATGCAGTTCCATCCCATCCCGATGTCGCGACAGGGACACGTAGCTGCTGTGCGAATCCATGTCCGGCGTTGCCAGCACATGGGTGCGGTCGACCGTCATGCCCTGGGCCTTATGGATGGTCGCGGCATAGCCGTGGTCGATGTGGGCATAGTCTTTCAGATCGAAGCGCACAGACCTGGCGTCATCGGTTTGAACCGTCATCGTCTGGACGCTGACCTCTTCGATCACACCGAGCGTGCCGTTCTTGACGCCGAGCGACCGCTCGTTGCGCAAGAACATGACCCGGTCGCCGCGTGCGAAGGTCCTTGCACCGCGCTCCACATCCACCTGAACTTCGTCGCCGAGATCTCCATCCGCGCGCATCCGCTCGCGCGCTGCCTGGTTGAGCGCGCGCACTTCGTCGTTTGTGTGGGTGAGAATGATCCGGCTCGCTTCAGGCTCTGCATGCCTGTCCCGATCCCAGCGCTCGACAAGATCGCTGCGTGCCTCATCGCGCGACGCAGCTTGGTGCACCATGCCCTGCGCGTCATAGGCGTCGATCGCAGCGCCGATCCTGCCGGTTGCAAGATCGCGCGTGGCATCACGCTGCCAGTCCTCACGCTGCCGGCGCACCTGACCGATTTCGACGCCACCATGTCGCTCATGGATCGAGCGGAATGCCGCACCGGCTTCAATTGCCTGCAATTGCTGCGGATCGCCGACGAGGACGACTTTTGCGCCAACGTCCGCCGCATGGGAGAGCACGCGCTCCAACTGGCGCGTGCCGACCATGCCGGCCTCATCGATCACCAGGACATCGCGGGCGCTGAGCAGATCCCTGCCCTGTCCCCAGCTATGTTCCATGCTGGCGATGGTGCGTGACGAAATGCCTGAACCGCCCTCCAGATTCTCGGCGGCAATGCCGGAGAGTGCGGCGCCTCGAACCTCATAGCCCGCCGCTGCCCATGCCTGGCACGCAACGCCCAGCATGGCGCTCTTGCCCGTTCCGGCAAAGCCGACAACGACACCAAGACCGTGGCCATCGGTGATGTGCGCAAGTGCATCGATCTGCTCGCCTGACAGGACAAGCCCGCGTTGCGCAGCCTGCGCCAATGCTGCCTCACGATGTGCGTTACTCACCGCGTGTCGCTCGTCCAAATCAATACGTTCCGCAGCGCGGTGAAGGCGCTGTTCGGTCTCGATCATCTGCCGGGTGGTGAAACGGTTTTCGCCGCGCATGTCCTTGCCGAGTTCGACCAGATCGGGTGCGTTGCCGATGGCTGCCACTACCGCGTTGAACTGCTCCACTCCATCGCTGTGCCGATGCGCAAACTTCGCAATGTCTTTTCGGGTGAAGGTCGATTGCTGATGGGTGATGGCATCGAGCGCTACGGTTGGATCGGCAATGATGCGCGCACCATTGTTGCGCGCGATCTCGCGGTGCAGTTCGGCGCGATCTGCTTCACTATCGCCAGCAGCAAGGTCACTGCCCTCGATGCGTTGCGCTGGCGCACCAATCTGGGTTTGCGGCTCCAGGGCAATGCCCTGCGCTTCCAGACTGCGATGATCGATGCGGGCGTCGATGTCGAGTTCGGCCAAGCGTTCATTGGCAAGCTCCGCCCACCGCTCGCGCCAGCGCTCGACCAGCTGGGTAGCATTCCAGTCTCGAACCTTGGCGCCAAAGCCGTTCTCGTCCACGGACCGCATGGTGAGCATGACATGAGCGTGCGGTTTGGGGCTGCCATCCTCCGCCCTGTCCCAATGCACATTGAGATCGGCGACCATGCCCTGGCTCACAAACTCAGCCTGAACAAAGTCGCGCGCCAGTTCGATGCCTTGCGCCTGGCTGAGTTCTCGCGGGAGCGCAAACTCCACCTCGCGGGCGAGCTGGGCATCCTTGCGGACCTCGAACGCCTCGACATCGTTCCACAGCCTCTCGCGGTCGCGCCAGGCCTCCGGAGCATCCTCAGGCAGCATCACCTCGGAATGGACAACACCGCGCTTGGCCGAGAAATCGTGAGTACGTTCGATACGCCCGTCGCGCAGCCTCGAAGCCGAGCGGTAGGCCGCAGAAGCCAACGCGCTGCTGCCTGCCTTGCGGCCAATGATCTTGACGTGAAGATGATAGATCGCCATCGCGAGCAGATCATTTGCACGGCAAAGCGTACGTCGGCACGACGTATAAGCGCGCCCTCCCTCGAAAAATTCTCGGGATGGACCGGCGCGTCCCGAGCCGTCTCGGCAACCCTGAAGCCATCCGGCAGACGCTCGCCTATCATCGCTGCATCGACAATCAATGGAGATGATGGAGACAGCAGATGCGCAAGCCACGCGACTACGATGCGGAACTGAAGGCGCTGGAAGACAAGGCGCGAGAGCTCAGAACCAGAAAGGTCCAGCAGCTTGGAGAGCTGGTGATCGCCACCGGCGCCGACCAGCTCAGCACCGACGAACTGGCCGGCGCACTGGTTGCAATCGCCGAGACGAAAGAGACCGCAAAGCGTGAGGCATGGGCCAAGCGTGGGGTGATGTTTTTCGAGAGCGGCTCCCGGCGAACTGCTCCGGCATCTCAGCGCAACCCTCGCGGCACTCCAGCGCAACCGGGCGGCCCACAATCGCCGGCAGGCGGCTCTGGCTCGGCATGATATGCGCACCTGGCAGGTCGAGCGTCGCAAGCGCACACGGCAGCTCATCGAACTTGGCGGTCTCGTCGTCAAGGCGGGCATCGTTGATCTGACCAACGACGATCGCGCTACCATCTACGGCGCGTTGCTTCGGATCGCCGCCAAGCTGCAGAGCGATGAAGGCGAGCATGCGCGCAACCTATGGAATGCGAAGGGAAGGCAGGCGTTCGATGCTGAACGGCGTGAAGAGCGGATGGGACGTCGGGCTTAGCCACAGTTGGCGTGAGCAGCGACCGGTACGAAGCCGGGACAGCAGACTTCCGCCGGTGCGCCAGCGCCGACGCCACAGTCAAGCCCTTGCGAGAAGCTTTCGCGATCTTCGTCGCTATCGGAGACATTCTTCTCACGCGAGCCTTGATCCAGATGATGACAGGCGCAAGGCTTGCGCAGGCGAAACTCGTCAAAGCAGACGCTGCGTTATGAGCAAACTTCAAATGCCAGATCGTGTTCCCCTCGAAACGTCCCACGCCCCCAGATGCGATCATGCACACTGCGCGTTGAGAGAAACTCTATTGCCAGGATGCGAGCCAGTGGAATGGCTCTGCACAGCTGGAACGGGCGGAAAAGCGAGGGAAGCTTCTCGCTCTAGATGAGATCGGCAAAGGCATCCCAGCCGATGGGACGGCAGAGGCGAAACTTACTCTTGTCATGTTGCGCAAGAGGAGTGGATTTTGCGAACAAACGTACAACTGGCGCGGCTTGGCGAAGTTTCCCTGAGCCACTGAATGGCGATGCCGACCCCTGAAAGCGTGGTATCTGGGGTCGCCATATCCCGCAGCATCCAGCCGAGTGGCCCCTTCAGCACGTGGAAGAGAATTTCGCGCTGGTAGGCCGGGGCCAGGGCCGGAACCTGGTCCGGGCGCTCCATCAGGCTCAGCATGCGAAGCCAGGAATCGAGCAGTTCAGGTGTAACAGGGCGCGTCCTGCCCGATCGTGCTGCAAGCCGAGCCGATCGATATGGCGAAGCCGCGCGCGAAGAGCTTGGCGCACGACGAGTAAGAACCGGGGCGCTGGCTTCGAACATGAAGCCGCTGACCGGAGCGACCTCCGCTCGCTCTTCCGACGTTGGCTTGGCGCCTCGACCGCGGACGTCCGAGCGCCAGACGCTTGGCCGCAGGAAGGCTTCGCGGACCGCATCGGCAGGTTGTCTAAATCCAAAGCATGGGAATCCTAAGCGAGGGTACATGTTGCAAGACGATTGTACGAATTGAGCCGAGCACGGGTGACGTTCAGATTCACCGGGGTAACCGGACCGTCATTTCGGCGTGTTGAGCAGTCCTACTGCTGTCGCATCTGGGGAAAGGATCGACGATCCCCACGACGAGCGCAGCCGGCCCGGCCTATGCGGAATGAGACACAAGGGGCCGTGCATGTTCGACAATACGCCTGCGACTGATAACCCCGAACCCATGTCTAGAGGCATCTACGATGACGTGATCAGGCTTGCGGTCGCCGCCCGTTGGCTCGGACTGTGCGTTACCCAAAACGCGCATACCCCAGGAAATGCCCTGGTGAAATGGCGGCTGAAGCGGGCCTTATATGTCGAAGACCACATTGCTGACACGATCAGCCTTGGTAATCTCGCGGCTCAAGCGGGCCTGAGCAGGATGTATTCTGCAGCCCAGTTTCGGACGGCAACCGATCTTCGTCCGCACGAGTATGTGGTGCGCAGGCGGACCCATCACGCCAAGGTCGTGCTCGCCGAAAACACATACTCACTGGTCGAGGTCGCACTGAGCGTCGGCTTCCAGGCGCAGGCACATTTGTTCACCGTCTTCAAGCGTTTTGCCGGGGAAACACGTCGGCGATGGCGGGTGCTCTATGCGTTTCGCTCCCTTTACTCCCTCTCCAGGAGAGATGGCCATGAAATCCTGTAACCTGGTCGTTGCTGTGGTGACCGCTTACGTCGCGCTCGTCGCGGTTCCAGCGCGGCTTTATGCCCAAGAACTGCAGTGCCCGTCCGCGGCCGACCTCCACGTTTCCCCGCTAGAGGGCGAGGTCACGGGATTCGTTCCTAAAGGGCTCACGCTTGACCAGCCCGCCCAGTTGCAGACGGCAATCCAGCTTCTGCGGGAGCACGGAATGTCCAGCGACGATACGATCAACTACCTTATCGCGCTCTACTGTCCGGCCGTGTCGGCCAGTACCGACGGCAGCCACGAGGAGAAGCTCGAAAGAGTGAGACAATTCGCCGACAACGTTACGCGTCAAGTGCTTGCAGCCAACAGCATCCAGGACATCATCTACGACGTACCGCTACCTCCCTCCGTGGCGGCCGCGGCGGCAGTTCATGCGGGCGACGTCGGCCTCACCGTCGAACAATGGATCGCGACGACCGTCGAGGACGCTCTCAGGTAGCCGGCGAGCGGTCCATCCAGCGTTCTGAGGCGCTCAGCGATAAGCGCACCTCCTCGGGTATTCCGTGGTCGCCACGCGATCTTCTGGCCCTTGGCCAGATGCATCAAGCCTATCCGATCCAGCAAAGAAGGAGACCTGAAATGTTCGACACCACCATCAACCGCTCGCCCGGAGCGCCACTGAAGGAACTTCACGGCAAGTGGGGTTGGTTCGTAGCGCTTGGCATTGGACTTCTGGTCACCGGTGCGATTGCGGGCCTAAACCTCCTGCTCGCGACGCTCGTATCCGTTCTCTATATTGCCGCCATGATGATCGCCGGTGGCGTGATGCAGATCATCCACGCCTTCACGACTGGCAGCTGGGGCCGCCGCTTTCTCTACCTCCTGGCCGGACTGCTCTATGCGGCTGCCGGAGCGATCTCGGTCTACGATCCTGTCTTAACCGCCGTCGGCATTTCCCTGGTGCTCGGCGTCCTGCTCATTGCCGCTGGCACCCTTCGCATTGTTATTGGCTTGCAGCTTCGCAGCCAGGGTGGGTGGGGATGGATCGCCGGCAGCGGCGTCTTCACCGTCGTTGTTGGCATGTTCATTGTCGCCACTTGGCCTGCCGTTGGCCTGTGGCTCCTCGGCGCAGTTCTCACCGTCGACCTTTTGTTCCAGGGCGGCGGTTTCATTGGTCTTGGGCTATCCCTGCGTTCAAGACAAAAGCGTCGCATCAGCAGCCGATCCGTCGCCGCCTGACCTGCTACCCGCAAAGACAGACCCATAGATCCGACGAGATCTGCCAGTCTCCTGGCAGATCTCGGTTTGATTCCGGCGAACCGAACCGTTTGACACGGCTGCAACGCAGCCGCACTAGCCGAACATGGCGTACGTGCCGTCCACGCGTGACCCTACACCAGCAAGCACAACGCGAACGCCGCAGGGCCGTCCGAGTTGCGGCAGGACGTCAGGACTCACTCGTGAGAACGAAGATTGAGGCTAGACGCCCGGCAAAGCGACCATCCTAGCTGATCGCCTTCGCCTCTCGATCGACACACCAGCGGCCTCGCTCGAGACGGAGCTAGCTCCCACCTCTGTATCGTCCGCGCTAATTGGTCGGAAGCTTCTCCGGACAGTTTGACCGATCCCCGGACGAACTCGTGGAACGTTCACAGTGCGACCGTGCTGTAGGCGATATCCTTCCACGCGTCGAACTCCATACGCTGCGCGATCAGTTTTGACGTAATGGCCTCCCAACTGTCGGGGCCAAGTATAAGTTGCCGAGGCATGGTTTTAGCCATCACCAGACCGACAAGTATCTGTGCAATCCGATGGGGGTCGCTCGGCGCAAGGGCGCCATCTCTGTCGTTTTCCAGAAGATCCATGATGGCATGCGCCGGGGCATCGTAGCCCTCGATCCTCGGGCTCCGGAGATTGCGCGAGACTATGCCCGTCGGCATGCCCCCCGGCTGGACCGACATCACGCGTATGCCAAGCGGCGCGACTTCTTGCGTCAGCGCTTCAGTGAGCGCTTCGAGAGCGAATTTCGACGCGCTATAGTAGCCGAGGGACGGCATGGCGACGATGCCGTTGGTCGAGGAGATATTGATGATCGTCCCGCTTCCGCGTGCGCGCATGCCAGGCAGGGCAGCCCGTATGGCCGCGACCGCGCCAAACACATTGGTTTCGAATAGCTTACGAACTTTCTCGTCTTGCCCTTCCTCTATTAGGGCGAGGTAGCCGACCGCCGCATTGTTCACGAGTACGTTGATATGGCCATGCCATCCCTCGGCCGCCGCAACGGCCGCCTCTATTTCGGTGGTGCTAGTCAAATCCATCGATAGGGGCAGTACCGCGCCTGGATAATCCGCGGCCAGCGCGTCCAGGCGAGAGCTGTCCCGCGCCGTGACAGCCACGCGATGTCCGGCTCGCAGAGCCGCGTGCGCAATAGACGCGCCCAGCCCGCTCGATCCGCCGGTGATGAGCCAAACCGGTGTGTTCATTTGTGCTTTCCTTCTGGATGAAACACAG
Organism: Mesorhizobium sp. SEMIA396; assembly: GCF_024518615.1. Lineage (NCBI taxonomy): Bacteria > Pseudomonadati > Pseudomonadota > Alphaproteobacteria > Hyphomicrobiales > Phyllobacteriaceae > Mesorhizobium > Mesorhizobium sp. SEMIA396. Next base: position 19,617 of record NZ_JANIFC010000009.1, read on the forward strand.
TGTTCAGCCCCGCTCCGTTCTCGCCCACCACTCGACCGAGAACGAGCCTACGCGCCAGGAGGAGAGTAGTCGGGGAGACGGCGATGGGTGACGCGGTCGGTTTCAGCCGCGTCCGTCACGGGGCGCCGGGCGCCAGAAAACCCGGTCTGGCCCTCAGACCGGCCACCGCCACCCTCGGCAAGCTTAGATTCGCCGCCAGCACGTCGACCGGATTGGCCGCTAGCCAGGCGGAGAGGTCGTTCGCCTCGTAGTGACCGTTATTGAACCCGACGAGGACCCGCAGGACTCCTGGCCCCGTGTTGCGGATATAGTGGCCGGAACCCATTGGCGCATAACCGATGTCCCCTGCCTCGAACTGCTCAATGACAACCTGTCCCTCGGCAAGGAACACCGCCATCTCTGCAGCGCCTTCGATGTAGTATTGCCACTCGTCGGCATTGGGGTGCCAATGCAGTTCGCGCATCGCCCCAGGCTCGATTTCCAACAACGAACCGGCCATCGTGGTAGAGATCGGAAACTCGTCTACCGACACGGTTCTTTGCGTTCCCCCGCCCGGCACCCGTCGCGGTTGCTGAGCATAAAGCGGGTAGCGATGGAATGTTGTCAGTTCCGGAACCGGCCGCGGCTCGGCATCCCGGGACCGGTCATCGGGCGCCGGGCCGGTTGCGAAATAGGCCTCTCCGTGCGGCAGCATTGACAGGCACTCAGCGGAAAGGCCCAGATTTTGTCGTACGACCTCCGCTGGCGTACAAGACAGCCAGTCGGTGATGCTGAAGGTATGATCCTCTGAGAAATCGCCATTGTCGAAGATGAGAATGAAATGGCATTCGCCGGGTCCGAGGCCCTGGATAGAATGACCCCATCCGCGCGGGAAATACCAAACATCACCCGGGCCGAACGTATCGGTCGCCGCTCCCCCGTTTGGATTAAGAACCGTTGTGCGGCAGTTGCCAGAAATCACATACGCCCATTCCGCGGCGTTGGCATGCCAATGCAGTTCGCGCATGGCGCCAGGATCGAGACGCATCGACACGCCGGCGATACCGATGCTGGCGGGAAACTGGTGTATCGACGCGCCCCGCGTGATGCCGCCGTTGCCGACACGTGGGATGGACTTTTCGAGTTGGTATCGGAACGAAGGCATGGTCATATTTGATTCCTTTGCTTCAACAAAACGGTAGGCTTGCCGTACTGGGTCCCCCAGATTGTGTGAAGCTAAGCGGCGGTTGGCACTTCAGATATCGGCGCAAGGGATCGTTCTTCCGTACATAAGTACGGTCGCTCGCCCGTGTAGGCGACCGCGACTGCCGCTACGTGGGATTATTCACGATCGACCTTCGCCGTAGCGTGGCGTCGAGCATAACGGCGAAGATCGGGAATGAAGATGACGACAGAGCAAGCGAGTGCAGAAGCAGTGGAGCGCGCATTAGCATCGCGTGCCGCAATGGCGAGGATGATGGCGGTAGCGGGCCACGATTTGAAGCAACCGCTGCATGTCGCGATGATGTCGCTCGCCTACGCGGCAGAAGCTGGTATGCCGGCCCTTATTGCAGATCGTCTCCGCATCGCACTTGATGCCATGAAGCGCCTCGGTAGCGAACTCGATGACATCGCTCGCTTGTCGCAGAAGGACGAGACGTTGCAACCGCGCCGCCAGAATGTCCTCCTTGCTCAAGTACTGGAGCGGGTCGAAAGCGACTGGCGCTTCTATGCAGAGGCTTGCGGCGTCGAGCTTCGGATAATCTCATCCGACAGCATCGTCGAAACGGATCCTGAAATGCTCCACACGATCCTGCGCAATTTGGTCGGCAATGCGATTAAGTATAGCGGTCCGCGTGGCCATGTCCGACTGGTGTGTCGGACCAGGCGCCACAGAGCGTGCATCGACGTGCAGGACGACGGCGCCGGCATCCCCGCAGCACGCCTCGAACGCATCTTCGACGCATTCGAGCGCGGTGATTCCGCTGAGTGGGACGGAATGGGTCTTGGCCTTATGATCGTCCGCCAGACTGCGGATCTGCTTCGCCATCAAGTCGCGGTGAGATCAATCCAAAATGTCGGATCGACGTTCTCCATCGAACTGCCTCTTGCAAATAGTGTCGAACGCATGTGGAGAGTCCGACCAAGTCCCAGCGGCACGGAAAGAATGACCCTGCGCCGCAACTTCCGTGCTTCGCGCAGATCGAGATAATCTCGCTCCGGCACTGCACCGGAGCGAGAGTTAAAATTCGGAGTGAACAACGCTCCCCTTGCTCTCGCCTTGATCACTTGATCAGCAAACTGTTCTCGGCTCTGAGTGTGAACTTCCCTTGGGTGGAGAGGGGCACTGCACAATCGCATGGGAAGTGCGGCGAACTGGATGCGGACGTCTGATCGGTCAACGTAGGTCTAATGGAAATGTTTAATGGTGCTGAATCACGGTCTTCATTACACACAGGTTTATGACCAGAAACCAGACAGGCGCACCGTTTCCCAACGCAATGCTGCCAATCTTTGATCATTGTGCCACCTCTTTCACGCGTTTTCTGAGTAGAACTCGAAGAGAAATTAAAGATTAAGGTCGAACCAATGGAAAATACGGCAAAAGAGCTTCTTGACACCGTGACGTCGGGTGCATTCCTAGCTTTATCGGGCGACGGCACCTCTCGTCGTCAAACGTCCCGAAGCGAGTTTGCCGGTAGGGACTCCAGCGTATCTATAATTGATGCCGACATTATGGTTCGCCAAGCTCTTCAAGATCTTCTGAAATCCATCGATCTCTCCTCACAAGCATTCGGTTCGGTCAGTGATTTTCTTCAGCGGAACAGGTCGCCTGACAACCCAAGTTGCATCGTCCTGGACGTCCGGCTTCCGGGGCTCAGCGGACTTGAGTTCCAAGAGCATCTCGCCCGGTCGGGAGTTAAGACTCCGATCGTCTTCCTTACCGCCCATGCGGATATACAGATGACCGTCCGCGCTATGAAATCAGGAGCGGTCGACTTTCTCACCAAACCATTCCGGGATCAGGATCTGCTAGACGCCGTTTCCGCAGCTCTCGAACGGGATCGCGCGAGGCGACGCCAGCAGCAAGCCATTAATGACTTGCGACGGCGTTTCTCGTGTCTGACCGAACGCGAATTGGATGTGACCTGGCTGGTCGCTGCGGGACGGATGAATAAGCAGATTGCCGCCGAGCTCGGTATAAGCGAGTCTACTGTGAAGTTGCATCGAGGCAGCGTCATGCGCAAACTGAATGTGCGGACCGTTCCCGACCTAGTACGCATGGCCGACATCATGGCTCAGAGCATCGAACCTCGGCAATCGCAGCAGCTCTAGTTAGTTTAGTCTATTTCTTCTTACGCGGTTCACCGTGCTGTTGTAGTACTTACTGTGATCGCGTCACGCGACGTCTCTTCTATCTTGCCCCGGGTTGGAAATAGGCAACGTAAAGGTGAATACGGCGCCTCCGTTTTCGCCATTCTCAGCCCGTATCTCCCCGTCATGCGCCTCGATGATGGAACGGCAGATCGCCAGTCCAATGCCCTTGCCGTTCGCCTTGGTCGAGTAGAACGCCTCGAAGATCATGTGCGGGTCTTCCATTCCGGATCCTTGGTCGCGAACCTCCACCGAGATCCGGTTTCCGGCGATAAGTCGCGAGCCGATTTCAAGGACTCGTTCCTCCGGAGGCATGCGTTCCATGGCATCGATGCCGTTCCGGATCAGGTTGACGAGAACCTGCTGAAGCTGGATACGGTCCCCTATTACCGATGGCAAGCCGTCATCCGGGCCGGTTCTTATCTGAATTGCGTTCACCGCAAGCTCGTTCTCCATGAGCCGGCAGACGTCCAAGACGAGTTCGTTGATGCTAACCGGCGTCCTAGTTTCAGAGGTTCTAAAGAACAGGACACGGATTCGGCGAATGATGTCTGCGGCCAGATTTGCATCCCTCGTGATCCTGCCCACGTTGGCGATCGCGCGTGTTATGTTAGGCGGATCAGCTTTCAGCCAGTGTTCGCAGGCCTGTGAGCTTGCCACGATGCTGGCCAGTGGCTGATTGACTTCATGCGCGATGGATGCGGTCAGCTCGGAAAGGCTGGCAGCCTTCGAGGCGCTCGCAAGTCTCTCATGTGCCGACCTCAGTTCCTCCTGCATCCTCGTTTCATCGTCGATATCGGTGATGACCGTATACCACTGTAGCAGTCGGCCATCCCCGTCGCGAAGCGGCTCCGACCGGCTGTCGGCCCAGCGGTAGTGCCCATCGTGTCGCATGTGACGATAGCGCAGCGTAAACGGCCTGCCTAAAGCAAATGACTCGACCAGGGCGCGGCGGAATCGTTCCCTGTCGTCTGGATGGATCAACCGGTCTATCTGCTGGTTGCGATCGAACCGCGCTTGGTCGACCTTCTCAGCGCGGATACCGGCGTAGTCGTTGAGCCGTCTGTTGATGTAAGTTGGTTCGCCCGAAGCAGAAGCGCACCAAACCATGACAGGCACCGTGTCGACCAGAAGCTGCAGTTGCCTCTCACTCGCGCGCAGGGCTTCCTCGGCCTGCTTGCTCTCGTCAATATCGATGAGGACGCCGTACCAGCGTATGATCTTTCCCGTGTCGTCGCATTGAGGTGCAAGACGACTGTCGACCCAGCGGAACATGCCGTCATGACGGCGCAACCGGTATATCTCCGCGAAGGAGGTGCCCGTCGAGAATGACCGCATCATTGCGTCACCGACCCGAATTCGATCGTCGGGGTGCACGGTCACGTCGAGGGCCTCACGCAGGCGGGTCTTGTTTGGAACCTCCAAGTCGCCAATCGCGATGCCGGCAAACGCTTTGACCTGCTTATTTGCGTAGAACGGCTCACCTTCGGGCGTCGCGCACCAGATCAGGGCAGGAATGGCGTCAACGAGTTGTCTAAGCTCTCGCTCACTCTCTCTGAGGGCCTCCTCGACGAGCTTCTGCTCGTGTATATCCACGGACGTACCGTACCAGCCGGTAATGTCTCCTTTGGCACCCCGGGCAGCGCGAGCAACTGCACGAAACCAACGATAGCTGCCGTCATGTCCTTGGATGCGGCAATCGGTTACAAAATCCTCGCCGCTGGCGAGGCATTCCACCAGCCGGCCAAACGTCTGCTCCACGTCGGCAGGGTGCACAAGCGGAATGGCATTTTTCCAGTCGTCCAAGTCTGCCTGGCGTTCGTTGCCGGTGACATAGTTCTGTACCGCCTTATTTGTGTACGTGTATTCGCCCTTGCCGTTCAGAGACCACCCCATGGCCGGCATGTTGTCAACGATGGCTGCCGCGAACCGCATGCGATCATCCGCCTTTGAGGGGAAAATCATTGCACACCTAATCACGGTGAAAATCACCAAGGCTGCCCCTCCAAAGAGTGCGGTTTGCACTGCAGGAGAGAGGTCGCCCTCTGTCATCAGATGTGCGGGCGGAAAGTGGGCTAGGGCAAAAAGCATCGTCACGAAGATCGCCCCAATGAAGCCGATACGCCAAGCATCAAAGGCACAGACCGACACGACGCCCATGATCAGGAGCCACGGCTCACCACTCACCAAGACGAGAACGATCGCCATAAGCAAAGGGAAGATCGCCAGAACGGGTCGTGCAACGTTCCGGAACATCTGAGATGTCCCCTATGGATATGCCAAGGCAAATACATGCCGATGTTGCTGAGATGGTGGAAGCTGAATTATAGACATACACAGAACAAAAGTTCGAGTAAGGACTGGCGTCTTTCACTGGGCATTATCGGGGTTCCCTGCGAGAGCACTAAGACGGCGGCTCAGGAGCGTCGATTGGCAGGGAAAACGAGAAGATTGCCCCCTGTGGCTCATTACGCGTCGTGCCGAGCGAGCCACCGTGGGATTCGATAATTGTCTTACTAATTGCCAGTCCCATTCCCATCCCATCCGGTTTCGTCGAATAGAAGGCGTCGAAAAGCTTTTCCTCCAGGCCGGATGGAACGCCAGGTCCAGTGTCTTGAACTGCGACATAGACAACATGAGGGGATTCGCGTCCGGAGACTATCTTCAGTTCACGCGGCCGACTGTTGACACCTGCCATGGCGTCTATGGCATTGAGCATCAAGTTCAGGATGACCTGCTGCAACTGGACGCGATCCGCCAAGACGCGAGAGAGGGTCTTGTCTAGCCTCAGCTCAAGCGACACCTCGTTCAGGACGAGTTGCTCTCGAACCAGCGCGACAGTGTCGGAGACAATTGCATTGACGTCGACCAGGTCGTTCCTGGGTGGCATCTTGGTGACAAGGGCGCGTGTGCGATCGAGCACTTCGGCTGCCCGGTGCCCCTCGCTCATCGCCCGCTCGAGTGCACGCCGGACTGCCGGAATGTTGGGTGGTCCTGCCGATAGCCAATTCAGGCCTGCCGAAGCGCTAGTGACCACACCCACTAGAGGCTGCCGCAGCTCATGGGAGATTGCGGCGGAGAGTTGCCCTACTGTAGCGACCCGACTAGCGTGGGCCAATTCGGATTGAAGGTCGCGATAACGGCGATCGCTTGCACGAGCAGCCTCCTCCGCCTGCTTTCGCGCAGTCAGATCCAGAATGAAGGTGACCCCACCGTCCGATTCGGGATCGCCAAATGTGGCGGCGCCAAGAAGCACGGGAACCCGCCTTCCATCCTTATGGAAGAACTCCTTCTCCCAGGGTGGCGCTATCCCCGTTGCCTTTACTTCCGCGACCATTCTGGCGTCGTTTTCCCAACCCTCAGGTGGAGACAAATCAGTCCAATAAACTCGTCCCGCAGCAAGATCGTCGCGATCGAAACCTAGCATGTCAAGGAACGAGTCGTTCGCCTCGAATATCAGGCCATCGAACCTCCACATGAAGACGCCGATGATGTTGGCATCCACCAGGCGACGGATTCTCGCCTCGCGTTCAGCGAGGTCGCGATAAAGGCGTGTATTCTCCAAGGCTACGGCGGCGTGGGACGCAATCAGCTTCAGAATGGCTATCTGACTGGGCGTGAATACGTTGGCGGCAAGATTGTTCTCCAGATAAAGCAGGCCGATCAGCTTTCCTTGATTGATCAAAGGCAGCGCCAGAAGCGAGCGCACATGCCGGTCGAGGATATATGGGTCGGTGGAGAAAGGACTGGTCAACAGTGCATTCTCCAAGATAACCGTTTCTTTCGTGCCGAGGACGTGCTGGACGATTGCATCCGGCAGCGCGGCACTTGTGGAGTTCAGGTTTTCCCGCAACCTGACCACCACGCCGTGGCCAGTCATCTCGGCTTCGGCTTCGATATGAGTCCCCGCAACTTGACTCAGCACAAGGACCGCTCTCCCTGCCCCTGCATGTTCGATCGCCATGCGCATCAGCGCATCGACCAGCTTGTCGAGGACGATCTCTCCCGAAACAGTCTGAACGACCTTGATCACCGTGGCTAATTCGAGTTGTTCGACCGGCGCGAACGTCGTGCCGGTCGAAAGCGCCACTGGCTGCTCTTCTCGCAGTTGCGGATACGCGGCCTCCATCTGCGTGACTTTGGCGTGAGCTCCCCAGCGGAGATAGCAGAGGCGGGCTTCCCGTAGATACATCAGGGAGATTCTTTCAAAGTTCTGTCGTGCATAGAACCGGCTGGCCATCTCATTGGAAACGGCTTCATTGTGCAGGAAGCCGTTTTCCTTCGCCAAGCGGATGCTCTCTTCATAGAGGCGCTGGGCTTTCAGATCTTGTCCGTCTACCCGCGCGATCTCCGCGGCGACGAGGAGATGCTTGTCGGCAAATGTCGGAGATCCCGTTTCCTCGGCCCAGGCCCGCAATTGCGCGTGCCGCGAAGCCAATTTCGCGTGCATTGCGCCACGCTCGGCAACGGGGGCTTCATCAATGAGTGCAGCGAGCGAAAGCCCGGCGTAGTAGAAGCAGTCCATCTGCTCGATCTGCATGTTCCGGATCGAGAAATGCGATTGCACCTTATCCGCGGCGGCCAAGGCAGCCTCGTACTCCCCGGCAAGGAAATGAACCATGGTTTTGCGGGTCCAGTACCACCACATGACGACGGAGTTCTGCGAGCGTGCGAGATTGGCTTCGAAGGCGCCGGCGTCGAAGGTTTCGTCGCTATACTCGGAGAGTCCTCGCGTCCGGCCCCGCAGGCTAGCTACCGCGCGCTCGGTGGCTATCACCAAATCCATTCCAGCCTGGAAGCCGGTGTCCCGGGCAAAATCGAGCGCACGCTTACACTCGTGGTCGACATCCTCAAGCTTCTGGCCGCTGAGAAATACATGCAGGACGATTACGGCAGCCTCGAAGCAGGCGTAATAGAGATCGCCGGCTTGGACTCCGCCTCTGAATGCTGCACGCAGCCAATCGAGGACCACGGGCAGCGGCTCCGTCCATGCGGCGGCAAGTCCCGTCAAATGGTTCACGCGCGCTTTGTCGACTGGTCCGTTTCGCTCTGAGGCAAGGTCACTCGCTAGCCGGGCGATGTGATACCCGTCCTCGTAGCGGCCGAAGGCGGGGCCGATGACGTAGCCCAACAGAACAAGACCCTGCGCCGACGTACTCGCAGCCCCCCGGGTCAGGGAAAGATTTATCATCCTGCAGATTACCAGGATCGTCATGTTGAAGCTGGAGAAATACGCCGGCGGCTGCATCTCCGCCAAGAGACGCATCGCCGCGAGTGCTTGTGGATCTGTCATGGGTGGCAGATCGGCGAAGCTCTCTATCGGGCGGCCCTGGAGGTTCCTCCAAATCTCGTCGTATTCACGCTCGACGTCTGCCCAGGAAGGGCGTATCGGCAAGTCGAAGCCGAGAAGCCCCAGCCCCTCCACTCCATTTTCGACCGCACCGCTGTTGTCCGACTTGACAACGCAAAGCTCCACCTTGAGCCGGTAGACCGCCGCCTTCTCCACGTTGGCAGTTTCTTGGGTCAGCAAGGCAGAGATCATCTGATCGGCCTGCGCGAGATCGCCGCTGAGGAAGGTGCATTCGGCATGCTCAATTGCCAGCGCGAATGCAAGTTCGGCATGTGTCGTCCAGCCGACATCGACGAGCTGCGATCGTCCCCTTGCCAGGTAGCCGCACGCCGCCGAATAGGCGGCGGACGCCTTGGCTTTCCGCCCAGCACGCAAATACAGGTTTGCGACCTTCGCGCGCTCCGCAGGTGCGATGCTTCCGATTTCGATGCGGTTGAACTGACTCACGATGTTGAAGACATCGGCATCGATCTCGGCTTCATCAAGCGTCGCAAGCAGCCGCGATCCGATCAGTTGATGGGTGGCGGCCTTCTCGGGTTCGGGAAGGGTGGCATAGGCTGCTTCATGGATGCGATCATGCGCAAACGCGTAGCCATCGTCGACCTGGAGGAGCAGACCGGCCAGGAGAGCGTCATGGAGAAGCATGTGTGCCTTCTCGGCAGATGCTTCGACAATCCGCTGGAACGTCAGGGCTTTCACAGCGTTGCCCATGCAAGCCATTTGCCTCAACGCCTGCTGTGAGGCTTCCGGAAGGCGACGCAGGCGCTCGACCATGAGATCGACTATGCTGTCACTTACACGCCTCGCATTGACCTGATCGATATCCCAACTCCAGCCCGATGAATCCGGATCGTATACGAGCAGGTTCTCGTCAACGAGGCTCGCTACGAACTGGGTGGTGAAAAAGGGGTTGCCGCCAGCCTTCGCAAATACGCTGTCGGCAAGCGGAGCCACTCTCTGTGGATGATCGTCGAGCGCATCTGCGATCATGTGGACAATGTCCTGCGGCTGGATTCCGCTCAATTGAATATCTTGAACCGGCGCTCCTGACGTTCGGATGGAGCGCAGGCGTCTATACAAGGGGTGATCTGGAGCAACTTCATTGTCCCTGTATGCGCCCACGAGGAGAAGGCTTCCCGTTTCGGACTGGGTCACCAAGTTCTCGACGATGTCCAGGGTCGCCGAATCCAGCCATTGCAGATCGTCGAGGAACAATACGAGGGGATGTTCTGGGCGTGCGAACACACCGATGAACTGTCGGACCACAAGGCGTAGCCGGTTCTGCGCCTCAGGACCGGAAAGATCAGGCACCTTGGGTTGTTCGCCGATAATGGTTTCCAATTCTGGAATGAGATTGACTATTAATTGGCCGTTCGGCCCGAGGGCTGTGGCGAACTCATTCCGCCACAGCGCTAGCTCGGCCTCGTGTTTGCTCAACAATTGTGCAACCAAGCCTTGCAATGCCTGCGCCAGCGTCGCGTATGGAATTCCGCGTTTGTATTGATCGAACTTACCAGCAGCGAAAAGTCCGCGCCGAGACGCAAGCGACCTGTGCAATTCGTTGACGACCGACGATTTGCCGATCCCCGAATAGCCGGACACAAGAACGAGTTGGGGAGAGCCATTCGCCACGACCCGATCGAACGCAGTGATCAACGATCTGATCTCGTCGTCGCGCCCGTAGAGCTTTTCCCGGAAGATTAGCTTAGTTGGCGTGTCGCGCGTGCCAAGATCAAACGGCCGAACGGCCCCGCGCGCCTCCCATTCCTCGAGACACCGCTGCAAATCCGCCTTCAGGCCAGCGGCCGTCCTGTAACGGTCCTCCGCAGCCTTTGCCAGGAGCTTCATGACGATGGCTGAAACAGGCTCCGGAATTCCGGTCAACCTTTCTGAAGGAGGGATAGGTTGACGGGCCACATGACAATGAATCCACTCCATTGGGTCAGCAGCGACAAATGGCAGGGCGCCGGTGATCATTTCATAGAGGGTAACGCCGAGAGCGTAGAGATCGCTGCGAGCATCGATCGACCGGTTCATGCGTCCGGTCTGTTCCGGAGCCATATAGGCGAAGGTACCGGCGATCACCTCGGGGGGCACCGGAGTCTGACGCTCGCGTGGAAGCCGCGAAGCGATGCCAAAGCCAATCAGCCAAGCGCGATCGCCGGAGCCACTTATGAGAAAATTGTCGGGTTTGATATCCTTGTGGATTAGCCCAGCTTCATGCATCTGCCCCGTCGCATCCGACATTGCCATGGACAATATCAAGAACCGCCGGATCGGGATCGGTGCCCCGACCTGCCGCGAAAGCGGCTCGCCGCCGGGATCATCGAGTAGAAGCTCGGTAACGTTTCCTTCCCCCAGAAGCGCCATCGGGCGCGCGGCCCATGTGCCCTCGATATATGGTTTCAGGCTGTGTTCATTAACGAGGCGCGCTGCGAGGCCCAACCGTGACTGGTCCAATTTTGGCCTGACAACGAGCGCGGTCTTCTCAGCGTTGCCGTCTCGGCGCCTCACCCTCATCAGCAAACGCTCTTCGTCTTCGGCGAGGACCTTGAGGTCAACATTCGAGAGATCTACGAGCCTGCGCGTGTTCGTCATAGGCCTCTATCCGAGTCTCGTTGCGTCAAGTCGCCGATGCCAACGGTAATCAGCCAGACTCGCGCTGTCACCGTCCTTGAACAGCTCCTCTGTCGCAGTTGCTTTCCCAGTCGCATCGTCCCCCCGTAACGACCAGAGAGCAATAACACCGGACTACGGCCTCGGTTGGCCGACGGTAAATCCTTTACAAGTCCCATCCTGCAAACCGCCAAAAGGACGATCGTGTATTTGTATCCGCGTCAATCACGAGCCAAGAGAGCGTCGGATACTGCATCCAGCAATGCTCTGGTATCAAATGGCTTCTGAAATACTCTAGAAACAGAAGCTTCGGTCACTCGCCTTTGAGTGGCCAGTTCCTGCCTGCCTGTGATGAAGATGACGGGAAGGTTGGGAAGTCGAGCATTTGCCCTCCGCTGCAGTTCGACTCCATCCATGACCGGCATGCCGACATCAGTGATCAGGCAGTCTACTTCCGACAGCCGATCACCCTGGAGGAGAGATAAGGCAGTGTCATAGGAGCGCACCTTATGCCCGGCTGATTCCAGGAGATCTCCCAGGGACTCAAGTAGATACGGATCATCGTCCACGATCGCGACGACCCACTGACGAGAATTCACTTCACAAAGCTCCTGCATGGCGGGAATGAGTTATCGGAATATCGAGCATGGCTGCAATCCGCACCAGATCGGCAAGTGAGGCAGCCCGCATCTTCTGCATGACCTTGCCTCTGTGAACCTGTAGCGTCACCTCGCGTATTCCGAGCTCTGCCGCCGCCTGTTTGTTCATTAGCCCGCTGACCACGAGCGGAAATACCTCCCGCTCTCGAGGTGTAAGTTCAGCAAAGCGGCGTCGGAGAACGCCCAATTCGTCCTGCTTCGAACGGCGCTCCCGATCTCTCTCAATGCCAGCTTTGATAGCTATGAGCAGATCCGACTCCTGGAAGGGCTTCGTGAGGAAATCAACGGCACCCCGTTTCATCGCCCTGACCGTCGAAGGGATATCCCCATGGCCCGTAATAAACACAACTGGCGGATGATCGCCGCTGGCGATCTGTTCGTGAAACTCAAGCCCGCTTACGCCGGGGAGCTCCACGTCAAGCACGATACAGCTTGGTAAGTCGGGCCGACGGTATTCGAGGTACTCGCTTACCGAGCCCACTGCGACACACCGGAGGCCCGCCGATGCGAGGAAGTCACTGATCGACTCCCGAACATGGACATCGTCGTCCACGAGAAAGATGACCTGGTCGGAACCTTCCACGCCGATTTCTCCGTTCCCTGCCATAAACCAGCGGCAAGCCCGCCCCTTTCGCTAGACTAGCAGACATGGGAGGCATGAGATGTAATAGAAAACAATAATTGCGGGCCTTCTTCAGAGTGCCCCGCTATCCCTCGATTGCGGTGAATGATGATCAAATCACCGCAGGTCGGTTGTCTCTATGCCGCGAGACAGGATTTTCAGCGCGTTCGGAGTTGCGGCAATTGTCAAGTCGTGCCTTGTCGCGCGATAGTGAGGCGTTCGTCGCATTTGACTCTCGCTAAACGTTCAGGATTTGGACCGAGTGCGGCATGCGCAGCAGTCCGCGTTGTTCACGATCGTCGCACTGCCGAACATGGAGTCGCATGATCAACCATGTCGACTGTCATGCGGACGATACGGCCGCCGATCTTCGACATGTTTCGACGAACTAATCGGCGCGGCGCGGCGTAACGACCACTGCGTGGCCTGCTGACCTCAAAGGGGGTGGCGGGGAGCCTGCGGCCGAAGCTACGAGCGCACCTATGATCATTAGAAGAACACGAGCCTACTAACCGCCGGCGACTATCCATAAACCGGCGAGCGCCGTGAGGCCGCCAGCCATTTGGGCGACCCAACGTTGCACTCCGCCAATCGCAGGCCGCGATAGCCCAAGACCTATCCTCACGCCGAGGGCATGAAGCAGAGTAGTCGCGATGACAAACCCTACCAGGAACGGAAACGCTCCCGCTTCACCAAGTTCACCGCCATGTGCGTACCCATGGAAAAATGCGAAGAAGCCGACCAATACCATTCCCACCGATGTTGGAACTTGAAGTGCTGCGAAAGCCAGCAGACCGAGAATGAGAACTGACGCTGCAACGACGGGCTCTGCGAATGGGAGGTCACCACCGAGCATGGACACAACGAAGCCGACGACCATGGTTCCGACAAACGCTGAGGGGATGAGCCATGTGGACCGCCCACCGAGCAGAGCAGCCCACAAGCCCACAGCGATCATCGCCAGAATGTGGTCGAGCCCAAACAAAGGATGAGAGAAGCCTGCGAGAAGCGAGCCATGCTCCTCCGGGTTAAGATGTGCGAACGCCGGCATGACGTTGAACATCAAGGTTACGGTTATGACAAACAGTTGTTTCAACATGTCGAATTCCTTTCTCGGCTCTCAGTCTGAAATTCTATGTAAGAATCGGAGCTCAATGCTTGACTCTCGTTTGGGAGCCTTAAGCAACGACCGGCGGCATATAAGGAAAGATCGTTGACGGTTTCGACGTCACAGACTCCTTGCCGATGCCGAGGCGGATCGGCGCGTTGGCCGCGATGCTGCACATGACGTCGGCGGCATTGTCCGTCAGCGAACGGCCGTTCCACTGTCCAAATCCGAATGTCGCCTGCGTGCCCACCTCGTAGGGTAAGATGTTCGGGAAGAAACGATGGGCGACCGTCGAACCGTAGCCTGCAGGGTCCTCCGAGGTACCGTTGGCGGCGACGACCGCCGCGATGGCGTTGGCAGTCCGGAGACCGTAAGTTGCAAAATCGTCGGCCGGCCGGCCGGCGTTCAGCCTGTTGCCCAGATCCTCGTCGAATTGCGTGAACAGCGGGTGGATCATCGGCAGTCCGATGCGATTGATCGGGCGCCAACCGCCCGCGTCGGTGGCTAACGTCGCAACAGCCCACACGCCGAGGCGCTTGCTAATGGCCCCGATCAGCAGTTCGTCGTCGGGAACCTCGAGCACGATCGAGTATACCGTGTGCCCGGCAAAGAGATTTCGGGCCTTTGCCGGATCCCATCCGACAAGGTTGATCACTGTGCCGTCCTGGAATGCGTGGCCTACCGCGTGAAGGACGTCAGGATCTATCCAAAACGGGTCGGCGGCCTTTCCCGCCCAGAAGCGAAGCCCATCGGCCGTTGTCGCGCCTCGGTTGGTGAACCCATCGATGATCGCCACCCCGGGCGAGTTCGGATCGCTAGCATCCGTCCCATCGATCCGACGCAACATAAAGCGTTGATTGCCATCCGCGTCCGCAGCATCGAATGTTACGCGAAAGGTGATGTCCTCGATCGCATCGCCGTCGAGATCAATCTTGAACTCGTACATTCCCTCCGGATGGTACCCAGGCACCGGAAGTTTGCCAAAAATCGAGTGGCAGACATTAATCGCGAATACCGTGCCTGTCGTCCCACGAAAGACATAGAGGTCAGTGATGTCGAGGCGGATGTCTTGGCGTGCGATCGGGGAATCAAGATGGTGGGACATAACGATCTCCAAAAAAGCTCTACCGGCCGGGCCAGGCGAGTGACGTAGGGTTCAACAGTTGGTCGCGAAAAGCCCGGCCCGGCCGATGTTTTGAGCATGTCGCGCTGGTCGGCGCACGTCCGGCAGTCTTGGCCTGTCCAGAAGTGTGAGCGTTCCCCAATGCCTGCATGGGCAAAGACAGCGGCCTGGAGAAGGCGTACGGAACGTCTTCTCCAGATTGGGTGCTCGACTACTAACCTTTCAGAAAGGACAGGATTTCCGGATTGAACACGTCTGCATGGATGGTAAAGGCGCCGTGGGGATAGCCAGGGTAAAGCTTCAGCGTGCTGTTTTTGATCAGCTCGTGCTGGAGCACCGAAGCATCCTTGTAGGGAACCACTTGGTCGTCCTCTCCCTGCATGATCAGGGTCGGCACGGTGATCGCCTTCAGGTCGTCCGTTTGGTCAGTCTCGGAAAAGGCCTTAATGCCTTCGTACTGTGCAATTGCGCCACCCATCATACCCTGGCGCCACCAATTCTCGATTACACCCTGCGAGACCTTGGCGCCAGGCCGATTGTAGCCGTAGAACGGGCCGGAGGCGACGTCGAGATAGAACTGCGACCGGCTGGCCGCTAGCGCCTTGCGAAAGCCATCGAACACCTCGATCGGCGTACCCCCAGGATTGGAGGGGGTCTTCAGCATCAGGGGCGGAACCGAGCTGATCAAAACGGCCTTGGCGACGCGGCGCTGCGGCTCGCCATATCTGGCTACATAGCGGGCAACCTCGCCGCCACCCGTCGAGTGGCCGATATGGATGACATCCCGGAGGTCAAGATGCTCGACCACGGCGGCGGCGTCGGCGGCGTAATGGTCCATATCGTTGCCGGTGGCTACCTGAGTCGAACGGCCATGGCCGCGGCGGTCGTGGGCGACGACTCGATATCCGTTCGCCAGAAAGAATAGCATCTGGTTGTCCCAGTCGTCGGCAGACAGCGGCCAGCCGTGGTGGAAATGGATAGGTTGGGCACTTTTGGGGCCCCAGTCCTTGTAGAAGATCTCCGTGCCGTCCCTTGTCGTGATGTATCCGCTGCTCATTAGATGCTCTCCTTTAGAAAGAGGGTTGGCGTCCTGCGCGGACGCTGGAACGGGAAGCAGTGGCGTGGCCGCAAGGGTCGCCATACCGGCCACCATCTCGCGGCGATTGAATCTGAATGCCGGAGTAAGTGCTTGTACGTCCATGTCCGTCGCCTCCAAGGGTTAAGTTCACGGTTGGAGGCTAGTCAGGAAACGGCAGAGCGAGAATCGTACCATTGGTTTTTTCGACTAGACATGAGCACAATCCGAACGGCTGGCTGGCCAGCTAGAATGGACCATCACGTGCTGTCAAAAGCCTCCCGAGGCGAGAGAGATTGCATTCATTTCCCGTCGTCGGCGTCGCATAAGATCCACGATGAGAAAGCTGTGGCGGAGGGTAAATGCGTATCGGCTTTGTCGAATGGCCAGACGGCCTGCAACCTCGCGGTTCGCTTTGGACCGATATCTCAAGACGCGTTCGTAGCGAGCGGCCCGACTTGCTCATCACGAACGAATTGCCATTTGGAAATTGGATTGCCTCAAGCAGCCGTTTCAATGCGAGCATCGCGACGGCTAGCATTGCGCTCCACGATCAGGGTTTAGCGGCGCTGTCTGCTTTGGAGGTGCCGACGGTACTGACCTCGCGCCCGATTTGGGAAGGAGACCGTCTTGCGAATGAGGCGGTGGTGATCGAGGATGGCCAGATCCGAGCAGTACACCGAAAACAGTATTTTCCAGCGGAGCCCGGATGGCACGAGACCGAGTGGTATGCCACCGCCGCGCGCGACTTCACGACGACGCAGGTTGGCGGCGTTATGGCGGGTGTGCTCTTATGCACCGAGGCGATGTTCAATGAACACGCTCGCGCATATGGACGCAACGGCGCCAGCCTAATTGCTCTGCCGCGCGCAACTGGCCCAGACTACCGGTCCTGGCAGATCGCCGGCGCGATGGCTGCGCTTGTGAGTGGCTGCTACGTGGTCAGTTCAAACCGGAGCGGCCGGCTTGGACATCAGGGGCCGCTCTTCGGCGGTCGCGGCTTCGCCTTTGCTCCCGGCGGGCGGCTGCTTGCAACGACATCATCTGACCGACCAATCGTCATTATCGAGTTGGACGCTGCAAGGTCTTCGCGGGCGCAGGCAGACTATCCCTGCTATGTCACGGAACCGGCACGCCAGTGACTACAGCATCCAGAGAACGCCCACGACGGATGTTCGCGAATACATTTGATCTGGTCGTGATTCAGATCCTTCGACGCACTCAACGCATCGGCGGCGCCCCCGTCAGGTCGACCTAAGGGCGGTAAAATGGGGCCAGCTTCGCTAGTCAGACTCACTGGGCGGATAAACCACACGTCCATGCTCTATAACAACCGCACCTGCGGTGAGCGTCGCCCGGCTCATTTGCCCCAGGCCCATCAGGTGACAAACGGCGTGGCCGCGTGAAATAAGATGGTCCGCGATTATTCGTCGATGACAACGCCACCAGACGGCCTCCGAACACATCACCGCCAGTTTGTTTGTGCTGCCTCGTGAGATCAGCGCGTCGAGAGAGTCTTGAAAAGCGTCTGATAGTGCATAGTCCGCGTAGTTGTGAAAACTGCGATTTCGCCAAAGCGCATTGCAGCAATCAGGCACGTCGACTTGCCACTGTCGGCGGCCACCCAAGTCAGCAAAATACTCATAAGAAATACTGGACGCGCCCAGAGTGATCGGCAATATGTCTATGTTGTACTCGGGATTACGGCGCGACCGGGGAAACGCTCTCACGTCGGCAATCAGGTCTATAGAGGCGCGTTCGAGAATCGCCGCAAACTGGCGAAAAGAGCGTGTAGAATGGCCAATTGAATAGAACTGCATGATCACAGCTTTCTGGAGAGCGCCCTCTCTATATGGGCTGCGATATGATCCGTTCTGTCACTCCTTATTTCATATTGCGGCTCTTCGTTGGAGGCGTGATGGGTGTATCCCTTGAAAACGAAATCCTCTTCATGGATTCGTATGATACTGCCGCTCGCAGATCCCGCTTCCGAGTTCCAAGTGACGTGATCGCCAATGTGATATTTCGGCATGGTTCACCTTTTCATCATAAAGATCTTGTCAGTGAAGAACTCGGGCTCGGTCTTTTCAGGTGAATGGGTCGGCCTTTGGATTCAACTCGGCTCGGTCGGCCCACGACTTCCATCTTGACTTCGAGAAAGTGATGCCAAGCACCCCGAACTCGCGGCCGATGCGGACTGCTTCACGCAGTCGACGAGCAGCGTCGCGCCCCGGTCCCCCCCGCCGGATGAAGCGCTGCACGCGGTCGCATTAGACTCGACCGCCGGCGTCAAAGATCGACTCGGCCAAGGCCTGCGCGCAGGCTTCGTCCCGCCCCTGCACGAAAGCGGCTTCACCTTCCGCGGCGAATACCTCCACCATCGCCTCGAGCCCGGTGCTCGGTTCGATCACGAGGACGCGCTTTCCAACAAGTCCCATGTCCATGGTGTGATCTTTACTGACATGAACAGTGGTTGGTCGCCGGCGCTAGGCAGCCAGGTCCGGAGCAATGGAAAGGACGACACGACCCATCGTACGGCCGTTCTCCAAAGCTTCGTGTGCCGCGCCAACACCGCCGAACAACACCACCCGGTCGACATGAGGGTGCAGCTCGCCGCGATCGACCATCCCGGCAACCCGCCGCAAGACATCGGTCTGTCTCAGCCGGCGAAGATGATCGCCCGCGATCTGCGGCTGTCCGATATTGACGAAGCGGACGTCGAGATTGTTCCATTCCGCTGAATCGTTGCTTCCCTTCGGCCATGGCGAGACGACGGTGTTCACCAGAGTGCCGAACGGCGCGGCGTGGTCGAAGCTTCGCGCAAAATTCTCGTGCCCCACGAAGTCGAAGACGATATCCGCGCCGGCTTTTCCGGTCCAGCGGCGCAAGGCGGCGGCAACGTCCTCCTCGCGATATTGGATCGCCAGTTCAGCACCAAGTGACAGCACGAAGGCAGCTTTTGCGTCGCCTGAGACGGTTGCCGCGATACGGGCGCCGAGCCTGCGCAGGTATTGTATAGTGATATGTCCAAGTCCTCCTGCGCCGCCATGCACCAGGGCGAAGCTACCCGGCTTGGCATCGGCCTTCTCGAATACTGCCTCCCAGGCCGTGAGCGCCACCGTCGGCAACGCCGCTGCCTCGACGAAGCCTAGGCTGACGGGTTTCCGCGCGGCATAATGCCCGTTGAGCACCTTGTATTCGGCGTAGCTGCCGAAATTGCCGGCATAGCCGCCATCGACATACCAGACGGCGTCCCCGGGACGGAGATGGGTGATTGCCGAACCCACCTCTTCAATAATCCCAGTACCGTCAATGCCGAGGATGGTGAATGCGTCCCGCGGGCCAGTCCCATACACCGCGCCATTGCGGCGGTTCTGCCAGTCGGCCGGATTGACCCCCGCCGCCATCACGCGAACCAGAATATCCGTATCGTTCGCAATGCGCGGCCGGGCGATCTCGCGCGTTTCCATGACCTCGGGTCCGCCCGCTCGCGTCATTATAAGCGCCAGCATCGTCTCAGACATCGACCGCCTCCCCCTCGCTACATTCGATCGCATTGATTAGACTCTGGAGGTCAACCGCGCCGTCCAAGGTCTGTGCGAGGCGGGCGTTGTTCCTCAAGTCGGAGACGGGACGCGGGGAACTCAGGCCCACGCTCGGCGATGGCACTTCCTGAAGGCGTGTGGCACCGT
This sequence comes from Mesorhizobium sp. SEMIA396, assembly GCF_024518615.1. Lineage (NCBI taxonomy): Bacteria > Pseudomonadati > Pseudomonadota > Alphaproteobacteria > Hyphomicrobiales > Phyllobacteriaceae > Mesorhizobium > Mesorhizobium sp. SEMIA396. The sequence continues at coordinate 39,216 of NZ_JANIFC010000009.1, forward strand.
AGGCCTCCGGAGGCCACTCGCAGAAGACGATCTTGCCTGCTTCGAGCAATCGGATTGCGAGTTCCCTGTGCTGCGTCACCGTGACCGCGACGACGACACCTACGCCCGGATCATTGACGAGCGTCTCGTTCGTATCGGCATGTGGGATGCCAAATCCCTCGGCTGCAACCTTTATTACCTCCACCCGGTTGCTGCTGATGGTGGTGACGCGATATTCGAGCAGCCTTTCATCCGCCGCCTTGTGTGCGATCGTCGGCCAGCCATTGTCGGGGTGCACTCCGATAATTCCGACATGAATCGGATTTCCAACCATGATCGCCTCCTACGCGTTGGTGACTTCGAAGATCGTCCGGCGAAGCGTCATGCGCGCGAGACGCCAACCGTAGGGGCCAAGTCGCCATAGCTCATGATAATGTCCGTAGCCCTTGATCCGAGCCGGAAGACCGGCGGCCGCTCCAGGAAAGACAAGCACGTCCTCCATCGACCAAATGGCGGTGATCTCCGTTTGCGAAATCTGATCGATTTCGTCGTTGTGAAGCTGGTGGATCGAGTGCGAACCTTGAATGTAGCTCCGCATGGCGTCCATATAGCTCTCGCGATCATCGAAGCTTGCGATGAGCTCGCCTTCGGTGCTGAAGACCCGAACCTCGACTGTCGGCTCTAAAAGGGAGGCGAATTGTTCCAGGTCTCGGGTATCGACGAAACGGCAGTATCTCGCCTTGGCACGTCGGACCTGTTCGATGTCAGTCAGTTGGGGATTCATTGCTCTACTCCTTTTAGATGCATGTAAGTCGGGGGAGACCCACGCGATTAGCTGTCAGATCGGCCGATCTGGTCGTCTGAAGGTACAGTCCGGCTCGCTCTGTGGTTTGGCTGTTCCAGTATTCATAGGGATGACTGGCAGGCAGCTGGATGCGTCGATGACGCTCGTCGGCCTCCGGGCCGTGGCAATCGACTTCAGTTCAACACGAGAATTCACTAGCCAGACGACGTCTTCGGCCTGTCGGGCTACCGCGGCGACGGAAGCTGCGGGAAGGTCGATCTCCCGGCACCCTGTCACATTGGACTACGGCTCCGGGTGAACAGCACCGCCACCGCCGCCACCAGCAAGATGATGCCAAGGACGTAGAACGTGTCGGAGAAGGCCATGATCAGGGACTGCTGCGCGATGAGCTTCCCGAGAAAGGCCTCCGCCTGGTGGCGTGCTAGACTCTCGTCTGAGACACCGCGCGACATAATGTATTCCGTCATTCGAGATATGAACTGCTCGGTGGGCTCGCTGTAGGGCGTGACAGACTGCCCGATAATGTTGGAATGGAATTGCTCCCGCCTGGTGATCAGTGTTGCCAGCATGGCCGTTCCCAGCGCCCCACCGAGGCTGCGCATCATATTGAGAACCCCGGACGCCGCACCGGAGAGTTCGCTAGGTATGCCGACCATCACAATACCGGCAAGCGGAGCAAGGACGATGGCCTGGCCGAATGCACGGATGAAATTCGTGGTCACGAACTGATCGCTGCCATCATTCACGTTAAGATGCGTGTTCATGAAACAGCTCGCTGCAAAGATCGCGAGCCCGGCGCAGACGATTGCACGTGCGCTCAAATGCTTCTGCAACCAGGGAACGAACGGAATAATTACCAGTTGGGGCAGCCCGACCCAGGCCAACACCATACCAATCTGCTCGGAATTGTACCCTTGGACTTGGCTCAGATAGGCCGGGAGCACATAGACCGAGCCAAACAGCGCGACGCCGACCAGCATGTTGGCTAGGGTTCCGAGCGCGAAGTTACGGTGGACGAGCACCCGCAGTTGAACGGCAGGCCTATCAACGGTCAGCTCTATGGCGACAAAGACCGCAAGGGCGACGACGGCAACGATCGATAGATGAACGATGAGCGGCGAGCCAAACCAGCCATTCTTGTTGCCCTCGTCGAGCACGGTCTGGAGGCAGGAAAGCCCAACAATCATGAAGGCGATGCCATACCAATCCCCCTCCTTCAACAGCGAAAGGTTCATCCTCTCCCGCTCGAGGGTTGGAAAAAGCAGGCCGAGCATCAGGACTCCCGGCACGAGATTGACGAAGAAGATAAACTCCCAGCCATAGTGCTGGGTGAGGTAACCGCCGATAGTCGGTCCGATCGCAGGCCCAAAAGTGGCCGTGAGCGCAAATGCTGCCAAGCCAACCGGCTGCTGGCGTTGTGGCAAGGACGTCAGCACGCGGGTGAATGCCATTGGGATCATCACGCCGCCGGCGAAGCCCTGAAAACCCCTGAGGACGATCATCTGCCCGAGGCTTGTCGTGAAAGCGCACGCGACTGAAAAGAGGAGGAACAGGCAGGTGCTGCCGAGCAGAAACCTGCGGAACGAAAACACTCGCGTGAAGAAATCCGTCAGCGGGATCATGATGATTTCTCCGATGAGATAGGAGGTGGATATCCACGTTCCGTTGTCGGAGCCCGTACCAATCCCGCCCTCGATCTCCGGAAGCGAGGAATTGGTGATCTGGATGTCCAGCACAGCGATCAACGCGCCGAGCATGCATCCGAAAATGCAGATCCAATCGCGGAAAGTCGCACCCTCCCTGTCGCGATGCGATGTCATCGGTAGGGTCTCGGTCATGGCTGGTTTCGAGACCTGCCATGCTCTGTATCTGGCGGCGGTTGGCTAACGGTGATCGTGGCGGTGACTGACATTCCGGGCAGGAGCAACCCTGCGAGAGGATCATCCCGGTCTATTGCGATCTTGACGGGGATCCGCTGAACGATCTTCGTGAAATTTCCGGTGGCATTGTCGGGGGGCAGGAGCGAGAACTCTTGGCCGCTGGCCGGCGCGATGCTGTCAACGATGCCCCTTACGGGGGTGTCGGCGAAAGCATCAACGTCGATCCTGACCTTCTGGCCCGAAGTGACCTCGGAGAGCTGGGTTTCTTTGTAGTTGGCGACCACATAGATACCGTCGAGCGGGACTACCGCAAGTAGTTGCATGCCAGGCTGGACGTAGAGGCCCACCCGCAACTGGCGCATACCGACAACGCCTTCGCTGGGCGCCCGCAAAACCGTGTAGCCTAGGTTCAGTTCTGCCTCCTCGAGTGCTCCTTGGTTGTGCTGCAGAGCAGCATTTGCTTCATCAAGCTGGGCCGCGAGAGTGCCGACCTCTCGCCGCACCGCCTCCAGGGCTGCCTTGTCCTTCGCGACCAATGCGTTCGCGGCGCCGATCTGGGATGCTGCCTGCTGTGCATTCTGGACGGAGCCATATCCCCCCTTGGCAAGCGTTTCGAAGCGTTCGTCATTTTGCGCGGCATAGACCTCCGTGGCCTGGTCGGCCTTTAGGGTGGCATCCGCCTCGTCGATGAGGGCGCGCTGCTCTGCCAACTGGGCGTCGATGCTCACGATTTTCGCCTTCGCCTCGGCGACGTCTGCCTTCGCCTCATCGACGGCTGCCTTGAAGCTGCGCGGATCGATGGTCGCCAACACGTCGCCCGCCTTGACCTTCTGATTGTCTGCGACCAGCACAGTGGCGAGGTAGCCGGCGACTTGAGGTGCAACTGGCACGATGTGGGCCTCCACATAGGCATCGTCGGTCGATTCCTCGAAACGCCAGACCGTCCAATACTGCCGGCCGGCATACGCAGCGGCGGACAACGCAGATAGGGCAGCAACGCCAAATGCGACGATGCGGAGCGCGCGGACAAATCTCCCCTCTTTGGCACGCGGTAAGGTCAATGCTACGACCTCCGTCTCCGGTTTGCCGGGATGATTGATATTCATGATTCCTCCTGCCGGGGAGGCCGGCCCATCCGGGGCGCGCCCGGACCAATGCTGGTTCGTCTCGTTACATTCAAAGAAGCGATTCTCGCAGGAAGACCTCGGCGACCGCTGTATCGAGTTGGTTCTCCCGACTGGCCGCACACCTCTGCAGGTGATGGAATTCTCGCCTCAATGAGATCAGCATTCTGAGAACTGATCGCCGGCAGCGACCGCCGATGCTCCCGGCCTTTGAAGGGTCATTTGGCCCTCCCGCGTCATGTCCTTCGTCACTGTGGCGGTGACCGTAGCCCTCTCCTTGGCCGCCACTAATGTGGCCGCCGTCATGAGCCAAGGCCGCCAAACCCGAGCCTGCCGCTAACAGCGCGGCCCAGGCAATTGTTATCCAAACATGTCGTACGTTTGGCATCGTCGTACTCCTTGCGGCCCACGCTTTGGGAGGAAGCGCCGCAAGAGTGTATTTGCCGTCGACTGAGCGAAATCATACTTGCGTCCAGCGATGCCAGACGTGAGGTCATGGATTGCGCATCTCGGCGAGAACGACGACCGATATCTCATACCGTATTTCCGGACTTTCCCCTCCGGCGGGGCGGCTTCAATAAGGAACGGCAGACTCCCCATTCTCAATTGAGATCCTACGGCGGAGGGTATCAGGAGCAGCAGAATCGTCGCCTTCTTAGGCGCGCCGAGTTCATTGGCGGGTCCAGGTCATGTGTCTAGTTCTGCCGAAACCATTGGGGCCTGAAGGCGCTAGTCGGCGAGGCAGAAATTGACGAACACCGGTTGAGAGCGTGCCTGATCCCTGCAACGGTCAAAGACGAAACGCAGCATGCCTTTGGAAAAGAACCTGCCTCCCGCGTGTGGCATCGTTGCGGCACGTAAGGCACGCAATCTGCCGATCCACGAACGGGTCGGTACCAAGTTATTGACGAGGAGAAGCCCATGTCCAGCGTCCATCCAGTTCGCGCACTTTCCGCAGCGCTCGAGGCTGCGAGGACGAATGCTGTCGAAACCATCGCGGCAGATGGCGGGCCTCTGTCATCTGCAGTTCTAGCTGAACTCGCCATGTTGCAAACTGCACTGACGGCCACCCGCCAAACACTCGATGAGCATGGAACCCGATTGGGCTGGGGTGGCGACGAGGGGGCCGTGGATCAGGCGGTTCTAGAACTCCATTCAATCAAATAGCTGGATTGCCAGTACGCAGTGATCGGCTTCCTTTCGTTGTGCCAGAGTTTGCCGTGTTATTGTTCGGCAATCCGTAGGTCCGCACTGACTGGCTTCGCGTCTCTTTGAAGTTTTGGAGCAGCCAACAGTTAAAGGCGTGCAGCCGGAGCTGCCAGCATCATTTGGACCACAACTGCCAAGCGTCAGGTTTTCCTTAGCAACTCGGGACGACCTGCGCTTCCCATTGTGAACGAGCGCGACGAGGACCAAGGTTGTCGACGCACCACAGCAAGCGGGCAAATTCTTACCAAGGCAATCACCTGCCACGGCATGTCGGTTGGACGGTTTCAGCATGCTATGGAATCGAAGGAAACAATTGTCCAGAAGCTCTGCACGTTCCCGCGGTGAAGCGTCGCGCAACTCCGGCGGCGGCTGGTCGAATGTTATCCGAACTCCTACGTCCTCTGGTCAGTAATTGAACTGACGACAGGGCGAGGCAACAATAGGGATCGGAACGACGTGGTAGACGTTTCTGCAAGTCATAGCTTCGTGGCACATTCGCGCGACGACGGAACGCGCGGCCAGTTGGAACAGTCGCAACTTGACGCGTTGCTTTCGAGCATTCGGGCATGCCGCGTGTGCGTCGAGGAGTTCGGCCATGAACCGCGCCCGGTGGTGCAGGTGGCCCCCGGCACCCGGCTGTTGATCTGTGGACAGGCGCCGGGGCGACGCGTGCATGAAAGCGGACTTCCGTTCGATGACCCGTCGGGCGACCGGCTGCGCGAGTGGCTTGGAGTGGATCGGCGCGCCTTCTATGCGGACCCGCGTATCGGCGTGGCCCCCATGGCGTTCTGCTTTCCGGGGACCAATCCCAAAGGCGGCGACTATCCGCCACCGCCCAGGTGCGCCGCGCTCTGGCGGCAGTCGCTCCTGGCATGTCTGCCGAAGGTGGAACTTACGGTGCTGGTCGGCGCTTATGCTCAGCGGTGGGCGTTGGGAGACACGCCGAGGCGTTCGATGACCGAGACCGTCGCGGCATGGCGCACCTATGGGCCTGCGGTGATCCCGCTGCCGCACCCCTCCTGGAGATGTGCAGGCTGGCTGCGGCGCAACTCATGGTTCGAGAATGAGTTGGCGCCCTATCTGCGCGTTCGGGTCGCTGCCATTCTAAGCGGCGCCATTACCCTTCATGAACCGGCCACACGCTCTCGATAAGGCAAGCCCGCGGCGACCTTCTCCGCGCAGATCGCGAGAACCGCAGGCGTGACGTTATCCGGGCCCAAGCAGAGAGACCGCCATCCAATGGACGATCAAATAGTCGGCGATGTTTCGGCTATGGCATCTCCACCAGAGCACTTCGGAACACACGACCGTGCATTTCGGCTGCTTGTTCAGGTCGATCGTCGGACACGACCAGTTCGACGTCCCTGAGGCCTCACGCTTTCAAGCCGACGAGAAATCCCGCCAGGTCGAGCGGTTGTCGCGATTGGCCATCTCGATGGCTCTGGCGCCTTCCGTCCCAGTCAATCCCGACGGAAATCAGCACCGCCTGGCCCATGACGATGCCGACTTCGCAGACCTTCTCGTAGCGAGCATCGACAATGAGGTAAGGGAACGGCTCCTGGAGCGGGCGATTGGCAAAGGCGGGGAGGCTCTCGTCCAGCGGCTTGCGCCCGCTCGGAAAGCTAGTAGCGCTCGAACAACTCCGCCGAGAAGCGGCCCTGCCGGTTCTGCGGCACCCTGAGTCCGAGCTTGCCGGCGCGCGTGACGAGCGTGCGACCGTAATGGCCCGAACGATAGGCGAGCCGCTCCGGCGTGCGCTAGCATTTCTCGGCTCCAAGCACCTCATCCATCTCGCCCTCCAGGACTTCCTGCATCACCGCGCGGATCACATCGCGCAGCCCATCAGGGCTCGAAAGCAGAATGTGGCGGAACTCGGTGACGTTGAATATCACCAGCCTGCCATGACCGCCCTTTCTCAGCGAATTTGCAGAACTCACAGCACACAACCTTGTCTCGTGGCCCAGCGAAATGAAACTGCAGGGCTGGCGGCGTCCGGGCGCTGACCGCCGCGACGCCCCTCGCTGGCCGATGAAGAGCCCGTCCTTTCCGGGCATTCAGAAAGAAAACCCGGCATTTGCAGAAGACCAGACGGCTTTTCGGGGCCTAGGTTGGCGCAATTGAGCACGCATTGAGCTCGCTGACCAAGGATCATCCCCATGACCACCAACGCCCTCCGCCTTCGCGCCGCACCGCTCCGTACCCCTTCCGATCTCGGCGAGAATGCCGTGACAGATATCTCTGCCGCTCTCACCGGGTTGCTAGCCGATACCTTCGCGCTTTACCTCAAGACGAAGAATTTCCACTGGCACATGTCAGGGCCGCACTTCCGTGATTACCATGTGTTACTCGACGAACAAGGCGAGCAAATCTTCGCTATCACCGATGACATCGCTGAGCGCTGTCGCAAGATCGGCGGCACCACGCTCCGCTCTATCGGACAGATCGCGAAGGAGCAGCGAATCTCCGACAATGACGCGGCCTATGTGACGCCACACGACATGCTGGCCGAGCTTGCCCAAGACAACCGCACCTTCATAAGTCTCCTGCGCGCCGTGCACGCAGTATGCGAGGAGCACGACGACGTCGCGACGACCAGCTTGATCGAGGTTTGGATTGATGAGGCCGAGCGCCGTACCTGGTTCCTTTTCGAAGCCGGGCGGATGGCGGACTGACCCCCAAGGCCATGGACCGTCGGCGCGGAATGGCGTCGCCCCGATCTGCGGCAAGCGGTCGCCGCTTGCGACTTCCCGTTGCTCTCTCACAGGAAAATGCCATGTCCCGCCCACCGCTTCCACCCTTCACGGAACAAACCGCCATAGAAAAAGTGCGCTCAGCCGAAGACGGCTGGAACACGCGTGACCCCGGCCGTGTCGCGCTCGCCTATACGGTTGACAGTGCCTGGCGTAATCGCGCCGAGTTCGTGACAGGCCGGGAAGCCATCGAGGCTTTTCTCACCCGCAAATGGAACAAAGAACTCGATTACCGGCTGGTAAAGGAACTTTGGACGTTTGCGGGAAACCGGATCGCTGTCCGCTTCGCCTATGAATACCATGATGACAGCGGCCAATGGTTCAGGGCCTACGGCAACGAAAATTGGGAGTTCGATACGGAAGGGCTGATGCGCCGCCGGATCGCCAGCATTAACGAACATCCAATCGCGGAGTCCGAACGCAAGTTGCATTGGCCTTTGGGTCGTCGCCCCGACGACCATCCTGGTCTCAGCGGTTTCGGCTTCTGATCTGACGCGTGGTCGAGGGTTGGCGACCGTTTTCGCGCTACCCACTGATAGGCCAGCAGAGCCGCTTCGGCGTGCCGCTCGCGCGGATCGGAAGATGTCGCGGGCGGTTCGACGACTGGCGGGGCTTCGCTGACAGGGGGTCGGCCGGTAGCTGAATCCACACAGGGGCATAGAAATGAGTGGCAAGAAGCGTATTGAGCGTTATGACGAGGCCGCCGGCGGCTGGGGTGCGCTGAAGGCGCTCGGCGAGCACCTGGTCGAGCAGGATATTGCGATCAAGGGCGCGACAACGCTGCTGCGCATGAACCAGCCGCTTGGCTTCGATTGCCCGGGCTGCGCTTGGCCAGATCCCAAACACACCTCGCCCTTCGAATTCTGCGAGAACGGCGGCAAGGCAGTCGCCTGGGAGGTGACGGCGAAGCGCTGCACGCCGGAGTTCTTCGCAGCTCACACCGTCACCGAGCTTTCGACATGGAGCGACTACGAACTCGAAATGGTCGGGCGGCTTACTCATCCGATGGCCTACGACCAAGCCAGCGATCGCTACTTGTCGGTGAACTGGGACGACGCCTTCGCCATGATCGGTCGGCATCTGGGCGCCCTTCCCAATCCGAATATGGCGGAGTTCTACACCTCCGGTCGCACCTCCAACGAGGCCGCCTTCCTCTACCAGCTCTTTGTGCGCGAATACGGCACCAACAACTTCCCCGACTGTTCCAACATGTGCCACGAGGCTACCAGCGTCGGCTTGCCGCAGTCGCTCGGCGTCGGCAAGGGCACGGTGCTGCTGGACGATTTCGACAAGACTGACTGCATCTTCATCTTCGGCCAGAACCCCGGCACCAACAGCCCGCGCATGATGACCAGCCTGCGCAGTGCCTCGCGACGCGGCGCAACCATTATTTCGTTCAATCCGTTCCGCGAGCGGGCGCTGGAGCGCTTTCAGGCGCCGCAGAGCCCGATCGAGATGACGACGCTGACGTCCACCCCGATCAGCTCGCGCCTGCACCAAGTCAAGGTCGGCGGCGACATCGCAGTGCTCAAGGGCTTGATGAAGGTGCTAGTCGAGGAGGATGAGCGGCTGCGCGCCGAACACCAGATCGAGGCCCTTGACTGGGATTTTATCCGCGGCCACACCGTCGGCATCGAGGCGCTCGTCGCCGACCTCAAGGCCACATGCTGGGAAGACATCGAGCGGCGATCGGGCCTCACGCGCTCGGCGATCGAGGAAGCCGCCCATGTCTATATGAAGGCGAAGAGGGCGATCGTCGTCTATGGCATGGGCATCACCCAGCACCGGCACGGCGCGAAAAGCGTCCAGCAGCTTGCCAATCTTTGCCTGCTCAAGGGAAATATCGGAAAGGAAGGCGCCGGCTTGTGCCCGGTGCGCGGCCATTCCAACGTCCAAGGCGACCGTACCGTCGGCATAACCGAAATTCCGACCCCTGAATTCCTCGGCCGGCTGGGACAGCGTTTTGGCTTCGAGCCCTCTGCTGAGCATGGACACAATGTCGTCACCGCGCTGGAGGCCATGGTCGAGGGAAAAGCGCGCGTCTTCATCGGCATGGGTGGCAACATCGTCGCTGCCATCCCAGACTGGCAGGTCACGCAGGAGGCGTTTCGCCGTCTCGATCTCACTGTTCACGTCTCGACCAAGCTTAACCGCAGCCACATCATCCATGGCCGCGACGCGCTCATCCTGCCCTGCCTAGGCCGCACGGAGGTTGACCTGCAGGCGGCAGGCCCGCAATCCATCACCGTCGAGGACTCTATGTCGATGGTGCACGCGTCGACCGGCATGAACGAACCTGCCTCCGAGCACCTGAAGAGCGAGCCCGCGATCGTTGCAGGCATGGCCCGCGCCACCCTCGGGATGCGCTCAGTTGTGGACTGGGAGATCTTCGTCGCCGACTACGACCTGATACGCGACGCCATCGAAGACGTCTTTCCGATTTTCGAGGGCTACAACGCTCGCATCCGCGTACCCGGCGGCTTCCACCTCCCCTCGACGGCGCGCGAGCGTATTTGGAATACGGCTACCGGCAAGGCGAACTTCATGCCGTTCGATGGGCTCGGCGAGGATAACGCATCCGATGCGGACGTTTTGTGGCTCACCAGCGTGCGCAGCCATGACCAGTACAATACCACGCTCTATTCACTCTCAGACCGCTATCGCGGCGTGTTCGGCCAACGCGACGTGCTGTTCATAAGCGTCGAGGAAATCGAGAAGCGCGGCTTCAAGCCGGGCGACCGCGTCGACCTAGTCACCGTTTCAGACGACGGCGTGGAGCGAGTGGTTCGCAATTTCAAGCTGGTCGCCCATGCATTCCCGGCCGGCGGCTGCGCGGCCTATTACCCAGAGACCAATCCGCTGGTGCCGCTTCACGCCCACGATCCAATGAGTTTCACACCCTCCTACAAGGGCATTCCGATCCGCATCGTGCGGGCGCAGGTCCAGGTTGAGGTGGCTTGACCATGGATGCCGTCATCCTTGCCCGACTCCAGTTCGCCTTCACAATGGGCTTCCACATCCTGTGGCCGACGGTCACGATCGGGCTCGCCTGCTTCGTCGCGCTACTGAGCGGCCTTTGGTGGCGCACCGGACGCGAGGTCTATCGCGATCTCATGCGCTTCTGGATTTCCATCTTCGCGCTGGCCTTCGGCATGGGCGTCATCACTGGCCTCGTGCTGAGCTACGAGATCGGCACCAACTGGGCGGGCTTCTCGCGCTCGGTCTCCAACGTCCTCGGCCCGCTCTTCATGTACGAGGCGCTGACCGCCTTCTTCCTCGAGGCCGGCTTCATCGGCATCGTGCTGTTCGGCCAGAACCGGGTCAGCAGGGGACTGCATTTCTTCGCCTGCTGCATGGTGGCGGGCGGCACGCTGACGTCGGCCACCTGGATCCTCGCCGCCAACAGTTGGATGCAGACGCCGCAGGGCGCGGTGGCCGACGCCAACGGCATTTTTCATGTCGTCGACTGGTGGCAGGTCATCTTCAATCCTTCCTTCCCCTACCGGCTCGCCCACATGGTCTGCGCCAGTTTCATTACCGGCTCCTTCGTCGTGGCCGGCGTCTCTGCCTTCCATCTTTGGCGCAGGCAGCATGTGGAGGCCAGCCGCCTCGCTTTCTCGCTGGCCATGTGGATGGCGCTGGTGCTCACCCCGACGCAGATCCTGCTGGGCGACCTGCACGGACGCAACACGCTTGCCTATCAGCCGATAAAACTCGCCGCGATGGAAGGGCTGTGGGACACCACCAAGGGACCCGCGATGACCGTGATTGCCTGGCCCAGCATGGAGGAGCAGCGCAATCTCTACGCGATCGACATCCCGCATCTTGCCAGCCTCTATCTCACCCATTCCTGGGACGGCGAGGTCGAGGGCCTGAAGGCGGTGCCGCGCGAGGACCAGCCCTATGTGCCGATCGTCTTCTTCGCCTTCCGCATCATGGTCGGCATCGGGCTGATCCTTCTCGCCACCGCCGTCACCGGCGTGGCGCTGCGCTGGAGCCATCGCCTCTACGACACACGCTGGTTCCAACTGATCACCATGGCGACGACGCCGCTCGGCTTCATCGCGGTGCTCGCCGGCTGGACGACCACCGAGGCAGGCCGCCAGCCTTGGGTCATCTATGGCCAGTTGCGCACCATCGACGCGGTTGCGCCGGTCGCGGCCGGCGCGGTGGCAACGACGCTTGCCATCTTCGTCGTTGTCTACATGGTTCTTCTGCTGGCTTTCCTCTGGTTCGCCGGACGCATCGCCATCCGCGGGCCGCGCGATACCAGCGCTAGCGATCCGCGCCTTGTCCGTCCGGGCCTCGACCGGGGCAGCCCGGCGATCGTCGGGTCGGCTCCGGCTGTCGCGCTCGCCGACAAAACCCGCCTCGCATCAGGAGAGTAAGCCATGTCCGCATTCTTCGCAGCCGATCTTCCTGTGCTGTTCGCAGCACTCGCGGCGTTCTGCGTCACCATCTACGTGCTGGCCGACGGCTTTGATCTCGGCGTCGGCATGCTGTTCCTGCTTGCGCCGCGCAACGAGGATCGCGACCTGATGATGGCCAGCATCGAACCCGTGTGGGACTCCAACGAGACTTGGTTGGTCATGGGCGGCACGCTGCTGCTTACCGCCTTTCCCGCCGGCTACTACGTTCTGCTGCCCGCCTTCTATTTGCCGGTAATGTTCATGTTGTTCGCCTTGATCTTCCGGGGCATCGCCTTCGAATTCCGTCTGCAAGCAGGCGAATTCCGCTGGATCTGGGACATCGCCTTCGCCGGTGGATCGCTGCTCGCAACGCTCTGTCAGGGGCTTATCCTCGGCAGCCTGATCAACGGGGTGACGATTGAGAACGGCATATTCGCCGGCGGCACGTTCGATTTCGTCAGCCTGCTCGGCCTTGCCTGCGGAGCCGGGCTGGTCGGCGGTTACGCGCTGCTCGGCGCCGGATGGCTGATCTGGAAGACGGATGGGCCGACGCAGGTGTTCGCCCGCGAGATCGCCCATTCTGCGTTGATCCTCACCTCCGGCATGATGCTCGCGGTCAGTGGGTGGAGCGCTTGGAGTGTTCCGGAGGTCGCCGCGCGTTGGTTCGCCTGGCCGAACATCGCTTTCCTCGCACCCGTGCCGTCGCTCACGGTCGCCGCGCTGCTGACCATCTGGCGCCGCATCTGGATCGGCCGCGAAGCCGAGGTCTTCCTGCTGGCGCTGGTCATCTTCCTGCTCGGTTTCGGCGGCCTCGTCGTCAGCTTGTGGCCCTATGTCGTGCCGCGACAAATCACCATCTGGAACGGCGCCGCCGATCCTCAGACGCTAGCTTTCGCCGGTACCGGGCTCATGATCGTCATCCCGATCGTCCTGGCCTATCAAGCCCATGCCTATTGGGTGTTCCGGGGTAAGACCCGCCATCACAGTGGCAACCGCTACGTCACGCAGGCCCTCCCCGAAAGTGAATGAAGGGGCTTCGACTGCTGGAACACACGCCCTCCCGGAATGAACTCGTTAGCTGAGCTTCGCGCACTACCGCGACCGCAAGGCCGATTCTATGTGAGCCATCAAGACTCTCGTTGTTCATTTAGCTTCGGTATGTCTCGCCACCGCCAGCATCGAACTGCTACAGGACTTCGGGTAGCAAGCCCCAAGCCCTCGGGGGCGGCGACGCCACCGAGCGGTCTGACAACCCCTGATGCGCACCTTTCGCTGGCTCTTCAAATACAAAGACCCAGGCTTAGGCCGAGGCGCAACATAACAGCCACAAGCACGCGTATTTAGCCTCGCCTTTTAGGGATTTGCGCACAATGTTCGTATCATGCAGCTGACATTATCCCTTCGAAACCATCTGTACCATCAATCAACGCCATCGTACTTGCGCATACCAGAGATAATAATCATTGGTCTAAACAATATACATGGGGAGGATTCTTATCTTGCCGCCCCGTGTGTAGGCTGTCCTTGATACCGCGATGGTAGAACCACCGAAGGGCCGCTCTCAGATGCATAGCTCCATCGTTCGTGAACCGACCAAACCAACCTTGATCCCGAAGCCGATCTTACCGGCCACCCTGGCGTTCGTGGCAGGTTTTGTGGATGCCTGCAGTTTCCTAGCTTTCCAGGGATTTTTTGTTGCGCAGGCGACGGGGAGCTTTGTTGTTGCAGGCTCTGAACTCTTGAACCCCAATGACAAGTACGGGCTAAAAGTACTCGCGATACCAGTGTTCCTCGTTTCCGGCATGCTCGCAACTTTTGTCGTACGCTTGGTCGCCCGCACTGATCGTTTAGCCCTAACGGTCATGCTAGGTGTCGAGGCGGTGCTACTAACTGTACTTGCAGCGACTTGGCTGTTCCGGGCATCGGATGGACTGAATGCGGAGGTTGCTCTGTTCGGGCTCGCGGCCATGGGTGTGCAGAGCGCCACGGCACGGTTGTTGCTGACCGGCTACGGGTCGACCAACGTAATGACAACTAACACAACCCAATTGTCCATAGACCTGGCGGATAGCATTTTGAACCGCTCCCTTTCACTGAATCTGCTGCCGACTTTCATGATCATTGCGGGTTTCTTCATCGGTGTGGCCGTGGGCGCCATCGTCTTTCAAATGATAGGGTTGGGCGGCGTTGTTATTCCTGCTGCAATCGTCTTTTTACTTGTCTTCGTCGCGAGAGACGCCACACAAGCGTCAAGACTGGCGTGAATGTGGTCATGTCTTCCAAGCACCACACCACTCCGCTTTCGCACAGGCATCGGCACATTGGTGATGGTTGCAGTCGATGCCGCGGTCATCATCTACTGGCGCCGACAAGGCCGTGGCCGTTGCATCCACAGCGAATAGGCCCGCACCGGCTCAGGTCGCAACCGCCTAGCGCAGGCCCGGAACCGGAAAAGCTAGGACGCATAGGAACCTCGCGGCTTCTGCAAAGGGCGCGCGGAACATGGCGCCGGCGCTGCCGCCCGCCTTCGGGTGCCAATATCTGCGATCGTATTCCGTCCTGAACGCAATTGCTCTCTTCAGGAGGTGGAGGATGCAGAGTCACCTGCGCGCACAGGATTCCCGGTGGCGACGCATTCCAGCTTTGACGTCCCCCCGTGGCTCACTTCGCCTTGCACGGCGAGGAACTGAGGAACCTCGGCCGCTGGCCAGATATCCTTCCGCCCGGCGATATGGAAATTGCTGCCGCGTTCTCAAAAGACGCTACTGCTCCTTCCAGGTAAATATCGCACCAGCCCAGGACATCAACGCGGTCCACGTCGGAAGCCCAGGCCTTGTCGCTCCCCCTCCCCGGCAAGAGCTCCTCCTCCGACTGGAGATCCCGTGGTTCCCCCCGCAAGACTCCGTAACGACGAGCGAGAACTCGATCGATGTCCTGGGCGCCTCTTTCGGGATACTCACCGAAGGCTTCGAGCGGATCGAAAAACCGGAATCTGTCGGTATAAGCGACATTGATCTCGCGACACCATTCATGGAAACGGCGTGGCAATCGTCGTCCGCGCGATTTCAATCATGGAACAGGTCTGGTCCCTTCAAACCCCGTGATCCGGCGAGCGACTTCGGTTACCGGGCACACGCATGGTTTCGGGATAAAGATTGCGATAGACGCCTGTCGAAACCCGCACTGTGGCGAATTGACGAGATTGGCCAGATCGACAAGCGCACCGAGAGCGGCGGGATCGACCGTTTGTCCACCTACCATCTCATCGGTGATACCGATGATCTCCGCCGGTAGAGCCTGACGGTTGCCGTAGTGCGCTGAACGTCGACGACATCGCCAGATGCGCCGATTTCCTTCTCCATGCAGGATGGCCCTAGCATTCGCATTTTCCGCGGGCGGATACCCGCTCCGGCTGGTCTACCTCCGGGATCGCCAGCCAAGGCCCGTCCAGCAGGCCCCGTGCCGCAGGCTGCTCGTCGCGCCTGCTTTCAGTCGCCGCGGGTGTCACACCTCGAAAAGGCCGTCCCCACTTTTTCGACGGCGGTTTGATACATGATAGCCAATTCCGGTTCCGGCTCGCGGTGCTTCCGAAATTTCTGCGTCCTATCGGACCGCATGAACGGAGAATGTGTGCGGCAAACCGTTCCTTCTGAAAATCAGCGGTTTCAACTGTAATACATTCCGGCTCTCACGATCTACTGAGAATGAGACGCTACCTCTGAAGTCGGAGCGACAAATGACCCACCTGGATCAGTATCGTGCAGATCGGCACCAAGCGCCCTTCGTCCGGCTAGAAGACCGCGACCTCAAGGTTGCTGCCCGCTGCATCGTGGAGGCTTGGGTCGCTAGGTTCGGGCAGGTCGCCGGACGAACGGAGAGCAGTCTCCTTCCCAACGAGTTTGGTGTGCTTGAACCGTATCTAGCCGAGGTTTTGGTGGTCGAGCACGGTGCCGATTTCGTTTTTTCGAAATGGGGCGCCGCCTTGGACATAGTTTGCGGTGGCGCGCATCTCGCAGATCGGTTGTCGGCTTTCCCCCAGCCGAGCCGCAGCCATCTCCGTCGCGTCTGCGTCCGCGCCGCAGCAACGAGGGTGCCAGCAATCAGCAGGGCGACCTGGGCACTCGATGGCGAAATCTGGCGGTGCGCCATAATGGCTTTGCCGACCCTCAGCGATGATTTTTCGGTGAAGCGGCTGCTTGTCGCACTGCTATTTGCCCCTTACCCCTTCATCGCCGATGGCAACGTTCCGGACGGCTTTGGCTGGCCAGCAGCGGTCCTGCGCGGAAGCGTTCACGTCCTGGGAAATGCCGTGCCGGTGTTGCCGGAGCAGACATCTCCGCTTCGGGGAATCGCGCTAGCGTTCAGTCGCCTTCTGAGCGGAAATGCAATACGTTGAATGAAAATCGTCGTAAGACAGTTTTGTAAGCGCTCGCAGAACTTCGCGATGGAATGAAGGTCTTTTGATGCCGGACCTTTGCCTGAGCGGGCCAAGAGGTTGCGTTACCGCCCCGAACGCGAGTGCTGAGAGGGATGCCCCCGGGAAGCGAAGTGCACTACGGCAGACGTAAACTCGACTTACACCATATACCGGCCCAGACTTCCACACTCCGGTATCGGCGTCTCGCTACCACAATCGCAATGGCTGGGAGGCCTTTTGCAGTCTCAACTCCGAGGAAAATATATCGCGCAGGCAGGGCGCGGCGAGGTCATTGCCATGCGACGGCGGGGGCCGAAAGCTTCATGCTTGGAGGCGGTTGGACTGGCGCCAGCGGCCGGGAGTGATGCCGGCAAAGCGCTTGAAGACCGTGGTGAAATGTGCCTGAGTCTGGAAGCCGACGTTGAACGCGATATCAACGAGGCTGTCATTGGTTTTGATCAGCATGTCCTTGGCCCGCTCGATTCTGCGGCGCAGGATGTATTCGTGAGGACGAAGACTGGTCGCCATCCTGAATCGCGCGGCGAAATACATCCGGCTGAGGCCTGCCGCCCGAGCGAGATCCGCCAGCGAAATGGCTTCACCGATATGCTCGTCAACGTAAGCCATCACCCGCTTCAGCCTCCATTTCTGCAGTGCGCCGTGGTTGGCCTCCTGCTGGACCTCGGACGGCGATCGCAGCCAGAGCCAGCGGGCTAGGATGGCGTGGAGGATGGCGTCTCCGTGGACCCCATCAACTCCCTCCGGCCTAACAGCCTGCTCGAACTGGGAAAGTAGCCGCTCGATGACCGGATCAAAAGGCATCCCGTGGGACGCCACAGTTCTCGTGAAACCTGCCTCATCACTAGCGCAGCCCGAGGGCTGCGCGGAGATCGAAAGCACCATATCCATGTAGGGGACGTCGATCCGGAAGGTCGAGCCCGCGGTCTCCGGCGACATACTCGATGTCCCCATCGCCGCAGCACTTGCGGATTGGCGCCGTTCAGGCTCACACACGGCGTTCGATACCAGGAGACCGATGGGAGCCATCCCTCTCGGAAAAGTTGGAAGCGACTGAATAGTCATTGGCCTATGCCCTTCATGAAACCTGTGTTTCTTGGAGGGAACGGATCGCCGTCGAAGCTTGATTGGGCGGCGGTAGCGGGACCAACAGGACCCCTGACTTCCGCGTTTCTGCTCCGACCCTATCCGATAAACCCTCGGCGAGTACGGGCTCAGAATATTCGGGCAGGCAAGGTGCTCAACTCTACGGGAGTTCACCAGTCTACATCATGTATTCGAGCTCCCCCTACCTAGATATAATCCTTATGTCTATCCGTATGGACCATGCTGTCTCAAGGCTTGCCCGATCTTTCCGATCTGGAATGATCGGCGCGCCATTTCAATCGTGCTCCGGTTGGCTTGCACTCGGGCCGTCGTCTCTTGCTCCCTGCATTTCGAGCCCGCTAACGGTTTCTTCCTCGATCTCGGTGCTAACGCCACCGTCTTCGCATCGGCGAATAGCTTTTGGACCGGTTTGGCAACCGGGATGATGTCGGCGTCAGCGAACAGGCACGTTGTTCGAAATCCATGCTTAAGGAAGTTGATGCTGCGTGTTCAACAGGTCATAGGCGGCGGAGTCATTCTGTCTTGATGTTCCCAAACCAGCTTCGAGTTGCCCCCTCACAAGCATCGTTCAGGCAGAAAAGACCGTGCCCATCGGAAATACTGTAGCCGGGAAGATGCTACCCTGTGAATTCCAACGTGATTGTCGTTGGGGCAACCGTTTAACACGAGAGGAAATTTCTTATGAACATCAAAGCTATCTGTCTCGCTGCAACATTCAGTCTTTCGATTTTTGGTGGCCATGCTCTGGCCGGGGCATTGGATGAGCCGGACACGATGATGCCGTTCTTCACCGACTCCAGCATGAAAACCATGAAGCCCCGGGTTGATTTTGAGCGCGTCTTTTTTTCCATGCCGGCCGAAAAGCAGGCACAGATGAAGGGTGAGTGCGCGGGTGAGGTAATGCAGCCATTCACCGCGTTCTGCGCGACCGTGAACACACTCGGCGGCCACAACTAGGACGCGCGTAATGCATGTCGCCTAAAAATTGACCTCGGTTATCAGAGGACGACATGCAAATAGAAAAAAGAACCTAAAGTGCGTCGCATAAATCCGCTTCAACGCAACGCGCTTTAGGTCGCCGGATCACGCCCTTCAACGCTATCGAAGAAGGGACCCTCCTATCGGACCTCCGTTGATCAGGACTGGCGGATCCACTGGCGTTGACGCCGGAGCGGCCCGATGACGACGCACTGGATCGTCCCCGCCATGGCAACGGCGGTTGGCATCGCTGCCTCTTCGGACGTGAAGAGCCAGCACGGCCGGAGCGGGCCGGCAGCCTCGGGCTGGGGATCTTCAAGAGCAGCCATTTCATTGGCAACCCGACTCAGCGCACGCGACAAAAGCTCCAGTTTCAAGTAGCCGGGCTAGTCACCGCGAGAAAGATTTTTGCCCCCATGCTGAACGTCGGCGATACGGTCTACCGGCTCGAACCCCAGATGAGCATCTCGATCAAGTTTGCACCGCAGCTAGTTCAGCCGCCCCAACGTCCTGAGTAAGCCCACGCAATTCGGCCGGAGGCGCAAGGCAGAAAGTTCGAAAAGCTTCCAAGAACCCCAGTCGATGGCCAATTGTAGAACCGTTGACGTCCGCGTTGAGACCGGCAGCGGACCGACGGCTTTATTGTCAGTCACTAGCCTACCCCTGCATTACGACCCAGCACAGTGCTACTTGAACCGGTGGCAAGCATCGGCTTTTCGCTAAGAAACGCGCTCCGGCAGGAATTGTCACGCTCCAGCGAGGACGCCAAGCCTGTCCAGAGCAGGT
The DNA here is from genome assembly GCF_024518615.1 of Mesorhizobium sp. SEMIA396. NCBI lineage: Bacteria > Pseudomonadati > Pseudomonadota > Alphaproteobacteria > Hyphomicrobiales > Phyllobacteriaceae > Mesorhizobium > Mesorhizobium sp. SEMIA396. Next base: position 58,678 of record NZ_JANIFC010000009.1, read on the forward strand.
GCAAGTCCTTTCAACGACACGGGCAGGACCACCTCCTTCTGATCTGCGCTTCTGACCTTTATCTTGAGCACCGAACCGGCCCGCAAAGCTGCGACTGTTTCTTCCCCGAGGCTGAGCGGCACGATGCAGCCGGCCGGCAGGCAGGTGGAGAGGCGCAGCGCCGCCAGCGGCTGGCTGTCGTCAATCTGCAGTGTGGCACCGGCGTCGAGCAGGAGGCCAAACGGAAGAACGAGATTGCCGGCGAGCGTGCCGTCGCTGTTTCGCCTAAGCTCGACAGCCATCACCCGCTGCCCGTTCTGCTGCGTTTGTTGCTGGGAGACAGCGCACGCTATTTGTGGTGCCCCGCTTTGACAGGTTAGGTTCCAGTCCTGGTAGCTCTCCTGGAGCGAAGTAGCACCGCCTGGAAGGCCTGTCTTCTCTTGAGCAAATGCCGAAATCGCAAAGCCCATGATGAGCAGCGCGGTGGCCACCAGGAGGAGGCTTCTACCCCAGCTCTTACGGGTCATATCTTCATCCATTCCTGTCCAGCCCGGCGCACTCGAATCAGGGCTCATTGTCTTTGTCAGCCGTCAACCTGCTGACTACCACTTGACGCTGAGGCCGAGCTTCGCGCCGATGGAGCGGCTGTCGCCGAATTCCTTCAGGCTCGACTTTGCGAAGGCTTCCCCGAAGACCGTGTAGCGATCGTCGGCCCAGGAGAGCGATCCGCCGAGACCGACACCGCCCCACAGCGGCTGGTCGTGCTCGTGAAGCGCGGTGCCGGAGACATCCACGTCATTGCCGTCGAGGAAGTCGTAATAGAGATTGGCAATGCCGTAGAAATGCGAGCGGCTGACCTTGCCCTGGGCGCCGGTCCAGGCGTCCTCATAGTCGAGCGACAGGCCGGCACGGCCGATCAGCGCCTCACTGCGGCTCAGCGACACCGCTGCGTCGAACGGATCGGTGAAGCTGTCGAAGCGGACCGAAGAATAGGAGAGCTGAGCCTGCGGCGTCAGCGTCCATTTGGCCCCGAGCGCGAACTTCTGGCCGGCTTCGATGCTCACAGCATAGCCGAAGCCATTATTGCCCTTCGCGAGCTCGCTGCCCAGGGTGGTGGACTTCAGGTCGCTGTCATACCACGTTACCTGGGCCTGGCCGTCGGTGTAGAAGCCGTTGTCGCCATACCAGGTCAGCGTGCCGGCGAAGCCATAGCCTTTGGCGTCGATCGAGCCGACGCCATAGATCGACGAGATGTCGGAGGAAGCCGTGCCATAGTGGAAAGAGACACCGCCGAGCAGGATGCCGGTGGCATCTTCGTAGAGGAGACCATCGACCCCCGTCTCCAGTTTCCATGTCGTCACGTCGTAGTCCGACACGGTCGTGGCGCTCTCGGGACTTTGCCGCGTGTGGGCGCCCTCGATGCGAGCCCAGATCGCGTTCTGCGACGGAACGGACCCGATCTCGTCGGCGCCTTGAGCAGCGCCCACCCAAGACCGGTTGCCGAGGCGCTGCTGCAGGGTGTCCAGTTCGTTGAGACTCTGCAGGACGCCCGCATAGGCCTCATAGATCGGTACGGCCGGCGAATAGAGTGGGTTCGGCGATCCATTGATCAGCGCCGAACGCAGATACCAGTCACCGTCCGCCGGCGTACTGACACCGTTCTTGTAGAGCCGGTAGGCATAGGCGCCGCTGACCACGGCCTGGTCGCCCTGGAAGACATAGTCGCCAGCCAGCGAGAAGGTGCCGGCCGAGGTTCCGTCGATATCGACGATCTTGACGCCCTCGATGGTCTGCGCCCCCGCTCCGCCGACATTACCTACCGCAAAAATGCCGGTGCCGGAGGTGCTACCATGGATGACGACCTTGTCGGTGGTCGAGGCATCGCCATCGAGCGCGGCATTGAGGAAGATGGTTCCGCCATTGCCGGTGTAATCGCCATTGATCGTCAGCGTCGTGCCGGGCGCGGTGCCCAGCCGCACCGAGCCTGCGTTGCCGAGCGAAGCCACGGTTTGGTTAAAGCCGGCGAGGTCGAGCGTTGCACCTGAGGCAACCGTGTATGCCGACGCGGCGCCAAGCGCGTCGACGGTACCGGCCGCCAAGGTGCCCTGCTGCACGCCAGTTGCACCGGCGAAAGCGGAGTCGCCTGAGGCCAGCACAAGGGTTCCATCGCTGGCTTTGGTGAATGCACCCGACCCGGTCAGCGCGCCGTTCAGCGTCAAGGTCGTGGCGGCGGCGGTCGAGACGGTGCCGGAGCTCATCACATTCAGCGCACGAGAGGTAGCAAAACTGTTGGTCGCGCTGAGCGTGCCGCCGTCGAGGCTGAGCCCGCCGGCGGCGTCGCCAAGATTGGCATCGGCAGCAACCTGCAGCGTGCCGCCATTGATCGCCGTGCCGCCGGTGTAGGTGTTGGTGCCGGTCAGCACCAGCGTGCCGCGGTCGGATTTGACAAGCTGCGCGTCGCCCGAAAGAACGGAGGCGATCGTGGCCGTCATGCCGGCGCCCGCCGCAGTACCGTCGCCGACGACGATGCTGCTGGATGGTCCGGTGAGCTCGATGGCATTGCCCTGGACACTATAGCCATCGGTCATGAACTGCATGCCAGAGGCAGTTACGTGGCCCAAGCCTTCATCCACCATCACCGTGCCGGCCTGGCCGGCAAAGATGGCGAAGGAAGCGTCGGCGTAAGGGGCATTGATGGTGCCCGTCTCATTGGCCCAGTTGTCATTGCCGGCCGAAGCCTGCCAGACGCCGTCGCCGCCATTGATCACGCCGTTGTTCTTGGGGCCGGCAGCGCCATCCCAGTAGTTGAAGGTCAGGCCTTCGGTGTTGACGAGGTTCACTTGGTGATCGATCGATGTCTGGATCGAATAACCCGTCGACGGGATCGTGCCCACGGCGAGGCCGTTGTTGGTGAGAGTGCCGTCATAGCTGAAGACACGGTAGACGCCTGGCCCGAAGGTTCCGCCTGCGCTCGTGGTGACGTTGAGCGTGCCGTCGAGGACGAGGTTGCCGCCCACTGTCGTCAGGTCATTGAGCGCCCCACCGACGACGTTCGCCTCGCCGAAGGAATAGTTGAGGATCGAGCCGCTGGAGAGATTGAGATTCCCAGCGATCGCCAGCGTGCCTGGGGTGTCGTCGGCCGAGCCGGGTGACAGGGTCGCCCCGTCGGCGACCGTGATATCGCCGCCGATCGCGCCCTTGCCGCCGATGGTCGCGCCGCTCGCAACCGAGACCGCGCCCGTCGCACCACCGTTGTCGCCATCGACATAGAGGCCGCCGGCCGTGACCATGGTCGACCCGGCATAGCTGTTGGAGCCGGTCAGGGTGAGTGCTCCGGCGCCCGTCTTGTTAAAACCGCCAGCGCCGGTGAGCGGGCCCGAAAGGATGAGATCCGCATCGGTCTGGAAAGTGCCGACACCCGAATTGAGAGTGACGTCACGCGCCGAGGTGAAGGCCGCGGTGGTCTGCAGCGTTGCGCCATCGTCCAGGCTCAAGCCGCCAGAGGTATCGCCCAGATTGGCATCCGCCGAAACCTGCAGCGTGCCGCCCTTGATGGCCGTGCCGCCGGTGTAGCTGTTGGTGCCGGTAAGCACCAGCGTTCCAAGATCCGTCTTCACCAGTTGAGTCGCACCTGTGAGGTTCGATGCGATGGTTCCGCTGAAGCCTGCCCCGACCAGCGTGCCGTCGCCGACCCGGATGGTCGACTGCGGCCCGAGCAATTCGATGTCCTGTCCCTGGACCACATACCCGCCGGTCGCGAACTGCATGCCCACGGCCTGCACCTGGCCATTGGTGTTGTCGACGCTGACCATACCGGCTGCGCCGGCAAAGATGGCAAAGCTGCCATTGGTGAAGGCCGCGTTCAGGTTGCCATCCGAACCGGTCCAGTTGTCGTCTCCAGCGGCCCGCCAGGTTCCGTTTCCTCCGTTGACAACGTCATTGCTTTTTGGACCGGCGTCGCCATCCCAGAAATTGAGGGTCTGGCCGCTGATGTCGACGAGGTTGACCTGGCCCGCGACCGACGTCTGCACCACGTGGTTGGCCGATGTTGTGTCCAGCCCGTTGTCGGCAAGCGCGCCGTCATAGCTGATGACGCGATAGATGCCCGGCCCGAAATTGCCGCCCGGGGCTTCCGTGACATTGATGGTGCCATCGAGCGTCAGATTGCCATGCACGACGGTCAGATCGTTGTAAGCGCCGCCGACCACGCCCGCCTGGCCGAACGAATAGTCGAGGTTCGACCCGGAGGCCAGATCAAGACTGCCATTGATCGTGAGCGTGCCGGGCGTGGCGCCAAGGCCGCCAGGAGCCAGTCTGCCTGCCACGTCAACAAGGACGTCACCGCCGACAACGCCCGTGCCGCCAAGCGTACCCGCGGCGACGATGGTCTGTCCGCTCGCGGCAGTCTGGTCTCCATTGATGTAGAGCCCACCGCCACCGTTGATGATGGTGAAGCCGGAATAGCTATTCTCGGCCGTGAGCACGGTGGTCCCCGTTCCGGCCTGGGTAACGCTGCCGCTGCCGGAGATCGTGCCGTCGAATGTATAAAGGTTGGAGCGATTGAAGCTGAGCGTGCCGTCGTCGACCACATCGCCGAGAACCGCACCCGTCGTGCCGCCAGTGCCCAAAGCCAGGACGCCGCCCGCAATGGTCGTGCCGCCGGTGTAGGTGTTGTCGGCACCGAGGAACAGCGCTCCCGTGCCGGTTTTTGTCAGCCCGCCCGCGCCGTCGATGGTTCCATTCCATGCAAGCGTATTGTCAATCTCGAATGTGCCGCCGCCCGCTTCAAGGGTCGCGTTGCGTCCGGAAGTCACGTTGGACAGGCTGCTCACGTGCAGCGTGCCACCATCGAAAGTGACCTTGCCCGCCGCACTGCCAAGATTGGCGTCGGCCGTGATCAGGACCGTGCCCCCTTTGATGAACGTGCCTCCCTGATAGGTGTTGGTGCCTGCCAGGATGAGTGTGCCGTCGCCTTGTTTGGTCAACGCGCCAACACCCGCGATGGTGCCGCCGAGCGCCAGGTTGGTCGCGCCGTCGATATCGAAAGTGCCGCCGCCGGCGTTGAGCGTCACGAAGCGCCCGGAAGCGATACCGGCGGTAGTGTGCAGCGTGCCGCCGTCAAGCGAAAGAACGCCGGGGAAGCCGCCGAGATTGCTGTCGGAGGAGATCTGCACGGTGCCGCCATTGATCGCGGTGCCGCCGGTATAGGTGTTGGTGCCTGCCAAAACCAGCGTGCCGGCGTCGGTTTTGACCAGTTGCCCGGCCCCCGTGAGGTTCGAGGCGATGGTTGCCGTATAGCCCGCGCTCGCCGCCGAGCCGTCGCCAACGCGGATGATCGACTGCAGCCCAATAAGCCCTACGTCCGCGCCCTGCACCCGGTAGCCGCCGATCGCGAATTGCATGCCGGCAGCCAAAACCGGGCCATTCGTGCCGTCCACCGTCACCGTCCCAGCCGTACCCTGGAAGATGGCGAAGCTGCCATTGGCAAAGGGAGCGGCGAAAAGTCCGGTCGAATCCGTCCAGTTCTGGTCGCCGGCAGCACGCCAGGTGCCGTTGCCGCCATTGACGGCACCGTTGGAATGCGGACCGGCGTCGCCGTCCCAGTAGCTCAGCGTCAGGCCCGCCGAGTTGACCAAATTGACCTGGTTGGCGACCGACGTCTGCACGAAATAGTTCGGATCGGTGACGTTGAGGCCGTTGTCGATCAGCGAGCCGCCATAGTTGAACACGCGATAGATCCCGGGGCCGAAGCTGCCGCCCGATGTCTTCGTAATGTTGAGTGTACCGTCGAGGGTGAGATTGCCGCCGACGTTGATCAGGTCGTTGAGCGCGCCGCCAGGCACATTGGCCTGGCCGAAATCGACGTTGAGGTTGGAATTGCCGAGGGCGAGATTGCCGTTGATGGTCAGCGTGCCGGGCATGCTGCCTGCTCCACCGGCGCTCAACGTGCCGCCGTCGGCGACCGTGACGCTGCCGCCGATGATGCCTGTGCCGCCAAGCGTCGCGCCGCCGGCGACCGAAATCTGCCCGGCCGCGCCCGACTGGTTGCCGTTGACGAGCAGGGTGCCGGCATTGACGTTGGTCGCGCCGCTATAGCTGTTGGTGCCAGTGAGCGTCGTAACGCCGCTGCCGAGCTTGTTGACCGTGCCGCTGCCCGAGATCGCGCCGGCAAAGATGTAATCGCTGTTGAGGTTGAAGGCGAGCACGCCGTTGTTCGTAACGGCTGGCGTCGCGAGCGCCCCGGCCGTCGCGCCGTTGCCGATTTGCAGCGTCCCGGACTGTATAGTCGTGCCGGCACTGTAGCCGTGGTTCCCGGTCAGCGTCAGCGCGCCGGCGCCTTGCTTGGAGAGGCTCTCGAAATTGCTGACATTGGCGGCGTCCAGCGTGCGTCCCGCGGCGGCGACCACTTGCAGTGTGTCTCCGACGCCAGTCTCGCCACCGGTACCCGCGTCAACGCCCGCGCCACTGATGACGGCGGTGTCATTGAGCACCAGCGTGTCGTTGCCGGCGCCGAGATTGAGCTGTGCGGCGCCTGTGTTGAGCGTGCCGCTTACGTTGACCGTGTCGTTGCCGGCGCCAAGATTGCCATTGCCGCGCAACGTGCCGCCCGCCGCGATGGTGATGGTGCTTGCGCCGCCATCGCCGGCAAGAGTTGAGAAGCCACCGGCGGCGGCTCCGACCGTGCCGTTGACGGTGAGCGTGCCGGTACCGTTCAAGGCGATCGTCGGTGTGGTGAGGCCGCCGTTGACCTGCAGGACACCCGCGTCAATGCGCGTGGCGCCGATATCGTTGCCGGCTTGCGTCAGCACGGTCGCGCCCGTCCCGATTTGCGCGATCGTGCCTGGGCCGCTGAGAAGGCCGGTGAAATTGAACGTGTCGCTGCGGTTGAACGACAAGGTTGAGGTGGCAGCATTGACGATCACGTTGCCGGCGCCGGCGTTGCCGGTGGTGCCGCCATTGCCGATCATCAGATTGCCGTTGTTGATGACGGTGTTGCCGGTGAAAGTGTTGTTGCCGGTGAGCGCCCAGGTGCCGGCATCGTTCTTGGCCAGCGTGGTTGCACCGCCGGCGCCGTCGGCGATCGCCCCGCCCATGATGTTGAGCGCGGTATTGGTGCCGCCGAGCGCGATGGTGCGCGGGCCGCTGCCGGAATAGGTAACCGCGGCCGTGTTGCTGAAGACGACGGCGCCCGTGCCTGAGGATTCGATGAAGCTGGTGCCGGCCGAGAGCGTGAACAGCCGGTCAGTCGTGTCGCCGCTACCGGTGTAGCGCAACGTCGAGCCGTTGCCGATCACCAGATTGGCCGCCGCGTTGGACGAGGCGCCGATGCTGCTTGCCTGGCCGCCATTCGCCAGCTTGCTGACGCCGAGCACACCGCCATTGATCGTGGTGATGCCGGCGTAGCTGCTGTTTTGATTGTTGAGGATCCAGGTGCCGGCGCCGTCCTTGGTCAGCGAGGTCACGCCGGCGCCGTTGTTGGTGATCTGTGCGGCAAGGCTGTTGTTGCCGGTGTTGGTGCCGCCGAGCGCCAGCGTCTGGCTCGTGCCGAGAGCCGAGAATGCGATCGCTCCGGTATTGGTGAAGGCGATCGCGCCGGTGCCGGAGGATTCGAGCCGGCTGCCGGCCGAGGCGCCGAGCGTGAACAGGCGATCGGTGCTGTCGCCCGTGCCGACATATTGCAGGGTGCCGCCGGTGAGGACGAGGTTGGCCGCAGCACTGCTCGATGCGCCGATCGCGCTGTTGACGCCGCCATTGGCCAGGCACGAGACCTGCAGCACGCCGCCTCTGACAGTGGTGCTGCCGGTATAGGAGCTCGCGCAGCCGCTGAGCGCCTGGGTGACGGTTCCGCCCTTGATGATCCCGCCGCTGCCGCTGATCGCGCCGGCAAAACCGGCCGCGCTGACGTTCGAGGCGATCGTCAGCGTCGCCGTGCCAAGCGTGACATTGCCGCCTATGGCGCCACCGCCATTCAGATAGGAGATGGAGGTGCTGAAATTGTTGAGATCGAGTGCGACACCGGCGGTGTTGTTCAGGCCGAATCCACCCGCTCCGATGGCGCTGCTGGAGCCGGCGCGCAGGATGCCACCTGTGACTGTCGTGATGCCGGTATAGGTGTTGTTACCGGACAGGACGAGCGTGCCTGCGCCGTCCTTCCGGAAGGCGCCGGCACCGACGATCGGGCCGCTCACGCCGAGCACGGTGGCGGCATTCACCACGTTGATGGCCCCACCGGTAGTGGCAAGTGTGATGCCGCGGTCGATGCTGATGCTGCCGCCGGTATAGGCAAGGACGCCGCCATTCAGGCCAAGGTTGGCGGAGGCGCTGGTCGAAGCGCCGATGCCGCTTGCCTGGCCGCCATTGGCAAGGCAATCCACGCTGAGCGTACCGCCGATGATGTTCGTCGCGCCGGTATAGGTGTTGTTGCAGCCGACAAACGTCTGGGTGCTGCTATTGTCCTTGGTGAGGCCGCCGGCCCCGGTGATGGCGCCGCTGAAGCTGACGGTCGTGCCGCCGACCGTCAGGGTCGCTCCGCCGAGGCGAACGGTACCGCCATTCGCGCCGCCTCCCGACAACCCGCCGACCTTGTTGTTGAAACCGTTCAGGTCGAGCGTGACGCCGGCGACATCCGCCAAATTCATGGCATTGGGACCACCAAAGGCCTGGGTCGATCCGGCGCGCAACGTGCCGCCGTCAATGAATGTCGGACCGTTGTTGCTGTTGGTGCCCGAAAAAACCAGAGTGCCGGCGCCGGCTTTGTGAAACGGCACGGCGCCAACCACCGTGCCGCTGACGGTGAGCGTCGTTGCCGCATTGGTGACATCGAGCGAGCCACCCGCGCCTCCGTTGAGCGTGAAGCCGCGATCGGTGCTGGCGGTCGCCCCGGTATATTGCAGCGTTCCGCCGGTCTGGATCACGAGGTTCTCGGCATCCGAGGACGATGCGCCGATACCGCTCGCCACACCGCCATCGGCCAGCGTGTTGACCGACAGCGTACCGGCGGAGATCGTCGTGATGCCGGTATAGGTGTTGGCGGCATTGCCAAGTGTCAGCAGGCCGGCGCCGGTCTTGTTGAATCCGGCATCGTCCGAACCGACGACCACGCCGCCGAAGCTCAGATTGCCGCTGTCGACCTGGATCGTCCGCGGTGCACCACCATTGACCAGGGTAAAGCCGCGGTCGGTCGTGCCCGCACCGACGCCGGTATATTCCAGCGTACCGCTTTCGAGCACCAGGTTCGCCGAAGCCGCGCCCGAAGCGCCAATGCTGCTCGCAGAGCCGCCATTGGCGACGCTGTCGATGGCCAACGTGCCGCCGCTCAGCGTCGTGCCCCCGGTGTAGCTGTTCGCGCCGGTCAGCGCGACCTTGCCGGCGCCGCCCTTGGCGAAGCTGGTTGCGCCGCCATTGTCGACGATCGTCGACGCGATCGTGAAGGTACCGGTGCCCGTGCTGTTTTCGAGCACGCCCAGCGTACCGCCGCCGGTCGCGCCGGTGATCGAGCCGCCGGTGATGGTCTGACTGGCATTGTTGACGCTGGAGGCGACAATGATCGTGCCGTCCACGCCGAGCGTGTTGCTGGCGCCGACGGTGACTATGGAGTTGGCCGCGGCGGTGTATTTGATGCCGCCGAGCTGGACGTTGCCCGCAACGGTGTTGGCGAACGGGGTGTTGGCCGCCCCGCCCGCGTCACTGACCACGTCGCCGGTCAGCCAGGTGCTGGCATTGTCCTTGTTTGCATAGGCGGTGAAGGCGTTGATGGCTCCGCCGCTGACCTGCGCGTAGTCGGTGCCGTTGACGGTTGCCCAGCTGAGCGCGCCATCGCCATTGGTCGTGGTGATGCTGCCGCTCGTCGGCAGCTTGAAATCGAGCAGGCCGCCGGTGTGCGTGATCGCGCCGAGGTTGAGCGTCATGCTGCCGCCCACACCGGCTGTCGCGACGATCTGGTTGTTGCCCGCGCTGACGTTCAGACCGTCGAAAGTCTGGCTGTTTGCCACGCCCGCTGCGCCGGTCAGTGTGACCACGCCGCCGGCCAGGTTGAGGCCGGACGAGCCTGAGATGATGTTGCTGGTCGGCGCTCCTGGCGCGGCGAAGTTCAGCGCCAGGGTGCCGCCATTGACCGTGGTGTCGCCGGTATAGGTGTTTGCCCCGCTCAGCGTGAGCGTGCCGGTGCCGCGCTTGATGAGGCCGCCGCCGCTGGTGGCGCCGTCGGCGATAACGCCGGCATAGCTGGTGCTGGCGGCGCCGTTGATCGTCAGATCGGCGCCGTTGAGAGTCACGCTGCCGCCCGCGCCGGCGAGCGACGTGGCCGTGGTATCAAAGCCATTGAGGTCCAGCGTGCCGCCATTGACGACCACCGCGTTGGGCGCGCCGAACGCGTTGGCGCTGCCGGCCCGCAGGGTTCCGCTGGTGACGGTAGTCGACCCGACATATGTGTTGGCGCCGCTGAGCAGCCAGCTGTTTCCCGCCGCGCCGTTCATGACCAGATTGCCGTTGCCGGAAATCGCGCCCGAAAAGGTGTTGCCGCCGGCGAAGCTGCCGCCAAGCGTGAAGGTGTCGCCCGGATTGGCTGGATTGAACGAGGCCGCGCCGCTCAGCGCCAGCGAGCCGGTGCCATCATTGAGGATCGCGCTGGCGCCGTTGAGCGACAGTATGCGGTCGGTGCTGGCCCCCGCGCCGGTATAGGACAATACGCCGGTGTTGAGGTTGATGATTGAGCCTGAACCCAGCGAGCTGGCGGCCCCCTGGTTCGCCAGTGAACTGGCCTTCACGGTAACGGTCTGGATCGTGACGGCACCACCAAAGGTGTTGGCTCCACCCAATGTGATAGTGCGGTTTGTCCCGCCGCCCATGAATATGAAGGGCCGGGTTGCAAGGTTGCTGCTGATGACGCCCAGCACTCCAAGGTCCGCCGTCTGCGCGTTCAGAATGACAGATGCTGCAAACCCGCCGCCCGCTGTCATGTCTCCGGTTACGGTCAGCGTGCCGGTTCCCTGATTTGTCAGGGCGGAGGAGCCGGTGCTAGGCGCCATGTTCCAGCTGCGGTTCGAAGTATCGCCGCTGCCGGTATAGACGGCGGAGGCATTGCGGACGAAGACCGTTCCGTTGGCCACCGTGGTTGCCGCGCCGAGCGCGCTTGCCTCGCCCAGGTTGCCGATCGATGTGAAGTACAGGTTGAAGCTGTCGGTAGCGACCGCCCCGGTGAAATCATTGGTATCATCGCTCAGCACCGTCTGTGCGACCAGGGAAAAGCCGCCGGCGCCGGTGATGTGCGCAGAGCCGACACCTCCTCCAATGGCGGCGGTGCCGGAGAGCAGCGTAACAACGCGGCTAGCGGCGAGCGCGCCAGTGCTTTGCAAAATCGTGCCCGCCGACAAGGTGATGCCATTGCTGGCGGCGCCGAGCGCCGAATCGCCACTGACGTTCAACCTACCCGCGGTCACATTGATACCGCCGCCGAAGGTATTGGCGCCGGTGAGGGTCAGGGTACCCGCTCCCGCCTTGGTCAGTCCCGCAGTGCCGGCCAGAATCGAACTGATGGTTGCGACACCGTTGGTGGTGATCGTCGGGGTGGCACCGGCGAGTGTCAGCGTGCTGCCCGTGACCGTATAGGTCGTGTTGGTGTTGATGGTCAGGCTGTTCGCGGTGATCGGCGCGCCCAGCGTCACTGTGGCGATTGTTCCGCTGGCGCCGCCGAAGATGGCATTGTCGAGAGCGGCGTTGCTCCACGGCGTATAAGGACCACTGACGCCGTCGCTGTTGGGACTCCACCGATTGGAGCTCACGTCCCAGGTCCCAGTGCCGCCAGTTCCGGCCGCCGTGCCGTTGGGATCCCAGTTTCTGTCGGCGGTGGCGGCCGGCCCCGTGGCCAGCGTCATCAGCAGGACCGCTGGCAGGAGCGGGGCGGCCAACGCCCGCGCCGCCGCGGAGGCCGGCTGCGCCATATGAGCGGCGTAGCTCGCCGCTTCGCCCTTCCACTTGGTCATCCGGCCACCGCGCAGTAGCTGGGAGAAGATAGGCCTATCTGCTTGCCTCGCCGCCCGTCCCTTGGGACCCGGTAGCGCTTGAGAGGATGCGCGCCTAGGATGAAGGTGGCCGGCTTTCAGCCTCGGGTCGCCGGCACTGTCGCCGCCGTCCTTCTGGTCATGGATGGTCCCGCCGCAGGCCAACCCAGCCATGTATCCCCCTACATTAGAAAGTCTTAATGCAATGCATCCCAAGGAATCAGGACACTGGCGCCAACATGGGCATGGAAACATCCGGACGTATTTCAAAAAGGTACGACGTTTGACAAAAACGTCCGACGCGCTTTGTTTTGATTAGACACTTCTACCGGAGTGTTACTGGAATATCACAACTCATTATTTCGTAACGCTAATATTGCCTTAACTGATGCCCGAAATCGCACGCTAGATTGAGGATCGAAAGCGGGTCGGGGTCGCGCCCCGGAACTTCCTCATCGCAGCTGTCAAATGACTCTGGCTTGAAAACCCGCTTAGATAGGCAACCTCCGCAATGGTCATGTCTCGGTTCGATAACAGACGCGTGGCGTGGTCGAGCCGGAGGTCCAAAAGGTAGCGATGCGGCGTCATCCCAAAGCTTCGGCTAAACGCTTGGGTGAAATGCTTCGGTGAAAGCTTTGCAAGTGCGGCTAGCTCGCCGACAGATATCTTGCGGGCGAGGTTGATTCGCAGGAACTCCTGCAGTTTCTGCGCGGACTGCCTGGAAAGACCGCCCTTGAACTGCTCCGGCCCGCTGGTTCGTATGGCATATGCGTGAAGCACGTGAATGCCCAGGATCGCGATCAGCTGCTCGACGTGGAAGCGGTTTGCGCCCTCCTTCTTCGTGAGCTCCGTCTTGAGCAGTTGGGCGACACGCAACGCATTGTCGTCCCGTGTGCCCAGGGGCGGAGGCGTCAGCTCCGTTTCCACTGGGCCAAATTGCTGCCTGGCCAGTTCTTTGAGACTGTCGTCCGGGTAGACGATAGTGGCGCTCTCCCGCGCCTGTGATAGACGCAGCCGCGCTTCAAGATGTGCCGGCTTGACAATGATGCTTCCTGCCGGCGCGTCATAGCGCTCGGCCTTGCCCCCTCCAAGTGTGGCACACACGGGTGCGGCCTCGAGACCGACAAAGACAACGTGTTCACTCGCCTCGAAGGTGTGCAGCCCGGGTGGCATGAGGGAATAGGTCGCCCTGCCCCGCTGTGTCGCAATCGTCCACTCACCGGTAATCGAAGAAACAGACTGCAAATCCTGATCGGATGAATTGAAGCCGTCATCAAGCTCGTGATCAGAAGAAATCATGTTAGTCCGTCGGTGTCATGGGCGGCAGGAAACACATTCACGGCATCTATTAGAATTCTCTAATTTATATAACACTCTTCCATGCAGCCTGGCTGAGCGTCTTTACCATTTGGGATGTAAACTGTTCCTCGAATGACCCGGTTCCCGGTCGTTCGATTTTGATTCCACTTAACGATGGTACAGCAGTTCTGTACCACACAAACGCAACGTTTGTGGACCAGAGTTAAGCGGCTCTGCCCAGCGAAGTGGCTGCATCCGACCGCGTCTTGGCTCAATCATCGCCTCTGCCGTCCATGCGATGCTGGGCGAGCGAACGATAGGTTTGCTACGGGCCTCGTCCGTGCAGTAGACGGCTGAAGGAGCGTCTCGCCGATCGCGCTTTTAAGTCGGCACATAGGCTCCGAGTGTCACTCAATTTGACCAAACCCAGCCGCGAAAAAATCCCATCGAAAGATTGCCGCGCACAGATGCCGACGCATATTGGTCGAGGTTTGAACCGCGGTTGGACGCGCGAGCCACAAAATATCCAACGATGGTGACGGACATTGCGTGACTCCGAACAGCGCCCAATCGAGAACCCACCAGAGCAGCAGCGCCTCCGGGGCTTTTGACTAAAGCGTGGAGGACCGGGAGAATGCGAGGTCGAAGCTGGATCCGGCAAATGCGGCTGGCCGAAGCCCAAATGCTCAGGGAACAGATCGTCCGACTGGAAACTGAGCTACTTACCCAGACAGGGGCTGCCAAGCCAAGAAGGCTTACCGAGCTCGGCTACCACATTCATTCCAGCAAATCGCGGCTTCAACGGCTGGAACGCTGCATCTCTGCCCTGCAATCGGCCGATCGGCGGCGAGTAGAACACAGGCCCCAGCAGGTCTAGTGTGTTCCTGCACTAGCTTTGGCCGTCGACATGGACGGCCGTTACCGCCAGGAAGCTCACATCGAACGTCCGCCACTGGATCGAGCTGCCCCTGAGAACTCGGAATGTGCGCTTTTTGAGCGGTACTGAGAGAGATCCTAGCGTCGGGGGTTGGGCGCCAAGCTGCCGTTCACACTTGGAAGTCATGCCGTCGCGCTATCGGGCGCAACGTGCCACTGGGGTCGATCCCTGCAAAGGCATGGAAAAGCCGAAACTAGTATCCCACTTTGTCCATGAGCACCCGCAATTTGGGCTGTGGAGTGACCCAGAAAGTTCGAAAAGCTTCCAGGAACCCCAGGCAAACTGGACTCGGGGCGCGTATGGACTGTCTCAGGGCACGGATTCTTCGGTCTCAGGCCTTCGTTTCGGACTTAGAACGCCTTCAATCACGGTATCGAGCTTGGGCGGGGCCGTGGCATTGGACTCTAAACCCATCCCATTTGCCGCCGTCTCTAGGCCGGGGTACGACGTCGGCGGAAAACCTCTTGCACGCCCGTAAGTGTCTGTCCTCTCTGGATCAGGAGCAATCAAGAACAGCCAACAGAAGGCAGCGCGACCATGCTTGAACCAGATCGTATCATCCGCCTGAAAACCGTTCTTTCCCGGACCGGTCTGTCCCGATCCACGATCTATCGCAAGATCGCCAAAGGCACCTTCCCACGCCAGATTCAGATCAGTATCCCCGGTGCAGGCTGGCATGAATCCGATATCAGTCGCTGGATCTCCAATCCCGTTTCGTGGCGTCCACAAGACCAGGGCGACAAGGCGTGATGAGGGTGATGCACACTGCGCGGAAAACTGGGCTTCATCGAGACGCAGCGGTCACGGCGGCGAGGCTATTGCTTGAGCCCAGTGGGCCATGTCCATTACAAGCGTCGCCGAGGCGAACGAACACGGCAAACCAGAAACGATGGTCGGCCTCACGCTCAACCAAGTCAACTTTGGGTCGAACCGCCCAGAACTGGCCGCTTATCTCCTTTCAGAGCCCGCGCCGAATCGGTGGCCGCCCCTCAGGCTGACAGAGCAAGCGTTCAGCGGAGCGGCCGTGACGCCGGCGATCGATCAGGCTTCCCTTGAGGCAGACAGCTTCCTCTCCGCCTATAAGAGCCGTCAGCTATCGATTACCCGATCGATCCGGCGATCGTCGCCGGATCGATATTTATGGTGTGGCGGGCGAGGTCATCCAACACCGATCGGATATGCGGCCAGGGGAAATCGTCTGGATGTTCCCAGTGCTCACCGTCACGCAGGATGACCTCGAGCTTGGCCAAAATGCCTTCGATGGACGTGGCCACTGTCTGCGGTAGATCCTCCAGAAGTGCGCTTTCGGCTGTTTCCGATTGCCGGATCAGTTCGTCTGTTCTCGAATAGCCGATCTCAGCATCAGCAGCGTCCCAGCGCGCCTGGTGTGCCGCGAAATCTGCAAGCGCCCTGCCCAATTCGACTTCATTTTCAGGAGAGTAGGCATCGTTCAGGCTCTCGATGGAATGGAGCGTCACGTTCGTACCATCGGCAAGTCGCACCTCGGCGCAGGGAAAGCCGACGGTCCTGGCGAGGTGTGTCTCCAACTGCTGCTGTTCGTGACACAGCGTCAGTGTCTCATCATGGATCTTTTGCCAGTCGCCACACAGACGAAGAGCAGGATCAGCCGCGCTGCTGCCGTCCGTCAGTTCGGCGGCTCGCGACTTTACCTGGAAGGGCCACGCCGCCGCGGCCGTAGCCGTGCCCGCCAGCAAGCGCCGCCGGGTGACGAAAAACGAACTCATGCTACTGTCGGAATCAGCCATTATCCGAGCTCCTAACAGCTGGGGTTTTGGTGAGGCCGCATCGAGTGTTCGCGCACTCGGTGCGGCCGCTTTCTAAAAACGAAAGGATTGTCTGTTTTTAGAAAGCCATTGTCAACGTTTTCCGAAAAGGCTTGCGATTTTCGGGAGTTATCACCAGTTTGCGGCATGGATTCTTCCCAATGTCGCGCCGCACGAGCGCTGTTGAAATGGACGCAAGAGGATCTCGCCGCCCGCTCCGGCGCGAGTGCTGTTACCATTCGCAATTTCGAAAACGAGCGTTCTGTTCCTCAAACAGGAACGCGATATCTCCTCCAGAAAACGCTTGAGAATGCCGGCATCGAGTTCATTCCTGAAAATGGCGGTGGTGTCGGCGTGCGTTTGTCACGGCGTTCCGAAAGGACGTAGGATCGGTGAAACAGCTCCCGATAGGCAAGGCAAAGCGCGTCCATTAGCCGACAATCATTCGATTGCGGCCGCAGTCAGAGGGATCAACCGCGAAGACTTCGACGAGCGGCAGAAGGGTTTCGGGGTCGAACGGCGACTGCTCAGACCGGTTCATGCAACTGCCTTCGCTCGCAGAGGTTCGATGTGGCTCTTGCCTGCAATGATGCCGGCAAGCCGATCGGCCCAACGCTCCAAGGCATCCCGTTTCTCGCTCATATAGTCGTAGCGCGCATATACCCGCGACGTGACCGTACTCTTGGTCGCCGAAACGTGATTCAACACATGCCCGACGATGAACGGCGAAATGCCGATTTCTTCCATGCCCGTCGCAGCAGATCGCCGAAGGTCATGCGGCGTCCACGGTGCAATGCCCATGATCATCGCTACGCCGCGCTTGCTGATCTCTTCTCGCTTCACTGCCTTCGGGACAGATGCGCCGGTGACTGCTGCACGGGCGCCCGGTCCAGGAAAAACGAAAGGCGGTACCGCCCTGCCCTTGCGCTCCGACAGCGCCTTCACGTCTGCGATCTGATCGCCGATGATCCGGATTGCCATTTCGCACAGCGGGACAATATGGTCGCGGCCGTTCTTCGCGCGCCTGGCTGGTATCGTCCAAAGGTCGCGTGTCAAGTCCAGTTCGCCGTGCTCCATGCCGGCGATCTCGCCAACACGCTGTCCGGTAACCAAGCACAGGCGCAGAATGCGGCGGGTGCTTTCCCGCATGTCGGCTTCGGGCAAGGCCGCCCACATCGTCTTGATCTCGTCGGCCGTCAGCACGCGGTCGCGCTCGACCGTTTCGGTCGGCCTAGCCATACCTTCGGTCAAGTTGTTGTCCAGATCGCCACGACCGCGCCCCCATCGGATCATGGCGCGAATGTCCTCGAACACCCGGTTTGCCTCGACGGCCGCGCCCCGGTCCTTCACCGCGTCGATCGCCTTAGTGATGTCGCGACGATGCAGGTCCGCGAGCTTCACCTCGCCGATGCACCCAGATGATGCCTTCTCGACCTTCTTTCCGTCAGCGTCATAGCCGGACACATTCTTGCGCAGCCGGCGCGCGATCTCATCGACCGACCGCCGCGATGATGCCCGGCGGGTGAGATAGCTCTCGACCAAATCAGAGACGGTCATCGAGGCGGCGTGCGCTTTCTTGGCGGCCACAGGGTCGCCGCCCTCTTGCACGCTTGCACGAGTGTCCTTGGCCTTCTGGCGAGCGCCCTTGTCGGTGCCGAGCGGTGTCTCGGGATAGGTGCCGAGCTTCAACCATTGCCGCTTGTCGGGCGGCCCGTAAACCGCGAACCAGGTCTTTTGCCCACCCGCCGAGACGCGCAGCACAAGACCTTTGACGGTCGTATCGAAATAGTCGGCTTTTCGGCCGGAGCCGGCCTTGGCAGCCTGGCAGAATTTGTCGGTGAGTTCGAGTTTCGGCATCTGTCCAGCGACCAATCTTGCTACAACCGGTTGCCCGGGCCCATAAGTGATCTACAGAATGATCTACATAAAACCACGCGCTTTGTCGATACCGGCTGCGACAGGTCGCGACGGGATGAAACACTAATTTATTGTTATTCAAAGAATTTTTAGAAATTCAGGCTGTCGCACGCTGATCCAGAAAATCACATTGGAAACCCTCTGTTAACCGGTTGGTCGCTGGTTCGAATCCGGCCCGGGGAGCCAAATTTTTCAAGCCCTTGAGACGGTCAGGTCGCCCATAGGGGCTGATCTATGGCATGTCTGCAAAATCGTGGTCAGCAGGTTGATTCTCAACTTGACCTGGCGCCGCTGTCCAGCGCTCTCGATGACGCCGCGGCATCGGGAAGGTTCGCGCGAGCAGGCATAAGGCCTTGCTGCGATCTCGGCGATCTTATCTCTTGTCGCCGTTCGGTTGGGTGCCGGTGCCTCTCGCACATCTCGGGGTGGCGGGTCGACATGCTCAAGCTCGGGCGGGGCTTCTTTGTCCCGGCGTTGCACAGGTACCTTCTCCGGTGCGGGCGTCGATGGTGGCTCTTTGATCTTGCTCGGCATAACCGAGTTAACCGCCCTGCCGGTCTCTTGTTCCGTAGCGAGCAGAAAACCTGAATGCGTGGGGAACCGGGAACATCGAAGAGCGTTTTCTCGCATGCTGAAGAAGATCGCCCTCGCCGCCGTGCTGGTCCAGGTTGCCGCAGTTTCCGCTCTCATCACCCAGACGGTGCTCTTCGCGTCCACGGCCACACAGGCCGCCAACGCGCAGCCCGATGACGCAGTTGCTGTCACCGCCGAGAACGAACGGGACAAGCCGGCGCAGCCTATTGTTGCCGGCCAATGCCCAACGCGGCTTGTGGCGAGCAAGGTCTTCACGGGGAACCTGATTACGGCGCAACAATAGCTCGCCATCGATGCCGGCCATCCGTCGATCCCCCCAATTTAAGTCAGGGCGATGTGCTTGAAAGCGCAATGATTCCTGTTACTTGCGGCGCAGGGCGAGTGCGTTTGGGTTGGGCAAGAATTGGTATGATTTCATCGAATATGGAATGCCCGCGCTGTCATGGCAGCGGCAGGGTTTTCGACTGCTCCAAGTGGCACGCGTCAAACGGGCACTGCTGCCCGCAGGGAACCCATCGGGGCGGCTGCCCCGGAAAGACGGGCGCCTGCGCGGAATGCGACGGCCTGGGGACGATGGCGGAGCCTCCGCTGAGAGCCGTGGCGTAATCCGCGAGAGCGGCCCACGCCGCTGATGACGGCGCGGAGGCGCCCGAACGAGCATATCTTACTCTGTTGGTGTTTCTACGGGTGGTGCGGTCAGAACCGTGATGTCCATCCTGGCAATCTTGGATGCCGCGCGGCCTTGCGCGCCAGCATCCATATCGCCGCCTGCGGCAACCATGATTTTGGCCAGATGTCCCACGGCGTCCGTGCTGCGGCCCGGCGAAAATCCTTCGCCGGTTTGCGGCTTCCCCACTGCCGTTTGTTTTTCCGGGACATGCGGATGTTGACTTGCGATAGCGGAAACCATTGAACCTCCTGTGGCGACGCTTCGAACATTATATTAGCGCTGACTGTTGCGAGGCTGACCTAGCCAGTCGCCAAAAACCGCACCAGGAGTTCGAACAAACGATCGAGCCGCCCCGCTACAAGGTGAACTGGTAGGACAGATCACCTTGTAGCGATGTGAAAACGACGATGCAGGCCCGGCCATCCTGGTAGCGCCGCCCCTATCAAGGCTAAGCGGTAACCCCACCGCGACCTGACCTTGTGCCGTCCATCCAAGGAAACTGAGCAAGCGGGTCCTGCAGGATCTTGACGGATCTTGCGAAGCCGGCGACGGCATCGCGCGCCACCGTCAGCGGAACCTGGCCGTCGTGAGCACGCTGGCAGGCTCGAAAGGCCGTCTCGAAAATCGGACCCCGCCGTTCCCTTGGCCACTCGTCAAAGAAGTCGAACGCGTCGTCGAGGCACCCTATTTCTTGAATGAACTCGCCATTCTTGACCAGGACCGGTTGGTCGAACGTCCTGTCACTCATGTAATCCTCCATTCGGCACGGTGGGTTGTTGTGGTTCGGGAAATCATGCGATTGCATGCTCCGGCTCGGCCAACATGCCGCCACCTCCACGCCCGGGCGGCACCGTTGCAAAGGCCGGGATTGGCGGCGGATCATCGTCGTCATCTCGCCAGGGGTGCCGCATCCAACCGAGACGGCTCTTCCTGCGGCGCCGGTCGAAAGACAGGCTGACGGCTGACGGCAACATTGAAAAACGCGGTTCCCGCCCGGATTCGTCCAGGAGGTGGAGCGCGCGGAGTATGTCACTGACTTCAACGATGGCGCCGTTGTCCAATTGCCGCAACGCGGGATTGTCAGGAACCGCATGAACGTCGGAAGCCCAGAAAGCGAGCAAAGCCCGCTTTGCACCGATCGTCATCGTCTCCTCGTTCAGCACATCATCCGGCGTCCGCAACTCAGCGGATTCCGCGGCAAGATATTTCGGTTCAGGTTGGTGAAAACTGTAGGCTTCGGTTCTCATCTCCATTCTCCGCGAACTGTGCCTCCCGGCCGAACCGGGAGGCGGACCGTAGATCCAGGTTCCAGGAATCAGGCGACCTCGCGCTGGGGCTCCGCATCCGAATCGATCAACTGCTTCTTGCCGGGTTGCTCGAGCGAAACCGCTTTGGCTTCGGACCCTATCTCAATGCGCCGAGGCTTGAGTTCCTCGGGCACTTCGCGGATCAGGTCCACCGACAGCAAGCCATTCTCGAGGTTGGCCGCCTTGACCTTTACATGGTCGGCAAGTTTGAACACCTGCTTGAAGTTGCCCGTCGCCAAGCCGCGATGAAGGACCTCCCGATTTTCCTGGTCGGGTTTCCTTTGGCCGATGACAGACAATTCGGGGCCGTTTTGCATGAGTTCGACCTCATCGAGAGCGAAGCCGGCGATAGCCATCGTAATGCGATAGTCGTTCTCGCCAATCTTCTCGATATTGTAGGGAGGCCAGTCAGAGCGCACGCTTTTTTCGAGCATATCGAAGAGACGGTCGAAGCCGACCGTTGTGCGGTAAAGAGGGGTATAATCAGAACTTCTCATAGCCATATCCTCCGTGAAGCAACATGGGTTACGAGGCTGTCGCAGCGCCGCTGCGACGCCAGTATGTCGAGCCGAAGCCTCGACGGAAAACGATCTGGTAATCGTGTTTTTTTCCTTCAAGAGGGACGTCAAAAATATTTTTGGCCGGCAGGCAGGTGCCCAAGGCGCTGCCTTGCGTGCTGCTGGCCACTGCGCGATGTTGACGCCAGGGGTGGAGCGAATCATGCGAAAAATTTTGATGTCCGGACTGCTGCTCGCGGTGGCCTTTTCCGCGAACCCGGCCCGCGCGCTGGACAGCAGCGGCACGCCTGTCGTCGTGACACCTCTTGCGTCGCGCACGACGACCGCGTCCGGCCAACCGATCACGTTGCCGCAGAAGAGCGTGCAGGTGCTGGTCTCGACCTACGACATCGCGTCGGGCGCGACCTTGCCGGTCCACAGGCACCCCTTTCCGCGCTACGCCTATGTCCAGGCCGGCACGCTGAAGGTCACCAATGTCGAGACCGGCATCAGCAACACCTACAAGGCTGGCGATTTCATCATCGAAATGATCGGCCAGTGGCATCAGGCCACCAATATCGGGGATGTCGAGGTGAAGCTTCTTGTGATCGATCAGGTCGAGCAAGGCGCGAAGAATACGGAATTGCGCCAATAACCGCTAAGTCCGTGCCCGAAGGCGGAAGGCTGTTCGCGCTTTCGCTGCGACCGGCCCGGTGCTAGGGCTGGCGGGAAATCATGGACTGGATCGCCCCTTGACCAAAGCTCTCCGCCTTCCGCTGATCGAAATCTGTGTCGAAGGCATTGACGGCCTTCTCGCGGCGCAAGCCGCCGGCGCCGACCGGGTCGAACTATGCGCCAGCCTCATCGAAGGCGGTATCACGCCGAGCCTCGGCACGGTCCGCGCCGCCCTCGAGCAGGCAAGTGTGCCGTTTCACGTCATGGTGCGGCCACGCGGCGGCGATTTTCTCTACAGTGAGACCGAATATGCCTCGATGCTGGCCGATGTCTCGGCATTGCGCGAACTCGGCGTGCCCGGCGTGGTGTTTGGCTGCCTGAACGCCGATGGCACCATGGACGAGGCGCGCATGAGCGAACTGACGCAGGCGGCCGGCCCCTTGAACGTCACCTGTCATCGCGCCTTCGACATGACGCGCGACCCGGCCGAGGCGCTCGAATCGCTGATCCGCAGCAAGGTCGGCCGCGTGCTGACCAGCGGCCAGCGTGACACTGCTATCGAAGGCTTGCCGCTGTTGGCGGATCTGGTGCGGCAGGCCGGCGAGCGCATCGTCATCCTCGGCTGCGGCGGACTGGATTTGCACAACATTGCCGAAGTGCGCAGCAAAACCGGCCTGTCCGAAATGCATTTTGCCGCCCTCAAGGATGTGCCGAGTGCCATGGACTACCGCAATCCCCATGTCGGCATGGGTGGTTCCGATCTCGATCGCGAATACCGCAACACGCTCACCGACACATCACTGGTGGCGGCAACGATCGCGGCAGCCAAGGCATGACCTCGACCCCTGCCCCGATAGCCCGTGTATCGGCCGCAGACGAAGCGGCGATCCTGGCGCTCAACAACGAGCATGCCGCAGAACTGTCGTGGCTGGAGGCTGAGCGGCTGTCCTTCCTGCTTGGCGAAGCGTTTTACACCAGGCGCATCGGCGATCTCGAAGCCTTCATCATGACCTTCGACCAGGACGCCCGCTACGACAGCCCGAATTTCCTCTGGTTTCGCGAACGCTACGAGCGCTTCGTCTATGTCGACCGGGTTGTCGTGGCGGCGCACGCGCGCGGCCGAGGCCATGCCCGCCGGCTCTATCAGGATCTGTTCGGCCATGTTGAGCGCGCCGGCTACAATCTGGTCACCTGCGAAGTCAACACCGACCCGCCGAACCCTGCCTCGGATGTCTTTCACGCCGCCCTTGGCTTCACTGAGGCCGGCGACGCAGTGATCCATGGCGGTAAGAAAGCAGTGCGCTATTACGTCAGATCGCTGCAGGCATAGAGAGGGCGGGCGCGCCGCAAGACGGCCTGAACGCCCTGTTGCTCACCAGTTGCGGTTGAGCCATTCGCGCGCCGGGCGCTCGATGAGGTAGTAGCTGCAGGCCGCACAAGCGAAGACTGCGGCTAGCATCGGCATCGGCATGACGCCTTGCTCATAGACGAATTTGTAGAACGGCTGCTGCCACAGATAGAGCGAGTACGACCACAGACCCAGCGTCGCCATCGGCCAGGAGGACAGCAATCCGGAAATATACCGTGGGCTGAAATCGAGTGCGTTGACGGCCAGAGCCAGCAGCGGCACCGCGAAGAGATAGTGGATCGGCGTCGGCACCTGATCCAGGAACAGGACAACGGCACAGAACGTCGCCACCAGGGCCACATGCTTGCCTCTCAAAAACGCCGGCAGCATGCCGTCGGCCTTCAGCAGGCAGATCGAAGCCGACAGCAGGATCGACGCGATGTGCACGTCGGTGCGCCAATAGGTGGTTTCGTAGTCCATCCCGAAGACCCAGTACGAAACCGCGCCATTGGCCATGGCCAGCAAGGCCAGCGCCAGGAGCAGCACAACCACGCGAGAGCGACTTGAGACGATGACGCTGATCAGCGCCAGGATGATGTAGGCGTGCTCCTCGATGCAGAGCGACCAGATATGGTCGAGCGCCCCTGCCCGCGTCACGAGAATGCCGGCATAGTTGTAGGTGAATGTCAGCGCCGTCAGCGCCGCCTTCCATTTGAAGGCGATGAATGTGCCGGACAGCGCAATCATCGCGACGACTACGAAGACCAGAAGAGCCGGATAGATGCGGGAGAAGCGGCGTTTGAAGAATTTTTTCAGCGGGTAGCGTTCGATGAACAGGATCTCGCCCATCAGCCGGCCGCTGAGCACGAAAAAGAATTCGACGCCCAGCACGCCAAGATTGATTCCCGGAACCGGAAAGAAATGGCCGATCAGCACCAGTGCGATCGAAAGCCCGCGCCAGCCGTCGAGATAGGCCAGTCTTGTTCTGGTTGATCTGTCGGCGGCGGATCGGGACGGAACGACATGCGTCGCGGAAATGTCGGTCATGCCGATCCTCTCGCAAATAGGCATGCGAAAGGGCACGACATTTCGAACCCGGCTCGCATTCCCGCCCAAATCCATATTGCAGTGCAATATGGATTTGTGCAAGTGCGAGATTGCCGCCGGTGCAGTTCCAGGTGAAGTGTCGGCGGAAGAAATTGCTCAGGCAAACGATTGGTGCGGGGGCGATTCCATCAAAAGTTTGGGCAACTACAGGTCGCCACAAAAGGAAAAGGGGCCGCATGACCCCTTCTCCGTGTCCACAACGGATCGTGTCAGGCGTTGGCGGCAGCCACCGCGCGCTTGGCCATCACCGTGATCAGATTGGCGCGATAGTCGGCCGAGGCGTGGATGTCGGTCATCAAATTCTTCGCCGGCACTTTCACCCCTTCGAGTGCCGAGGCCGCAAAATTCTTGGCCAATGCTGCCTCGATCTCCTTCGAACGAAAAACGCCGTCGTCGCCGGCACCGGTGACGGCGACGCTGACGCCATCCTTGCCCTTGGCCACGAACACGCCGACGATGGCGTAGCGCGATGCCGGATTGCGGAATTTTTCATAGGCCGCCTTGGCCGGCGCGGTGAAGGTGACGGCGGTGACGATTTCGCCGTCCTTCAACGAGGTCTCGAACAGGCCCTTGAAGAACTTGTCGGCAGCGATCTCGCGCTTGTTGGTGATGATGGTGGCGCCCAGCGCCAGCAGCGCCGCCGGATAATCGGCCGCCGGATCGTTGTTGGCGATCGAGCCGCCGATCGTTCCCTTGTGGCGCACCGCCGGATCGCCGATCAGCGATGCCAGATGGGAAAGCGCCGGACAGGCCTTCTTCAGCTTCTCGTCATTGGCAACAGCATTATGCGTGGTGGCAGCGCCGATGGTGACGGTCTTGCCCGACACCGTGACGCCCTGCAGCTCCGTGATCCGCGACAGGTCGACAAGGTCGGACGGCGCGGCAAGCCGCGTCTTCATCGCCGGGATCAGCGTCATACCGCCCGAAAGCAGCTTGGCGTCGCCGGTCTTGATCAGCTTGGCGGCATCGGCGACCGAGGCGGCGCGATGATAGTTGACTGCGTACATTTGTCTTTCTCCCCTGGGTGAAAGAGCGAGCAGGAAGTAGCGAACATTCTCTTCCCTATTCGCTACCCCTATTCGCCATTCGCGTTCAATGTTTCGTCGCGCGGATCGCGGCCCACACGGTGGACGGCGAAGCCGGCATGGCAAGATCGTTGCTGCCGATGGCGTCGGTGATAGCGTTGATCACCGCCGGCGGCGAGCCGATCGCGCCGGCCTCGCCGCAACCCTTGATCCCCAACGGATTGCCCGGGCAAGGCGTGTTCGAGGTCGAGACCTTGAACGACGGCAGATCGCCGGCGCGCGGCATGGTGTAGTCCATGTAGCTCGCGGTCAGCAATTGTCCGCTGTTGTCGTAATGGGCGCCTTCGAGCAGTGCCTGGCCAATGCCTTGCGCCAGCCCGCCATGCACCTGGCCCTCGACGATCATCGGATTGATGATGTTGCCGAAATCGTCGGCGGCGACGAACTGGACGATCTCGGTCACGCCGGTTTCCGGGTCGACCTCGACCTCGCAGATATAGCAGCCCGCCGGGAAGGTGAAATTCGACGGATCGTAGAACGCCGTCTCCTTGAGCCCGGGCTCCATGCCGCCCGGCAGGTTGTGGGCAGTGTAGGCGGCCAGCGCCATCTGGAACCACGGCACGTTCTTGTCGGTGCCGGCCACCTTCAGCGCGCCGTTCTCGATGATGATGTCGCCTTCGTCGGCCTCGAGCAGGTGCGCCGCGATCTTCTTGGCCTTGGCCTCTACCTTGTCGAGCGCCTTGACGATGGCTGACATCCCGACCGCACCCGAGCGCGAGCCATAGGTGCCCATGCCCATCTGCACCTTGTCGGTATCGCCATGCACGATCGAGACCGAATCGAGCGGCACGCCGAAGCGCTCATTGACCAGTTGCGCGAAGGTCGTCTCATGGCCCTGGCCGTGGCTGTGAGAGCCGGTCAGCACCTCGATCGTGCCGACCGCGTTGACGCGCACTTCCGCCGATTCCCAAAGGCCGACACCGGCGCCGAGCGAGCCGACGGCCGCAGACGGCGCGATGCCGCAGGCCTCGATGTAGCAGCTCATGCCGATGCCGCGCAGCAGCCCCTTGTTGGCGGCGGCGGCCTTGCGCTTGGCGAAGCCGGCATAATCCGACGCCTGCATTGCCGCATCGAGCGAAGCGGCATAGTCGCCGGCGTCATAGCACATGATGACCGGCGTCTGATGCGGAAACGAGGTGACGAAGTTCTTGCGCCGCAACTCAGCCGGCGAAACGCCGAACTGGCGGGCCGCCGTCTCCATCATACGCTCCATGACGAAGGTCGCTTCCGGCCGCCCTGCCCCGCGATAGGCATCGACGGGCGCGGTGTTGGTGTAGATCGCCTTCACATTGGCGTGGATGGCCGGGATGTTGTACTGGCCCGACAGCAGAGTCGCATAGAGATAGGTCGGCGTCGCCGATGAAAACAGCGACATGTAGGCGCCGAGATTGGCTTGGGTTTCCACCTTCAGGCCGAGGATCCTGTGGTCCTTGTCGAAGGCCATTTCAGCATGGGTGTGATGGTCGCGGCCATGCGCATCGGTCAGAAAACTCTCGGTCCGGTCGGCCACCCATTTGACCGGCACGCCGGTCTTCTTCGACGCCCACAGGCAGACGATCTCTTCGGGATAGATGTAGATCTTCGAGCCGAAGCCGCCGCCGACATCGGGCGCGATCACGCGCAGCTTGTTTTCCGGCGCGACATTGTAGAAGGCGCTCATCACCAGCCGCGCCACATGCGGGTTCTGCGAGGTCGTCCAGCAGGTATAGTGATCCTCGGCCTTGTCGTAATGGCCAAGTGCGGCGCGCGGCTCCATGGCATTGGGCACCAGCCGGTTGTTGATGATGTCCATCTTGACGACATGGGCTGCCTTCCCGAAAGCCGCCGCGGTGTCGTCGGCATTGCCGATGTCCCAGTCGAAGATCAGATTGTTGTCCGCTTCGGGGTGGATTTGCGGCGCACCCTTGTCCATCGCCTTGGAGGCATCGACGACGGCCTTCAGCTCCTTGTAGGTGATCTCGACCGCCTCGGCGGCGTCGCGCGCCTGCCCCTTGGTCTCGGCGACGACGATGACGACGGCGTCGCCGACATAACGGACCCGGTCGAAGGCGAGTGGCGACCACGCTCCCATCTTCATCGGCGAGCCGTCCTTGGAGTGGATCATCCAACCGCAGATGAGATTGCCGATGCCGTCGGCCTTGAGTTCCTTGCCGGTCAGCACGCCGATGACGCCGGGCATGCCTTGGGCCTTCTTCACATCGATCTTCTTGATCTGCGCATGCGCGTGCGGACTGCGCACAAAGGCGGCGTGCTTCATGCCGGGAACCACCATGTCGTCGACATAGCGGCCGGCGCCCGTGATGAACCGTTTGTCTTCCTTGCGCGCGACCCGAGCGCCAACACCTTCAATGCCCATCAGAAATTCCTCCGGAATTATGGGAGTAGGGCAGTAGGGAGTAAGGGACTAGGGAAAAAGGGCCTCGTTGCGTTGGCCTTTTTGCCCTACTCCCCTACTGCCCTACTCCCTTATTCCCTTGCCTAAGCAGCTTGTCTCGCCTTACCCTTGGACCCCTTCATCGTCGTCGATGCGGCGAGGATCGCCTTGACGATGTTGTGGTAGCCGGTGCAGCGGCAGATGTTGCCGTCGAGCTCGGCACGCACCGTCGCCTCGTCGAGCCCTTCGGGGTGGCGGCTGATCATGTCGGTCGCCGTCATGATCATGCCCGGCGTGCAGAAGCCGCATTGCAGCCCGTGATGTTCCTTGAAGGCGGCCTGCACCGGATGCAGGTCGGCGCCATTGGCCAGGCCCTCGATCGTCAGCACGGTGGAGCCGGAGGCCTGCACCGCGAGCATCGTACAGGATTTGACCGCCTTGCCATCGACGTGGACGACGCAGGCACCGCATTGCGAGGTGTCGCAACCGACATGCGTGCCGGTAAGGCCGAGATTTTCCCGCAGGAAGTGAACCAGAAGTGTTCGGTCCTCGGCAGCACCGCTGACCCGCTTTCCGTTCACCATCAACGAAACGTCCGACATGGTCCCTCCCTGGGTATCAACCTTGGTATCCACGCTGCCGACGCGGTATTCGCGCTTCGGTGGTGCATTATTCGTACACCGCACATCGGACAAAAAACAGCACGTCGCAAACGCGGAACATTGTACTTTCGGTCATGGCCGCGCCCAAACATGCGGTGCCGGTGGCCCCATTGCCAAACCGCCGATTGAAGGCAACAATGTCGGTCGACGCCCGCGCGCCAGAAGCATTTAAAAACAGCCGCGCACAAAAAAGCGTCGGAGGAAATGCGGAGAACATCGCTGGCCAATTCACAGACGCGCTATGCATGCGGCCTGTCGGCGCTCACTACGGACGAGCCCGACATGGAGGCGTTCGCCAAGGCGATCGCACTGGAAGCAGCCGCCATCGACGCAGGCTTTGCCCTGCTGTTCTTTTCCCAGAGCCTGGTCGAAGCCAGCGCCCTTTCCCAGGCGCTCATGACCCACGCACCGGCGCTCCACCACGCCGGCTGTTCGACTGCCGGCGAGATCACGCCGCAAGGTCTCGAGGATGGCCATGTGCTGGCCATGCTGCTTCCGTCCACCGCGTTCACCGCCGTCAGCGTGATGGTCGAAAATCTGTCCTCGTCGGGTATGGACAGGATCACCGGCGAGGTGGAGACCCTGCGGCGATCGCTGCGCGCGCGCCCTGGTTGCGATCGGACCAAAGGCACTTTCGCGCTCTGCTTCATCGACGGGCTCTCTTATGCCGAAGAAGCGGTGAGTTCAGCCATCCACTGGGGCCTCGACGACATTCCGCTGCTTGGCGGCTCCGCCGGCGACGATCTGAAATTCGAGACGACGCGCCTGATCTCGAACGGCAAGGTCACCTCCGACAGCGCCATCATCGTGCTGATATCGACCGAAATTCCCTTCCATGTCTTCAAGACCGACAATTTCGTTCCCACCGATGAAAAACTGGTGGTGACGGCTTCCGATCCCGATCACCGCATCGTGCGCGAGTTCAATGCCACCAATGCGGCGCAGGAATATTCCGCGTCCGTCGGCATCGTCGCGCAGATGCTGACGCCACTGAGCTTCGCCTCGCATCCCGTGGTGGTGAAGGTGGGCGGCCAATATTATTGCCGGTCGATCCAGAAGATGCATGCCGACGGCTCGCTGTCGTTCTTCTGCGCCATAGACGATGGCGTTGTGCTGTCGATCGCTCAACCCAAGGACATGGTCGAATCGACGCGCGCCGCCCTGCGCGATGTCGAGGAGAGGCTTGGCGGTATCGACATGATCCTCGGCTTCGACTGCGTGCTGCGCCGGCTGGACGCGCGCAATCGGCAGGTATTTCGCGAGATCTCGGAACTCTACCGGGTCAACAATGTCATCGGCTTCGGCACCTATGGCGAACAGTACCGGTCGATGCATCTGAACCAGACTTTCACCGGCATCGCCTTTGGCGAGCGCCAGGCGGCGGAATAGGACGGCGCAAACAAGATGCCGCTGAGGGACATAAACGATCTTGAAAAGCTGAAGAAGATCAACGCGGCACTGGTCAGCCGCGTCGAGCGCTCTATGGACCAGCAAGGCAACGCCTTTTCGCTGTTCCAGACCGCGATCTCGCTGGAAAACCGGGTGCGCACCCGCACCGAGGAACTGCACTCGACCTTGCGCCGGCTGGAGCAGTCGAACATCGACCTCAGCGCCGCCAAGGAAAACGCCGAACTGGCGAACCTGTCGAAAACCCGTTTCCTCGCCGCTGCCAGCCACGACGTGCTGCAGCCGCTGAACGCGGCCCATCTCTCGGTTTCGGCGCTCGCCGAAGTTCAGACCAGTGACGAGGGCAAGAAACTGGTGCGGCAGGTCGAGCGCTCGCTGGAGACGATGGAGGACCTGCTTAGAACCCTGCTCGACATCTCAAAGCTCGATGCCGGCGTGGTGCAGCCCGACATAGGCGACGTCAGCCTGGAGGCGCTGTTCTCGTCGCTCCGCTCGGATTTCCTGCCGGTGGCGGAGATGAAAGGCCTGTCGCTGAAATTCCGGCCGGTCCACGCCGTGGTCCGCTCCGACCGCACGCTGCTGCGCCGCATCCTGCAGAACATTCTTTCCAACGCGCTGGGCTATACACGCTCGGGCGGCGTGCTTGTCGGCACCAGACATCGCGGCGACACCATCCGCATCGACGTCGCCGATACGGGCTGCGGCATTCCCGACGACCAGCGCGAGGCGGTGTTCGAGGAATTCCATCGCGGCACCTCGCCGGCCAATGCCGAACTGGACGGTGGCGGTCTCGGGCTCGGGCTCGCCATCGTGCGCCGCATGGCCAGCGCGCTCGGCCATCCCGTGACATTCTCGTCGAAGGTCGGACGCGGCACGATCTTCCACATCGATGTTCCGGTCGGCATCGGTGCGCCAGCCGATGCCATCGCCAGCGTTGCCGACATGGAACGGCCGCGCGGCTATGGCCTGTTCGGCACCAAGGTGCTGCTGGTCGAGAACGATATCGAGGTGCTGCAGGCCATGACCTTCCTGCTCGAACGCTGGCAATGCCTGGTGCGGGCCGCGACCTCGACCGACGATGCGCTCGACATGCTTGGCGACACCGACTGGGTGCCCGACATCGTCATTGCCGACCAGCATCTCGACGGCGGCGATCTCGGTACCACGACCATCGCTGAAGTCCGCGACTATCTCGGCCGCGCCGTGCCGGCGCTGATCGTCACCGCCGACAGTTCGGAAGCAGTCGCCAAAGCCGCCCGCTCCGGCGGCATCGAACTGATGCGCAAGCCGCTGAAACCGGCACAACTAAGGGCGCTGCTGGCGCATTTGCTGGCTTAGCTGGTCATTTATCTCCAGAGGGCCGAGCGCAGCAAAGCTCAAAATCCCGCCTGGTCCCGAAACAGCTCCGCATTGTCCAGCTTCGACACCTCGATCACCGCCTGCGTGCGGCTATAGACATTGAGCTTGCGCAATATCTCCGAGACATGCGCCTTCACAGTCGTCTCGCCCACCTGCAGCTCGTAGGCGATCTGCTTGTTGAGGAGACCCTGGCGCAGCATCTGCAGCACGCGCAATTGCTGCGGCGTCAGCGTCGACAGGCGCTGCACCATGTCGGCGCGGTCGACGCTTTCGGCGTCCGGCGTGCGGCCTTCATAGGTTTCCGGCACATAGATCGCGCCTTCCATCACCGAGCGTATGGCGGCGGCGAGGTCGCTCTTGCGCGCCGATTTCGGGATGAAGCCGGCAGCGCCGTAGGACAGCGCCTCAGAAATGATCTTCGGCTCCTCATAGCCTGAGACGATGACCACGGGCAGGCGCGGATAGCGGGTCCGGAGTTGCAGCAGCCCGTCAAAACCGTGCACGTCGGGCATCGAGAGGTCGAGAAGCGCGAGGTCGAACGGCTTGGCATCGGCCAGAAGATCGAGCGCCTCGGTGATCGAGCGCGCCTCCACCGTGTCGACTTCCGGATAGGCCATCTGCACGGCGCTGTGCAGCGCCTCGCGAAACAGCGGATGGTCGTCGATGATCAGGAACCGGGCGCGATCGTGGGTTGCGGTCATGGGGTTCATTTCAGTTCGTGAGCGATTAGAATAACCTCTCCACCATGGCCAGATTATTGCCAAATAGTATATCGCCATCTCCGGCGGAAAGTGCCGCCGGCACTTTCTCGACCAAATCGCCTTGTCCAGGCCCTAAATCGGTCGAATGTTCCGGCAACCAAGCAGAGACCCTTGATGACAGAATTCGTCCTTCCCCTGCCCGCAACCGCATCGGTGGCCGTCGCCGGTTCGTCCGATCGTTTTGCGGTGCGCCGTATCTACTGCGTCGGCCGCAACTACGCGGCGCATGCCCGCGAATTCGGCAATGACGAGCGTGATCCGCCCTTCTTCTTCACCAAGCCGGCCGACGCGGTGGTCGATTCCGGCACCGCTATCCCCTACCCGCCGCTGACGGCCAATCTGCACCACGAGATCGAACTGGTGGCCGCGATCGGCAAAGCCGGCTTCCGCATTCCCCGCGACAAGGCGCTGGACCATGTCTGGGGCTATGGTGTCGGCATCGACCTCACCCGCCGCGATCTGCAGGACGAGGCCAAGAAGGCCGCCCGGCCCTGGGACTGGTCGAAGGCCTTCGACCGCTCCGCCCCTTGCGGCCCGCTGGTGCAAGCGCAGGAATCCGGCCATCCACGGAAAGGCCGCATCTGGCTCGCCGTCAACGGCAAGGTCAGGCAGGACGCCGACCTCGCCGAACTGATCTGGCCGATATCGGATATCGTGTCGATCTGCAGCGAGGCGATGGAACTCGAGCCCGGCGACCTGATCTTCACCGGTACGCCGGCAGGCGTCGGCGCGGTTGGCGTCGGCGACACGATGACCGGCGGCGTCGACGGCATCGGGACCATCGAAGTGACCATCGGCCAACCGAAGTGAGGCCATGAGCGAACTCATCCTGCACAACTACTATCGCTCCTCCACCTCCTATCGGGTGCGGATCGCGCTGGAGATGAAGGGGCTGAGCTACGACTATGTCCCGCATCATCTGCGCCATGGCGAGCATCTGGAACCAGCCTATCTCGCGGTCAATCCTCAAGGGCTGGTGCCGGCGCTGATCCTCGGCGACGGCACGCTGCTGACCCAATCGCTGGCGATCATCGAGTTCCTCGACGAGACCAAACCGGAACCACCGCTGCTGCCGAAGGACCCGGCCGGCCGGGCACGCGTGAGAATGCTGGCGCAGATGATCGCCTGCGACATCCACCCGGTGAACAATCTGCGCGTGCTGACCTCGCTGCGCACTCTGTTCGGCGCCGGCGACGAAGACATCACCAACTGGTTCCGCCACTGGGTGAACGAGGGTTTCCGGCCGCTTGAAAAGATCATGGCGTCGTCGGCGGAGACGGGTACATTCTGCCATGGCGATGCGCCGGGCCTGGCCGACATCTGCCTCGCCGCGCAGATTGCCAGCAACGCCCGGTTTGGCGTCGATCTGACGCCCTACCCGACGATCGCGCGCATCAACGCCGCCTGCATGGCGCTGCCGGCCTTCCAGAAAGCCGCGCCCCAGAACCAGCTCGATGCCGAGTAGAGAAGCCACTGACCCGGATGAAGCCAAGGCGCTGGCCGATATCGAGGCCTATGGCTGCCACATCTTGCATGTGCTGGAGGAAGGCGACGATCCGCCTTTCACCTATTCGGTTGGAATAGAGCACAACTTCAAGGCGCCGGAACTCATCGTCATCGGCCTGAAGCCGGAAATCTCCCAGTTCATCATCAACGAGTATTGCAGCCGCGTCCGCTCCGGCGAGGTTTTCCAACCAGGGCAGCGATCGTCCGGTTTTATCGAAGGTTTCGACTGTCAATTCGGCACCGTTCACATCGAACACTACCGCGAGCATTTCGGCTGGGACCTCTGGTTCTACGACGGCCTGGATTTCCGTGTTCTCCAGCTGATCTATCCCACTGTGGACGGCATCTGGCCATGGCAGGCCGAGGCGAGCAACTGGTTCCGGGCCTGGCAGCCGCTTCTCGACACCGCGCCGTCGCCATAGGCCTATCTGCCGACGCGCAGCGTCAACGCCCAGAACAGCAGCGCCAACAGGCCGATGCCGGCGCCAAGCACACAGACGCCATTCCAGCCCATTGCACCGTAAGCCATGGTCGAGGCGATGGAGCCCAGGGCACTGCCGACCGAGTAGAAGATCATATAGCCGCCAACCAGTCGGCTGCGCGCATCCGGGCGCCGGGCGAAGATCAGGCTCTGGTTGGTGACGTGGACGGCCTGGATCGCCAGATCGAGCATGACGATGCCGGCAACGAGCAGCCACAGCGACATGCCCATGAAGGCGATCGGCAGCCAGGCTGCCATCATCAGCAGCAGGCTGAAGCCGGTGACCAACTGGCCGCGGCCGCGATCGACGAGGCCGCCGGTCCAGCGCGCACCGAGCGCGCCGGCGACGCCCGCAAGGCCGAAAAGCCCAATCTCGGTATGCGAAAGTGAAAATGGCGCAGCACTCAACGGCAGCACCAGCGGCGCCCACAGCACGTTGAAGCTGGCGAAGATCAGCATGGCCAGCACCGCCCGCACGCGCAGCAGCGGCTCCTGCGCGAACAGCAGCAGCACCGAAGCGAGCAGGCGCGGATAGGATGTGCGTGGCCGCTCCGCCTCGTGGCGCGGCAGGATCAGGTAGAGAACCATCGCCATGACAAGCGTCAACCCGGCCGAGACAAGATAAACCCAGCGCCAACCGGCGAAATCGGCGACGACCCCTGAAGCGAAGCGGGCAAGCAGGATGCCCAGGATGACACCGCTGGTGACGGTGCCGACCGCCCGCCCCCGCTGCGACGCTACGGCGAGGTCGGCAGCGAAGGCGACCAGCACCTGCACCACCACCGCAAGCAGCCCGACCACCGCCAGGCTCGCCAGCAGCATCGCCGCATTGGGCGCGACCCCGACCGCCACCAGCGCCACGGCAGACAGAATCGCCTGCCCGGCAATCAGCTTGCGGCGATCGAACAGGTCGCCCAGCGGCACGATAAAGAACAGGCCGAGCCCATAGCCGATCTGCGTTACCGTCACCACGATGCCAACCGAGGCCGGCGCGATAGCAAAATCATGCGCCATGGCGTCGAGCAGCGGATGGGCGAAATAGACATTGGCAACGCTCAGGCCGCAGGCGATGGCGAAGATCAGCGCGGTCAATCGTGACAATCCCGCAGGCGGCGGCGCCACCCGAGGCGGCCCATCGGATTGCTCGAGGCTTGTTGCACCGCTGTTCACCACCTGCATGTTCATGTCTGCTCTCTCCATAAAAGGTTTCAACTTGAAACCTCTTGCTGGATAGGCAGAACAGTTTTATGTTGCAACCGAAAATCGAATGCTGGACCAACGACTGCCATGGTGAAACGAACGAGCCACCACGAAGCGGATTGCCTCATAGCGCGACCACTGGACGCGATTGGCGACTGGTGGTCGCTGCTCATCGTGCGTGACGCGTTCGACGGCTTGCGGCGCTTCGGCGAATTCCAGAAGAGCCTCGGCGTCGCCAAGAACATCCTGTCGTCGCGGCTGCGCAATCTCGTCGCGCATGGCATCCTCGAAACGGTCCCGGCACCCGACGGCAGCGCGCACCATGAATATGTGCTGACGCAAAAGGGACGCGGCCTGTTCTATGTCCTGGTTGCCCTGCGGCAATGGGGCGAGACCTACTTCGCCGGACCGGGCGAACCCTATACCTTCATGGTCGACAATCTCACCGGCCGGCCGATCAAGCGCCTGGAAGTCCATGCCGAGGACGGGCGGCAGCTTGCCCCCGGCGAAACCCGGCTTGCCGACTTTCGCAACCGCGAAACCGGTTAAGAGCTGCTGCCTGCCAACAGGCGTGGCGGAATCGATTTCCGCTCGACCAGACAGGGAATCGGCTATCGTTTCCTGCAGCACAGAGGGTGGAGTGACCGATGAAAGCCGTCGTCTTCGAGAAATTCGGCGAAGCGCCGACGATCCAGACCGTTCCCGATCCGAAGCCGGCAGCCGATGGCGTCGTCATCAAGGTCGAAGCGACCGGTCTGTGCCGCAGCGACTGGCATGGCTGGATGGGTCATGACGATGGCATCACGCTGCCGCATGTACCGGGCCACGAACTGGCCGGTATCGTCGTCGCCGCCGGCAAGCAGGTCACCCGCTGGAAGGCCGGCGAGCGCGTCACCGTGCCGTTCGCCGTCGGCTGCGGCCGCTGCTTCGAGTGCAATTCGGGCAATCACCAGGTCTGCGAGCATCAGACCCAACCCGGCTTCACCGGCTGGGGTTCGTTCGCCGAATATGTCGCCATCGAACACGCCGACACCAACCTAGTGCGCTTACCCGACGAGATGGAATTCGCCACCGCCGCCAGCCTCGGCTGCCGCTTCGTCACCTCGTTTCGCGCCATCGTCGACCAGGGCCGGGTGACGCCGGGCGAATGGGTCGCGGTGCATGGCTGCGGCGGCGTCGGCCTGTCGGCGATCATGATCGCCAGCGCCATGGGCGCCAATGTCATCGCCATCGATCTCACCGACGAGAAACTGGATTTCGCCAAAAAGATCGGCGCCGTCGCCACCATCAATGCATCTACGACGCCGAACGTGGTCAAGGCGGTCAAGCAGATCACCAATGGCGGCGCGCATATGTCGATGGACGCGCTCGGCCACCCCACCACCTCGTTCAATTCGATATCCAATCTGCGCCGGCGCGGCCGCCATGTGCAGGTCGGCCTGATGCTGGGCGAGCATGCCCGGCCGCAGGTGCCGATGGACAAGGTGATCGCCTTCGAACTCGAAATCCTTGGCAGCCACGGCATGCAGGCCTACCGCTACCAGGCGATGATGGACATGATCCGCAACGGCAAGCTGAAGCCCGAACTGCTGGTCGGCAAGAGAATCAGTCTCGACGAGGCGCCCGCGGCCTTGATGGCGATGGGCGGCTTCGAGGGGATTGGTATTGGAGTGGTGACGAAGTTCTAAAGCGCGTCGCGTTTGAACGGATCCAGGCGACGCGCTTTAGGTCCTTGTTTTTATGCATGTCGTTCTCCCAAAACCGGGGCCACTTTTGGGCGACATGCATTGGGCGAGGACGGCACCGTCGTCAGGCGATCGCGCGTCGTGGCAATTCCTGCTTCGCGAATCGCTTGGCGCCTACGACGCAGAGCACGACGCCAAGCGTGACGACCACCATCAGCGGGCTGACCTGCTCGTGCAGCAGCGTCGCTGCCAGTGCCAATCCGAAAAATGGCTGCAGCAGCTGCAACTGCCCGACCGCGGCGATGCCGCCTTGCGCCAGCCCGCGATACCAGAACACGAAGCCGATCAGCATGCTGAACAGCGAGACATAGGCAAGCCCTATCCACGCCCTGACGCCGACGCCTTCGAACGATGGCGGCATGGTCATCAGCGTCAGCACCAGCATGATCGGCAGCGACAGCACCAGCGCCCAGCAGATCACTTGCCAGCCGCCGAGCTTGCGCGACAGCGCGGCGCCCTCGGCATAGCCCAGGCCGCAGGCGATGATGGCGGCCAGCATCAGACCATCGCCCACCGGCGAGGCCGTCACGCCCTGCGTCAGGGCAAAACCCGCGACCAGCGCGCTGCCGATGCA
The DNA here is from genome assembly GCF_024518615.1 of Mesorhizobium sp. SEMIA396. Lineage (NCBI taxonomy): Bacteria > Pseudomonadati > Pseudomonadota > Alphaproteobacteria > Hyphomicrobiales > Phyllobacteriaceae > Mesorhizobium > Mesorhizobium sp. SEMIA396. Next base: position 95,945 of record NZ_JANIFC010000009.1, read on the forward strand.
TGAAAACAGCCAGAACGCCGGGCGCGGACGGTCGCCGCCGCGCAGCACGCCGAAGATCGCGGTCGCCAACGGCAGCAGGCCGACGAAGATGATGGAATGGGCCGTGGTGACGTGCTTGAGCGCCAACGCGGTCAGCAGGGGAAACCCGACAACCACGCCAAGTGCGACGATCACCAGCGACAGCAGATCGCCGCGCTCCGGGCGTTTCTGCCGAAACAGAAGCAGCAGCGCCAGGCCAAGCAGGCCGGCAATCGCCGCCCGGGCCGACGTCAGGAATGTCGGATCGAAATCCCTGACCGCCACGCGCGTTGCCGGCAGGGAGCCGCTGAAGATCAACACGCCGATGAATCCATTCATCCAGCCGCTCGCGGTCTTGTCCATCGTATGCTCCGTTTGTCGGCTCCGTATCGCGCGGAGCCGGTGGTATCGCCAGAGACAATGCGGTACAATTATGCAAAACTGTCATGCTTGGCAGAGCAGTACGGATGGACAAACAGACCACAGGAAGCGAGAGCAGCGGAACGCTGGTCGAAGGTGTCATGGCGACGATCCGCCAGCGGATCGCGGCGCGCAGCCTGACGCCGGGAGCGCAATTGCCGTCGATCCGCGCCTTTGCCAAATCCATGCGAGTGTCCAAATCCACCGTGGTCGAAGCCTATGAGCGGCTCGCCGCCGAAGGGACGATCCGCTCGCGGCCGGGCTCCGGATTCTATGCCGCCGGATCGCTGGCGCCGCTGTCGCTGGCCGAAATCGGCCCCCGCCTCGACCGCGCGGTCGATCCACTCTGGATCTCACGCCAGTCCCTGGAGGCCGGCGACGACATGCTGAAACCCGGCTGCGGCTGGCTGCCGGCCTCGTGGATGCCGCAGGCCGGTCTGCGCCGGGCACTGCGCACGGTAGCGCGTGCCGACGATGTCGCACTGGCCGATTACGGCACGCCGCTCGGCCTGCCGCCGCTGCGGCAATTGCTGGCGCGGCGTATGGCCGGGCACGGCATCGAGGCCTCTCCCGAGCAGATCATGCTGACGGAATCAGGCACGCAGGCCATCGACCTGTTGTGCCGGTTCCTGATCGAGCCCGGCGACACCGTGCTGGTCGACGACCCCTGCTACTTCAACTTCCATGCTTTGTTGCGCGCCCACCGAGCCAAGGTCGTCAGCGTTCCCTACACGCCGTCGGGGCCGGACATCGATCTGTTCGCGCAGGCGCTGGCCGAGCATCGGCCGCGCCTCTACATCACCAATTCCGCCATCCACAACCCGACCGGCGCGGTGCTGTCGCCAGTCACCGCCCATCGGCTGCTCAAGCTCGCCGACCAGTCGGAATTGACTATCGTCGAAGACGACATCTTCGCCGATTTTGAACATGCGCCCGCCCCCAGGCTGGCGGCGTTCGATGGTCTGAACCGCGTCGTCCACATCGGCAGCTTCTCCAAGACGCTGTCGGCGTCGGTTCGCTGCGGCTTCATCGCAGCCCCCCGCGACTGGATCGAGCCCCTGACCGACCTGAAGATCGCCACCACCTTTGGCGGCGGCCGGCTTGCGGCCGAATTGGTGCTGACGCTGCTCAAAGACGGCAGTTACCGGAAGCACATGGATTTGCTGCGCGCACGGCTTGCGCGCGCCATGGGCGAGACGGGCGCCCGCCTGAAGGCGATCGGCATCTCACCCTGGATCGACCAGCCGGCCGGCCTGTTCCTGTGGTGCAGTCTGCCGGATGGCGTCGATGCGGCCGAAGTGGCCCGCCGCGCTCTGGCCGACAATATCGTGCTGGCGCCCGGCAACGCATTCAGCCTGTCTGGAACGGCCAGCCGCTTCCTGCGCTTCAACGTCGCCCAATGCACGGACGAGCGGATTTTCAGGGTGATCGAGGCAGCGATGGCGCGACCAAGCTGATCCTGTTGCCTGGACAACCTCCGGCTGCTAAGGGACGGATCTGCGCGTCGAGAGAATATCCGCGCGATCCGGGATAACGACTATGGGAACCAGCAAGTCAGCAGACAAGTAGGCCGCAACAGCACTTCGTTGTTGCGGCGGCCCGTCATTTCCCATCTTCAGTGCGAACGGCAGATCGCCGCCAAATGTAGCCATTTGAGCGGATGTTCAATCATGCCTTTTCCAAAAAACCCGACATGGACCACTTCCCTGCCAGCAGCCATGGTGCTGATGGCGCCCTTCGACATCCTGGCCTCGCTGGCCATGGACATCTACCTCCCGATTGTCCCGGCGATGCCGGAGATCCTCAAGACATCGCCCGATGTCATCCAACTGACACTGAGCCTCTACATGATCTGCCTTGGGCTCGGCCAAATCGTCTTCGGCCCGATTTCCGACAGGATCGGCAGGCGTCCGGTGCTGATCGGCGGCGCGCTTTTGTTTGCAGGCGCTTCCGCCCTGCTCGCCTGCACCTCGCTGGCCATGGTGTTCGTCGCCTTGCGGGTCGTGCAGGCCATCGGTGCATCCGCCGTTCTCGTTGCGACCTTTGCAACGGTTCGCGACGTCTATGCGCAGAGGCCTGAAAGTGCCGTCATCTACGGCCTGTTCAGTTCGATGCTGGCCTTCGTGCCGGCGTTAGGGCCGATTGCCGGTGCGTTGATCGCCGACAATCTCGGCTGGCGCGCGATCTTCCTGACGCTCGGCGGTCTGGCGGTAGCCGCCACCCTCAATGCATGGCCGAGATGGCATGAAACACGACCTACCAATGGCAACGACAGGCGAATGGCGTTTCGTCCCATTCTCTCCAGCTTCGCCTTCTGGGCGTACACGCTCGGCTTCAGTGCCGCCATGGGCGCCTTCTTCGTGTTCTTTTCGACGGCGCCGCGGGTGCTCATGGACCGCGCCGGCTTTTCACAGCTCGGTTTCAGCCTGGCCTTCGCCACCGCGGCGCTGGTGATGATCGTGACCACCCGCTTCGCCAAAAAGTTCATTGCACGTTGGGGCGTCGCGGGCAGTGCTATCAGAGGTATGGCGATGTTGCTGCTCGGCGCGGCTCTGCTTGCGGCCGGGCAACTGTTCGCGGCGCCGTCCTTCGCGACATTCGTCTTACCGATGTGGGTCGTTGCCGCGGGTATCGTCTTCACTGTCTCAGTCACCGCGAACGGTGCGCTCGAGGCGTTCGGCGATGTCGCGGGAACCGCCGTCGCGCTCTACTTCTGCATCCAGAGCCTTGTCGTCGGCATCCTCGGCACGCTGTTCGTCATCCTGCTTGATGGAGACACGGCGTGGCCGCTGGTGGGCTACTGTTCGGTCATGGCGACGCTCACACTAGGCGCACTGAGGCATTTGCAGAAACGCCAAACCGAATAGACGGGACAGATGAGAAGCCTGGGCGGTTGGCGCAGGCTTCTCATCGTTGTCAGCGCGACGCCGCGCAGACCTCCCGCACGCGGTCGCGCAACCAGCGTTGCGCCGGATCGGCATCGAGGCGCGGATGCCAGAGCATGGAGATGGTGACCTCGGCGGTGGCAACCGGCAGGGGAAAACTGTGCATGCCGGTGCGTGCACCCTCGGTATGCCGCTCCGGAACGCTTGCGATCAGGTCTGATGTGCGGGCCATGGCAAGGGCTGCCGAGAAACCGGAAACCATGCACACGACTGTCCGCTGCAGCCCGAGCCGGTTCAGGGCCTCGTCGATCGGCCCTTTCTCGCGGCCACGCCGTGAAACGCTGATGTGCCGGCCTGCCGCATAGCGCTCTGGCGTCACCGTGCCCTCGCTCAACGGATGGCCCATTCGCACGGCGCCGATGAAGCAGTCGCGAAGCAATGCCTGGATGCGCACCTCCGGTCCGGTCTCGCCAGCGACGCCTATGTCCAGGTCGATCGCCGCGTCGCGCAGCGACATGACGTCTCTATCGGACTTCGGCGCAAAGCGCAGCCGCACGCCGGGCGCATCGGCCTGGATACGGGCAACGAGACGAGGTGCGAATTCTTCGACGAAGCTCTCATTGGTGCGCAGCGTGAAGACCCTGTCCAGGCTCGGGAGATCGAGCAAGGTGGCAGGGCGCAGCAGCGCCTCCGCATCCTGGACGACACGGCCCACCTGTTGTCGCAGTTCTTCCGCACGCGGCGTCGCCACCAGGCCGCGACCGGCGCGAACCAGCAGCGGATCGCCCGTAGCCTCGCGCAGCCGCGCCAGCGTCCGGCTCATCGCCGAGGGGCTGAGGCGCAGGCGGCTGGCGGCACGCGCCACGCTGCCTTCGGTCAGCAGGATGTCGAGAGCGAACAATAAGTTGAGATCGGGTGATGTCATCGGCAGATCATGGCATCATATGGCGCCAAACGCACGAATAAGATGCAAATGCTGCGCCTTCCGCCACATTGGCCAAGGAACTAGATCTCCAGCAGTTCCGGTTGTGGGACTGATGGAAGGAGATCGCCGTGGCAATCGCTGAGCAAAATCGGGACGGGCTGACATCGGCGCCACCACGGATGCAATCCGCCGGCTGGGCGTTGGCAAGCCTGTCGCTCGCCACGCTGCTGTCGTCGCTGGGAACCAGCATTGCCAGCGTCGGGCTGCCGTCGCTGATGCAGAATTTCGGCGCGACGTTCCAGTCCGTGCAATGGGTTGTTCTGGCCTATCTGCTCGCCATCACCACACTGATCGTCAGCGCCGGCCGGCTGGCCGACATGTTTGGACGCCGGCCGTTGCTGCTTGGCGGCATCGCGCTGTTCACATCGGCATCGGTGCTCTGCGGCCTGGCGCCGACGCTGTGGCTGCTGATCGCCGCACGCGCCGTGCAGGGACTTGGCGCGGCGCTGATGATGGCGCTGACGCTGGCCTTTGTCGCCGAAACCGTGACCAAAGACAGAATTGGCAGCGCCATGGGCCTGCTCGGCGCCATGTCCGCGATCGGCACGACACTTGGCCCCTCGCTCGGCGGCCTTTTGATCGCCGGCTTTGGCTGGCGCGCGATCTTCCTCGTCAATGTCCCGCTGGGTGTGCTCACCTTCGCTCTCGCCTGGCGTGCCTTGCCGGCACGCAATAAAACCGCGCGGCTCGACCGAGGCACGTTCGATGTCATGGGCACTGCCCTGCTGGCCCTGACATTGGCCGCCTATGCGCTGGCCATGACGCTTGGCAGAGGCAATTTCGGACCGCTCAACGTCGGCCTGCTGGTCGCTGCCGGCATCGGTGTTTTTCTTTTCGCCGCCGCGCAGGCGAGTGTGAAAAACCCCTTGATCCAGCTTGCCAGCTTCCGCGACTTCCAACTGAGCGCCAGCCTCGCCATGAGCCTCGTTGTCGCGACGGTAATGATGGCGACTTTGGTGGTTGCCCCGTTCTATCTTTCGCGAGGACTTGGGCTCGATGCCGCAATGGTCGGCCTCGTGCTGTCGACCGGGCCGCTTGTCTCGGCCCTGTCGGCGCTGGTGGCTGGACGCCTGACCGATCGCTTCGGCGCCCACAAGATGATGGTCGCCGGCCTGCTCAGCCTCACGACAGGCACGTTCCTGCTGTCGCTCGCCATGGTGACGCTCGGCATTGCCGGCTATGTCGTTCCGATCACCGTCACCTGCATCGGCTACGCGCTGTTCCAGACATCCAACAATGCAGCCGTCATGGCCGGCATCAGTGCCGGCCAGCGCGGCGTCGTCTCCGGCCTGCTCAACCTTTCGCGCAATCTCGGGCTGATCACCGGCGCCTCGTTGATGGGTGCCATATTCGCCGTCGCATCGGCCGAAAAGCACCAAAGCATTGGTCTTCTGAGTTCCGAGGCCGCCCGGGGGATGCAGGTCACATTTCAGACGGCGACAGTGCTGGCGCTGATCGCGCTGGTCCTCGCGCTGCTCTCTGCCCGCGCCGCAGGCCGCACGGAATCCAGGGGTTCGTGACGCGCCACACCGCTCAGAGAGTAGAATTCCCAAACAGGCTCAGGCGCCTGCCCGCTTGCGGCGTTCATAGAGCATGACCAGCGTTTCAGCCGTCAAGGCAGGCTTTTCCTCGCCTTCGATCTCGACCGTATTGGCTGCCTTCATGAGATACTGGCCGGGACCCCTGTCCTCCATGGACAGCAGCGTGATGCGCAGCCTGATGCGCGCGCCGACCTTGACCGGCGCCAGGAAGCGCACCTTGTCGAAGCCATAATTGAAGGCAGCCTGGGTGTTCTCGGGCACGATACCCATGCCGAGCGCCAGTGCGCCGATGATCGACAGCGTCAGATAGCCATGCGCAATCGTCGTGCGGAACGGGCTTTGCCGCCGCGCCCTTTCAGGGTCGACATGGATCCATTGGTGGTCGCCGGTGCATTCGGCGAACTGGTCGATGCGGTTCTGGTCGACCGTCGTCCACTCCGATACGCCAAGCTCCTGCCCGGCCATCATCCTCAACTGCTCGTAGGTCGGCGGCGCTTTAGGGCGTATTTCGTTCATTCCTGGTTTCCCGATCGCTTCCAAAGCCTCCGGACCACGAACTGACGGCCTCTGTCAATTCGCTCGGCGCGAATCCGTTCCGCCGGTTTCGGCCGCAATCGTGCCACGCCGCGAGCGCAGTCGCAGGCTAAAACGGGATTCCCAGGCTTCAGGGGCCGCTGGCAGCAACGAGCCAGCCTCGGCCATTTCCGCTACTTCTTCTCGTAGCCGGCGCGGATTTCCTCCATCGCCTCCTTGATGCGCGTGCGCAGGATGTCGACCGATTCGGCGCCGGATTTCTTGACCAGTTCAGCCACTTCGCCCGCATTCTTCAATGCGACTTCGAAAGACTTTCTGGCAAACTCCGTCTGTTTGGTCATCAGTTCCTGCGGATTGCCCGGCGCCCTGTAGCTTTGCGCCATGTCCGTGACCTCGCGCAGCGTGTCCTCCAGCATCTCGCGCTGCCTGGACAACAGCGAGGTCGCGCCGGCGGCACTGGCTCGTGCCGATTTCTCCAGCGCTTCGAGGTTCTTGCGGTGATGGGCGAGGATCACCTCGACATCGACATTGGGCACCTTCAGGTCGCGGCCGAACCTGCCGAACATGTCCATGAAGGAATCGGATTCCGGTTGTTTCGCCATGCTCGTTTGCTCCCCTTTGCCGCATGATGCGGGCACCCTCGGCGGGAGAATAGCACTCGCATGCCGTGAGTCCATTCGGACACGGAGGAGTGAGCGCCAGTCTGGTCGCGCATCAATTCACGAGGAACAGCCGCTCGGCCACATAGAGCACGACACCGGCGAGCCCGCCGATGATCATGCCGTTGAAGCGGATATACTGTAGGTCCCGACCGATGTTCATCTCGATCAGCCGCGTCAGCTGCGCAAGATCCCAGCGCTTGACCTGGTCGGCGATGAATGTCGACACGCCGGCCTTCTGGCTCTCCACGAACGACGCCAGAGCCACCACGAACCCTTGGTTCATGTCGGCCCGGATCTGCGCATCGCCGGCAAGATGGCGACCGACCTCGACGAACATGTTGGCAAGATGCGCGCGGACAACCGAATTCGGCGCCTTGGCGTCCTGCTCGATGAACTGGCTGAGGCTTGCCCACATCTCGCCGGCCAACCCCTTGACCTCCGGCCGGGCCAGGAAGTCGCGCTTCAGCTTCTCGGCCCGTTTGGCGTATTGCTTCGATGTTCTCAGCTTCTCGACGAAGCCTTGGGCGAAGCGGTCGAATTCGGCGCGCATCGGGTGGTCGGGATCGGCCCTCACCTCGTCGAGAAGCGAGCCGGCCGAGGCGACGATCTTCTTCAGGAGATAGGCGTCGGCGCGGAACAGGTTGAACAGCGACGGCAGTTCCTCGCGGATCTTTTCGCGCATCGTCGCCAGCGCCTGTTCGTCATTGAGGAACCTGCCGATCACCTTGGTGAACTCGTCGAACAGTTTCTGGTGGCGGCGGTCGTCGGTAAGCGCTGACAACAGCTCGGCGGCCAGCGGCGCCAGCGGCACCTTTTCGATCTGTTCGAGCATGCGGCTGGTGACGAAGCCGCGCAGGCCGGACTGCTCGACAGCGGCCAGCGTCTGCGGCACCAGCCGCACGACGAAGCGCGACAGGCCGGCGGCGCGCTCCGTATCGGCCAGCCAGTCGGCGACGAGTGCCGAGAAATCGACCTCGGCGAGCTTTTCGCGCACCGGTTCAGGCGCCAGGAAGTTGACCTCGATGAAGCGACCGAGATTGTCGGCGATGCGGTTCTGGTTCTCCGGGATGATGGCCGTGTGCGGGATCGGCAGCCCCAGCGGCCGCCTGAACAGCGCCACCACCGCGTACCAGTCGGCCAGACCGCCGATGGTCGCGGCCTCGGCAAAGGCGGCGACGAAGCCGAGCCATGGATAGGTGCGCTCGAAGGATTTGGCGAGCGCAAACACCAGCACGCAAAGCGCCAGTGCGGCCGCCGCGAGGAATTTCGTCCGCCGCAACGCGGAAAGCTTGGCATCCGCCTCGGCATCGAAACGGACCGGCGCCAGGGGCGAAGCCGATTGTGACATGGGTGAGCCGCTCCTCGTCGATCTCAGCCTATTTAGTGTTCCGATGGCCGAAATACCCGCGACAGCGGGTTTCGCCCGGAACTTTCCCCGGCCGCGCACACAAAGTTGAGGAGAAAATTCATCTATCGGGCGAAGCTAGTCTGGAATTATTCCAAGGTATAGGCCATATTCCGCCGAGGCCAATGTGGCGAATCCGGAAATTCGGGTCAAAGCCATATCAGCAAAATTTCCAGATCTGGCGTGGTTGCACCGCACCAGTGCCTTGTGAGGACAAAATGCGGCTTACGCGCCAGACCAACTATGCCATGCGCATCTTGATGTATTGCGCGGCCAATGATGACCGATTGAGCCGCATCCCCGAGATCGCGGCCGCCTATTCGGTGTCGGAGCTTTTCCTGTTCAAGATCCTGCAGCCCCTGGTCGAGCACGGCCTCGTCCAGACCGTGCGCGGTAGGAATGGCGGCGTCAAGCTTGGCCGGGCGGCCGAAGCCATCAGCCTGTTCGATGTCGTGCGCGTGACGGAAGAGAGCTTCGCTATGGCCGAATGCTTCGAGAACGATGCCGCCGAATGCCCGCTCGTCGATAGCTGCGCGCTGAACTCGGCGCTGCGCGAGGCGCTGAACGCGTTCTTCGCCGTGCTGGAGCGCTATACGATCGCCGACCTCGTGGCGGCACGTCCAAATGTGCGCAACCTGCTCGGAATCGACATGCTGGAGCGCCGCGCACCAGCTGCCTGACCCAGCAGGGGCGCGGGCTAGATCTGCAATCAGGCCGCTGACTGAGGCAGAACGAACGGCATATTGCCGGCCGGCAGCACGCCGACCCTGAGCCGGCAGTCGAACACTTTTTCGATCAGGTCATCGCTCAGCACATCCCGCGGCGACCCGGTGGCGGCCAGCCGGCCGCGATGCATGACGAAGATCCGGTCGGCATACATGGCCGTCAGATTGAGGTCGTGCAGGATGGCGACCACGCCGCCGCCCCTTCTGGCGAAGTCGCGGGCAATGTTCATGATGATCAGCTGGTGCTTGATGTCGAGGCTGGAAACCGGCTCGTCGAGGAACAGAAAGCGCGGCTTGCCGTCGAGCACCGGTGCCCAGACCTGGCTCAGCACGCGTGCGAGCTGAACGCGCTGTTGCTCGCCGCCCGAAAGCTCCTGGTAGAAACGGCCGGCAAAGCCGTCGAGATCGACACGCGCCAGCGCCCGTTCCGGCAGCCGCGCATCCTCGCCCGGCAAGACGCCTGAGCGGCCGCCGACAAGGCCGAGCTTGACCACTTCCCGCACGGTGAACGGGAACGACAGCGTCGTCGCCTGCGGCAGCACCGCACGATGGACGGCCACCTCGACCGGCTTCATCGTCGAGAGATCTCGGCCGTTGAGGGCAACGCGCCCGGTGTAGGCGAGTTCGCCGGAAAGCGCTTTGAGGAAGGTCGTCTTGCCCGAACCATTGGGGCCGACGATGGCGGCGATCTCGCCGGGCCGCGCGTGGAAATCGATACCGCTGACGATAGGCTTGCCGGCGATATCAACCGAAACATCCTTGGCCTCGATCATCAAGCCTCACAAATCAACCACGCCGCGCTTGCGCAGCAGGATCCAAAGGAAAAACGGCGCGCCCGCTATCGCGGTGACGATGCCTATCGGCAGTTCGGCCGGCGCAACGATGGTGCGTGCGACCGCGTCGGCCAGAAGCAGCAGCGAGGCACCGAGCAGCGCCGACGCCGGCAGCAGATAGCGATTGTCCGGACCAATCAGCAGGCGCAGCAGATGCGGTACCACGATGCCGACGAAGCCGATGCCGCCGCTGACGGCGACGGATGCGCCGACCGCGGCAGAGACGCCGACGATGGCCGTGTATTTCAGCCGCTGCACCGGAATGCCGAGATGACCGGCGGTCGCCTCGCCAAGCGCCAGCGCGTTGAGGCCGCGTGCCAGGAACGGCATCGCCGCCAGCGCCAGCACGATGATCGGCCCTACCGACGCGATCTTCGCCCAGGTTGCGCCGCCGAGCGATCCGAGTTGCCAGAAGGTCAGGTCGCGCAACTGGCGATCGTCGGCCATGAAGATAAGAATGCCGGTCAGCGCCATGGCGAGCGCCGCCAGCGCGATGCCGGCAAGCAGCATTGTGGCAACCGAGGTTTGCCCCCGCCGCGTCGCGACCTGGTAAAGCACCAGCGTGGTGGCGAGCCCGCCACAGAAGGCCGCCAGCGGCAGTGCAAGCGTGCCGAGCAAGGCGGTCACCGGAGCCAATATCGTGGCGCCGAGCACGATGACGGCAACCGCGCCGAGGCTGGAGCCGGCCGAGACGCCGATCAGGCCGGGGTCGGCCAGCGGATTGCGGAACAGTCCCTGCATGACCGCGCCGGAGACCGCGAGCGCCGCGCCGACCAGCATGCCGAGGATGATGCGCGGCAGGCGGATGTCATAGACGATCAGGCTGTCGCGGGCGCTCACTGCGGCGTCATCAGGCACTGTGCCGAACAGCCAGCCCCCGATGACGTTGACGGCCGAAGCGTCCGAAGCCCCCGATGTCAGCGACAGAAAAACGGCAGCCGCGAGCCCCAGGCACAGCAGCAGAATGACGATGCGGGCGCGGCCCGACCTGTCGCCTTCGGATACGCTTGCCATCACCGGGCCGGCGATCGATTGATCGACCATGATCCGCCCGTTCAGTCCGTGACCTGCCCGCCATAAAGCGAGACAGCGAGGTCGTGGATGGCATCGGCCGTGCGTGGCCCGAAGCCGAGCAGATAGGCACCGTCGATGCGGATCAGCTTGCGCGCCTTTCCGGCCGGCGTCGAGGCGATCGACGGATTGCCGAACAGTTCGTCATCCGAGACCGGAGGCCCGGCATTGCTCATCATCAGGATCACGTCCGGTCTGGCGGTTATGATCGCCTCGTCGGACATTTGCTTGTAGCCGGAGAAGCCCTCGACCGCGTTGACGCCGCCAGCCAGCTTGACCATACCGTCCGCCGCGGTCTCGCTGCCGGCCGCCAGGATCTTGCCGCCCTGTATCGACAGCACGAACAGGATGCGCTTGCGTTCCTTGATCGACGTCGTTTGCCCTTCGGCGGCCGTGAGCTTGGCATCGAGCTCCCCGGCGAGCACCTCTGCCTTGGCGTCGACGCCGAGCGCCTTGCCGACGATACGGACCTTTTCGAGGATGCCTTCGTGGCTATAGTGCTCGGGCACTTCGATGAACGGGACGCTCGTCTTCTTCAAGACGTCGACGGCTTCCTTGGGACCGCTGCCATGCAACGCCAGGATGCCGGTCGGGTTGACCGAGAGCACGCCTTCCGGTGACAGCGCACGCATATAGCCGACATCGGGCAGCTCAAGCGCCGCCTTTGGGTACCGGCTGGTGGAATCGCGAGCCACCAGATGCTTTTCCTCGCCGAGCGCATAGACGATCTCGGTGATCGAGCCGCCAACGGCCACGATTTTCGAAGGATCGGCAAACACGGCCGTGCCTTCCATGGCGCTGGCGGATTGCAGTGCGATAACAGCCATGGAGAGACCGATCACCGGCCGGAAAATAGATCCGCGCACGGTCGACAATCTTGGGAAAAAACGCATCGCATTTTCCTCAGGCTGCGGTCGGGCTTGGGATGCGCGGCAGGTTTTCCGCCAGGAAGCGCCAGTCATCCCGCTCGCTTTCGCCTTCATGACGCTTGCCGAAGAACTGGATGAACATCTTGCCGTCGGAATCATAGACCTCAAGCGAGGTGACATGACCGTCCTTGGTCGGCTTGCGCACCGCCCAGACCTCCTGGATGTGGTCGGTGCGCAAATGCAGGTGGAAGGTTTCGTCCAGCACGTTGATCCATGGCCCCATCGGCTTGATCGACTTGATCGGACCGGAATGGATCTGGATGCAGCCGCGGTTTCCCACAAAGCACATGATCGGCATCTCGCCCTCCGCAGCGTGATGAAACATGGCACGGACGGCATCATTGTCGAGCTGCCAGGCATAGTCTTGCCCGACCAGGCGCACCGCCTGCCGGCGGCTGAGCTTCAGCGTCTTCAGCATGCCGAAGAACTGGTGCACATCGGTCAGCCGGCTCCAGCGGTCGCGCAGATCGTCGAGATTGGCGGCCGCTTCGTCGCCATGGCTCTCGTCATCGGGGAGTGGTCCCGAAATGTCGACGGTCGGCTCCTGATTGGACGATTCGAGCGCGGCAACCAGCTTCTGATAGGCATAGAGGCTGGAGGCCGGACGCAAATGCACCTTGTGCACGGCCTCGCCCGCCGCATCGAAAAACTGCAGGCTGCGGCGGATTTCGTCGCCGTCTCGCTTCTCGACGGCAAAGCCGTGTGCCCAGACCTTCGGGAAGATGCGCAGGTCGATGTTTTCGCCAAGCACCATGGCATTGTGGTTGCCGGTGACGACCTTGTCATAGACGCCGATCTTTTCGTGCACCGCGCTCTCATTGCGGGTCAGCGCCATGACCTCGCCGACGGCCTCGAGGCCGGTCAGAAGATCGTTGACGCGCGGCTCGATGCGCACGACGCCGTCGCCGCAATGCGCGGCGACCAGTTCGGCTTCCGAAATGCCGAGCTGGGCAGCCAGATCACGCTCGCGCGTCTTCGGATTGTCTGTCCGTGCCCGCCGGATTTCATGCGGGGCGGGTTTTACGCGCTGATCCATGTTTCGTCCCTGCTGCCTAGAGCAATTCCGGGAAAAGTGTGAAACGGTTTTCCGTCCGGAATTGCGTTAAAACAAAGAGCTAGAGCGGTTCGGCGTTTCCGAGAAACGGTGAACCGCTCTAGCCTTACTTGTTGAGAATGAGCTTGCCCTGACGGGTGATCTTCAGCCGGTAGAGCGCACCGTGATGCTCGATGCCGATCTCGTGCTCGCCCTGGAACAGAGTGTTGCTGGACAGGGTTCGCACCGCCAGCGGAACCCGGTCGAAACGGGTGGGGGCCGAGGCATCGTCGGAACGGCGGACGCGATAGCGAAAATCGTTGGGATTGTGGGTGTTCATCTCTGTCGATCCCTTTCCTGTGCCGGGCGTCTGGCTAGGCGTTGCGTAATCCGATTCATTTCTTGACTTGAATAATCATGTTTACTAGTCAGTGCAATACCGGATTAAATGAGTCAACATTTAAGACGCCGGAGACGATCAAAAATGCCAGCCAGCCCCGGGCCAGCCAGCATGAAACCTGGACTTTGGAGTTGGGGCATGGGGTTGGTGACTTGGGAATGGCGTGGCCGGTCGGCGGCGAACGGCGCGGCGGCATTGTTGGCAAGCGTGGCGGCTATCGCCTTGTCGGCGCAATTGGCTAACGCCCAGCAAGCGGCGCAGCCGACAGAGCAAACGAAGAAGGCTGAAGAAGAAAACGCCGCACCAGCGGGAGCAACGCTGCTCGACAAGATCCTCGTCATCAGCCGCACCGGCGAGACGGCGATCGAATCGCTGGCATCGACCAGCCATGTCGGCCAGGAACAGCTCGACCGCCGCATGGCGACGACGCCGAATGAGATGCTGCTTGGCGTGCCCGGTGTCGCGGCGCAGGCCGACGCCAGACGCGTCAGCACCAGTATCAACATCCGAGGCTTGCAGGATTTTGGTCGCGTCGCGGTCATCGTCGACGGCGCCCGTCAGAACTTCCAGCGTTCCGACCACGGCACGCAGTCGACCTTCTACATCGACCCCGAACTCGTTAAATCCGTGGATGTTATCCGTGGTCCTGTCGCCAACACCTATGGCTCAGGCGCCATCGGCGGCGTCGTCTTCTTCGACACCAAGGACGCCGGGGATTTCCTTAAGCCGGAAGAAACATGGGCCGGCTCCGTCACGGGACGCTATGAGAGCAACGGCAAAGGCTGGACAACAAGCGCATCCGGTGCCTACCGCCTCAACGAGAACTGGGACGTGCTCGGCAACATCGTCTACCGCAACTATGACGACTACAAGGATGGCGGTGGCGACACCGTCAAGGGCACCGGCTTCGATGTGCTTAGCGGCCTGCTCAAGACCACCATCCGGCCGACCGACAACAGTGAGCTGAAGCTCGGCTGGGTCGGCTCAAGCGACGGCTGGAACGAGATCAGCGGCGGCGTGCCGGTCAATGACGTCGACCTGAAGTCGAACACCTTCACCGCCCGCTACAACATTACGGATGAGGACAAGAGCTGGCTCGATCTCCATATCAACACCTCCTACAACAAGACCAATCTCGATCTGACCAGCCTCGTGCCTCTCAACCGGTTTGACCCGAGCACCGGCCTTCCAGTTGTTTTGCCGGCTGGCTCGACATCGAGATTCGACATCGGCACGACCAGCATCGACATTTGGAACACGTCCAGATTCGAGACTGCGGGAATCGCGCACGAACTGACCTATGGCGGCGACTGGGCCGGCGATAAAGTCGAGACCGGCGGCACGGCCGGTGGCGACAGCTTCTATACGCCTTCCGGCAAGCGGAACGTCTCCGGCGCCTATGTCCAGGACAAGCTCACCTGGGAGTGGCTCGAAGTCATCGCCGGGCTGCGTTACGACAATTACAGCCTCAAGGATGACACCCACGAAACGTCGGGGGACCGGTTGTCGCCGCGCATCACCGTCGGCGTCTCGCCTTTCGACAGCGCCAGCCTTGCCGGCCTGCAATTCTACGGCACCTATGCGGAAGGATACCGGTCACCCTCCCTGTCGGAAACACTGATCAGCGGTCGCCATCCGGCAGGTGTCACCTTCCCGTTCCTGCCCAATCCCAATCTGCGGCCGGAAACCGGAAAGACCGTCGAATTCGGCGTCAACTACAAGCAGGATGACATCCTCGAAGCCGGCGATGCGCTGCGCATCAAGGCAGCCTATTTCAACAACGATGTCGAAGACTACATCGATGGCGTTACCCTGTCGCGGTTTGACCCGACAGCCGGCTGCCCGAGCGGACCCGGTATCCCGATATGCTTCCAGTACCAGAATTTTGCCAAGGCCAAGATCGACGGCTTCGAACTTGAGGGCGTCTATGATGCCGGATGGGGCTATGCCGGGCTCTCGGCCTCAATCACCAATGGTCATACCATTTCCTACAAGGACGTTCGGGCCGACCTGCTGACCATCCCCTCATCCCAGGTCACCGCGCAGCTCGGCTTGCGCTTCCTCGAGGACAAGCTGACCGTGGGCGGCGAAGTGCAATACAATGGCAAGCCCAAGGGCAATCCGATCGCCGAGGACTACACGCTGGTCAATGCTTTTGCCAGCTACCAGGCGACGGACAATTTGAAGATTGATTTCCGCGCCGACAATCTGTTCGATGTAAAATACGCCAACCCGCTCAACCTGACCACGGCCGGCCAGCCGCCGCAGCCGGTTTTCGCGGCTTACGAGCCCGGCGTCACCCTGAAGCTGGCGGCGACGATGCGATTTGGAGGCTGATGACCATGACGAGCTTGATGACATCCCTTCGTCTGCTGACCTCGATGCTGGCGATGTCGCTTGCGATGGTTCCGGCATGGGCACAAGAGTCCGCGCCGGTCCCTGCGCTGACCCTTGAACTCAACGGTGCGCAACCTTCCGACAAGGGTTGCCGCCTGACGTTCGTGGTCAACAACAATCTCGGCGCCGACCTGTCCAAGGCGGCGTTCGAGATCGCCCTGTTCAACGAGGCCGGCGTCGTCGACCGGCTGACCGTGCTCGACTTCAAGGAATTGCCGGCAGGCAAGACCAAGGTGACGCGTTTCGATCTGGCCGGCACCGAGTGCTCGAAAGTCAGCCGCGTGCTGATCAACAGCGCGACCGAATGCACCGGTACCGGCGTCGAACCGAACGCCTGCATGCGAAAGCTGAAGACGGACACCAAGACCGGGATCGCTTTCGGAGTCTGAGGTGGGGCTGCATCATGCATTCCCGCGAAACACCGTAGTGCAGCCTCTGGCCGGCGATAGCAGACTGCCGGCGAACGATCTTGATTTGACAACTCTACTCTTGTCGCTGCAGGTCTCGCGGCGAGACATGCAGGACATCAATCCCCTCCCCGAGGCCGGCGCCGAGCTGACCATAGAGCCAACCGAGCCGCTCGCGCTGCCGCGGCCATCGGCCTGGAGCCGCAAATGGACGGCGGCGATCGTCGTCTCCTGCCTGCTCCATGTCGCGGTGGCGGCGGCCTTTCTGATCTCCCCTACGGGGATTTCCAGTTTCCAGGACGCCGAGCAGCCGGAAGGTAGTGAACAGTCGGGCAGCAACGTGGCCGGCAGCGCGCTGGACAAGGACCCGGCGGCAATAAACGTTGCACTGGTGCCCAGCCCGCAACCGGCCAAACCACAGCCGGCAACGCCGCCCAAGCCGTCGCCGCCAACGGAGCCTTCTCGGCCAGCCAAGGAAGCGGCAACGACCAAGCCGGAACCTGTCAAACAGCAGACGGTTGCCCCAGACATATTGGTGGCCGGTGTCCCACGCCCCGATGGCCAGAGCGTGGCTCCCAAGACCGAAACGCCGGCGCAGCTGACCGTTCAGCCTGAGAGCACGGAAGCGCCTGTCGCCGTTCCGGAGCGGCCTCCGATCCCTAGAGCCAGGCCAACTCCGGCAGCTGCCCCTTCAAAGATGGCGGATGAGAAGCGCGGCACGGCGGATGGCGAGGACCGGTCGGCGCAAGCAGCCAGCAAGGGCAAAAGGCAAAAAGAGGCAGGCACGGCCGCGGAAGACAACTACCGCGGCGATGTTTTTAGAAAGCTCGGCAGCGTCAATCGCACCCTCCCGCCTTCCCTACAGCTGGCGGCACGCAACAATGCGGTTGTCACATTCGTCATAGGCAGGAAGGGCAACATAAACGAGTTGCGCATTCTGGAAACCTCAGGATCGGCGGCTTTCGATCAGGCAGCGCTTGGCATTGTCCGCAAGGCAGCCCCCTTCCCTCCGATTCCACCGCAGGCAGCAAGCGCAAATTTGGAGTTCGAGACCGAAATCGGCCCATTTTGAATGTGCGCAGAACAAACGCTGCAGCCGCCAATCATCAACATCCGCACGAAAGGAACCGCCATGTACATCGCAATGAACCGCTTCAAGGTGCAGACCGGCTCGGAGAACGACTTCGAAGCCGTCTGGAAGAACCGCGATTCCAGCCTTGCTGAGATGAAGGGGTTTAGGGAATTCCATCTGCTGCGCGGCCCGGTCAACGAGACCGAAGGCTACACGCTTTTCGCGTCGCACACGGTGTGGGCCAGCCACGACGATTTTATCGCCTGGACCAAGTCCGAGAATTTCCGCGCCGCCCACAGGAATGTCGGCACGACAAAGGTCCACTATCTCGGCCACCCCCAGTTCGAGGGTTTTTCGGTCGTCGAAGGCGCGTAATGCATGTCGTCCAAAAGTGGTCCCGGTTTTGGGACAACGACATGCATAAAAACAAAAGTTGACCGGGGGTCAGGCCCCGGCCAGCAAGCTCGCATTGCCGCCCGCGGCGGTGGTGTCGACGCAGACCGCCCGTTCATGCGCATAAGCCGCCGGGTTGAGCACCTCCGTGACCAGCGGCACGATCGGGCCGGAGCGGTCGGCGATGACCTTGCGCACGATGCGCGCGGCCTCGGACGTGCCTGAAAAAGCGACGACGTCGACGCGTAGCGCGCGCGCCTCGACCGGATCCGGCCGGCCGTCGATGGCGGCCAGCGGCAGGCCCTTGCCGGTCAACGCGGAAAGGGCTGCCGGTGCACCTAGCGCAACGGCCAGCACGGCATTGCCGGCGGCGAGCGCCTGGATCGTCTGCGCCAGCAGCGTATCGCCGTCAGGACCAAGGCACAGCACCCGTCCGCGTGGCGACAGCGACAGCGTGTTGGCCTCGCCGGTCGGCCCGGGCAGGTCGACCTGGCCGAAATCGATGCCGGCGGCCGCACCAATGGCCGCAGCACCCTTGCCGCGCAGATGCTTCCTCAGAATGGCGATCCGGTCGGGCCGCGTCGACCAGCCGCCAAGTGCGGGATCCGGCAGATTGTCGGCAAGTTCGGTCGCCGTGACCTTGTGGCCATCCTGCACATGGGTGCCAGCCTCCGGCCCCTTGCGGAAGCGGCGGAGGTAGTGCGGGCCGCCGGCCTTCGGACCGGTGCCTGAAAGCCCCTCGCCGCCAAACGGCTGCGAACCGACGACGGCGCCGATCTGGTTGCGGTTGACATAGATGTTGCCGGCGTGGATGCCGTCGACGAAATGCTGCACGCGGCCCTCGATCCGGGTGTGCAGCCCGAAGGTCAGGCCGTAGCCCTTGCGGTTGATGGCGGCGATGACCGCGTCGATCTCGTCGGCGTCGAAACTGGCGACATGCAGCACCGGCCCGAACACCTCGCGCTCCATATCCTCGATACCCTTGACGCGGAAGACGTGGGGCGCGACGAAGCGACCTTCCTTCGGCGCTTCGAGCTTGGCGATCAGCCGGCCCTGCAGGCCCATCTTCGTGCAGTACTCGCGGATCGAGGTCTGTGCCTCGTCGTCGATGACCGGGCCGACATCGGTCGAAATCCGCCAGGGATCGCCGACATTGAGCGCCTCCATGGCGCCCTTCAGCATCTCCAGCATCTTCTTCTCGACGTCCTTCTGCACGTAGAGCACGCGCAGCGCCGAGCAGCGCTGGCCGGCACTCTGGAAGGCCGAGGCCAGGATATCGCGCACCGCTTGTTCGGGCAGCGCGGTGGAATCGACGATCATCGCGTTAAGGCCGCCGGTCTCGGCGATCAGCATGGCGTCGGGCTCGGCCGTCTCGGCCAGCTGCTTCTCGATCAGCTTGGCAACCTCGGTCGAGCCGGTGAAGCATACGCCGGCAATGCGCGGGTCAGCGGTCAGCGGGCCACCGACCGACGGGCCGTCGCCGGGCAGGAGCTGGATGACATCTTCCGGCACGCCGGCCTCGCGCAGCAATTCGACGGCGCGGAAGGCGATCAGCGGCGTCTGCTCGGCCGGCTTGGCGATGACCGAATTGCCGGTGACGAGCGCGGCCGCGATCTGGCCGGTGAAGATGGCGAGCGGAAAATTCCACGGTGAAATGCAGACGATGGCGCCGCGCGCTTGCGTGCCCGCCTCCGCATTGGCCGCCTCGGTGGCGTAGTAGCGCAGGAAGTCGACGGCCTCGCGCACTTCGGCGACGCCGTCGGCCAGCGATTTGCCGGCCTCGCGGGTGGCGAGTGCAAAGAACTCGACCGCATTCGCCTCATAGATATCGGCGGCACGATTGAGGATGGCAGCGCGCTCGGCAACGGGACGTTTTGCCCAGGCCGGCTGCGCTTCCACCGCAAAGCGCACGGCGGTCGCGACTTGCTTTGCGGCGGCTTCGCTGACCGTGCCGACCACTTCGGAAGGCTTTGCCGGGTTGACGATCGGACGCTGCTTGCCGTAGCCGGCGGCACGGGTGATCGGCTTGGCATGCCAACGATCCGGCCCAGCGAAGGCCGCCCTGGCCTTGTCGATCGCCGCCAGCGTCACCGTGTCGGTGATGTCGAATCCTTTCGAATTGCGTCGCCCGACCCCAAAAATCTGGGAAGGCCGGGCAATCGCCGGATTGGCGGCCGGACCCTGGCTCTCGACCGTTTCGAGCGGATCGCGCGCAATGTCCTCCGGCTCGACGTCCTCGTCGGTCAGTTGGTGTACGAAGGAGGAATTGGCGCCATTCTCCAGCAACCGGCGGACCAGATAGGCCAGCAGATCGGAATGCGCACCGACCGGTGCATAGATGCGGCAGGGCGTGCCTTCGGACCGGCGCACCGTCTCGTGCAGCGCCTCGCCCATGCCGTGCAGGCGCTGGAACTCGAAGGAATCGCGATTGTCCGCCATCGCCAAGATGGCGGCGACGGTGTGGGCATTGTGGGTGGCGAATTGCGGATAGATGCGGTCGGTCATCGACAAAAGCTTCTTCGCGCAAGCCATGTAGGAAACGTCGGTGTTGGTCTTGCGGGTGAAGACTGGATAGCCTGACAGTCCGAGCGTCTGCGCGCGCTTGATCTCGGTGTCCCAATAGGCACCCTTGACCAGCCGCACCATGATGTTGCGGTCGTATTTCCTGGCCAGCGCATAGAGCCAATCGATGGCGAAGGCCGCGCGTGGCCCATACGCTTGCACCACCACGCCAAAGCCGTTCCAACCGGCGAGCTCCGGCTCGGCCAGCACCCGCTCGATGACGTCGAGCGACAGATCGAGGCGGTCGGCCTCCTCGGCATCGATGTTGAGGCCCATGCGCGAATGGCGCGCGGCCAGCGCCAGCGACAGGAGCCGGTCTGCCATCACAGGCAGCATCTCGTCTTTCTGCGCCACCTCGTAGCGCGGATGCAGCGCCGAAAGCTTGACCGAGATGCCGTGGTTCTGCCTGATGTCAGGACCGTTGGAGCCGGAATCGAGCGACGAAATCGCGTCGGCATAGGCCTTGTGATAGCGCAAGGCGTCGGCCTCGGTGCGGGCTGCCTCGCCCAGCATGTCGAAGGAGTAGAGATAGCCCTTCTGCGTCATCGGCCGGCCTCGCTTGACGGCTTCCGTGATGGTGCGGCCGAGCACGAACTGCTCGCCCATCTCGCGCATGGCGGCGGCCACCGCCTTGCGGATGACCGGCTCGCCGAGCCGCCGCACCATAGAACGCAGCGTGCCCTCGATGCCGCCCTCGCCCTCATCGAGGACGCGGCCGGTCAGCATCAGCGCCCAGGTCGAGGCATTGACGAAGATGGAGCTTGAACCGCCCGAATGCGCCGACCAGTCGTGCGGCGCGATCTTGTCGGCGATGAGGTCGTCCATCGTTTCGGTGTCAGGCACACGCAACAGCGCCTCGGCCAGGCACATCAGCGCCACGCCTTCCTTGGTGGAGAGACCATAGGCCGAGAGGAAGACTTCCATCAGCCGAGGATCCGACGAGCCGCGCACCGCCCGCACCAGATCGGCGGCCCGTGCCGAGATCGCCTTGCGGTCTTTCACTGAAAGGCCCGTCGTCTCGGCCAGTCGCTTCACGGCCTCGTCTTCGTCGGGCAGGTAGTTGGCGCGGATCTGCTGGCGGATGGCATCAAGCGCTGGCATGGCGGTCCCGTGGATCGAGCAAAGGGGATCGGGCCGGCGGTCACCGGACCGAATGGCGCAAGCTAGCACAAGTGTGAATTTTCAGTCGGTCCGAAGAAATCGACATTGCAGGTCATTCGATTTATCCTGGCAGCTCAGACTTGACATATGGACTGCATTTTCGATGATAGAAGACCAATTGGACCGCATCGACAGGAACATCCTGTCGGCGCTGGCAAGCGATGGCCGGCTTTCCATGTCGGAACTGGCGGCAAAGGTCGGCCTGTCGAAGACGCCGGTGCAGGCGCGGGTGAAGCGGCTGGAAAAGGACGGCTATATCAGAGGCTACCAGGCGATCATCGACCGCGAGCGCATGGGCGAAGGCCATGTCGCTTTCGTCCAGGTGAAATTGTCCGACACCCGATCCGCCGCGCTCGATGCCTTCAACCGATCCGTGCAGGCCGTGCCGGAGATCGAGCAGTGCCACATGATGGCGTCGAGCTTCGACTATTTGCTGAAGGTGCGCACCCGGGATATCGCCGCCTATCGCCGCGTCCTCGGCGAGCGCATCTCAGCCCTGCCCCACGTCGCCCAGACTTCGACCTTCGTGGCCATGGAGACGGTCAAGGATCGGTAGAGCGTAGGGATGGCTGAAGCCTCCCCAACTTCGTCATCCCTGGGCGAAGCAGGAGCGAAGCTCCGTCGCGGAGACCCTGGGATCCATGCCGCGACCTCGGCCGAAGAATGCAGCGGAGCAGAATTCCGCACCGCAGCAGCGCTTCCGAGTCCCGGCATGGATCCTGGGGTCTGCGCCGCGTCGCTTCGCTCCTTGCTACGCCCCAGGATGACGAAGCGATGGATGTTTGCGCCAATCGCCGAAGCATGCGGTCCGTGCTTAAGGAATTAGGCGCTCAGCGGTCGCCCCACGACTTTGGCTTCCTGTTTCTCGCACCGAGCCTTGATCGAAGCCTCTGCGATTGCGAATTCTTCTTCCAATGCCTCATATTGGGCAGCGAATTTTGAATCCTTGAACCATTCCTTGGCGGCTTTCCTCGACGGGAATCATACTCCGGCTCATAGAACCTCCTTTGCTCGCTTCAGCACCAACTCGCCTCGCTTCGCTCAACTATTCCTATCGCCGGCAACCTCACTCCGCCAGCGTCTTCAGGAACGCCACCAGCGCTCCGCGCTCGCGATCCGACAACTCCAGCGGGTGAACCTCTGATACCCCTTCGACGCTGGGGGCAGCCTTGGCGTAGTGCGCCACCACCTCGTCGAGCGACGAAAACTGCCCGGTATGCATATAGGGCGGCCGCGTTGCCGCTCCGCGCAGCGATGGCGTCTTGTAGGCGCGAACGAGTTCGGGCGCATCCTTGACCATGAAGCGCAACTCGCCGCAGGCGCTGGCGTCGCCATCGCGATAGGCGCCGAAGCAGTTGAACGGGTCCGCCTCGACTTGGTGCACGGCATCGATACGGCCGCGATCCGGCGGCAGGCCCGCAACGGATGGCACGCCGGTGTTGTGGAAGCTGTTGTCGGTGAAGCGCGGGCCGTTGTGACAGGTCACGCAATTGGCCTTGCCGATGAACAGTTTAAGCCCAAGGATTTCTTGTTTGGAAAAGACAGCATCGCCCTTCGGCTCGGCACCGGTGGCGAGGTCCAGCGCAAAGCGGTCGAAGCGCGTTGGCGCCGGCGCGATCGAGCGTTCGAAGGCGGCAATCGCCTTGCCTAGATTGGCAAAGACGCCGTTGATAGCGTCACGCTGCGGGCCGCTCATGGCATTCCAGGCCGCCCTCTCGACATCGTTTCCAAGCGGGCTGGCATCCAACGGCATGCCGGAAAGGTCGGGCAGCGGCCCGAAGATGCGCTCATAGCGTTCGCCGAAGCGCGCTTTGATGTAATGCGCGTAGGCGGTGCGGTTTCCCGCCTGCTCCAGCGGGTTTTCGAGCGGCGTCAGCGCTTGCGCCCACAGGCTGTCGCGGCGGCCATCCCAGAAGAACCAGGGATCGCGCGCGACGCCGGCCAGTGGCATGGTGCGCCGGCTGGTACGGCCGACCCCGACCGCCTGCGGCAGGTCGTCCTGGAACTGGCGGTCGATCTTGTGGCATGTCGAACAGGATATCGACCCGTCACCGCTCATGCCCTGGTCGAAGAACAGCGTCGAGCCGAGTGCGGCAGCCGCCGGCACGTCGGCAAAACGATTGGTGGTGTCGGGCTTGAGCGCCGGCAGCGACGACAGCGCCAGCGAGGCGATGGTCGTCTTTTCGGCGTCGGAAAAATCCGGCTTCGTGCAACCGGCAAGGACAACGGCCAGCATCAGCGCCAGAAAACGCGAAAGCCGCCTCATGTCCTGCTCACAGCACCACGTTGAAGAGCACCGTGTCGGAGCCGGCGGTGGCCGAGATGGCGAAATGCAACTGCCACCAGCCGCTCATGGTGAATTTCACTCCTTCGATTCGATAACGCCCGTCGCCGAGATAGTCGGTCGCCTGCGGGCTGGTCGGCAGGCCGTGACTGTGCAGTGGCATGCCGCCCGAAATCGCGATCGCGGCACCTTCCACCGGAACTCCTGCCTTTGTCTTCAAGGTCAGCAGCCAGGATTGCAGTTCGCCCTGCCGTACGACACCCCGCTCCGGCGCGAAGCTGGCCACGAACAGCGCGTTGGCGGTGTTCTTCGTCCGCGAGACATCCGGGCCGGCAGGCAGCGACGACCGCGGCGCCGTCAGGAAGACGACCGCGAGAATGCCGACCAGCAAGGCAGCCAGACCAAGACCCGCCAGAAGATAACGCCATATCGATGCCAAACCGGTTCCTCTTCCGCAGACAACGCTCTGCCGGACGGATCGCATCCCGCCAGCCTGTGGGAAAACGCTGTGACGGAAAAAACCCTGCTTGCCAAGCATGGCGCTGCCGGTGGCAAAAAGCTACAGCACCGGGATCACTGGAGGATTGTAGATGGCGGGAAACGGCGTCGCCTCGATCGGCGAATGCATGCTCGAACTGTCGGGCCAGACGGGACCGAACTGGCGCATGGGCTTTGCCGGCGACACGTTCAACACGCTGTGGGCGCTGCACGCGCTGAGCACCGAGCGGCCGGCAACCTATGTCTCGGCCTTCGGCGACGATCCGTTCTCGCAAGGCCAGATCGATTTCTTCGCTGAAAACGGCATTGGCATCGGCTCCAGCCCGCTCATAGCGGGCGCGCGGCCCGGCCTCTATGCCATCACGCTGACGGGAGCCGAACGCTCCTTCACTTATTGGCGTGGCGACGCCGCCGCGCGGCAGCTTGCCTCGGACCCGGCCGCATTATCGAAAAACCTGGAAAACCAGGCACTTGTCTATTTTTCCGGAATCACTTTGGCAATTCTGGACGAAGCCGCGCGCGCTGCGTTGCTGGCGGCCGTCGCCAAGGCGCGTTCGGCTGGTTCCCTTATCGCCTTCGACCCCAACTACCGGCCGCGGCTCTGGCGTGAGCGCGAGGAGGCGCAGGCAGCGATCGTCGAAGCCCTTGCCGTCACTGATATCGCATTACCAACCTTTCCCGACGAGCAGATGCTGTTTGAGGATGCGACGCCGCAAGTGACCGCTAAGCGGATCGGGAAATTGGTTGGCGAGGTCGTCGTCAAGAATGGCGAAGCGCCGGCGCTGATCGCCAAGGGAGGAACGCTGCGCGACGTGCCGGCGATCCATGTCGCGGCTCCCGCTGATACGACGGGCGCCGGCGATTCCTTCAACGGCGGCTATCTTGCGGCTCGACTTGCCGGTCACGAACCGCTGGAAGCCGCACGCCATGCCCATCGTGTCGCCGCCGCCGTAGTGCAGGTACGTGGCGCACTGGCGCCGTTCGAGACGCTGCGGGCGGCGTTCGAAGGCTAAGGTAGCCGGAATCTGTATTCCGTGACGTGGTGGTAGATCGCGCCCGGCCACAGCGTCGCCTGCGGGAAATAGGGCCGGTTCGGCGCATCCGGCCAAATCTGCGGCTCGAGGCAGAAACCGCAAAAGGCCTTGTAGTTCCGCCCTTCCAGCCCGGTGCGCGGCGTCACATACTGACCGGTATAGAGCTGGACGCCGGGCTCAGTGGTCCAGACCTCCATCTCGACACCGGAACTGGCGCCTTGCGTCCACGCCGCCTGTTTGAGCGGCCCGCGTGTCGAAGCGAGGCAGAAATTCTGGTCGTAGGGCAGCTGTTCGCCCTCGGTCTCCATGCGCAACGGCCGCGCCTGGCGGAAATCGAACGGCGTGCCGTCAACCGGCTTGACCACCCCGGTCGGGATCATGTCGCCATCGACCGGCAGATAGGCGCCGGCATTCAACATCATCCTGTGGTCGAGAATGTCTCCGGCGCCGCCATCGTCCAGGTTGAAGTAGGAATGCTGGGTGAGATTGCACAGCGTCGGCTCCTCACAGGTGGCTGTCAGCTCGACGCTAAGCGTGCCGGGGATCTTCAACCGGTAGGTGCAGGTGACATCAAGCGCGCCGGGAAAACCCATCGCGCCGTCGGGATCGTGCAGGGTCAGCGTGACGAAATCCCTGCCATGCAAGGAAACCGTCCACGGCCGGTGGGAGTAACCTTGCGAGCCGCCATGCAGCGTATGCTTGTCGAGGAAGTTTTGCTCGGTCTGGTAGCGGCTGCCGCCAATGGTGAAGCGGCCGTCACGGATGCGGTTGGCGTAGCGGCCAACGACAGCACCGAAGAACGCCGTATCCGTCTCGTAGCCTTCCAGGCTGTCATAGCCGAGCACCAGCGGAGCATCGTGCCCGGTCAGGCGCAGATCCTGGATGATCGCGCCCAGACCGATGATGTTGGCTGTGATGCCGCCGCCCCTGATCGTGAAGCGACGCACCTGCTCGCCAGCCTGCGTCGTGCCGAAAACCTCGCCGT
Organism: Mesorhizobium sp. SEMIA396; assembly: GCF_024518615.1. Classification (NCBI taxonomy): domain Bacteria; kingdom Pseudomonadati; phylum Pseudomonadota; class Alphaproteobacteria; order Hyphomicrobiales; family Phyllobacteriaceae; genus Mesorhizobium; species Mesorhizobium sp. SEMIA396. The sequence continues at coordinate 122,179 of NZ_JANIFC010000009.1, forward strand.
CCTTCATCGCCATGCCCGTAAATGCCAGTTGATCCAGAAGACTTCGGCTGGTTTTCCCACGAGAGATGGGCAGGCTATCGGCCTGCTCATCTCAGGGATAGCCTATCAGAGGCCGAGGCCGCCGATGCAGACATATTTGGTGTCGAGGTAATCCTCGATGCCCTGATGTCCGCCTTCCTTGCCGAGGCCGGATTCCTTGACGCCGCCGAACGGCGCTTCCGGCGTAGTGATGAGGCCTTCATTGACGCCGACCATGCCGTATTTCAGCCCTTCCATCACACGGAAGGCGCGGCCGAGATCGCCCGTATAGAAGTAGCAGGCGAGGCCGAATTCGGTGTCGTTGGCGAGGGCGACGGCTTCCTCTTCGGTCTCGAACTTGAACACCGGTGCGACCGGGCCGAAGATCTCTTCCTTCATGAAGCGCATCTTGGGTGTCGCGTTGGCGATGACCGTCGGCTGGAAGAACGAACCGCCGAGCGCATGGCGCTTGCCGCCGGCGACTATCTTGCCGCCCTTGGATGTGGCGTCGGCGATCAGTTCCTCGACCTTTTCGACCGCCTTCTCGTCAATCAGCGGTCCCTGCTGCACGCCGTCCTCGAGGCCGGAGCCGACCTTCAGCCCGTTGCTGGCGGCAGCGAGCTTCTCGACGAACTTGTCATAGACACCGGCCTGAACCAGGAAGCGGTTGGTGCAAACGCAGGTCTGGCCGGAATTGCGGTACTTGGCGGTGATCGCACCGGCGACCGCGCGCTCGAGGTCGGCGTCGTCGAAAACGATGAACGGCGCGTTGCCGCCGAGCTCCATCGATACCTTCTTGACGGTGACCGACGACTTCTGGATGAGAAGCTTGCCGACTTCGGTCGATCCGGTGAAGGTGATCTTCGACACCAGCGGATTGGCGCAGATCTCGTCGCCGATCTCGCTGGCCGAACCGGTCAGGATGTTGACGACGCCCTTGGGGAAGCCGACTTCCTCGGCGAGCGCGCCCCAGGCGAGACCCGAATACGGCGTCTGCGACGCCGGCTTGACCACCGCGGTGCAGCCGGCGGCGAGCGCCGGGCCGAGTTTGCGAGCCAGCATCGAGGACGGGAAATTCCATGGCGTGATGGCGGCAATGACGCCGACCGGCTCCTTGGTCACCAGGATGCGGCGGTCCGCCCATGGTGAGGGCACGACATCGCCATAGGTGCGGCGGCCTTCCTCGGCGAACCACAGGATATAGGCGGCGGCGGAGCCAATCTCGCCCTTCGATTCGAACAGCGACTTGCCCTGCTCGATGGTCAGCAGTTCGGCCAGCACGTCCTGATTGTCCATCATCGCGTCATGCAGCTTGCGCAGCAGCTTCGAGCGCTCGAGCGCGGTGGTCTTGCGCCACGACTTGAAGGCGACGGCGGCGGCCTCGATGGCGCGGCGCGTCTCGGCCTTGCCCGACTTCGGCACGGTGCCGATCTTGAGACCGGTGGCCGGATTGTTGACGTCGACCGTCTGGCCGCTGTCGGCCTGCACCCACTCGCCGTTGATGAGATTGGCCTGCCGCATGAAATGGCTGGTTTTCTGAAGCATGGTCTATCCTCCGTTCAGCGCCCTGACGGGCCGGTCTGTGAAATCTTCGGTGAGCGTGCGCCATGGACTGAAGCCGGCACGCCGGAGCCACTGCTCTTTACCGAGGGCAAGGCCCGCAAGCAATCGCAAGATGGCATATAGGGCTTGGGCCACAGCGAGACGAGAGCAGGCGACGTGCTTACCCCGATGCCTTACCCGAAAACGTGCAAGACAACAGTCAGCCAGAAAGCGGTGGTGACGGCGGCGCAGGCCGTGGCGATGGTCATCTGGTTCGACGCCAACGCCTGGCCGGTGTTGAACTGCACCGCGATCAGATAGGAATTGACGCCGGATGGCATCGCGGCCACCATCACCGCCACCTTGGCCGTCAAGGGCGGCAAGCCGAGCAGCCAGACGAAGACCAGGACCAGCGCTGGCATCAGGAACAGCTTCAGCACCGAAAGCACCAACGCCGGCCTGACATTGCCCGAAATGCCGAAGCGGCGCAGGCTGAGCCCCATGGCAAACAGCGCCACCGGACCGGCCGTATCGGCCAGCGCATCGACCAGGCGCATGGCGACATCAGGCAGCGGCGCACCCGTGATGCGCCATGCAAGGCCTGCCAGAATGCCGATGATCAACGGATTCATGAAAAGCCGCCTGAGGAAGCTACGGATAACGCGCAAGGGATGCACGGGTTCGCCGCTGCCGCGGCCGAAGACTTCGAACAACACGATCGAGGCCATCAGCATGATCGGCAGATGCACGGAGACCAGCAGCGACAGCACTTCGAAGCCGCTCGGGCCGAAGATGCCAAGAATGAAGGGAACGCCGAGCAGCACGATATTGGAAAAGGCGGACGAAACCCCGCCGACGACGCCGGCGCGGGCATCCCTGCCGAAGATACGGGTGGTGACCAGATGGCCGGCGGCCCAAGTGATGGCGACCGCGGCGAAATAGGCGCCCCACAGCGACCATGGCGCCACGCCGTGGAAATCGGACTTCACCATTGTCTGGAACAGAAGCAGCGGCATCGCCACGTTGATGGCAAATTCCGATATCCCCTCGCCGCTCGCTGGCTTCAAATAGCCGGTAAACCCGGCGAGATAGCCGAGCGCGACAAGGCTGAAGACGAAAAGGACGGTTTCGGTGAGCGGAGACATTTTTACCGTGACGGGCGAATTTCCCGTGATAGGCGAGCCACGACCGCGACGCAATCGCGCCTGAATTTGATCATCGTCGGCTGGCAGCGTTATAGAGGGTTGGATCATCAGGGCGGACACGAACGACAAATGGCTTTTGTCGGACTCTCGAACCTTAGTCGTTTGCGGCGGGCATGGCTGACGGCTATCGTCGCCGCACTGCTTTGCCTTGCCGCGACCGCGCTTGCAGTTGCCGAGACGAAAAGCCTTAAGGGCGTGGCGCTGATCATCGGCCAGTCGAATTACCTGCACATCGCCGCCCTGCCCAACCCCGCCAACGACGCCCGCGACATGGCCAAGATGCTGACCGACCTTGGCTTCGACGCCCGCAGCGTCACCGACCGCGACGCCACCAAGCTGAAGCGCGACCTGGAGCGGTTCACCGAAGATGCCGACGGCGCCGATGTCGCCTTCATCTACTACTCCGGTCATGGCATCGAGGCCGGCGGCGAAAACTATCTGGTTCCGGTCGATGCCGACGTCCCGTCGCTGAAGGATGCCGGCACCAGCCTTGTGCCGATATCGGCCGTCATGGAGGCATTGAAAAAGACAGTGCCGGTGACGATCATGCTGCTCGATGCCTGCCGCACCAATCCATTCCCCGCGGATGCCATGGTACGGCGCTCACCGACCGCTTCCGCCTCGCCCATAGGCGCCGGCGGGTTGGAGCCGGTGCGCGGCGCCAAGGCGCTCGGCAATGCACCGGCGGCCGACGCGAGCCTGGGTACAGTGGTCGGCTTTGCCGCAGAACCGGGTCATCCTGCACTTGATGGCGCCGCCGGCGAAAACAGCCCTTACGCGTCCGCCCTGCTGCGCCACCTCGCGGCGATGAAGGGCACCGAATTCGGCTCGGTCATGCGCATGGTGACCGAGGAGGTCTATCTCGACACAAAAGCGAAGCAGCGTCCCTGGATCAATGAAAGCCTGCGCCGGCTGCTCTATTTCGGCGTCGCACCAGTGGAGCCGACCGGCGACGACGGACTGATCACAGGCGAAAGGCGCCAGCTCCTGCTGACGATTTCCGGCCTGCCCGACCCGAAACGGGCGCAGGTGGAACTGGCCTCGCTGCAGGAAGGCGTGCCGCTCGACGCGCTTTATGGCGTGCTGAAGGCGCTCGGCACGGAAAAGATCCCCGAAGACCCGACCGACCTGCAAAAGGTGCTCGACGCCCAGGCCGAGCGCCTGAAGAAGATGATGTCCGAGCGTGCAGCACTGCGCACCGACGATCCGGAGATCAAACGGCTTGTCGCTTCCGCCGACAAGGCGATCGGCCAGGGCGCCATCGTGACGGCGCGCAAATTCCTCGACGATGCGGTCGGCCGGGTCGAGCAGACCAACGATGCGGTCGATCAAGCCGAGGATCTCGTCAAGCAGAAGCGTCTTGCCGACGCCGCGATCTATGCCAGGCGCGCCGATGCCTCGGGGCTGGTCTTCGATTACAAATCCGCTGCCGGCGACTATGCCAAGGCGTTTTCGCTGGCCGGAAAATGGGACGACAAGCTGCGCTGGAACTACAAGAACCAGGAAGCCGAGGCGCTCAACGCCTACGGCTACGCCACCGGCGACCTCGATGCGCTGCAGCACGCCATTGAGGCCTATCGCACCATCCTGAACTTCATCCCCAATGGCGAACAGAATCGCGACTGGGCCATCACCCGCAACAACATGGCGGTGGTGCTGCAGACCATCGGCGAGCGCGAGACGGAGACCGCGCGCCTTGAAGAGGCAGCCCGGATCTTTCGCGATTCCCTTGTCGTGTTCGAGCGCGAGAAGGACGACCTCAACTGGGCCGCCGCGCAGAACAATCTGGCCAATGTGCTGTTGAAGATCGGCGAGCGCGAGAGCGACCCGAAGCGCCTGAACGAGGCGGTTGTGGCGATGCGCGCGACGCTCCAGAAACGCCCACGCGAAAAAGTGCCGCTCGAGTGGGCCGCTTCGCAGAACAATCTCGGCCTGGCGCTCTATGCGCTTTCCGAGCGCGAGGCCGCCGGCGAACATCTGACGCAAGCCGAGGCGGCCTACCGGCTGGCACTTGAGGAATACACACGCGAAACGGCGCCGGTGGAATGGGCGATGGTCGAGAACAATCTCGGCAACACGCTGGTGTCGCTCGGCATTCAGCTCAACGACAAGGCGAAGATAAACGAAGCGGCCGACGCGTTCCGTGCCGCGCTCGAGGTGCGAACCCGTGAGACCTTCCCCGTCTCATGGGCGACCAGCAGGCTCAACCTCGGCAACGCGCTGAGCGGCGTCGCCCGCTTCGATATGGGCACCGGCGCGCTTGAAGAGGCCGCGGCCGCCTATGATGACGCACTGACGGTCTTTACCCGGCAGCGTTTCCCGATGGACTGGGCGTCGGCGCAGAACAATCTCGGTTCGATCTACCAGACGCTTGGCCAGCGCACCCGCGACGCGGCCAAGCTGGAGCAGTCGGCGAGCGCCTTCCGGGCGACCCGGCAGGTCTATGTCAGACGGAAATTCCCTCGCGATTGGGCAATGAGCCACTACAATCTCGGCAACACGCTGCAGCTTCTGGGCGGCGTGACCGACAAGCCGGAACATTATGGTGAAGCCATTGCCGCCTACCGCGATGCGTTGCGCGAGTACAAGCGCGAGACGAATCCCCGCCAATGGGCGCTAGCCCAGGCCGGCCTCGGCTCGACGCTGCACTGGCTGAGCATGAGCAATGCCGACTCCAGGACCCTGCTTGAGTCCATAGCGGCCCGCCGGGCAGCCCTCGAAGTACTCACCGTCGACGCGGCACCGGTCGACTGGGCCAACGCCCAGAACGGCATCGGCATGAGCCTGCTCAACCTCGGAAATCTCGAACGCACCGGCAAATATCTCGGTGACGCCGAGGCCGCCTTCACGGCGACGCTGAAGGTATTCTCGAGGGAAGGCCTGCCCATGCAATGGGCCTTCGCGCAGAACAATCTCGGTGACGTCAGCTGGAACCGAGCCAGCTATGGCGGGGGCAAGGCCGAATATCAAAAGGCGATCGAATTCTTCGAGAACGCCAAGCAGGGCTTTACCGAAGCCGGCTACACGATCCCCATCCCGCTCACCGACCAGAAGATCGATCTGGTGAAGAAGCAGATGGCGAAGAAGTAGGTCTACGCATCCCGCCGACCGCGCCTTGTCTTTCGGCTGGCTTTACCGTCCCTATATGTCCCGTCACCGGAACCCATTGCCGGGAACCGGAGAAGGATAGCGGATGATTCGATTTGCCTTGGCGTTGTTCCTGTTTCTTATTCCCGGCGTAGCCCACGCCACGGATGCAGGCTGGGCGCTGCTGCGCGATGGCGGACATGTCGTGCTGCTGCGCCATGCCATGGTCACCGGCACCACCGACCCGGCCAATTTCGACATCGACAGTTGTGCCACCCAGATGAACCTGTCGGCGCGTGGCAAGCAGCAGGCGAGCAAGATCGGCGCTCTGTTTGCCGCCCGTGCGGCACCGATCGAGCGTGTGCTGTCCAGCCGCTATTGCCGCTGCCTCGACACTGCCCGCATCGCCTTCGAGGCCGAGCCGGAGCTGTTTGCTCCGCTCGATCTCCTGAAGGGCGACGAGGCGCAGAAAGCCGCGCAGATCGCGGCGATCCTCAAAGAAATCCGCGCCTATTCCGGCTCCGACAATCTGGTCATGGTTACCCATCTGGAAGACATCGTGGCGCTGACCGGCATCTCACCGCGCGAAGGCGAGGCCGTGGTCGTGGAGCCGCAGGGCGATGGCCTGCGCGTGCTCGGCCGCGTCACCTTCTGAGCGCCCTGCGCGCGATCGCTGACGTCGAAAGCGGTGTTGCCTAAATGCCACCGCCGCAAGAAGCCGCAAATCCGCCACGACAATGCCGCTTGCGACAACCCGTCGCAGGGGCTATAGGCGCGCTCCCGGTCACGAGAACCGAAGTGAGCACAACGGTTGGAGCTTTCGCCTCCGCCCGTGCAGGCGGCTTTGCCGCCCTGTATACGGCGCTGCTTTGGGGATTGGGATCGCGGATGTAGCTCAGCGGGAGAGCGCCGGATTTGGGTCCGGAGGTCGGGGGTTCAATTCCCTTCATCTGCACCACGGATAGCTCAGTTTGGTTAGAGCATCAGATTGTTAATCTGACTGTCGAAGGTTCGATTCCTTCTCCATTGGCCTGAAAAGCCATCCGAAAAACGGTCCGGGGACTGGAATGCGAAAGACTGGACGGATGGCCCAAGCCCTCGGGCGCGGATCATCCCAAGCGTCTTTCGCCATCGGCTCGCGGCCAGGCCCGCGGTGACGATCAAGGCGCAGCGTCGCCGGCAAGGGAGGCCAAGGCCTCCGGCGCCCGCTTCACTGCCCCGCGATCCGCTCCCGAAGGCCCGCCACGGATTGATGCCACCAGTCCCCGGATCATTCGTGCCCGGGCTGTGACGCAAGAGACGACGTGAAACGAGAAACGAAAGGAACGATCGACGCATGACTTGACGCCTCGCATGGGGCCATGCCCGACAGGAGTAAGACAATGACAATTCTCGACAAGGTTCTTGGGCGCGAGCGCGTCCTCGTAAAGGAAAACGAACGTGCCCTCACCCTCCACAAGGGGGAAATCAAGACTGTCCTGCTGCCGGGCGAGCACTGGCTCGCCAACCGGCGCGGCAGCCTCGAAGTGTCCCGGCACGATCTGAAGAACCCGGAATTCGTTTCGGCATACGAGAAGGCGTTGTTCGACAAGCTCCCGGATGTGGCCGCGCGTCATTTCACCGTCGTTCGCACCGGGCGCACGGATGTCGCCATCATCGAGCGCGACGGCAATCTGCACGCCGTGCTGGCGCCGGACCGCAAGCTGGTGCTGTGGACGGATGCCGGCCCGTGGAAGGTGACGCTGATCGACACATCAGTCGATCTCGCCATCGATGCGGCGGTCATGCGCCGGCTCGGCCAGGCCCGGAAGGCGGAATTGATGTCCGTCCATCCGGTCGTCGACGGTCAGGCCGGACTGCTGTTCATCGACGGTGTTCTGGTCAGGACGCTGACGGCGGGCGTGCATGGCTTCTGGAACGTCGGACGCATGGTGCAGATCAAGGTCGTCGACCTCAAGCGCCAGTCGCTCGACGTTGCCGGGCAGGAAGTGCTGACCAAGGATCGCGTGACGATCCGCGTCAACATCGCGGCCGAATACCGGGTCGTCGATCCTGTCAAGGCGGTGAGCATGGTGAAGGACTTCTCCGAAGCCCTTTACCGCGCCCTGCAGTACGCCTTCCGCAAGACCCTTGGCGCGCTGACACTCGATCAGATCCTTGAAAAGAAGGTGACGATCGACGAAGAGGCCGCTGGCAAGGTCCGCGCCGATATGGCCGAGATCGGGGTGGAGGTCAGCGATATCGCGCTCAAGGATGTCATCCTGCCGGGCGAGATGCGCGAGATCCTCAACCAGGTGGTGTCGGCCGAAAAGCAGGCCGAGGCCAACATCATCCGTCGCCGCGAGGAGACGAACGCGACGCGTTCCCTCCTCAACACGGCCAGGGTGATGGCGGAAAACCCGGTGATGCTGCGGTTGAAGGAGCTCGAGGCTCTGGAAACCATCGCCGGCAAGGTCGAGCGGCTGACCGTCCACAACGGAACCGGCGGGCTGCTGAACGATCTGGTCAAGCTCCGCGACAGCTGATGCATGTCGCCCAAAGTGGTTCCGGTTTTGGAAAAACGACCTGCATCGAAACAAAGGCTGACGTGACGTCAACAGAAGGGCCGCCGGGTAAACCGGCGGCCCTTCTTGCGTTTCCTGGATGCCCTACCCATCTGCGCCCGGCGCATCAGGCCTTTTCCTGCCGGGAAAAACCGATTAGACAGCGCCCAAACAAGATGCGGACAGATTCCGCCCGCAACCGAAGGAAAAGCCCTTGTCCACCACGTTCGACAAAGTCGCCAAGATCATTGCCGACACCAGCGAGATCGATATCGACACGATTACGCCCGAGAGCCACACGATCGACGATCTCGGCATCGACAGCCTCGATTTCCTCGACATCGTCTTTGCCATCGACAAGGAATTCGGCATCAAGGTGCCACTGGAAAAGTGGACCCAGGAGGTCAATGACGGCAAGGCTTCGACGGACGATTACTTCGTCATGAAGAACCTGTGCGCCAAGATCGACGCGCTGGTTGCCGCCAAGACCGCCTGACATCGGTTGAGCGTTCGATCTTGACGCGCTCTGCCGCCTGACCCACAAAGCCGCACATGAGCAGCCCCCGCGACGTCGTCATATCAGGTATCGGCCTTGTCTCCTCGCTGGGGGAAGGTCCGGACGCCCATTGGCAAAAGCTCGTGCAGCCGGGGCTGGAACCGGTGCTCGAAGCGGCGCGCTTTGCACCCTATACCGTTCATCCATTGCCGGAGATCGACTGGAACCTGCAGATCGCCAAACGTGGCGATCAGCGCCAGATGGAAACCTGGCAGAGGCTCGGCACCTATGCCGCAGGCCTGGCGCTGGACGACGCCGGCATCAAGGGCAATGACGAACTCTGCACGACCATGGACATGGTCGTGGCCGCGGGCGGCGGCGAACGCGACGAGGCGGTCGATGCCGCCATTCTCGCCGCGTCGGAAAGCCGCAACGACCGCGATGTGCTGATCAACGAGAAATTGACCACCGAATTGCGGCCGACACTGTTCCTGGCGCAGCTTTCCAATCTGCTCGCCGGCAACATCTCCATCGTCCACAAGGTGACCGGCTCATCCAGAACCTTCATGGGCGAGGAAGGTGCCGGTGTCGCCGCCGTCGAGACAGCAGCCGCGCGCATCCGCTCCGGCCAGTCGACGCACATCCTGGTCGGCGGCGCCTTCCAGACCGAACATTCCGACATGCTGCTCGGCTATGAACTCGCCGGCTATCTGCATCGCGGCCAGTGGAAGCCGGTCTGGCAAAGACAGGGGGCTGAGGGCGGCGGCGTCGTGACTGGATCCGGCGGTGCCTTCCTGGTACTGGAGCAGCGCGAACACGCGATAAGCCGCGGCCGCAAGATCTATGCCGAGCTTGGGCCGGTCGTCTCCGGCCGCGCCAGGCGCCCACGGGGAGAACTCGACGCCCAGATCGCCGCCCTGCTCAAGCAGGCTGCAATGCCGAACGGCAAATTGCTGGCCATGTCGGGCGCGTCGGGCGCCCATACGGCAACCATCGCCGAGAAAGCCGCGCTCGATGCCAATCCGGCGATTGCCGCGCGCGGTTTCTCGACGCTGACCGGACACATGAAGGAAGCACAGTTTCCCTTCGCTGTGGCACTGGCGGCGCTGGCCGTCGATCGCAAGGCCGCCTACCCTGTTTTTGATGCCGCAGCCGAGAAGCCGTTCGAAGGGGTTCCCGCAACCGTCCTTGCAACGGCGATCGGCTATCACCAATTCGAGGGCATGGCGCTCGTCAACGCCGCCTGAGGCGGTGGTCCACGATCCATGCCGCAACGATAGACGATCGAGGGCTACCGCATGGCCAATCTGAACGATCATATGGGCAGGCCGATCGTTGCCGTCACCGGCATCGGCGTGGTGACCTCGCTTGGCGTCGGCAAGGCCGATAATTGGGCGGCGCTGACCTCGGGCAAGTCGGGCATCCACCCGATTACCCGTTTTCCGGTCGATCATCTCAACACCCGCATCTCCGGCATGGTCGACTTCCTGCCGTCGAGCTCGAAGGGCTCCAGCCATCTCACCTATGAACTGGCGGAAACCGCCGCGCGTGAGGCCGTGGCCGAGTCCGGCCTCGATTCCGGTGATTTTGGTGGTCCTCTCTTCCTCGCTTCACCGCCGGTCGAACTCGACTGGCACGACCGCTTCGCGCTCTACAATTCCAATGATTTGGACTCCGGCGGCGAACGGCTGCTGCGGGTGGCGCGCGGATTGAAAGAACTCGACTTTTTCGAGACCACGCAGTTCGGCTCGATCGCCGGCCGGCTTGCCGACCGTTTCGGCACCCGCGGGCTGCCGATCACGCTGTCGACCGCCTGCGCTTCCGGCGCCACCGCCATCCAGCTCGGCGTCGAGGCGATCCGCCGCGGCGAATGCGACCGCGCGCTGTCGATCGGCGCCGACGGTTCGGCGACCGCCGAGGCGCTGATCCGCTTTTCGCTGCTGTCCGCGCTGTCGACCCACAACGACATTCCCGAAAAGGCGTCAAAACCTTTCTCCAAGGACCGCGACGGCTTTGTCCTCGCCGAGGGTTCGGGCGCGCTGGTACTGGAATCACTGGAAACCGCACTCGCGCGCGGCGCCACGATTCTTGGCATCCTGCGCGGCTGCGGCGAAAAGGCGGACGATTTCCACCGCACCCGCTCGAAGCCGGACGCTTCGCCGGCGATCGCGGCGGTTCGTGCTGTGCTAGCCGATGCCGGCTTGAGCCAGGACGAGATCGACTACGTTAACGCCCACGGCACCTCGACGCCGGAAAACGACAAGATGGAGCATCTGTCGCTGTCGACGGTGTTCGGCGAACGGATCGGCTCGATGCCGGTCTCGTCGAACAAATCGATGATCGGCCACACGCTGTCGGCGGCGGGCGCCGTCGAGGCGGCGTTCTCACTGATGACGATGCGCGAAAGCGTCATCCCGCCGACCATCAACTATGACAATCCCGACCCCGCGATCGTGCTCGACGTGGTGCCGAACAAGAAGCGCAATGCCGAGGTCCGCACCGTGCTGTCGAACTCCTTCGGCTTCGGCGGCCAGAACACTTGCCTTGTCATGGCGCGGGAACCGGTCTAAGCGACCTTTTTCAGCCAGACCGAAACCGACAGGCCCAATGCGCGCATTGCAACTTATCGAGGACCGCCGTCTTGAAACGGTGGACCTGCCGCCTCCCCCACCGCCGGCACTTGGCGAAGTCACGCTGCGCATCAAGGCGGTGGCGCTGAACCATATCGACGTCTGGGGCTGGCGCGGCATGGCCTTCGCCAAGCGCAAGCTGCCGCTGGTCGTCGGCGCCGAAGCCTCGGGCGAGGTCGAGGCGGTAGGCTCCGGCGTTTCCAGCCTGCTGCCCGGACAATTGGTATCGATCTACGGCGCGCGCACCTGCGGCCTCTGCCGAGCCTGCCGCGAAGGCCGCGACAACCTCTGTGAACATGTTTCGGGTGTGCACGGTTTCCATCTCGACGGTTTCGCGCAAGAGAAGATCAACCTGCCGGCTCGCCTGCTGGTCCCCGCCCCGCCCGGCGTGACCGACATCGGCGCGGCGGTCGCGCCCGTCACCTTCGGCACGGTCGAGCACATGCTGTTCGACAACGCCAGGCTACAGCCCGGCGAGACGATCCTTATCCATGCCGGCGGATCCGGCATCGGCTCTGCGGCCATCCAGCTGGCCAAGCGGATGGGCTGCACCATCATCACCACGGTCGGCTCCAACGACAAGATCGACAAGGCCAAGGCGCTCGGCGCCGACCATGTCATCAACTACCGCGACGACCGTTTCGAGGGCGTCGTGCGCAAGCTGACCAAGAAGAAGGGCGTCGATGTCGTCTTCGAACATGTCGGCGCCGACACTTTTGCCGCCTCGATGCTGTGCCTGAAGCGCGGCGGCCGCCTGGTGACCTGCGGTTCGACTTCCGGCGTGTCGACGCAGATCAATCTGATGCAGCTGTTCCAGCAGCAATTGAAACTGCTTGGCTCGTTTGGCTGCCGCATGGAAAACATGGCCAACGCCATGCAGAAAATGGCGGCGGGACAGGTCGCACCCGTCATCGACACCGAAGTCGGCTTCGACGGTATCGACGCCGCGCTGAAGCGCATGGAAGGCCGCGACGTTTTCGGCAAGATCATCCTGCGCGTCGGCTAGAGCCTTGACCTCTGTGTTCAAGAAGTTCCGCCGGGATCTAAAATTTCGCTACGGCAGGCAACTGCGCCAGCTCAATTACTGGCTGGTGGCGCGCGCCGCAATGATGATCATCTCGGTCCTGCGCCTGCTGCCGGCCGACAGTGCGTTGAATTTCGCCGACCGCGCCGCACGCATGGTCGGCCCCCGGGTGGGACGCCATCAGGTCGCCGTCGACAATCTGCGCAAGGCCTATCCGGAAAAGGGCGAAGCCGAGATCCAGGCGATCGCCTCAGACATGTGGGGCAACATGGCCCGTCTTGCCGCGGAATACATCTTTCTCGACGCCCTCTTCGACTATGACCCTACAGCGATCAAGCCCGGCCGCATCGAGGTCAAAGGAGCGGACCACTTCCTCGAAATCGCCAGCGAAGTGAAGCCGCACATCGTCTTTACCGGCCATCTCGGCAATTTCGAACTTCTGCCGGTGGCGGCGGCGACCTTCGGCATGAACATCACGGCGCTGTTTCGCCCACCCAACAATCCTTATCTTGCCGACTACATCCTCTCGACGCGCCGCTCGACCATGGGCTCGTTGCTGCCATCGATGGCCGGTGCCTCATTCGCCTTGGCCGGGGTCCTGGAGAACGGCGGCAACATCGGCATCCTTGTCGACCAGAAATTCTCCAGCGGACTGGAGACGACATTCTTCGGCCGTCCGTGCCAGAGCAATCGGGTGCTGGCCACCCTTGCCCGTCACTATGACTGCGACGTCTATCCGGCTCGCTGCATCAGGCTGCCAGGCAACCGCTTCCGGCTCGAAATCGAGGACAAGCTGACATTGCCGCGCACGGCTGACGGCAGCGTCGATGTCCACGCCACCACCCAGCGTCTCAACGATGTCGTCGAACGCTGGGTGCGAGAAGATCCCGGCCAGTGGATGTGGTTCCACAAAAGGTGGGAGATCAGCGGCGGGCGTCGAAAGCGGCCCTCGCAGGCAAAAGCGGTCCCGAACGCTTAAACGGAACTGCTGGCGAGGGTATTAGCCCTGCGCCAGCCGACAACAGCGAACCTGAATCTCTTCAGTTGGTGACGACAATGCGCGTATTGCCGAAACCGGCTTGCCGAACCATCGCATAGAAGGCGGCGGCATTGGTCGGGTGCAAGCGCACACAGCCATGCGATGCCGGGCGCCCGAGCTGCCTCACCGCGCCGGTGCCGTGAATGGCATAGCCGCCGCGGAAGAACACCGAATGAGGCATTGGCGACATGTCGTATTTGCGCGAATACCACATCCGCGCCGTCCGTTGCGGCCGATAGCTGCCGCGCGGCGTAATGTAACCTTTGCGCGCGGTGGAGACGCTCCACCGGTAAACCGACGCGCCATATCTGACGGTCATCGTCTGCGAAGACACGTCAATATTTGCAACGAGGCTGGCTGCCCAGCCCTGCCCCGAAGCACCGAACAGCATCGCAACAAACACGGCTGCCATGAGAACTGTCTTTTTCATGCGATCAAACCCCTTTGATTGCCCCTAACCTGCCTGCCCTCAAATTGTCTCTCATCTTTTTAATGGCAGATGAACGGGCTAACACACACACCTTGACCAATTCGCCAATCCAAAGCAGCGAATTTGAACGATTTCCCGCAATAGTTGCCGCAACGACACGCCGCACAGGCTCGATCACCAACGGGCTTGCAAAACCGCCGAGATCGCTGCTCAACTCTGGGCATGAACGAGCGACTCCTCCGGGCAATCGATGACAGGCGCGACGATGTCGTCGCGCTGACCACTGAGCTGATCCGTTTTCCGACCATCAATCCACCCGGCGAGGCCTATCGGCCATGCGCCGAATATCTCGGCGCGCGGCTGAAGAAGAGTGGTTTCGAGACCGAATTCATCCGCGCCGAAGGCACGCCCGGCGACACCGACCGCTACCCGCGCGTCAATGTCGTTGCCCGTTTCGACGGAAGATCGTCAGGCGCCTGCGTCCACTTCAACTCGCACATCGACGTGGTCGAAGCCGGCGACGGCTGGACCGTCGATCCTTTTGCCGGCATCGTCAAAGACGGCAAGGTCTATGGTCGCGGCGCCTGCGACATGAAGGGCGGACTGGCCGCCTCGATCATCGCAGCCGAAGCCTTCCTGGAAGTCTTCCCCGACTTTCCCGGCGCCATCGAAATATCCGGCACCGTCGACGAGGAGTCCGGCGGCTTCGGCGGCGTCGCCCATCTGGCCAGACTAGGCTATTTCTCAAAACCCAGGGTCGACCACGTCATCATTCCCGAGCCGCTCAACAAGGATCGCATCTGCCTCGGGCATCGCGGCGTCTGGTGGGCGGAGATCGAGACCAAGGGCGAGATCGCGCACGGCTCGATGCCGTTTCTCGGCGACAATGCGGTGCGCCACATGGGCGCCGTGCTGAGGGCTTTCGAGGACGAGCTGTTCCCTGCGCTTGACCGTAAGATGACGCGCATGCCGGTCGTGCCCGAAGGGGCAAAACGCTCGACCATGAACATCAATTCGATCCATGGCGGCCAGACCGAGGACTTCCGGCCCGGCCTGCCGTCGCCCAACGTGCCCGACTCCTGCCGGCTGACCATCGACCGTCGTTTCCTGCTGGAGGAAGATCTCGACACCGTCAAAGGCGAAGTGACCGGTATTCTCGACCGGCTAAAGCGCGAGCGGACAAAATTCGACTACGAAATCCGCGACCTGATGGAAGTGCTGCCGCTGATGACCGAGCGCGACGCCCCGGTGGTCAAGGCGGTTGCGCAAGGCATCATGGCGATCTTCGACCGCGAACCCGGCTATGTCATTTCGCCCGGCACCTACGACCAGAAGCACATTGCGCGCATCGGCCATATCTATGATTGCATCGCCTATGGGCCGGGCATTCTCGACCTCGCCCACCGGCCGGACGAATGGGTCGGGATAGCGGACATGGTAGAATCGGCCAAGGTGATGGCGATAGGGCTCAACGTGCTGCTGCGCGGCACAGCCGCGGGGTAAGGCGCACCGCGACAAGCTTCGACCTGCCGATGCAGTGGCCAGGACAAAACATTCCCGGCCACGCCAACGGGCAGAACGAAACGCAATTTACTCCGCGGCGAAATCACGCTTCTATCGCCCGGGTTCGAGCACGTGTCTGAAACGCATGGGGAGTCGCACGATGAAACTGTGGAAAACCATCCTGGCGGCCGCGGTGCTGTCGCTGGCCGCCGGCGCTTCCGCGTTTGCCGCGCGGACCGACCTGGTCATCGGCATTCCGCTCGAACCCCCGCATCTCGATCCGACCGCAGGTGCCGCCGCGGCAATCGACGAGGTTCTATATGCCAATGTGTTCGAGGGCCTGACACGCATCGGGCCCACTGGCGAGGTGCTGCCGGATCTGGCCGAAAGCTGGACCATTTCCGATGATGGAAAGGTCTACACCTTCAAGCTGCACACCGGCGTGAAATTCCATGACGGCACCGACTTCGATGCCGGCGACGTGAAATTCTCGCTCGATCGAGCCCGCGCCGAAAATTCGGTCAACGCGCAAAAGGGCCTATTCGCGGCCATCGATACGATAGACGTCGTCGATCCGGCGACCGTCAAAGTGACGCTGAAGAACCCGCAGGGATCCTTCCTCTACAATATGGGCTGGGGTGACGCGGTGATCGTGGCGCCGGAATCGGCAGAGACCAACAAGGAGAAACCGATCGGCACCGGCCCGTTCAAGTTCCAGAGCTGGGCCAAGGGATCGTCGATCACGCTGGTCAAATCGGACAATTACTGGGGCACACCGGCGTCCCTCGACAAGGCCGAATTCCGCATCGTGCCCGATGCCGCGGCCTATGTGCCGGCCCTGCTTTCCGGCGACATCCAGGCTTTCCCGTTCTTCGATGCCGACAGCCTCGCGCAGATCAAGGACGATCCGCGCTTCAAGGTGGTGATCGGCTCGACCGAGGGTGAGACCATCCTGTCGATCAACAACAAGAAGCCTCCTTTCGACAAGTTGCAGGTGAGGCAGGCGATCTCCTACGCGCTCGATCGCAAGGCGATCATCGACGGCGCCTCGGCCGGCCTCGGCCAGCCGATCGGCTCGCACATGTCGCCGGCCAGCAAGGATTATGTCGACCTCACCGGCCGCTACCAGCATGATGTCGCCAAGGCCAAGGAATTGCTGAAAGAGGCAGGCCTCGAAAACGGCTTCAAGGCGACGCTGAAACTGCCGCCGCCCGCCTATGCCCGCCTCGGTGGCGAAATCATAGCCTCACAACTTCGCGACGTCGGCATCGATCTGGAGATCATCCCGGTCGAATGGGCGCAGTGGCTGGATCAGGTGTTCACCAAGAAGGATTACGACCTGACCATCGTCTCCCACACCGAGCCCAACGACATCGATATCTATTCGCGCAAGGACTATTACTTCAACTACGACAACCCGGCCTTCGACAAGGTGATTGCCGATCTCGGCGTCACCTCCGACGAAGCCAAGCGCAAGGAATTGCTGGGGCAGGCACAGAAGATCCTGGCGGACGATGCCGTGGTCGGCTTCCTCTACGAACTGCCCAAGGTCGGCGTCTGGGACGCCAAGCTGCAAGGCCTGTGGGAAAACGCCCCGATCCAGGCCAATGATTTGACCAAGGTGAAGTGGAGCGAGTGATCCCCCACCTTCCATGACCGCCTACCTCCTAAAACGCTTCGCCGTCGCGCTCGCCACGCTGGTGCTGGCTTCCATGGTGGTGTTCGCCGTCCTGGAGATCCTGCCCGGCGATCCGGCGCGGCTGATGCTGGGCCTGAACGCCAGTGCCGATCAGGTCGAGCTGCTGCGCAACCAGATGGGCCTCAACGCGCCGCTGGCCTTGCGCTACCTGCAATGGGCCGGCGGCCTGCTCAGTCTCGATTTCGGCCGCTCCTACACCTATTCGGTGCCGGTCATCGATCTGGTGCGCGAGCGGCTTGCCGTCTCGCTGCCGCTGGCGCTGATTGCGCTTGCGCTCTCCACCATCATCGCGATTCCCGTTGGCCTGTTTTCCGCCAGCCGGCGTGGACGCGCCGGTGACACGATTTCCATGGGCGCCGCACAGCTTGGCGTTGCCGTGCCCAATTTCTGGTTCGCGCTGATGCTGATCTATGTCTTCGCCGTCTGGCTGCGGCTGGTCCCCGCCGGTGGGTTTCCCGGCTGGAGTGCTGGCATCTGGCCAGCCTTGAAATCGCTGCTGCTGCCGGCGGTCGCACTTGCCTTGCCGCAAGCCGCGATCCTGGCGCGCGTCACCCGCTCGGCGCTGATCGAGGTGCTGAACGAGGACTATATCCGCACCGCCCGCGCCAAGGGCCTGCCCTATCGCGCAGTCTTGTGGCGGCATGCACTGCGCAACGCCATGATCCCGGTGCTGACCATTCTGGGCCTGCAGTTTGCCTTCCTGCTTGCCGGCACCATCATCATTGAGAATGTCTTTTACCTGCCCGGCCTCGGCAGGCTGGTGTTCCAGGCCATCACCCAGCGCGATCTGATCGTCGTCGAAAGCGTCGTCATGCTGCTGGTCGCCGCCGTCATCGCCGTCAACCTCCTCGTCGACCTTTCCTATGCGGTTGTCGATCCGCGCTTGAGAAGCCGGCAATGACACTGCAAATCGAGATGTCAGAAGAGACGTTTGGCAACATCCTGGGCAAGGCGTTCAGGAATACCGCCTTCGTGGCCGGTTTCGTCATCACGCTGCTGATCCTGGCAATGGCTGTAGTCTCTTATGGCTGGACGCCCTACGACGTCACCAAACTGGTGATATCGGACAAGACGCAGGCACCCTCGCTGGCGCACTGGTTCGGCACCGACCATTTCGGCCGCGACATTCTGTCGATGGTCATGGTCGGGGCCCGCAATTCGATTGCCGTGGCGCTGGTCGCGGTCGGCATCGGCATGGGGGTCGGCGTGCCGCTCGGCGCCTTTGCGGCGGCACGCGGCGGCCTCGTCGACGAGGCACTGATGCGGCTGAACGACCTCGTCTTCGCCTTCCCGGCTTTGCTGTCGGCGATCATGATCACCGCCATCTTCGGGCCAGGCGCGATCAACGCCATCATCGCCATCGGCATCTTCAACATCCCGGTCTTTGCCCGTGTCGCCCGGGCCGGCGCGCTGGCGATCTGGCCGCGCGAGTTCATTCTGGCCGCGCGCGCCGCCGGCAAGAGCAGCACGCAGATCACAATCGAACATGTGCTGCCCAACATCGCCACGCTGCTCCTGGTGCAAGGCACCATCCAGTTCGCGCTGGGCATCCTAGCCGAGGCCGGGCTTTCCTATCTCGGCCTTGGCGCGCAACCGCCAATGCCGAGCTGGGGCCGCATGCTGTTCGACGCGCAGACCCGCATGGTGGTGGCGCCATGGATGGCGATCTTTCCGGGCATGGCGATCGTTGTCGCCGTGCTGGGGCTGAACCTCCTGGGCGACGGCATCGCCGACATCCTCGATCCGAAATCGCGGCGGCAGCGATGAGCCTGCTCGACATCGAGAACCTGTCGCTGACCATCGGCGACACGCAGATCCTTAAAGGAATGGAGCTTTCCGTCGCGCCCGGCGAGGTGATGGGTTTGGTCGGCGAATCCGGCTCGGGCAAGTCGATGACCGCGCTGACGGTGATGCAGCTTCTGCCCCATGCCGCGCGCGCCACCGGACGCGTCACATTCGACGGCATCGACATCCTCGCGGCAACCGAGGATCAGATGTGCGCGCTGCGCGGCGACGACATCGGCATGGTCTTCCAGGAGCCGATGACGGCGCTCAATCCGGTCAAGACCATCGGCGAACAGGTTGCCGAAGGCATACGCTGGCACACCAAGGCCAGCCGCGCCGAGGCCGAAGACCGGGCGCGAAAAATGCTCGACCGCGTCGGCCTCCCCGAAGCGAAATTCCCAATGTCGCGCTATCCGCATGAACTGTCCGGTGGCCAGCGCCAGCGCGTCGTCATCGCCATCGCCTGCGCGCTGAAGCCGAAGCTGCTGGTCGCCGACGAGCCGACGACGGCGCTCGACGTGGTGCTGCAGGCGCAGATCCTCGACCTCTTGCGCGACCTCGTCGCCGAGAGCCGCATGGGCCTGCTCCTGATCTCGCACGACCTCGCCGTGGTGACCGAGATGGCGGACCGCATCACTATCCTGCGCCGCGGCGAGGTTATGGAAGCCGGCGACACTGCGCGCACGCTGTCCGAACAGTTCCATCCCTACACGCGCCAGCTGGCGCAGGCCTCGATGCATGTGCCGGCGCGCGCCAGGCCGCATGGCATCGAGACGAGCCGACCTTTGCTTCAGGTCGAAAGCGTGACACGCGACTATCCCGGACGGCGCACCTCATTGTTCAAACGCGCGCCTGGCATCCGCGCCGTCGACGATGTCTCGCTGTCGATGGCGCCGGGTCAGTCAGTGGCGCTGGTCGGCAGATCCGGCTGCGGCAAGTCAACGCTCGCCCGCATGATCCTGGCGCTGGATCGGCCGACATCGGGCTCGATCCGGTTTCGCGGCGAGACCATCACCGGCAAAAGCGAAGCCGAGCTGAAGCCGGCTCGCCGTGACATGCAGGTCGTTTTCCAGGATCCCTACGGATCCTTCGACCCGCGTCAGAAGGTCGAAAAACTAGTCGCCGAACCCCTGCATGTGCTGGAGAAGCAGCCGACACGCACCGAGCGCCGCGAAATGGTGGCGCATGCGCTGCACGAAGTCGGCCTCGGCATCAGCGACATGGACAAATACCCGCATGAATTTTCCGGCGGCCAGCGCCAGCGCCTGTCGATCGCCCGCGCCATCATCACCCGCCCCAAGCTGGTCGTCGCCGACGAACCGGTTTCGGCGCTCGACGTCTCGATCCGCGCCCAAATCCTCGATTTGTTCGCCGAGCTCAACCAGAAGCTCGGCATCGCCTATCTCTTCATCACCCATGATTTGACCGTCGCCCGCGCCATCACGGACGAGGTGCTGGTCATGCATGACGGCAAGATCGTCGAGCGCGGCAAGACGAACGCGGTGCTCGACCACCCGCAGTCCGAGGCTGCCAAGGCGCTTGTCACCGCCGCTCCTGACTTGCACCGGGCAATCGCGAAGCGGCTGCGAGAGCAAGGCTGATCAGGAGAGAAGGCGTCCAATCACTCCTGCGGCTTCACCACATCGACCGGGCTGATGTCGAGCAGGTCGAGCGTGCGGCGCAGAAGGCGCATCTCGCTCTCGGCAAGTTGCGAATCCGCCTTGGCGATCTCCGCCATATGTTTGGCCAATTGCCGGCGCCGCTCGACATCGAGGTCGCGGAACAGTGCAATCGCCTGCGAGCCGTTGGTCTCGTAGCCGAACTCGTTGAGATATTCGATGACGCTGTCGATACTGCTTTCCGCAATGCCGAAGGCGTCCTTGCAGATGCGCCGGAAGACAACCATCTCGCTCTCGCTGACAGACCCGTCGGCCAGGATCATGCGAAACAACATCAGCAGTTCCGCCGACAGGACCGGATCGTCCGCCACCTTGCGCACACCCGGGTCGCCGTCGAATATCTGACGTATCTGGTCCAGCAATGCGAATGCCATCAGGAGCCTCTTTCCGGGTTAACCACACAAATACAAATCCAAGCGCGATGCGCTTGGATAGAGGTAGCGCGGAATCGACCTTGCGCAAACAGGGCGGCCGTGGTCGAACGCCCGATATTTCAGCCGGCCGGACACCGCCATACATCAGATGATCGACCTTAGCATCCAGACCGTCGCCATGCTCGCCTTCGCCGCCTTTGCCGCGGGCTTTGTCGATTCGATCGCCGGCGGCGGCGGGCTGATCACCGTGCCGGCGCTGCTGCTTGCCGGCTTCACGCCGGTCCAGGCGCTCGCCACCAACAAACTGCAAGGCATGTTCGGCTCGGGCTCGGCGACCATCCACTACGCATCGAAGGGTCATGTGGACCTCCGCCGGCAATTGCCGTCGGCGCTTCTGGCCCTTGTCGGAAGCGCCATCGGCGCCTTGCTGGCGACGATCGTGCCGGGTGACATTCTGCGGGCTGCCCTGCCCATCGTGCTGATCGCCATCGCGCTCTACTTCGCGTTTAAGCCCAACATGAACGACATCGATCGCGCCGAGCGGCTGTCGCCCTTCCTATTCGGACTGATCCTTGTGCCCGCGATCGGCTTCTACGATGGCCTGTTTGGACCGGGCGCAGGCTCCTTCTACATGCTGGCCTTCGTGGCGCTTGCCGGCTATGGCGTGCTCAAGGCGACGGCGCATACCAAGCTGCTCAACTTCGCCTCCAACATCGGCGGCTTCATCGTCTTCGCGGCCTTCGGCGTCGTCTACTGGAAGATTGGCCTGATGATGGGCGTTGCCCAGTTCATCGGCGCCCGCGTCGGCGCCAGCCTGGCCATGCGCATCGGCGCGAAACTGATCAAGCCGCTGCTGGTGATCGTGTGCCTGGCGCTTGCTGTGAAGCTGCTGGCCGACCCGGCGAACCCGCTGCGCGCCCTGATTGGTGTGTGATCACGCGCCCTGATAGAATGCCGCTGTTCGAATCATGTAGGAGGAGCCACACATGAATCTTAGCGCACCTACGCAGATCGTTTTTATCATTTCCGTTGTTATCGCCATCATCGGCGCACTCGCCGCGCTTGGCGTTCTTGCGTTCATTCCACTCGCATCGGTGTGGATTGTTCTTATTGCTTTCATCGTGCTTGCCGGCGGCTGCTTGATGCGCGGCGCCTGACCATTTCCCTTGAAGTGGGGACGAGGAGCGCCCGGCCAAAAGCCGGGCGCTTTTGATTCCGGCCCCGGGTCTGCTAGATTTGACTTGGCGCAAGGATGGCCGATGCCAGTCGAGATGCAACCCCAGCAAGAGCAGGACCGGTCCGTCGCCGGGCGGTTCGAGATGCGCCGGCGCCTGCCGGATCCTCGACTTCAGGGCATTGTGTCGGACATTTGCGGCTATCGCGAAATGACGCCCGGCCATATGCGCAACGTCGAATACGCGTCCCTCACCGTACCGCTGGTCATCAGCTTCGCCGAACCCTTCGCCATCGGCCTCGGCAAGGCGCCCGGCGACAATGACCGCTTCGCCAGTTTCGCCGCCGGCCTCTTTGCCGGACCGGTGCTGATCGAATCATTCGGCGGCGCCTGCTGCGTCCAGGTCAACTTCACGCCGCTTGGCGCACGCCGTTTCTTCCGCCTGCCGATGAGCGAACTGGCCGACAGCATGGTCGTCCTCGACGACGTGCTTGGCGCGCAAGGCTTGGCGCTGCGTGAAAAGCTTGGCAACGCGCCGGACTGGACGGCGCGTTTCGACATGGCCGAAGCCTTCGTCACCGCCCGTCTCGAGAATGCCGCCGAGACGCCGCTTGAAATCGCCTGGGCCTATGACCGCATCATCGCATCCGGCGGCCGGACCCGCATTGGATCAATCGCCGAAAGGCTGGGCTGGAGCCGCAAGCATCTCGCCGGCAGTTTTTCCAACGCCATCGGCATCGGCCCCAAGACGCTGTCGCGCATTGTCCGCTTCAACCGCGCGCTCGGCCTGTCGAGACAACAGACCGTCGACTGGGCCGGCATCGCCGCCGATTGCGGCTATGCCGACCAGGCGCATCTGGTGCGCGAGTTTCGCGACCTCGCCGGCGAAACGCCGACCGCGCTCTCTGTCAGGTAACATTTCTTCAAGACGCCGGAACGGTCTTTGAGCAGGGTGGGTTATCGACCAACCCAAATGAAGGAGGTTCCCATGCCAACCACCACTGAAGCGCCCCGCCTCTACCCCGCTTTGCGCTACAAGAACGCGGCAAGAATGATCGATTGGCTGGGCGAGGCTTTCGGCTTCAGCGTCCGTGCCCGCTATGGCGAAGGCGATGTCGTGCACCATGCCGAACTGGTCTTCGGCTCCTCGATGATCATGCTGGGCACGGTGCGCGACGACGACTACGGCAAGATGGTCGGCGAACCCGGCTCAGGCGGCGGCAAGTCGATCTACATTGCCGTCTACGATGCCGATGCCGCCTATGCCAAGGCCAGGAACGCCGGCGCCACGATCATCCAGGAATTAACCAACCGCGACTATGGCAGCCGCGAGTTCATCTGCCGCGACCCGGAAGGCAACGTCTGGTCCTTCGGCACCTACTGGCCGAAGGCGGGCGAAAAGGCCTGAGCCAACCTCGGGCGCTCTGCGAATTACCGAGCCAGCGCAAAGATCGCGTCGCAGTCGAGATGGGTCTCCAGCTCGGCTGCGACCTCGTCCAGCGCCCGCTCGACCTCGGCCCGGTAGTCGATGCCGCCGCCTTTGATGCCGAGGCTTTCGAGGAATCTCCCGCGAAAGCCGTCGGCGCCAAACAGGCCGTGCATATAGGTGCCGATCACCTTGCCGTCGGCCGACACCGCCCCGTCCTCGACACCATTGATGACAGCGGAAGGCCGCAGCGTATCCGGTCCGATGGTGCGGCCGAGGTGGATTTCGTAGCCTTCGAGCGGCAAGTCGAACGGCACCGAACGGGCGCTGACGTTGCGCACCGTCTTTTCCGGTTCCATCACCGTTTCGACGTCGAGGAGGCCGAGCCCTTCGGCTTCGATGACGCTGCCTTCGATGCCGTCAGGGTCGCGCACTGTGCGGCCGAGCATCTGGAAGCCGCCGCAGATACCAACGACATGGCCGCCGCGCTTGCGATGGGCCAGCAAGTCGCGATCCCATCCGTTCTCGCGGAACTTCAGCAGATCGCCGATCGTCGACTTGGAGCCTGGAATGACCACCAGCCCGGCATCGGCAGGCAATGGCTTTCCGGGCGGCACGAACACCACCTCGACCTGCGGTTCGGCCTTGAGCGGGTCGAGATCGTCGAAATTGGCGATGCGGCCAAGCACCGGCACGGCCACCTTCAGCGCGCGCGTTTCGCCAGACGCCAGCCGTTCCAGCACCACCGAATCTTCCGAAGGCAAGCGTGCCGCCGCCTTCAACCACGGAACGACGCCGAAACAGCGCCAGCCCGTGAATTTCTCGATCGACCTGATACCGTCGTCGAACAGCGAAACGTCGCCGCGAAACTTGTTGATGAGATAGCCGACGATCATCCGTCGGTCCTCTTCCGGCAGGATCAGATGCGTGCCGGCGACCGAGGCGATGACGCCGCCGCGATCGATGTCGCCGACCAGCACCACCGGCACGTCGGCGCGCGTGGCAAAGCCCATATTGGCGATGTCGCGGCTGCGAAGGTTGATCTCGGCCGGCGAGCCGGCGCCCTCGACGATGACCAGATCGGCGCCCTCGCCGATCTTGCCCCAGGAGTCCAGCACGGCGTCCATCAGCCGGCCCTTCATCGCCTGGTAGTCGCGCGCCCGCGCCTCGCCAAACACCTTGCCCTGCACGATGACCTGCGCGCCGACATCGGTCTGCGGCTTGAGCAGCACCGGGTTCATATGGACCGAGGGTGCCACACCGCAAGCGATCGCCTGCAGCCATTGCGCGCGGCCGATCTCGCCGCCGCCGGCTTTGTTGTCGCCCGGAATGTCGGCGACGGCGGCATTGTTCGACATGTTCTGCGGCTTGAATGGCCGCACCTTCAGCCCACGCTTTTTTGCCGCGCGGCAGAGGCCGGCGACCAGCACCGTCTTGCCGACATCCGAACCCGTGCCCTGCAGCATGATCGCTCTGGCCATCAGCCCCTGCCCTGCGCCACGGTTCCGGCAATATCGGATTTCTGCGCCAGTGGCCCGCCGCGCCAGATGTAGAGCGCCAGCAGTGGGTCTTTGCCGGTGCGCATGGCGTGATTGACGTTGGACGCGTGGTGGACGACCTCGCCGGCCGTGCGCATGCAAAAGCCGCTCTCGCCCATGCGCCACTCGGCGCCGCCGGTCAGCGGAATGTAGATTTCCTCGGCGACGTGGTGGTGGTCGGGATAGACGATATCGGGTCCAAGGATCAGCAGGCCGGCAGCGACCTCGTCATTGGCGAAGTGGCCTCGGGTGCCGAACACTTCCAGCCAGCCGTAATTGTCGATGAACTCTTTTCCAAAGTCCGCCTCGCCATAGGTCTGCCCCCAGCGGAAATCATTCCGATGCTCGGCAAGCAGTTGCAACAGCGGCTTGGCATCTGGCGGCGCCAGTTCGGCGGCGCGATCGAGATGGCTCAGGCAGGCGAGCGGATGCGGCTCCAGCGTGCGAGCCGGCATGTCCCAGCCGATCCGGGCCACGGCATCGCGCACCAGGGCGTGATCGACTGACGCAAGGTATGCGTGGAACTGTCCCAGCAGTTCATCGAATTTTGTCGTCACATCGTGCTCCGGGCATGCATTGGTGCACAGCCGCTCCGCGAAGGGTCGGGTTGCGCGGCGGCATCATTGGTCTAGATTGGTGCGCGCGCAAAGCCAAAAACGACAGGCCAACAGGTCGAAGATTAGGGAGCACGCCATGGACGCTGCGGTCGATGCGAGCACCAACCAGTTCGAACTCAACGAGGAGCAGCGCGCCATCCAGGAGATGGCGCAGGCCTTCGCCGCCGACCGCGTCGCGCCGAATGCGCTCGACTGGGACCGCAACAAGCATTTCCCGGCCGACGTGATCCGCGAGACCGGGCCGCTCGGCCTCGGCGGCATCTATATCAGGGACGATGTCGGCGGCTCGGCACTTGGCCGGCTCGACGCCGTGCTGATCTTCGAGGCGCTTTCGCACGCCGATCCGGCCTTTTCGTCCTTCATCTCGATCCACAACATGGTGGCGTCGATGATCGACCGTTTCGGCAATGACGAGCAGCGTCAGCGCTTCCTGCCGAAACTCACCTCGATGGAATGGCTGGCCAGCTATTGCCTGACCGAGCCCGGCTCCGGCTCCGATGCCGCGGCCCTGAAAACGCGCGCGGTCAAGAGCGGCGGCGACTATGTCCTGAACGGCACCAAGCAGTTCATCTCCGGCGCCGGCGACAGCGATGTCTATGCCGTCATGGTGCGCACCGGCACTGAGGGGCCGAAAGGCATTTCCACCATCGTCGTGCCCAGAGATGCGCCAGGCCTCTCCTTCGGCGCCAACGAGCACAAGATGGGCTGGCATATGCAGTCGACCCGCCAGGTCATCTTCGAGGATTGCAAGGTGCCGGCGGAGAACCTTTTGTCCGGCGAAGGTGCGGGTTTCGGCATCGCCATGGCCGGGCTCGACGGCGGCCGTCTGAACATCGCCGCTTGTTCGCTGGGCGGCGCGCAGTCGGCGCTCGACAAGGCGCTTTCCTACACCGCCGAGCGCAAGGCCTTCGGCTCGAAGATCAACCAGTTCCAGGCGCTGCAGTTCAGGCTGGCCGACATGGAGACCGAACTGCAGGCGGCGCGTATTTTCCTCTATGCCGCCGCCGCGAAGCTCGACCGCAAGGCGCCGGACGCCGGCAAATGGTCGGC
The DNA here is from genome assembly GCF_024518615.1 of Mesorhizobium sp. SEMIA396. Lineage (NCBI taxonomy): Bacteria > Pseudomonadati > Pseudomonadota > Alphaproteobacteria > Hyphomicrobiales > Phyllobacteriaceae > Mesorhizobium > Mesorhizobium sp. SEMIA396. The sequence goes on from NZ_JANIFC010000009.1 coordinate 149,038, forward strand.
GATGGCCAAGCGCTTCGTCACCGATACCGGCTTCAATGTCGCCAACGACGCACTGCAGCTGCTCGGCGGCTATGGCTACCTGCACGACTACGGCATCGAGAAGCTGGTGCGGGACCTGCGCGTGCACCAGATCCTCGAAGGCACCAACGAGATCATGCGCGTCATCATCGCGCGAGCATTAATTGGAAGGCAGTAGGCAGTAGGCAGTAGGCAGTAGGCAGTAGGCAGTGAGATGACCGGCAAGATCAATTCCTACAAGGATCTTATCGTGTGGCAGCAGGGGATGGATCTGGCTGTCGCCACCTATTCTTTGACCAAGGCATGGCCAAAAGAGGAATTGTATGGGTTGACCAGCCAAATCCGCCGTTCAGCAACCTCTATTCCTGCAAACATCGCCGAAGGTTATGGCCGAGACAACAGAGGTTCCTATCAGCAATTTCTGAGGATTGCCCAAGGCTCGCTGAAGGAATTCGAGACACACCTCCAGATCGCTGAACGCATTGGCCTTGCCACGCATGATCAAGCTAGTCAGTTGCTGACATCCACGGAGGGCATCGGCAAAATGCTTCGCCAGCTTATTTTCAAACTTGCACCCGAATAGACCCCTACTGCCTACTGCCTACTGCCTACTGCCTACTGCCTACTGCCTACTGCCTACTGCCTACTGTTAGCCCAAATCACGGAGCACCACTATGACGATCGCCTTCATCGGCCTAGGGAACATGGGCAATCCGATGGCCGCCAACCTGGTCAAGGCGGGGCATGCGGTGAATGGTTTCGACCTTGTGCCGGAGAACCTCAACGTCGCCAAAGAACAAGGCGTGACGATCATGGCGAATGCCTTGGCCGCGGTGAAGGATGCCGACGTGGTGATCACCATGTTGCCTGCGGGCAAGCATGTGCTGTCGGTCTATGAGGACATAGCGCTCAAGGCGAAAAAGGGCGCACTATTCATCGATTCCTCGACCATCGACGTCGAGTCAGCCCGCAAGGCCCATGCCGTCGCCAGGAAGCACGGGCTGTCGTCGATCGATGCACCGGTCTCGGGCGGCACCGGCGGTGCCGCGGCCGGCACGCTGACCTTCATGGCCGGAGGCTCCGATGACGCCTTTGCAACTGCCGAGCCGATCCTGAAGCCGATGGCCGGTCGCATCGTCCATTGCGGCGGCGACGGCGCCGGCCAGGCGGCAAAGATCTGCAACAACATGATCCTCGGCATTTCGATGATCGGTGTCGCCGAAGCCTTCGTGCTGGCGGAAAAGCTCGGCCTGTCACACCAGGCGCTGTTCGACGTCGCCTCGACCTCCTCCGGCCAGTGCTGGTCCTTGACCACCTACTGCCCGGTGCCCGGGCCGGTGCCGACTTCGCCCGCAAACAGGGACTACAACCCAGGATTTGCAGCGGCACTGATGCTGAAAGACCTGAAATTGTCCCAGGAAGCCGCGCATGGTGCGGGTGCTGTAACGCCGCTTGGTGCCGAAGCAGCCCAGCTCTATGCCTTGTTCAACGCCCAGGGACATGGCGGGGTCGATTTCTCCGGCATAATTAATTTTCTCAGGGGTAACCCAGCGTAACCCCCGGATTTTTCCGGTTTCCTTGGGTGGAAAAAGTGCAAATTTAGATTTGCTTAAGCTCTCGATAACTCCGCGGTAACGATGTCCCTATAAAACGGACTGCGAGGCGGACATATCTCATCCGCCCGGCGCTCCGGATCAGGTCTCGCGTACCGGAGCCCGTAAGTTTCGACAAGTGCCATAAGTTTCGCAAAGTGTTTGCGTAGCGAAGCGCCATGCGTATCTGGCAAAGCCGCGTTCCTGATGGAGCGCGGTTTTTGCATTTTGCCCTGCAGCACGTTTTGAGACATCGATAACCCGGAACTGTACTCCGGGATGCCTCACATGCGCCCGCGGGCGCCTTCCGGATCATAGGGCGAGTCGGCGATCACCTTGGCCGCGCGGCGCTCGCCGAGGATGGACACCTCGAGCTCGGTGCCGGGCGACACAAGTGCCAGGGGCAACAGCGCAAGTGCGATGTCGTGACCGAAAGTGTAGGAGTAGCCCGCCGAGGTGATGTGGCCGACGAGCTCGCCTTCGCGGTAAACGCCCTCGAAGGCGAACGCGCTCGCACCATCCGTATCGATCGACAACGTGGCGATCCGGCGTGTCACCTGCTTCTGTTTTGCGACCAGTGCCGCGCGGCCGATGAAGTCCCCTTTGTCGAGGCTGATGAATCGGTCGAGGCCGCTTTCCCAGGCTGACAATTCGGGGTTCATGTCGCGATACATGGCGCGGTAGGATTTATCGAGACGAAGCGATTCCAGCGCTTGAAGTCCGGCCAGCCTCAGCCCGTGTGCCTCTCCCGATGCCAGGAGCGCATCCAGCAAATGCCGCTGATAGCAGAGAGGATGATAGAGTTCCCATCCCAGTTCGCCCGAATAGTTGACGCGCAGGAGCCGTACGTCGCTGGCCATGCCGACGGTGCCGGACTGCACGCTGAACCATGGAAAGGCTTCATTGGAGAGGTCGATCTCCGTCAGCGGCTGCAATATGTCGCGCGCCTTCGGCCCCACCACCGTGAAGCTGCCGCGATCCTCCGTGACGTTGCGCAGATGCACGCTGCCGTCCTTCGGCAACAGCCGGCTGAGATCGTCAAGGTTCCAGCGCTCGGCGCGCGGCGTCGATATGAGATAGAACAGCTCGCTCTGCAGCCGCGCCACCACATATTCGGCCTGCACGCAGCCGGCCGGCGTCAGGTGATGGGCAAGAGCTACGCGACCGGGACGAGGCAGCCTGTTGGCCAGGATTCCGTCGAGCCAGTCCTTGGCGCCCGGCCCGCTAACCTCGAACTTGGTCATGGGAGTCATCTCGACCAGCCCAACGGCCTGGCGGACAGCCTGAACCTCCGCGGCGACGTGGTTCCCTTTGGGGGTCCAGCGCCAGCTGTAGACATTGCGCGCTTCGACACCGGCAGGCGCAAACCAGCTCGGCATCTCCCAGCCGTTCAACACGTCCCACACCGCGCCGAGCTGGCTTAGGCGATCATAGGACGGGGCCGTTTTCTGCGGTCGCGCCGCCGGCATGTCCTGGCCAGGATAGTGCTGTGCGGCGTGGGTGCCCCAGGCTTCCCGGACCTTTGCCCGGGTCCAGTTTTTGTTTGCATAGTGGCCGAACCGACGGGGATCCAGCTCCGTCGTGTCGATGCTGTTGCCGCCCTCCACGATCCGTTCGGAGAGGTAATAGCCAATCGCACCGCCCCAAAGGATGCCTCCCGGCACCCCTTCGGCGAGCCAGACATTCTCCAGACCCCACGCCTGTCCCATCAGCGGCAGTTCATCGGCCGTCATCTGGAAAGGTCCTCGCACATTCCGCTTGATGCCGGCGCGTCCGAGCGCGGGGACCAGTTCGGTCGCACGTTCCCAGTTCCAGGACACGGCATCGAAATCCTCATCGAGCAGATCGGCGCCGAACCATTCCGGGACGCCGTTTTCAGCGAACAGCTTGAGCTGCTCGGTGCGCTCGTAGGGACCGAACATCAGCCCGTCGCCTTCTTCGCGCAGATAGCCCTCGTAACCCTCGTCCCTGAGGATCGGCATTTCCGGAAGACCAAGCCGCTTGCGTTCCACAATTTCGGGGACCGCCTCGGTGATCCAGTACTGATGCAGGATCGGGATCGCGGGAATGTCCAGGCCAAGCATGGCGCCGGTCTGGCGGGCGTAATTGCCTGTTGCAAGGATGACATGTTCACAGACGATCTCGCCGCGTGAGGTCTTGACCCTCCACTCGCCGCTCGGCATGCGTTCGAAGCCCACAACCTCGGTATCGAGATGGATCTTCGCGCCACGGTCGCGTGCACCCTTGGCCATGGCCTGGGTGACATCGGCGGGTGCAATGTGGCCGTCATCGGGATGATAAAGGGCACCCAGCATGCTGTTGTTGTCGAGCAGCGGCCAGATTTCTCGCGCTTCCGCGGGCGATACGATCCGGGCCCGCACACCCTGGACCTCGGCAACGTCCATGTAGCTTCTGTACTCGTCCAGCCTGTCGCGCGTGTTGGCAATGCGCAGCTGGCCGCATTTGTGCCAGCCGACGTTCTGGCCCGTCTCCGCCTCCAGCCCCTCATAGATTTCGATCGACCTGGCGATCATGCGGCCGACATTGCGGCTGCGCGCGTAAGAAGGGATGAGCCCCGCGGCATGCCATGTCGACCCGGCCGTAAGCTGCGTTCGCTCCAGCAATGCCACATCGGTCCAGCCGCGCTTTGCCAGGCCGTAGAGAATGCCTGCACCCACACAGCCGCCACCGACCACGACCGCACGAAAGGAACTCACCATATGCGCGTGCCCTTGTATGAAATTGCCACCGGTCCACATGAACGCATGCGCATACTGTCAGACAGCATCCGGCTTTTCAGCATATTTCCTTGTCTGGAACGCAGCAGTGGTCACCCGACTGTTGGGCCACAAAGCCGGCCGAACTGTCAGCCTTCGCGCCCGCGTTTAGGCTGCTTCTTTGCGTTTTGCCCTGCTATATTCCGATTGCAGCATTCGGGATCGGGACATGATCTTCGTTGATCAGCACGATCGGCGCGTCGGCTCCTTCGACCCTGACGACCAGCAGGCGCAGGCTCCATGTGCCGGCTGTCCGGACAGCGGTCGAGTAGGCCGTGCCCTTGCCCTTGGCGCCGTGGACCGGAATGCCGAACTGGGCGTCGCCGGCCCCATTCGCATTGACGTTGAGATGGCCGCCGACCCAGAAACTGTCGGTCAAATCATCACCCAACGCCGCCTTGACGCGGTCGTCGGCGCGAAGCCTGTCCATCGTCATGTGGTAGGCATCGCTGCCTTTCAGGACGTAGGGAATGCTGCCCACCATCGTCGCGCAGCCGCCAATCCCGACAACCCAGACGGCAAGGCCGGCGATTGCCCAGTTGCGTTGCGTCTTGCGAAACTGTTCCGCGTCGCGCCAGGCGCGGTTCTGCCAGGCCCAGCGGCTGCCGCGTGCGCCCAGCACGATGATCATGATGATGTTGACGACAGGGATCAGCGCCAGTAACGCGATGAAAGTGCTGTTGCCGATGCCCCAGATCCAGTTGAGGAAGAAAGCGCCCCAGTTCCAGCGGTCGAGTTCGGCTGGAATTTCAGCCGGCTGGTTGAGCGGTTGTCCGGCCATCGTGTCCCCCATCGGTGACGTACCGACTGATTCTAGCGCATGAGCCCGTCAATGCGCAAAATCAAAGTTCTGCAACTTCTGTCAGGTCTTGTTGGATAGCCGGCGAAAATTCGCTTTCACGGCACGGCTTGCCGGCTTCAGCGCGGCGCTGATCGAGCGCTCCGCCGCGACCCCGTTGAACAGCGATGGCGTGCGGCCGGAAAAGATTTCCGGCCAGAACCGCGATGCCGATTGCAGGAAGGACATTTGCGCCGCAAACACGCCTTCGGCCATAGCGGCGGTCTTCTCGTTTACCGCACGCGCGGTCTCCGTGCTCCATGGCTGACTGCTCCCGCCATCCATGGCCATCAACGGCAGCCGCATCATCGCCACCAGCGGCGCCAGCATCAGGTCGCCGCCGATGCTGGCCGCTTCTTGCGTCCGTCGGCTCTTGCCGGTCTTTCTCATGGAAACAAAACCCCTTGTCGCGGCCGAATCAGCCGCAGCCCCACACACTACGCGCTTGTAGTGGAATTCGTTCGCTCCCCGCGTCAGCATGGCCTCAAGGCTGGGCGCTCCCGCCGAGGAGCGCCCAGCCGAGGGGTCGAGTTCTACCGCTTGCGCAGGTCGGCTTGCGCCAGATCCAACGCCTTCGAGATGCGATCGCAGGCCATATCGATCGTATCACGGGTCCAGATCAACGGCGGCGACAGGATCATCGTGTCACCGGTGGCGCGCAGCATCATGCCGTGCGCGATGGCATGATCCCGCACGGTTACCGCCGCACTTCCAGCCGGCAGGAACCGCTCCTTGGTCGCCTTGTCCTTGACGATCTCGATCGCGCCCATCAGTCCGATCGAACGCACCTCGCCGACCAGATCATGTCCGGCGATGCGCTCCTGCAACGCCTTGGCGAAGTAAGGGCCGGTGTCGTTCCGGACGCGGTCGACCAGCCCTTCGCGCTCGATGATCTCGAGGTTCTTCAGCGCCACGGCGCAGGCCACCGGGTGGCCGGAATAGGTGTAGCCGTGATTGAACTCGCCGCCCTTCTCGACCAGCGTCGAGGCGATGCGGTCGCCGACCAGCAATGCCGACAGCGGCTGATAGCCCGAGGTCAGAGCCTTGGCGGTGGTGATCGTATCGGGCTCGATACCGAGCGTCTGGGCAGCGAACCACTCGCCGGTGCGGCCATAGCCGGTGATGACCTCGTCCAGCATCAGCAGGACATCGTATTTGCGGCAGATGCGCTGCACTTCCGGCCAGTAGCTCGCCGGCGGTATCTTCACGCCACCGGCCCCCATGACCGGCTCGCCGATAAAGGCGGCAACCTTGTCGGCGCCGGCTTCGAGGATCGCCTCCTCGACAGCCCCGGCCGCGCGCAGGCCGAAATCATGGTCGCTCTCTCCCGGCAGCGCCAGTTCATAGGCGTAGGGCATCATCACATGGACGATGTTGGGCACCGCACCGTTGAGCTGCTTGTGCATACCATCCATGCCGCCGAGCGAGGTGCCGGCAACGGTCGAGCCGTGATAGGCCATCTTGCGCGAGATGATGCGGTTCTTCTCCGGCTGGCCTTCCAGCACCCAATAGTGGCGCACGAGACGCAGTGCCGTGTCGTTGGCCTCCGAGCCCGACGAACCATAGAACACCTGGTTGACGTGCTTTGGCGCGATCTCCGCCAGCTTCTTGGACAGCAGCACTGGCGTCGGCGTCGAGCATTTGAAGAAGGAGTTGTAATAAGGCAGTTCCTTCATCTGGGCATAGGCGGCCTCGGCCAGCTCGTCACGGCCATAGCCGATGTTGACGCACCACAGCCCGGCCATGCCATCGAGGATTTCAGCCCCCTCGGAATCGTAGATAAAAGGGCCATTGGCATGGGTGATGATGCGCGACCCGGCCCCGCGCATTTCCTTGTGGTCGGTGAACGGATGCAGATGATGCGCGGCGTCGATCTGCTGAAGCTGCTTCAGCGAATAATTCTGATAGGTCATGTCTGATCTTCCCTCTGGATTCTATCCGGCAAGCCGGGGCGAATGCTTCAGAGGCAGAGAGGTGGCGAATAGCCGATGCGGGCGCACAGCCGCAAAAGCTCGGCGCGCAGCGTACGCGGTGACGGCGTCACCGCGACCCGCAATGCGCGAGCCTCAAATGCGCCAACCAACATCCTGACGAGAGCCATGGCTGGCACCTTAGAGCAAAGGCTGGTCGAGGAGAACCACCCTTTGCTTGGCCCATAACGGAATGAGTCTAGGCCTTGGCTGTCAGCGCCCTCTGCAGGAAGACATATTTCATCGCCGTCTGCGCCGCCTGCGGCCGGCGGTCGCCACGCCCGCCATGACCACCCTCGGTCTCCTCGAAGAACAGCGTCCTGGCATGGCCGGCTTCCTGCAGGCGGGCGGCCATCTTACGCGCATGGCCGGGATGGACCCGATCGTCAGCGGTCGATGTGGTCAGCAGCACCGGCGGATAGGCGGCAGCGGCGTCGACATGCTGGTAGGGCGAGTAGGCTGAAAGCCATTTCGCGTCTTCGGGTTTCGACGGATCGCCATATTCGGCCATCCACGAGGCGCCAGGCGGCAATTCGGCGTAACGCAGCATGTCGAGCAGCGGCACCTCGATGATGACGGCGCCGAATAGCTCGGGATGCTGCGTCAAGGAAACGCCGGTCAGCAAGCCGCCATTCGAACCACCCTGGATGCCGAGTGAGCTTGCTGTCGCGATGCCGCGCTTGACGACGTCCTGCGCGACCGCTGCGAAATCGTCGAATCCGTTTTGGCGATTGCCCTTGAGCGCCGCTTGATGCCAGGCCGGGCCGAACTCGCCGCCGCCGCGGATGCAGGCCTGCACATAGGCATTGCCCTTTTCCAGCCATAGCCTCCCGCGCACGCCGGCATAGCCGGGCAGCAGCGGCACTTCGAAACCGCCATAGCCGTAAAGCAGCGTCGGCACCGGCCCCTTCTGATCGCGCCGCCTGACGACAAAATAAGGGATCATCGTGCCGTCCTTGGAGCGCGCCTCGAACTGTTCCGAGATGAGCGGCGAGGCATCGAAACGCGCCGGCTGCGACTTCACGGTAGCGAGCGTCTCGCCATTGTCGTCAGACCAGATGATCGCACTCGGGGTCAGGAAATCGGTGAAGGAAAAGGACACGGTCGAGCCGAACTGCTCGGCATGGCTGATGCCGACATTGCCATTTTCGGGCAGCGCCACCGGTTTCAGCGACCAGTTGCCATCCTTGCGCTCGCAGACGACGACCTTGCCGCGCACATTGTCCATCAGGCTGATGAACAGCCGGTCCTGCGTGCGGGCCATGCCGGCGATGGAAACGCGATATGCCGGCTCGAACAAGGTTTCGACAGATCCGAGCGCGCCGGTCTCGACCCAGTGCGCCAGATCCAGCGAATAGAGGCCGTCGGGCTTGCAAACCGTGCCGTCGGGCGACGTCCATGGACTGCGCACGCCGAACACGAGCTGATCCCTGAATATTGCCGTATCGGTCATGTCGTCCGGTAGCGGCAGCTGTTTGTTTTCGCCGGAAGGCAGCCGAAGGAAGATGTGCGAAGCGAAGAAATTCAGCGTTCGAGCCAGGACCAGATAGCGTCTGTCACCGTCGTACTCGACAGCGGCACCAACGGCGAGATCCTCTTTCTGCGCCTCGAAGATCGGCGTCGCGTCTTCCAGCTTGGTATCGCGCTTCCACAGCTTTATGACTCGCGGATAGCCGGACTCGGTCTTGTCGGCCTCGTCGAAAGCGGCGGAAACAATCACGGTGTCCTTATCCAGCCAGCTGAAGCCCGACTTGGAAGCGGGCGCGCGAAACCCACCGTGGACAAACGACTTGGTCGCAATGTCGAACTCGCGCATCTCGCTCGCGTCACCGCCATCCGGCGACATCGAGACAAGGCAAAGGTTGAAGTCCGGATAGAGCCGGCTGGCGCCGCTGAACACCCATTTGATCCCCTCCTTCGCCGCAAGCTGGTCGAAGTCGACGATTGTTTCCCAGTCGGGTTTCTCGGTCTTGTAGGAAGCGACCGTCGTGCGGCGCCAGAGGCCGAGCACATTGGTCTTGTCCTGCCAGAAATTGTAGACATGGCCTTTCAACGCAGCGCCGACCGCAATGTTGTCCTCGGCCGTCATCAGGTCGAGCGCGGTCTGGAACGACGCCTGGTAGGACGGATCGCCCTGCAATTCACCAACCGTGATCTCGTTCTGGCGATGTACCCAGTCCAATGACTGTATGGCTGTCCTGTCCTCCAGCCAGAGAAAGGGATCGTCGGTCGAGAGGGTGGAATTCGGCGTCTGGGTGGAAGGCTTGGTCATGAGGTCTCCGATAAACGCGTTGCTTTGAAAAAGCCAACGCGGATAGGCCGTATCGATATTCACTATGCTCAGCGCACAATTGAGGCTTTCCGCCCACCAGCGAGGCTAGCAATAGCCAGCGCCAGGCACAGCAGCCCAAGCGTGATCGGCAGCCCGCCGGCACCCAGAATATCCATGGCGCCGCCCGCCAGCGGCGGCACGGCGATACCGCCGACGCCCCACATCAAGGAAAAGGCCGCATTGCCGGCAACCAGTGCGGAGCCGGTGAAGCGTTCGCCGAGCTCGATGATCGACATCGTGTAGATGCCGTAGGAAACCGCACCCCAGACAAAGATCATTGGCCAGATCAGCGGCGACTCGATGAGAAGCGGAAGCAGGACGCAGCCGAGCACCGTGATCGCGACGCAGGCAAGCCGCACCAGGCGCGCGGAAAGCCTTTCCGCCAGCAGGCCTAGCGGCACCTGCATGGCGATATTGCCGGCAATCATCACCGACAGCAGCGCCGACATGCGGGTTTCGGTAATGCCGTGATGGGTGCCATAGACAGGCAGCAGCGCCAGCGCGCCCTGTTCGAAACCGGCGGCGACTATGACGGCAAACAAAAGCAGCCACGCCAGCGGCACGAAACCCAGGACGGAAACTTGATGCCCGGCCTCGTCGACCTTGGGCAAGCGCGGCAGCACCAAGCCCAGGCAGATGCCGCACAGCACGAAGGCGGAGATGCCGACGAGGAAGGGCGGCCAGCCCTCAGTGCCGACTGCAAGCAGGCATAGCGGCCCGGCCGCGAAACCGGCCGAGATGATCGTCGAATAGACACCCATGACGCGCCCTCGCCGCGCCGGCGGCGCCAGCGCGATGACCCAGATCTCGCTCAGCACATAGAGCGGGTTGGTCACCACACCGATCAGGAAGCGCAGGGGAAACCACAGATAGACATTCTGCGTCCAGCCGATCAGCGCCAGCACGACAGCCGAAAGCGCCGCACAGGTAAGCGCTGTGCGCCCTGCCCCGAACCGGCGGGCCAGCGCCGGGATCAATGGCGACGACAGGATGAAACCAATCGGCGTCATGGCCGCCGACAGGCCGATCATCGCTGGCGAAACGCCCTGGCGCTGCAGGATGAAACTCAGCAGCGGATAGGACAACCCTTGCGCGATGGCGAACACCGAGACGGTCGCGATCACACCGGTGATCGCCGCCCACTGCATCGTCTCGTCCTTGTTCGATTCAACCAAATTCATTGTGCGCACCGCTATCGAGGCTGCAGGATTAGCGATTGAGCAACGTGGTGGTAAGCCCCTGGGAGGCGAAAACCGCTTGCTCCAGACAATGCCTGTCAGGAGGTTGGGCCTGTCAGGAAGTTGGGCCTGTCAGGAAGTTGGGCCGGTCAGGAGGTTGGGCTCGTCAGGAAGCTCGGCGCACGGACGACCGATACAGCGCGAACATCACCAGCACCGCGTCGAGGCCGGCGATCACGACCGGCAGCCCGAGCGGGCCGATGCCTTGCATGAGCACGCCGGCACCGGGTGGGCCGACGATGCCACCGACGCCCCACATCAGTGCAAAGGCAGCGTTGCCGGCGACCAGCACAGAGCCCTTGAACCGGCTGCCGAGTTCGACCAATGCCATGGTGTAGACGCCGTAACCGACCGCGCCCATCACCAGCAGCACGACCCAGATCAACGGCGTTGTGATCAGCAAAGGCAGCAAAAGCGCGCAAACGGTTGTTGCCAGCGCGCAGACGATGATCATGGCGCGGCCGCCAAAACGCTCCGCCAGAAGGCCGAGTGGTATCTGCAGCAGGATGTTGCCGAGGGAAAGCGCCATCACCAGCGAGGCCAGAACGGCTTCCGCCAAGCCGTAGCTGGCGCCGAAGACCGGGACCAGCGCATAGGTGCTCTGCTGGACCGCCGCCGAGACAAGCACGGCAAGCAGCAGCGCCGGCGCCACCTTGGCAAAGCCGACAAGGCCGCTGGCAGGCTGGTCGTCATCCTCGAAACCGGTCAGCTTAGACGAGACCGCGTGCAGGATCACCGCGCAGAGCGCGAAACCGGCGACGCCGACCATGAAGGGCGCCCAGCCCGACGTACCGAGCAGGGTCAGCGCGAATGGTCCGGCGGCGTAGCCGGCGCCCATTAGCGTGTTGAACACGCCCATCACCCTGCCGCGCCGCGATGGCGGCGCCAGCGACAGTGCCCACACCTCGCCGAGGATGTAGAGCGGGTTGATGACGACGCCGATGATGAAGCGGATGACGAACCAGGCCACCCAGTCCTGCAGATAGCCGATACCCAGGAAGCAGAGCGCGCCGATCAGCGAGCAGCCGACCGCCAGGTTGCGTGCACCGACAAGCCGCACAGCCGCGGGCACGAAAGAAGCCGAAAGGATCAGCCCGAGCGGCATCATCGCCGCCGACAAGCCGATCAGCGCTGGCGACATGCCTTGTTTCTGCATCAGCAGCGTGAACAGCGGCGAACTCAACCCCTGCGCCGCGCCGAACATCGCAAGTGCCGCGGTGACGCCGGCAAGCGCTGCCCACTGCGTTCCTGCTTCGCCTTCGTTCGAGCCGGTCGCAACCATGCTGCCATCCATGTGAATTGCTGGCCATCCGGCCGGCAAGCCCGAGTAGCTATCGGTTCGATCCAGGCAAAGGAAGGGCCGCCCGGCGAAATCCGCTTGCGCCAACGAGGCGGCGGGATCAGGCCGATGTCGTGGCCGCGCAACTGCCGTTCCGGCATGTCGCTTCCCTCGCCCTAGTGGTCGCCGCCTCCGCAATGGCTGGACAGCCGCCGGTCCATTATGCCGCCCGCTATCGCATCCTACGAGGACCATCATGACCGCCGCCCTACAACCCTTGGAACCGGCATTGGCCACCGACCGCGCCCGTCGCGGTGGCCGCGCCGGAAAGCGCGCCGGCGGCTCGGCCGCGTTCGAGCAGCCGGCTTTCCGCCAGCTGAAAAACCCGCTGACGCCGACCAGGCTGGTCTCCGACGACGAGCTGGAATCGATCCACCTCGCCTCCCTGCGCGTGCTCAGGGAAATCGGCGTCGATGTGCTGCATGACGAAGCCCGCAGCATCATGAAGGCGCATGGCGCCGATGTGCGCGACGGCAGCGAGCGGGTGCGCTTCGACAGCGACATGATCCTCGAACTGGTGTCGCACTGCCCGTCGGAGTTCACCATCCATGCCCGCAATCCGGCGCACAATGTGCGCTTTGGCGGCAACAATGTGATCATCTCGATGATGGCGTCGGCGCCCAATTGCTCCGACATCGATCGCGGCCGCCGGCCCGGCAACCAGCAGGACTACCGCAATTTCTTAAAGCTCGCGCAGATGCACAACATCCTGAACTGCACGGGCGGCTACCCGGTCGAGCCGACCGATATCCATCCGTCCGTCCGCCACCTCGAATGCATCCGCGATCTCAGCGTGCTCACCGACAAGGTGTTCCACATCTATTCGCTCGGCAAGGAACGCAATGTCGACGGCATCGAGATCGCCAGGATCGCGCGCGGCATCAGCCACGAGCAGATGCTGGAAGAGCCGTCCGTCTTCACCATCATCAACACGAATTCGCCGCTCAAGCTCGACGTGCCGATGATGGAAGGCATCATCCAGATGTCGAGCAAGGGCCAGGTCGTCGTCGTGACGCCGTTCACCCTGTCGGGCGCCATGGCGCCTGTCACCATCGCCGGCGCACTGGTGCAGCAGAACGCCGAGGCGCTTGCCGGCCTCGCCTTCGCCCAGATGGTGCGCAAGGGCGCACCCGTCGGCTATGGCGGCTTCACCTCCAATGTCGACATGAAGTCCGGTTCGCCGGCGTTCGGCACGCCGGAATACATGAAGGCGCAGCTCGTCGGCGGCCAGCTTGCCCGCCGCTACAACATTCCCTACCGCACCTCCAACACCTGCGCCGCCAACACGGTCGACGCGCAGGCGGCTTATGAAAGCGTGTTCTCGCTGTGGGGCGCCATCCAGGGCGGCGGCAATCTGATGATGCATGCCGCCGGCTGGCTCGAAGGCGGCCTGCGCTGCTCCTACGAGAAGACCATCCTGGACATCGACCTGCTGCAGATGGTGGCCGAATTCCTGACCCCCCTCGATCTTTCCGACGAGGCACTCGGCTTCGACGCCATCCAGTCGGTCGGTCCCGGCGGCCATTTCTTCGGCACCCAGCACACGCAGGACCGCTACAAGACCGCCTTCTACTCGCCGATCCTGTCCGACTGGCGCAATTACGAGACCTGGGCGGAAGCCGGCTCGCCGACGGCGCTCGAAAAGGCCAACAAGGTCTGGAAGGAGCGGCTGGCGTCCTATGAGGAGCCTTACATGGACCCGGCCATCCGCGAGGAACTCAACGCCTTCGTCGCCAAGCGCCGGTCCGAAGGCGGCGCGCCGACCGATTTTTGATCGGCAGTGCTGTTGATGAACGGTCGACCCCCACTCCGTCGAGCTGTGCTCGACACCTCTCCCCCGATCGACGGGGGAGAGGAAAGGCGCGAACTTATGCAGGCTGGCTCCCTTCCTCTCCCTCCGGAGGGGGGAGAGGTGGCTCGGCGAAGCCGAGACGGAGTGGGGGAAGCCCGCCCCGCAACACGCAGCCGCCGCAAAACGGGCATCACCCAGCGAGCCCGAAAACTCAGGCAAGGTGACAACCAGGCCGAAGCGCTGCTTTGGCTTGAGTTAAAAGCCCGCAAACTTGGCGGCTACAAGTTCACGCGACAGTTCTCTATCGGACCATACTACGCAGACTTCGCTTGCCGCGAAAAATGGCTCGTCGTGGAAGTCGACGGACATCAACACGCCGACTGTTCCTATGACCGCCGCCGCGACGATTTCATGCATGCCCAGGGCTATTCGATCCTGCGTGTTTGGAGCCATGAAGTCTTGAAGCATCGTACTTCGGTTTGTGAAACCATCCTCGCCGCGCTCGATGGCAGGCTAGCCGAGAACATCACGGCACCCGACCTCCGCTTTGTCTTCACGCCTCACTCACCCGATTCAATCTCTTCAAAAACGGACCTATCTAGATGAAATCTCACGTAAAAGCGGTTGTTATCGGCGGCGGCGTCGTCGGCTGCTCGGTTCTCTACCACCTGGCCAAGGCCGGCTGGACCGACATCATGCTGATCGAGCGCTCGGAGCTCACCTCCGGCTCGTCCTGGCACGCCGCGGGCGGCTTCCACACGCTGAACGGCGACCCCAACGTCGCCAAGCTGCAGGCCTATACGGTGCAGCTCTACAAGGAGATCGAGGAAATATCCGGCCAGTCCTGCTCCCTGCACCTGACCGGCGGCGTGATGATGGCCGACACGCCCGAGCGCATGGACTTCCTGCGGCTGGCCCACGCCAAGGGCCGCTATCTCGGCATGGACACAGAGCTGATCACCCCTTCCGAAGCCAAGGCGATGTTCCCGCTGATGGACGAGACCAACTTCGTCGGCGCCATGTGGGACCCGGTCGAAGGCCATCTCGATCCGTCGGGCACCACCATCGCCTATTCCAAGGCGGCGAAAAAACTCGGCGCCGAGATCGTGCTGCGCAATCGCGTTGTGGAACTGACACAGGAGGTCGACGGCACCTGGAACGTCGTCACCGAACAGGGCACGGTGAAGGCCGAGCATGTCGTCAATTGCGGCGGCCTGTGGGCGCGCGAGATCGGCCGCATGGTCGGCGTCGAACTGCCGGTGCTGGCCATGGAGCACATGTATCTGCTGACCGAGCCGATGCCGGAGGTCGAGGAATTCAACAAGTCTACCGGCCGCGAAATGATCGGCGTGCTCGACTTCAAGGGCGAGATCTACACCCGCCAGGAACGCAACGGCATCCTGCTCGGCACCTATGAGAAGGCCTGCAAGCCGTGGTCGCCGGTCAACACGCCGTGGGATTTCGGCCATGAATTGTTGCCGCCGGACCTCGATCGCATCGCCCCGTCGCTGGAAATCGGCTTCAAGCATTTCCCCGGCATCGAGAAAGCCGGCATCAAGCAGATCATCAACGGCCCCTTCACCTTCGCGCTCGACGGCAACCCGCTGGTCGGCCCGGTCCAGGGCCTGACCAATTTCTGGTGCGCCTGCGCCGTCATGGCCGGCTTCAGCCAGGGCGGCGGTGTCGGCCTCGCGCTGTCGAACTGGATGGTGCATGGCGATCCCGGCTTCGACGTCTGGGGCATGGATGTCACCCGCTTCGGCGAATGGGCAGGCCTGCGCTACACCAACGCCAAGGTGCGCGAAAACTATTCGCGCCGCTTCTCCATCCGCTTCCCCAATGAGGAACTGCCGGCGGCACGCCCGGCGCAGACGACACCGCTCTACGACACGATGCTGGCCAACAATGCCGTCATGGGCGACAGCTGGGGACTTGAAACGCCGCTCTGGTTCGCACCGAAAGGCAAGGAACCCAGGGATATCGTCTCCTTCCACCGCTCCAACGATTTTGGGCCGATCGGTGAGGAAGTGCGCGCCACGCGTGAGCGTGTCGGTGTCACCGAGATCGCCAATTTTGCCAAATACGAAGTCTCGGGACCCGCAGCCGAGGATTTCCTCAACCGGCTGATGACCAACCGCATGCCGAAGACCCGCCGTATCGTGCTGACGCCGATGCTCAACGAATTCGGCAAGCTGATTGGCGACTTCACCATCGCCAAGGCGGCAGAAGACCGCTTCATGATCTGGGGTTCCTCGGCGGCGCAGAAATACCACATGCGCTGGTTCGAGAAGCATCTACCGAAGGACGGAACGGTGCGCATCCACCGCTTCGACCAGACGCTGGTCGGCCTGTCGATCGCAGGGCCGAAGTCACGTGACTTGCTGCAGAAATTGGTCGATGTCGATGTCTCGACAAAAGCCTTCCGCTTCATGGATTTCCGCGAGATGGCGGTTGGCGGGGCGCCTTGCATGGTCAACCGCATCACCTACACCGGCGACCTCGGCTATGAAATCTGGATGGCACCGGCCTACGAGCGCCTGGTTTACAAAGCGATCAAGGACGCCGGCGAGGAATTCGGCCTTGTCGATTTCGGCATGCGCGCGCTGCTCTCCATGCGCCTCGAAAAGAATTTTCCGACCTGGTTCCGCGAGTTGCGGCCGATCTATGGACCGTTCGAAGGCGCGATGGACCGCTTCATCAAGCTCGAGAAGAACGACTTCATCGGCCGCGAGGCCGCTGCCAAGGAACAGGCCGAGGGGCCAAAGCTGCGCCGCGTCTCCTTCATCGTCGATGCCACCGACGCCGATGTCATGGGCGATGAGCCGATCTGGGCCAAGGTCAGCAAGGACTATGGCACGGTTGAAAAGCCGCATGGCTATGGCGCGCCCCGCTTCGACGAGGGCGGCAAGGAAATACGTGGCTCCAAGGCTACCGAAGGCGCTTCCGCCGTGCGGGGTATCGTCGACGGTGACTGGCGCGTGGTCGGCTGGGTCACGTCGGGCGGCTATGCGCATTATGTGCAGAAGTCGATGGCGCAGGGCTACGTCCCCGCAGCGCTTGCCGAGGACGAAAGTGCCGGGCTGTTCGAGATCGAGATCCTCGGTCACCGGCGCCCGGCCCGCATCAATGTCGAAGCGCCCTTCGATCCGAGCGGCGAGAAGATGCGGACCTGAGTTTCGACCATGGACAACGCGGGGCCGAAGGGCAGCTTTGGCCGGCATCGCAAAATCATGCCGTTCGAAGCCGATTCGATCGAAGCCTTGCGCGACGCCTCCCGCCAGAAGGCGGCTTCGCTCAACCAGCATGTGCTGGGCTACGGTGCGCAGGCCGAGGCTGAATGGGCCGCGGCAGGCATTGCCGCGCCCGATCTGGCGGCGATGCGCCAATACCGGCTGGAGCGCATCCGCGCCGAGCTGAGGCGCCGCGGCTATGCCGGCGCCGTGCTCTACGATCCCGTCAACATCCGCTACGCCACAGACAGCACCAACATGCAGCTATGGGTGGCGCACAACCCGACGCGGCATTGCTTTGTCGCCGCGGAGGGGCCGGTGGTGCTGTTCGACTATTTCTCCTGCGAGCATTTGTCCGATCATTCCGGCGTCGTCGACGAAGTGCGACCGGCAGTGTCGTGGATGTATCTCTATGGCGGTGAGTTGACCGAGCAAAAGGTCCGCCGCTGGGCCGCAGGAATAGCCGATCTGGTGAAAGAGCATGGCGGCGGCAACAGCCGCATCGCCGTCGACCATATCAATCCGGAAGGCGTCGAGGAGCTGGCTCGCCTCGGCATTTCCATCGGCAATGGCGAAGCGTTGATGGAGAACGCGCGGCTGATCAAATCACCCGACGAGATCCTCGCCATGCGCCGCGCGATCGTCGCCTGCGAGGCGGCGATGGGCGAGATGGAACAAGCGCTGAAGCCGGGGATTTCCGAAAACGAATTGTGGGCGGAACTGCACCGCGGCAACATCGCGCGCGGCGGCGAATGGATCGAGACGCGACTGCTGACGTCAGGCCCGCGCACCAATCCGTGGTTCCAGGAATGCTCGTCGCGCAAGATCGAGGCTGGCGATCTCGTCGCCTTCGACACCGACCTGATCGGCCCCTACGGCTTCTGCGCCGACCTGTCGCGCACATGGCTGTGCGGCGATGGAAAGCCGACCAGCGAACAGCGCGACCTGTTCCGCATCGCTGCCGACCAGATCGGGCACAACGCGGCACTGATGCAGCCAGGCATCTCGTTTCGCGACCTCGTCGAACGCTCGGCGGTGCCGCCCGGCGACTGCTTCCCGACGCGCTACGGCGTGCTCTATCACGGCGTCGGCCTGGCCGATGAATACCCGACCTTGCCGCATGCCAGCGACTGGACATCGGACACTCCGGACGGCGTGCTGGAACCGGGCATGGTGCTGTGCGTGGAAAGCTATATCGGCAGGCTTGGCGGGCGCGAAGGCGTCAAGATCGAGGAACAGATACTGATCACCGAGACGGGCAACGAACAGCTCTCAACCTACCCGTTGGATAAGAGACTGCTCGGCTAGCCCGGCAATGGCCTCGCGCAACGCCCCAACCGTCTTTTCCGGTGTCCCTGCGGCGGTGATGTAGGGCAGGCCTTTGCGCCGTCCGGTCCAGCCAACGACCGCCACCTTTTTCGCCGCCGGCTCGAAGCGTTGCGCCAGCGCCCAACTCTCGCAGTCGATGGCCGCTATATCGGCCTTGCCCTCTGCAATTGCGACGATCGAGGAACGGTGCCCACCGCTTTCGCTGCGCGAGGCAAAGAGGTCAAGGCTCTCGCCCATCGCCTCCAGGTCGCGCGTCAAACCGAGGAACCCCGACATCGAATCGAGGCTGTTGAAGGTGAAGCGCTTGCCGCGGATCCGATCGAGTGGGATCAGCGGGCTGCCGTCATTGGGCGAGGCAACCGACGGCGCGCCATCCGCCAGCATGACGATGGCGCTGGAATAGAGCTCGCCCTGCCCGCCTTCGTAGGCGTCGTAGCTTGGCTGGGCAACCACCTGCACATGCCTGGACAGGCCGAGTTCCATCGGCCCCCAGCAGGTCTGCGCGAACAGCAGCGCCGGGTGCAGCCACAGTCTGTGAAAATCGAGTTCGTCCGGCGGCAATGTCACTGGATCGGATGCGATCAATGCACCGGCAGCATCACGAATACCGCCCGGCACCGGCGGCAGGTCTCCATTGCGCCGCACGATGGTTTGCGGTGCGTCGATACCCTTTTGCCGAAACGCGTCGCGCAACAGCGCCCATTGCGCGTCGACCTCGCCGCGTATTTCGGGCCAGTCATACATCGGCAACGCCGCAACCAATTCACTCATGCCGGATATCAAATCATCATGTCTGGAAAAATGATCGCAAAAACGCGGCGCCCAATCAGAATTGGCCGACACGGATTCCGGGTAGACCGGAATTATTCCTTCGGCGGCTCTGCGGGAACCGGCGCACTGCCGAGTCCGCTGATGCTGCGCGCCCTGATGCGCGGCTTGAAGGCCCTGCCCGGCTCGGCTTGACGCCGCAGCACCGGGTGCACGATCGGCTCCTTCGCCTTGAACGCATAGGCTTTGATCAGCGCGAAATAGTTGGGATAGGCATAGCCATTGTTCATCCGCAGCCATTCCTCACGGCGATCGCGAAACAGCTTGGGCAGCTTGTACCAGGCCACGGTCGGGGTCTTGTGATGGACGAAGTGCAAATTGTTGTTGAGGAACAGGAACGACAGCGGCGAGCGCTCGACGATCACCGTGCGGCCTTCCGGATGTTCCGACCATTGATGCTCGGCGAAAGTACGGATCGAGATCAGCGACTGGCCGAGCCAGACCGGCACCAGAATGTAAAGCCACAGCGGGATGCCGAAGCCGAACTGCACGATCGGCATCACGACGGCAAGGCCGATCGCATGCAGCAGCCAGGCCTTGCGGATCGCCTTGTCACCGGCGATCACGTGCTTGGCATCGTCGATGAAGAAGCCGACGCAGGACAGCCACGGGCCAAGCACGAAGCGGCCGGCCATGGTGTTGTTGATCTTGAGTAGGAATTTCATCGTCGGCGGCAGTTCGTCGTGCTGCCAGAGCGCCTGATAATAGCTTTCCGGATCGTCCAGCGGATCGGTCAGCCGCTCGTCGGCGTGGTGGCGCAGATGGATGGTCTTGAAGCGGCGGAACGGCCAGACCAGACCGATCGGCAGGAACACGAAGGCTTCATTGACCCGCGCGTTGCGTGTCGGATGACCGTGCAGCACTTCGTGCATGATCGACGATTGCAGTGCGGCGGTCAAAGCCAGGAGGGCGAGCGCCAGTATGGGGTAAGATGGCCAGAGCAGGAAACCGGTGGCGAGCCAAGTTGCGTAGCAGAAGAAGGCGAGTACCACGGTCGGCCACTCTATGGCCGGTGCGCTGTGTCGCCTGATGCTCTTGCTCGTCATGCTATCGACCACTGCCCCTCAGTCGCCGGAGCCCCAATTGGCTCCTGACAACATTGTGTCAGGAGAAGTGATTCCACTCAACGAGACAAAGTACACAAACTGTTGCGATTGCGCATTTTTGACCGCACATGTTACACATTGTAAACAGGCTTAGGGATTCATTTACGCCTGAGGTGCGCTCGGAAGCGATTCGGCGCAAATTTTTCCTCAATCGAGGTGGAGCACGCACATGGACAAGCGCGACCTGTCGACGATCTTCCGCGAGCGCCTGAAAACACTCTTGACACGCTCCGACCTCAACCAGTCGGCCTTCGCGACCGCGGTCGGCATCGACCGTTCGGCGCTGTCGCAGCTGCTGTCGGGCGCCTCGACGCGCCTGCCCCGAGCGGAAACGCTGCTCAACATCGCCGCCGAGTTCAAGGTGTCGCTCGATTGGCTTCTCGGCCTCAGCCAGGACGAGGGTCTCACCGGCGAAATCCGCGAGAGCCTGGAGATAGAAGAGGCACCGGACGGCTTCGACCGCACGCTGCTGGCCAAATGGCATGCCGAGGCGGCCGGCACCAAGATCCGCTACGTACCGGCCGGCATTCCCGACCTTCTGCGCACCGAAGCATTGGTCGACTACGAAGCCGGCATCACCAACAAGAGCCGCCTCGCCCAGGCCGGCGAAACGCAATACCGCATCGACTACAACAGGCGGCCGGAAACCGACATGGAAGTCTGCATGCCTCGCCATACGCTGGAGATTTTCGCCCGCGGCCTGGGTGTCTGGGATCGTTTCCCGGAAGCCGACCGCCGCGCCCAATTGCTGCACATGGCGACGCTGCTCGACGACCTCTACCCCACCTTCCGGCTGTTTCTCTATGACGGGCGGATTCGCTATTCCATCCCCTACACCATCTTCGGTCCCTATCGCGCCGCCATTTATGTCGGCGACATGTATCTGGTGCTCAACGCCACCCAGCCGATCCAGACGCTGATCCAGCATTTTGACAATCTGATCCGCGCCGCCGACATCAACGCGCACGAGGCGTCCGGCTTCGCGCACAGGCTGGCCGGCATGTCGTTCCCAACAGGCACTGTCTGATCTCTGGCAATCATGGTCTGATCTCTGGCAATCATGGTCCTCTGGTGGAGCCTCGTCCCGGCCACGCCATTTCCATTTTTGAAGGACAGCTCATGCCCGATCCGCGCCGCATCGTCGTTCCACCCCAGTCGGGCCGCGCCATCCGCGTCTCACAAGGCGACCTCATCCGCATCATCGATCCCAAAGGACAGCAGGTTTCCGATCTCTGGGCTTTCAGCACCGACCCGACGGTCGACTGGCTGAGCACCTCGCAGACCCGTGACATCACCGAGCGGCTTTTTCCCGCAATCGGCGACAGTTTCTTCAGTGCCGCCGCCAAGCCGATGCTGACGCTGGTCGAAGATGGCTCGCCGGGTCCGCACGACATGCTTTACCCCGCTTGCGACAGCGCGCTTTATGAGCGCGCCGGATTTCCCAATCATCCGAACTGCCGGGACAATCTGATGCAGGCGCTGGCCACAGAGGGCATATCGCTGCCTTTCGCCCCCGATCCGGTCGATCTCTTTCAGAACTCCTTGCCGGAACCCGACGGTCGGCTGGTGGTTTCCGCGTCGATCAACCCGCCGGGCGGCTATGTGACGTTGCGCGCCGAACAGGACCTCCTGCTGGTGGTCACCGCTTGCTCGGTCGACCATCACCCGACCAATGGCGGCATCTGCACCGAGATCCACGTCGAGATCACCCCCGGATCGTGAGGAAAGGGCACCATCTGGCCGAGCGGTCGCGGCAAAATCATTGACTACACATAAAGACTTCTTTATATCATTATTCGAATTCGAAACATGAAAGCCAATCCGATGACGACCACGAACCCGATCGATGAGCTGCTGGCTGAAAAGGGCGTGCTGCTGGCCGATGGCGCCACCGGCACAAACCTGTTCGCCATGGGGCTGGAGGCGGGCGAGGCGCCAGAGCTGCTCAACGAGACGGCGCCCGACACCATCACCAGCCTGCATCAGAATTTCGTCGATGCCGGCGCCGACATCATCCTCACCAACTCGTTCGGCGGCACCCGTCACCGCTTGAAGCTGCACCATGCGCAGGATCGCGTGCACGCGTTGAACAAACGCGCCGCTGAGCTTGCGCGTGCGGTCGCCGGCAAGGCCGGCCGCAAGGTGATCGTCGCCGGTTCGGTCGGCCCGACCGGCGAATTGCTGGTGCCGCTGGGCGCCATGACCTATGACGAGGCAGTCGACGCCTTCGCCGAGCAGATCGAGGGCCTCAAGGAAGGCGGCGCCGAAGTCGCCTGGATCGAGACGATGTCGGCTCCAGACGAGATCCGGGCCGCCGCCGAGGCTGCTATCCGCGTCGGCCTGCCCTACACCTATACCGGTTCCTTCGACACTGCCGGCCGCACCATGATGGGCCTGCTGCCCAGGGATATCCACGGCGTCACCGACGGGCTGTCGCAGGCGCCGCTCGGCGTTGGCGCCAATTGCGGCGTTGGCGCGTCCGACATCCTGGCCTCGCTGCTCGACATGACCGAGGCGAAGCCGGAGGCGACGGTGATCGTCAAAGGTAATTGCGGCATTCCCGAATTCCGCGGCACCGAAATCCATTATTCCGGCACGCCCGAACTGATGGCCGATTATGTGCGCCTCGCCGTCGATGGCGGCGCCAAGATTATCGGCGGCTGCTGCGGCACCTCGTTCCAGCACCTTGCCGCCATGCGCAAGGCGCTCGACGCGCACACCAAGTCGGATCGTCCGACGGTTGCGGCGATCGTCGAGCGCATTGGTCCGATGCGCAACCAGGTCGCGACGGAAAACACCGCCGAGACCAGCGAAGCCCGCCGCGAGCGCCGCCGCAGCCGGGCCTGACCTCATCGATTTCGGTTATTCGCTGTTGTCGGCGTAGCTCGACTGCGCCGACTTGAAGTCGACCACATTGTCGCCGCGCATCGTCATCAGCGCGCCCGAAGCGCTGGGGTCGGTGATCTGTTCCAGCATGATGCGGAAGCGGTCGTTGGTCAGCGCCGACAGGGCGGTGTGGCGCGCCTGTGCGACATTGTCACGCCTGGATTCCGATGATGGGGCCGATGAAACCGCCGAGGCGTCTGGCGCCGGGGGTATCGAGTTGGCGATAGTCCTGATCTGCAATTTCGGCTCCCTCAAGCCCAGTACACCTGTCCTGCGTAACAAGGAGGGGGTTGCCATCCGGTACCGGAATTGCCGCGCAATTTAACGACCCATAAAATCCGCGAAAAAAGGCCGGCAAGGTTTCCCTCGCCGGCCTGCCTCACCCGCCCGCGGTCGGTTCCCCCGTATCAGAACGATCCCATCTGAAAGAAACCGGCCGTCATCACCACTTACCGGTTACCGCCCAGCGCAGAGGCAAGGCGCACAAGCGAGAGGAACTCGGCCCTGTACCCAAACGGGTCGGCCCCTCGAGCGGCAGTGGCGATCTCCATGATCTTGTCGTAACCGAACTTCGCGGTCGCATCCTCGTCGCGCAGCTTCTGGCCGAAGGCGGCGACCGCGACGGAGAAGCGCTGGTCGGTGCTGGCCTGGTCGAAGGACGAGATCTCGTTGGCCGAGGTCACCGGCGTGGTGATCAGCTTCGAGACGTCTTCATTCGGCAGCTTGTAGCGGATCTTGACGAAGGCATATTCGTCCGCATTGGCGACGCCGCCATTGTCCACCGACGCCTGGCCATAACGCAGTTGGTCGATCTGCTCGCCACCACTGCCCTTGGGCGTGATCTCGTAGATCGCGGTGACCGAGTGGCCCGAACCGATATCGCCGGCATCGACGCGGTCATTGTTGAAATCCTCGCGGTTCAAGGCGCGGGTCTCGTAGCCGATCAGGCGATATTCCGAGACCTTGTTCGGGTTGAACTCGACCTGGATCTTCACGTCCTTTGCGATGGTGAACAGCGTCGACGAGGCATCCTCGACCAGCACCTTTTCAGCCTCGGCCAGCGTATCAATATAGGCGGCGGTGCCGTTGCCGTTCTGGGCAATGGTTTGCATCATCTGGTCGTTCAGATTGCCGCGGCCGAAGCCGAACACCGACAGGAAAACGCCGGTCTTGCGCTCGCTTTCGATCAGCCGCTTGAGGTCGTCGTCATCGGTCTGGCCGACATTGAAGTCGCCGTCGGTAGCAAGCATCACGCGGTTGACGCCGTCCTTGACGAAGGATTTTTGCGCCAGCCTGTAGGCTTCCTTGATGCCCGCCTCGCCGGCCGTGCTGCCACCGGGCGTCAGATTGTCGATGGCGCTGAGGATCTTGTCCTTTTCGGACGCCTTGGTCGGCTCCAGCACTGTGCCGGCGTCACCGGCATAGGTCACGATCGAGATAGTGTCGTCGGCCTTCAGCTGGCTGACCAGCAGGCGAAATGCCGATTTGAGCAGCGGCAGCTTGTCCGGCTCGTCCATCGAGCCCGAGACATCGATCAGGAAGACCAGATTGGCCTTCGGCTGCTCGGTCGGCTTGACGTCAAAACCCTTGATGGCGACATGCATCAGCCTGGTCTGCGTGTTCCACGGCGTCGGCATGACGCTGACGGTCGAGTTGAATGGTGTCGAGGCCGACTCCGGACCCTTCCAGTCATAGGGGAAGTAGTTGATCATCTCCTCGACGCGAACAGTATCGGCCTGCGGCAGGGTGCCCTGCTTCAGCGAGCCGCGCACGAAGGAATAGGAGGCTGTGTCGACGTCGATCGAGAAGGTCGAGACCGGATCCTCGAGTGCCGCATGCACCGGGTTGGTCTTGAAATCCTCGATGCGGTCGCGGTTTTCCGGTTGCGGCTGCATCTGGTCGGCCGGCAAGATCGACGGCTGCTGCGGCGCCATCAGCTTGGATTCGGCCGGCATGCGGGCTCGCGAGGTGCTGGGTACACTTGCAGCGCCATCCAGCGCGAATTCACCTGTCGGTGCCGGTGGCGCAGGCTCGGCCAGCACACCGCGCTCCAGCGCATTTTGTTGTGCCGCGCCGCCAGCAACGGTCGATTCGGATTTCTGCGGCGAGGCCGGCGCCACAAGCGCATCGGTCGCGCCGCGGCTTTCCACATCCGCGTCTGCCTTCTTGTCCTTCTCCAACTCGCCGCGAGCCGGCTTCGGCTCGGCGGTCGTCGGCTTCACCGTCGCCGGCTTGTCGGCCAGCGTCTCGGTGATCTTCTCGTCGCCGCCGAATTTGGGCGGCTGTTCCCTCAGCAAATGGAAGGTGGCGTATCCGGCGATCGGCAGGGCGACGAGCCCGGCAAGGGCCGGCGTGGCAATGAGTTTCTTTTGCATGATCTCGCTCCAGAGCTTTTGTGCTCGCTCTGTGAGACGAAGCCCGCCAATCGATCCTTGGGTGACAGCAGAAATATTTTCCTGATCATAGGCGCGCAGGGCGGCCTCGAAGGCACGTGCCTTGGCATCCTTGGCGGGCGCCGGTGCTGCGATATCGCGCAGTCTGTTGAGTTCGTTGTCGTCGACCATGGTCACACTTCCCCGGCCGCGCGCATCAGCGTCTTCAGCCGTTTCTTCGCTTCATGGATGTGCCAGGAAACCGTCGTCTCCGAGATCGCCATCGCCTCGGCGGCGGCCGCGTGGCTCAATCCTTCGCCATAGACCAAAAGCACGGCGTCGCGCTGCTTGTCCGGCAGTTGCCGCACCGCGGTCCACAGCGCTTCGGCCGGATCCTCCGGTTCGACCGACGCCTCGCCTGAGATCAGTGCATGGACGCCATAGGCCTCGGTCTTCACGGTCTCGCGGGCGGACTTTCGCATCATGTCGCGCGCGGCGTTCAGGGTCACGGAATAGAGCCATGTGGTGAAAGCGCCGCCGCCGCGATAGTCGCGGATCGCCTTGCCGAGCCTGACGCAGACTTCCTGGGCGATGTCTTCGGCATCGGCCTTCCTGCCGCACCAGCGATAGGCAGCGCGATAGACGAAGTCATAGTGCCTTTCCAGCAATGTGCTGAAGGCCCCCCTGTCTCCGCCCTTCGCCCGCCCGATCAGTTCGGCGTCGGAGGCTTCGCTTTCATCCAGCATCATCGCCATCATTTGCCTGTTGGACGAAGGCTAATGGCTAATCCTTGGGCAATGGAAAGATTTTTTTGGAAACCGCCGGATCGTGACCGCCGGCACCCCGCTTGACACATCCATATCTCGGCGGTTATACGTCAATCAATAGCCACCGGGTTATCGATCCCAATGACGAACGCTCACGATATCCTCTTCAGAACGCTCTCCGATCCGACGCGTCGTGCGATCTTCGAGCGCCTGTGCCGACAAGGCGAGCAGACGGTCGGCGCCCTGACGGCTCAGTCGGGGGTCTCCCAACCTGCGGTGTCGAAGCATCTCGGCGTACTCAGGCAGGCCGGGCTGGTGCGCGACCGCCATCAAGGACGGCAGACCCATTATAGCGCCCAGATCGCAGCACTTTCCCCGCTGACCGACTGGACGAACCAGATGAATGCGTTCTGGCAGAGCCGGTTCGACGACCTCGAAAATTTGCTCAAAAGAATGGACCAATGACCAACATTGCGACCGAAACGCGCTCCGTCGTCGTCGAACGTGAGATCCCCTATCCGCCGGAAAAAATCTGGCGCGCGCTGACCCAACCGCATCTGATCGAGGAATGGCTGATGAAGAACGACTTCAAGCCAGTTGTGGACCACCGTTTCAATCTGCGAAAGGAAACGCAAACCGACGTGAGCATTGTTGTCGACTGTCAGGTAACAGCCGTCGAGCTGAACAAGACACTGTCCTACACGTGGCAGGCCTATGGCCTCGAGAGTGTCGTCACCTGGACCCTCATGCCGACCAGCACGGGCACCCGGTTGCGTATGGAACAGTCCGGCTTCCGGCCGGATCAGGAGCAGGCGTATCGGGGCGCGACGAGTGGGTGGCGGCAGTACTTTACAAATCTGGGTCAGGTCCTGGCGCGGATGGATTGAACCCGCCGACATGCGGATCACGGGTCCGCTTCGGTCTGTTTTGACAGGAGGAGCTATTGGACAGGAACAAGTGGGTTCGGCAAATTCATCGCTGGCTGTCGATTATGTTTACGCTGACCGTTGTCGCCAACTTCGCCACCATGGCATTCGGCCAGCCTCCCGCCTGGGTAGTCTATTCGCCGCTCCTGCCGCTCTTCCTGCTGCTGTTCAGCGGCCTGTACATGTTCGTGCTGCCCTATGCCGCCAGGGGCCGCGGCGCGCAGCGTGCCGGCGGATAGGAGTGGGTAGAATGACCAAGACGCAGGGTCAGTCGACCAAAGCGGCACCGGTCCTGCTCTCGGGTGGCAACCCGCAAATCGCCAAGGGCGACGGCGACGCTCCGGTGCAGGCCTACATCGCTGCAATGCCGGGCTGGAAGCGTGGCCTCGGCGAGCGGCTCGACGCGCTCATCGAACACAACGTGCCCGACGTGCGCAAGGCCGTGCGCTGGAACTCGCCCTTCTACGGCGTCGAGGGCCAAGGCTGGTTCGTGAGTTTCCATGTCTTCACCCACTATTTGAAAGTGACCTTCTTCAGCGGCACGTCGTTGCGGCCGATTCCGCCTGGCGGCACGGCCAAGAGCAAGGATGTGCGCTGGATCGACATCCGCGAAGACGATCCGTTCGATGAGGCGAGGATGGTGGAATGGATCAAGCAGGCCGCGGCCCTGCCCGGCTGGATCCCGTAATGACCGACTATGACAGAGGAAAAAGAGCCATGAAGATCAAGCTGACCAGCGTGTATGTGGACAACCAGGAAAACGCACTGCGCTTCTACACCGACGTGCTGGGCTTCACCAAAAAGGCCGATTTCAGCAACGGGCCTTATCGCTGGCTGACCGTGGCCTCGGCTGAAGAGCCTGATGGAACCGAGCTGCAACTCGCGCTCAACGACAACCCGGCC
The DNA here is from genome assembly GCF_024518615.1 of Mesorhizobium sp. SEMIA396. Classification (NCBI taxonomy): domain Bacteria; kingdom Pseudomonadati; phylum Pseudomonadota; class Alphaproteobacteria; order Hyphomicrobiales; family Phyllobacteriaceae; genus Mesorhizobium; species Mesorhizobium sp. SEMIA396. The sequence continues at coordinate 177,281 of NZ_JANIFC010000009.1, forward strand.
GCCAAGGCCTATCAGGAAGCCATCTTCAAGCAGGGCCAGCCCGCGGTCATGTTCTTCACCGACGACGTCAAGGGCGACTACGAGCGCATCAAGGCGAAGGGCGGTGCGTTTATCCAGCCGCCGACCGAGGCGACCGGTTCGACCATCGCCCAGTTGAACGACAGCTGCGGCAACCTCGTTCAGATCACCCAGCTGGCGCGCTGGTAACGGCGGCGGTTGAAACGGGTCGAGACACAGGAGACACCCAATGACCCCCTCGCAACATATCGACCAAATGATCGCCGGCCTCATCGATTGGCGCGGCGATACGCTCGCCGGCATCCGCAAGACCATCCTTGCAGCCGACCCGGACATCGTCGAGGAGTGGAAGTGGATGGGCAGCCCGGTATGGTGCCTCGATGGCAACATCGTGGTCGGCAACGCCCACAAGGACAAGGTGAAGCTGACCTTTTCCCATGGCGCCAGCCTGCCGGACCCCGACAATCTGTTCAACAATGGTTTTGGCGGCAAGGTGTGGCGGGCAATCGACATGTTCGAGGGCGACAGGCTCAATGAGGGCGCTTTAAAAGAGCTCGTCCGCGCAGCGATCGATTACAATCAGGCCAAAAAGAAGAAGAAAGCGGCTGCCGGGGCGAAGCCACAGACGCAAGTCTAGGCCGCCTGGCCTGCCACCCAGCCCGACGACCATGCCCACTGGAAATTATAGCCACCCAGCCAACCCGTGACATCGACGACTTCGCCGATGAAGAACAGGCCCGGCACGGATTTCGCCTGCATCGTCTTCTGGTCCAGCCCGTTGGTGTCGACCCCACCCAGCGTCACTTCGGCGGTGCGGTAGCCCTCTGAGCCGGCAGGCTTGATGCGCCAGTCATTGACTGCGGCAGCTATGGTTTTCATCTGGGCGTCGGAAAGATCAGCAAGGTTGCCGTCGATCCCGGTGCGCTCGGCGATCGACTGCGCAAGCCGCTTCGGCAGATGATTTGCCAGCACCGTTTGTGCCGCTTGCCGCCCATTGCTTCGCTTGGCCACCCGAATGAGGTCCGCCACGTCAACTGCCGGCAGCATGGCGATGCGGATTTCATCGCCCTCGCGCCAATAGGAAGAGATCTGCAGGATAGATGGCCCGCTGACGCCACGATGCGTGAACAGCATCGCTTCGGAGAACCGCGTCTTGCCGCAGGCGACTTCCGCGTCGACGACGTTGCCGGCCAGGGGCGCCAGCCGTTCGAGCGTGTTTACGTCGAAGGTCAGCGGCACCAGCGCCGGTCGCGTTTCGACAATGGCAAGGCCGAACCGTTCGGCAAGCTCATAGCCGAAACCGGTCGCCCCCATCTTGGGGATCGACTTGCCGCCGCAGGCCACCACCAGCGACTGGCAAGTAACCAAGCCTGTGGAGAGGGTGAGCGCAAACCCCTCCACGGTTTTGCGGACATCCTCAACGCTGGCCGAGAGCGCCAGCTCCACGCCCCTGCCCTGCATTTCCGAGACCAGCATGTCGATGATCTGGCGCGCCGAGCCGTCGCAAAACAGCTGCCCAAGCGTCTTCTCGTGATAGGCAATGCGTTGGCGTTCGACGAGGGCGATGAAATCGCGCTGCGTGTAGCGACTGAGCGCCGAAATGCAGAAATGCGGATTGCCCGACAGAAAATTCTGCGGGCTGGCATGGATGTTGGTGAAATTGCACCGGCCGCCGCCGGAGATGCGGATCTTCTCGCCAGGCGCCGTCGCATGATCGAGGATCAGCACCGAACGGCCGCGCTTGGCCGTCTCCACGGCGCACATCATTCCGGCGGCACCCGCGCCGATGATCACTACATCATAGGATTGCATCAGGCTATTCGTTCCCGCTCGACCAACTCATTTGGGGCGCGCCACTTGCGCTGCCTGATACCACTTTGGCCCGATAGTTTTCTAGCAATCCCGTCCCAGCAGCCTGGTGATCTGGGGGGTGACGATTATGGTGAACAGCCCGGGATCGCTGAAAGCCCTCGCGGACAGCATTGCCCCGTGAACCGATGCCATCAGCATCTGGGCCTCCTCCTCCGGCCGGTTGTTCAAGCGGAACAAGTCCTGTTCCATTCCAGCCCGCAGCACCGACGTAAGCCATCCCGCGAGATTTTGGAAATGGGCACGAACGCGTGACGCCACCTCTTCCGGCAGCATCTGCATCTCGCCGGCGAGCATCGCGCAGACGCAGAACGACGGCGAGGCATCGCGAATGCATGTCCGCCAATAGTTCAGATAGGACTGCAGTTGTTCAGCAGGGCTTGAGAGTTCTCCCCGGAGAGACTCCAAACCCACTTCGGCCTGCCGCCTGTAACGATCCACCAGCACCGAAACCAGCTCGGCCTTCGTCGGAAAATGATGGTGGATACTCGCCTTCCTGATGCCGATGTCAGCCGAGATATCGGCATAGCTGAACCCGTTGTAGCCTCCCGCGACGATGAGAGACTGCGCGACATCGAGAATCTTTTCTGAAGTCGAAGCCATTGATTTCATATCGCCGCCTACCTTCTGGTAGGCGAACTGTCAAGGTTGCATCGTTCCCGATTCTCACAGGGAGGTGTTCCGGACATTGGGTTGACTTAGGGGTTTTGTCTACCTACTAATAGGTAGACAGCAACAAGGAATCTGCCAATGCAAAACCAATCTTTCACCCGGTCCGGATGGCTACGATCCTATTATTTCGCACGCGCCATATTTTCTATCGCCTGGGTTGCTGCCGCCATCCTGTTCAACGGGCAACCCGGTCCCACCGCGTTTCTGCTCGTGATCTACCCGGCATGGGACGCTCTCGCCAATCTGGTTGACGCCAGGGTAAATGGCGGCCTGAAGGCCAACTCGTCCCAGGCTTTGAATGTCGTGGTCAGCACGATAACGGCGCTCGCCGTCATCGTGGCGGTTAACAACAGCATGTATGCCGTTCTGGCCGTGTTTGGGGTTTGGGCGATCCTCTCAGGCCTGCTGCAGCTGAACACGGGACTAAAGCGTTGGCGCTACCAAGGCGCACAATGGCCGATGATCCTCAGTGGTGAGCAGTCGGCCCTCGCCGGCGGCTTCATGATCAGCCGATCCCTCGGCACGGCTGCGCCGACGATTCTGGACATCGCCCCTTATGCCGGGTTCGGCGCGTTTTACTTTCTGCTTTCCGCAATTTGGCTTGTCGTAGCAGCCTATCGCAAGGCAAACGCCTAGGTGCTGCCCGATCCGGCGGCGGCAAGGTGAAAGTCATCTGCCGCCGTCGAAAGGGCAAGCATCGCTCACTCTTTGCCGCATCGGCTGCCGTTCTGGTTCAAAGACGCGTAGCGTCCTGCTCAGGGGCGCGACCGCTGCCTTAGATCAGCGTCTCGGCGAACAACGTCGTCAGCCGCTTCCAATGGCGTTCGGCACCCGCGGCGTTGAAAACGCTATGATCGGGCACGCACCAGCCATGCGCCATCCCGGCATAGTTCTCGATGACATGGTCGACTTCCGCAACCCGCAACGCTTCCTCCAATCGCATCGATTGTTCCGGCGGGAAACTTCTGTCGACACCCGACATGCCGACATAGACGCGCGCCTTGATGGAGGCTGCCTTGCGATGCGGGCTGTCGGCGGCGTCGCTGGCCAGATTGCCGCCATGGAAGCTTGCGGCCGCCCTTATCCTGTCGGGATAGTTAGCGGCGGCGTTCAACGCCCGGCCGCCACCCATGCAATAGCCGACGGTGCCGATCGGCCCGGTGATGCCCTCGGCAGCAAGCGCGTCGAGGAACGCACCGCTGTCGCTGATGGTCATCTCCTGTGTCGTGCCGGTGACCAGCGCCATCAGCGGGATTTTGGTCTTTTCCTCGGCGAAGGCGGTCTTGGCGTCGAACGGCCCGTAGGGCGCATTGCGGTAGAATAGGTCGGGCACCAGCACCGCATAGCCTTCATTCGCGAGCCGCTCGGCCATACCGTCGAGCGCCGGCCGCGGACCGAAGGCGTCCTGATAGAGAATGACGCCGGCCTTGGCAGGAGATGCGTTTGCCGAGTGGAAAAGCCCGGCATTGGCAACACCATCCCTGGTCTTGATCTGAATGTCGTGTTTCGTCATCGCCCGCTCCGTTCGACTGATGCGCGATACATATCCGCGCAAGGCCATACGGCAAGGCATTCCCGGGGCGTGGCAGTCAACATTTCGTGCAGGATTGCGGACGCTATTGCTCGCCCTCGCGCACGGTCCGCGCGCCGACATGCAGCGCACGGCCGGCACCGAGCCCCATGATGGCTACGCCAAGCCCGAGCGCGACGAACAGGAACGCCGTTCCCGAGAAACTGCCGGTCCAGTCGCGGATCAGGCCCACCAGCAGCGGACCGAATGCCGCCAGCACATAGCCGACGCCTTGCGCCATGCCTGAAAGATGCGCGGCGACATGCGAATCCGGCGAACGCAGCACGATCAAGCTCATGGCAGCCGCGATAAGGCCACCTTGCCCGATGCCTTGCAGGACCGCCCAGAACAGCATCGTCGAGGTCGGCGCAAAGAGAATGCCGAGCAGCGCGACCACCGCCGTGGCAACGAGCGCCACATTGATGCCGCGCTGGTCCTTCAGCCGCATCGCAAAGGATGGCACGGCGAGGCAGGTGATGACCTGCGCCATCACTGACACCGAAACCATGGCGCCAGCGGTGGCCGCATCGAAGCCACGCTCGCGCAGGATCGGCGCCAGCCAGCCGAAGATGCAATAGGCGAGCGCCGACTGCAGCCCCATGAACAGCGTCACCTGCCAGGCCAGGCGATCGCGCCAAAGCCCGACGACGCGAAAGCCTTGATGGCTCACTTGCCGCCGGCTGCCCAGCGCCTGCGGAATCCAGATCAGCAACACAATCAGGGTCGGCACCGCCCAGGCAGCAAGTGCTCCGGACCATGAACCGGTGACAAAATGCTCGATCGGCAGCGTGAAGCCGGCGGCGGCGGCCGAGCCGGCGCAGAGCGCCATGGTGTAGAGCCCGGTCATGACGGCGGCCCTGTCGGCGAAATCGCGCTTCACCAGGCCCGGCAGCAGCACATTGCCGATGGCAATGGCGCCGCCGGCCAGGAAAGTCGCGACAAACAGCAGAGGAACCGTACCGAACCAGCGCAGGCCGGTTCCCAGCACCAGCAAGGCGAGCGCCCCGAGCAAAGTGCGCTCGGCTCCATAGCGCTGCGCAAGCCTTGGCGCGAAGGGCGCGAACAGGCCGAGGCACAGGACGGGCAGCGTCGTCAGCAGGCTGGCGCCCGTTGTCGACAGCCCGGTTGCCTGCATCACCTCGGGCAACAGCACCGACAGGCTCGAAAACAGCGGCCGCAGACTGAAGGCGATCAGCACAAGGCTCGCGCCAAGCACGATGCGCGCCGCACGGCTGCGCAGTTCAGGCGGCTGCGGCATGGGCAGGCTGTCGGCCTCGGCACCGATGAGTTCCAGACCCTCGACCTCGGCCTTCGGATCAGGCTGACGAAAACTCTGGTTCATTGCGAAAGCAGTCTTTCAAGTTGGGCAAGCACCGGCGCCATGAAGGCTCGGACGGCGGCAACGGCGCGCTCGGGATCGCTCGCGGCAATGGCGTCGACGATTGCCGCATGCGCCTGGTGGTCCGGCTCGGGCAGATCGCCGTCGATGGTGGCATGGATGGTCTCGGTGATGGCAGCGGTGAAGAAGTCGTAGAGCTCCATCATCGCCCTGTTGCCGGACGCCGCGACAACCGATTTGTGGAAGGCGAGATCGCGCCGGATGAAGGCTTCGCTTCCGCCTTCGGCGACAGTGCCGCGCGCGGCAAGCAATTGCCGCATCCGATCGAGGTCGGCTGGCGTGTGGCGCAAGGCGGCGAGCCTCGCGGCTTCGAGGTCCAGCGCTGCCCGCGCCTCCCACTGATCGCGCAGGCCGCTGCGCTTGACCCGGTCGAGCGCGGCAGAGGTATCGACGGCGGAGCGCACATAGGTGCCCGAGCCCTGGCGCGTATCCAGCAATCCCTGCGAGACCAGCACCCGCACCGCCTCGCGCACCGTGCCGCGGCTGACCGACAGAAGGTTGGTCAGAGCTGCCTCGTTGGGGATACGCTCGCCGACGCCCCAGCGGCCGCTGACGATTTCAGCGCGCAGGCTCTCGGTGGCGCTGTCGGTGAGATTGGTTCGGATAGCAGGTTGCATCGACCTATTCATCAAGTCATCAGATGACTTGATGAATAGGCCTACTCCTGGCTGCCGTCAAGCTACTGATCGAGATGGTAGTGGGTCAGTCTGAAATTCAGCCTTTGAATGGCCGGCGTTGAATGCGATAATTCAGGCATGGATGACACATCCGAAACTAAGACACGAAACGGTTGGGCGCCCTTGCACGTTGAGCAAGCTCTTGGTCTTAACCCGGACCTGCCAAAGCGCTGCCCCGAGTGTCATGGTGCTGTTCGCGCTCACCGCGAAAGTAACAATGGGATGCGCGCTCATTTCGAACACATCGAAGGGCATGATGGATGCTCGCTAAAGCCGCGAACATTTTCCGGTACTAAATCAATGCACCCAGACGCCCTATCATGAAAGCTTTGCGAGATTGGTGACATTGTTGCGCTGATCGAAGTGAAGGAAATTGAGAAGCCGGTGCTGCGCGGCCCTTACAAGAAGCGGACAGCTTGACTTCAATATGCTATGCCGCCGCCATGAAGAGCTATGATTTCGATCCTACCGAATTCGCCAAGTTAGAGTTCCTATTGGCTCACGCCGTCAGTTTTCTCCATCAAGAGCGGAGCAAGGCCGAACTCAATCAATTCCAGGCCAAATTCCTCCCGATTATTCGCGATGTATATTATCAGGTGTTGGGACCTAAGATTGATGATCGCCAGCGTGAGGCAATCTCTGTATCCGATCCTTGGGATCCAGAGTTGACTCAGGAGCGGGCTATCGAACTCCTAGCTGAGATATTCAAAGCTTAGATTTCAAACTGACTCACTACCATGAGATAGAAACTCACCAAGCTATGGCGCCGATCAGTCGGCGGCTGACGCAAAGCTTGCCATGTGAAACGCCTGGATCTCAGCCGGATAGCGATAGGCGATGCCATAGGGGCAGGCATTGCGGTCAAGGCAGCCGCCGCTGCGGCACGGCTCGCCCTTCGCTCCTCGCACATGCGCCAGACAGGACTGGTAGGCGAATCCTTCCGTGGAATAGGCATCGACCGGACAGTATCTCAGGCAAGGTTTCTCGACACAGGTGTCGCAAAGGTGGATCGCCTTGCCCTGCTCCGGAAGCGCGATCTCGTCCTCGAACAGCAGCGCACCGCGATAGGCATGCCAAAGCCCGTATTGCGGATGCATGAGGATGCCGAGCGGCGACGGTTTTAAACCCTCGGCCCGCATCGCCCATTGCTGGAACGGAAGATAGGGTTTGTCGGAAGGCGAAACCGCACGGGCTTGGAATTCATTGGCCACGGCGCCAATGACCTGCCGCGACCAGTTGTCGAGCGGATCGGCGATTGTCCGTGGCTGGTTTTCGCGCCAGCGCAGGAAATGCGGCCAAGGTGCCGCCCCCGCCTGCCCCACCAGCAGCACGGACCTTGCTGGCGCGCCCGAGGTGCCATGTGGAGCATCCTCGTCGCCAGGGAACACAAAGCCGCCGCGCAGGATGAGGCCGTTGGCGCCAAGCGCGGCCGTGATCTCCTCGATCATGCCGCGACGCGCAATCATTCCTTCTTGACCGGATCGGAGAACGCGCTCCGCCAGACTTCCTTGTGGATGATGTTGGCGACTTTAGCCCCGCCTGATTCGGGCTCCTTTCAAGTGAAGGCGTCGGGCATCGACCCCTTCTTCTTGGCGATGAAGTCCTTCAACGCTTCGTCGATGCTCGGATCGAGATGCGGCGCCTCGTAGCTTTCCAGCCAGCGGCGGGCAAGCTCGTTGGCGCGCTGCGGCGCTGTCTTCTCGCCTTCGGCCAGCCACTGCTCGTAGGAATTGTTGTCGGCGATGTTGGAGCGGTAGAAGGCGGTCTGGAAATTGGCCTGGGTGTGGTCGCAGCCGAGATAGTGGCTGCCGGGGCCGACCTGGCGGATGGCGTCCATCGCCTGGCCGTTTTCCGACAGGTCGACACCCTCGGAAAACTTCTGCGTCATGCCGAGCTGGTCGATGTCCATCATGAATTTTTCATAGCAGGACGCCAGCCCGCCCTCGAGCCAGCCAGCCGAATGCAGCACGAAATTAGTGCCGGCCAGGATGGTCGAGTTCAGCGTGTTGGCGCTTTCATAGGCCGCCTGAGCATCCGGAACCTTCGACGCGCAGAGCGAACCGCCGGTACGGAACGGCAGGCCGAGACGGCGCGCCAGCTGTGCGGCGCCATAAGACACCAGCGACGGCTCCGGCGTGCCGAAGGTCGGCGCGCCCGACTGCATCGAGATCGACGAAGCGAAGGTGCCGAACAGCACCGGCGCGCCCGGCCGGATCAGCTGCGTGAACGAGGCGCCGGCCAGCACTTCGGCCAGGACCTGCGTCAGCGTGCCGGCCACCGTCACCGGGCTCATCGCGCCGGCAAGGATGAACGGCGTGACGATGCAAGCCTGGTTGTGGCGCGCATAGACTTTCAAAGCGCCGAGCATGGTCTCGTCGAACACCATCGGCGAGTTGGCGTTGATCAGACTGGTCAGCACCGTGTTGTTCTCGACGAAATCGTCGCCGAACACGATCTTGGCCATGGCGACGGTGTCTTCGGCGCGTTCCGGCGCGGTCACCGAGCCCATGAACGGCTTGTCGGAATATTTGATGTGGCTGTAGATCATGTCGAGGTGGCGCTTGTTGACCGGCACATCGACCGGCTCGCACACCGTGCCGCCCGAATGGTGGATCGACGGCGCCATATAGGCGAGCTTCACGAAATTCTGGAAATCCTCGATCGTCGCGTAACGCCTGACGCCATCGAGGTCACGCACGAAGGGCGGACCGTAGACCGGCGCGAAAACGGTGGCATTGCCGCCGATCTGCACCGAACGCTCGGAATTGCGGGCGTGCTGGGTGTAGACGGACGGCGCGGTCTTGAGCAGCGAACGGCACAGCCCCTTCGGAAAGTGCACGCGCTCGCCCTTGACGTCGGCGCCGGCCTCTTTCCACAGTTGCAACGCCTCCGCGTCGTCGCGGAAGATGATGCCGATCTCCTCGAGCACCGTATCGGTGTTCTTCTCGATCAGCGCCAGGCCTTCCTCGTCCAGCACCTCATAAACGTTGATCTTGCGCTTGATGTAGGTGAGCTGCGTGCCCGGGCCACCGCCTGAACGTGCTGCCCGCCGGGCTGCTGCCCCGCCACTGGCGCCACGCCCACGTCGCGCGTTTGACGCTTCCTGATCGACTGCCGCGTGTTCGCTCATGGTGGTTCTTCCCTGAAACTGTTCTTGTCTGGAATCCATAGCGGCTGCCTCGCCGCTTCTTGCCAGATCGTAGCCATGCACCCTATTCGAAACGGCCCGCCAGCGCCAACGCCTGTCGCAAAATCGACAAGAATTCCAAGAGAGTTACGGTCGCTTTCCTTTTGCGGGAAGTCGCAAATCAGCTATGGATACATGCCCTCAGCGGGTTAGGTATGAACGCGAAGATGTGTGCCTTGCGACATGGTCGCGATGCCGGCAGGAGCTCGATACAAATGTCCGACGACGAGATCATCCTTTCCGAACTTTCCGACGACGAGTTGGTGCAGCAGATGCACGACGATCTCTATGACGGGCTGAAGGAAGAGATCGAGGAAGGCACCAACATCCTGCTCGAGCGCGGCTGGGTGCCCTACAAGGTGCTGACGGAAGCGCTGGTCGAAGGCATGCGCATCGTCGGCGAGGATTTTCGCGACGGCATCCTGTTCGTTCCCGAAGTGCTGCTGTCGGCCAATGCGATGAAGGCCGGCATGTTCATCCTGCGTCCGCTGCTCGCCGCCACCGGCGCGCCGAAGCAGGGCAAGATGGTCATCGGCACCGTCAAGGGCGACATCCACGACATCGGCAAGAACCTCGTCGGCATGATGATGGAAGGTGCTGGTTTCGACGTCATCGATCTCGGCATCAACAATGCGGTCGAGAAATATCTCGATGCGATCGAACAGCACCAGCCCGACATCATCGGCATGTCGGCACTGCTGACCACGACCATGCCCTATATGAAGGTCGTCATCGACACGATGAAGGAAAAGGGCATCCGCGACGATTATGTCGTGCTGGTCGGCGGCGCGCCGCTGAACGAGGAATTCGGCAAGGCCGTCGGCGCCGATGCCTATTGCCGCGACGCGGCAGTGGCGGTCGAGACCGCCAAGGACTTCATGAAGCGCAAGCACAATGTGCGCGCTTCGGCCTGATTGGTCATTTCGGCCGGACAACAGGAAGCCGCGCCTTGCAGCGCGGCTTTTTTGTTCCCAGATGAAGAAGTACGGGCGCGGATCAGGGATTGTTGACGGTGTCCTCGACCGCATTGGCGGTTGATTTGACGTCCTTGCCGACGCCTCGGACGGTGTTCGCACAAGCCGTGAGGGCCAGGGCGCAGGTCAAGATGGCAATTGGCGTGATGCGTAGCAGTTTCATGGACGGTGTCTCCCTCAATAGATAAATTAGCGCTACAGCAACGAAGGCCGGCTCGACGGGTTCCATGGCCAAGACGCAAAAAACGAAACCGAATCAAGACGACAAGCTGCTCGTTATCGCCTGTGGGATGATTGCGCGCGAAATTCTGGCCGTCAAGGAACAGCTCGGACTGGATCACCTCGACCTGACCTGCCTGCCGGCAGAATTCCATTTCTATCCGGACCGCATCGCCCCGGCCATGGACAAGGCAATCGAAAAGGCCAAGGCCGAAGGCTACAGCAACATCTTCGTCGGCTATGCCGACTGCGGCACCGGCGGCCTGCTCGACCGCATCTGCGAGAAGCACGGCGTCGAGCGCATGGCGGGCCCGCACTGCTTTGCCTTCTATCAAGGCATGGAGGCCTATGCGAAAGTCGCCGACGACGACATGATGTCCTTCTACATGACCGACTTCCTCTGCCGGCAGTTCGACGCCTTCTTCATGAAACCGCTCGGCCTCGACAAGCACCCGGAGTTGATCAAGGACTATTTCGGCAACTACGAGAAGCTGATCTATCTGGCCCAGACCAATGATCCGGAACTCGACAAGGTCGCCGAAAAGGCAGCCAGAATGCTTGGTCTCGTCTATGAACGCCGCGCAACCGGCTATGGCGACCTGACGGCCGGAATGGCGCAGGCGGCAGCACACGCCTGAAGCAATTCCTGACCCCGCCATGCTCTAACCCTGGGTGACAGGCCGCCGAGAACGGGTAAGTTGTGCGCCACAAGGCAACAGGCCCTCCAGCCATTCGAACGTGGAAACACACTGATGACCCCTCGCCTCTTGATAGCCGCACTCGGTCTCCTCTGTTTCGCCCTGCCCGCTCATGCCGATGGCGAGGTACAGAAACTCATCACCCCGGCCGACAAGAAGCGGCTCGACAATTATGGCGAGACGCGCAAGGCGGCGCTTGCCGAGGCGAAAGCTGGAGATGCGGCCGAGGTCAAGCAACTCGACGCCTTGCTGGCAAAACCGCTGGTGGCCTTTTCCGACAAGGACCTGACCGGCAGTTGGCGGTGCCGCACCATCAAGGCCGGCGGGTCTTTGCCGCTCGTCATCTATGGCTGGTTCAAGTGCAAGGTCACCGACGACGGTTCCGGCTGGCGGCTGGAAAAGATCAGCGGCTCGCAGCGCACCAAGGGCCGTTTCTTCGACGATGGCGAGAAACGCGCGATCTATCTCGGTTCCTTCTATGTCAACGATGATCCGGCAAAGCCCTATGGCAGCGGCCCGCAAACCGACCAGGTCGGCTATGCCTTCCGCAACAGCGCCAAGGAATGGCGCATCGAATTTCCGGCGCCCTATTACGAATCGAATCTCGATATCATCGAATTCAAGCGCTGACTGTGTATCGAAGGCTGATCACCAAGGATTAACCCGGACGCCCTAGCATCCCGACCATTATCAAGAACGGGTTGCTTGGAGGGGGCAAGATCCATGGCAGCATCAGAATCCAGTACGCGGATCGTGGTCGTCACCGGAGGCGGCCAGCATGTCTGGGCTATCGTCAACGCGATCACCGACCGCGTCGGCCCTGTCAGCGTCATCCTCGAAACGCCTGAATCCAAAAAGCAATTGCTTCGCGGCCGGGCTCGCCGCCAGGGCTGGATCTCCGCCATCGGCCAACTTGGCACGATGGTGCTCAGCAGACTGGGCAAACGGCTTCTCGCCAGCCATGCCGCCCGGCTGATTGCCGAGGAAAAGCTCGAGGTCGAGCCGCGGCGGGATCAGGAAATCATCCATGTCGCCTCAGCCAACGGGCCGGAATGCCTCGAAGCGATCAAGAAGATCCAGCCTGGCGTTGTCCTGCTTAATGGCTGCAGGCTGTTGTCGAAGGACATGCTTGCCCGGATGCCTTGCCCGGTGCTCAACTATCACGCCGGCATCACGCCGAAATACCGCGGCATGAACGGTGGCTACTGGGCGTTGACGTCAGGCGACCCGCAGAATTTCGGCACCACCGTGCATCTGGTCGATGCCGGCGTCGATACGGGCGCCGTGCTGAAACAGGTGCGCGGTCAACCGAAACGCGGCGACACCATCTCCAGCTACGCGTTGCGCCAGGCCGCGTTCTCGCGCGACATCTGCGTCGAGGCGGTCAGCGATGTTCTGGCCGGAAAAATCACCACCGTCGACCCCGGTCTGCCATCACAGCAATGGTATCATCCGACGATCTGGTTCTATCTCTGGACTGGCCTGAGAACCGGCATCTGGTAGCGCATTCCTCGTCAGGATCCGCACGCCGTGAGCCGGCTTTTCCGACGCCTCGAACCGGGCGCCGGCAGACGCCGGAAACGAATAATCACACCTTTCATTTTACGACATCCAAATGCGTCGCTTTTGAATGCGCGCGCGTCGTCCCATAACAAGCGGCCCCACTGCGCTTCCGGCAATGCTCGCAGAACGAGGAGTGAGAATTCATGGCCGATCTGATCGTCGTCTACTGGCGCGACATCCCAGCCCAAATCATCGTCAAAAAGGGCCGGCAGAACGCCAAGCGCGAGCTGCCGCTGCGCTTCACCGAGGCGATCGACATGTGCGCGATGCGCACTGGCGCCGGCGGCACCGACGATTATCTGGCCGAATGGCGCAAGGCCGATCCCGTCCCGGTCGGCGATGACCTCGAAGCCGAGGTCGAGAAGGCATTCAACGATATCGACACGAAATACGACCGCGAGCGGCTGGTCGCCCTGGTCAAGGCAGGCGGCAAAGAAAATGTCTGAAACCATTCCTGCCAAGGATGGCCAAAGGGTTGTCCAGCCGGTTACCCAGGCCACTCTGGTCAAAAAGGCAGCGCCGAAATCCGACTACAAGCCGGCCGACGTATCGCCGCAGCGGCGCGTGCAGCGTTCCTTTGCGGTCAGATTATGGTCTGTGCGGCACTCGCGATTACTCGAATGGTTCTACGCCAAATTCGCCGACATGTTCCTGCTCCTCCATCCCTTGTGGAAGGGCATAGGTTACGGCCGCGTCGAAGGGCCGATCAAATTCGTCGAGAAGCGCGTCAAGGGCTTCATGTTCGACTGCCGCATGTGCGGCCAGTGCATATTGTCCTCGACCGGCATGTCGTGCCCGATGAACTGCCCCAAGCAATTGCGCAACGGTCCTTGCGGCGGCGTCCGCGCCAACGGCAATTGCGAGGTCGAGCCCGATATGCCCTGCGTCTGGGTCAAAGCCTGGGAAGGCTCGCAGAACATGGTGCACGGCGACAGGATCCTGACCGTGCAGAAGCCGGTCGACCAGTCGCTGCGCGAAACATCGGCCTGGCTGCGGGTGACCGCGCAGGCGGCCGCCGCACGCGAAGCGGCCGCTGCCGCCAAAAATGAGACGGCAAACACCGGGGCACCGGCATGATCGGACGCCAGATCGACGAGAACCCGGCCGGCATCCACCTGCCGCTCGAACCCCTGCCCGGCCACACCTCGCGCGGCCGGCTGGAGCGCGTCCTGCGGCGCGGCGAGTTCGCCGTCACCACCGAGCTCAACCCGCCCGACAGCGCCGATCCGGAAGACGTCTATAACCGCGCCAAGATCTTCGACGGCTGGGTCGATGCCATCAACGCCGTCGACGCCTCGGGCGCCAATTGCCACATGTCGTCGGTCGGTATCTGCGCGCTTTTGACCCGCATGGGCTATGCGCCGATCATGCAGATCGCCTGCCGCGACAAGAACCGCATCGCCATCCAGGGCGACGTGCTGGGCGGGGCCGCGATGGGCGTCGCCAACATGCTGTGCCTGACCGGAGACGGTGTGCAGGCCGGCGACCAGCCCGGCGCCAAGCCGGTGTTCGACCTCGACTGCATGTCGCTGCTCGAGACCTGCCGCATCATGCGCGACAATGGCAAGTTCCTGTCCGGCCGCAAGCTGACGACGCCACCGCAGCTTTTCCTCGGAGCCGCGATCAACCCATTCGCGCCGCCGATCGACTTCCGGCCGCATCGGCTGGGCAAGAAGATCGCCGCCGGCGCGCAATTCGTGCAGAGCCAGTATTGCTTCGACGTGCCGATGTTCCGCAGCTACATGCAAAAGGTGCGCGACCTCGGCTACACCGAAAAATGCTTCATCCTGGTTGGCGTCGGGCCGCTGGCCTCGGCCAAGACGGCCAAGTGGATCCGCTCGAACGTGCCGGGCATCCATATTCCCGATTCTGTCATCAAGCGGCTGGAAGGCGCCCAGGACCAGAAAAAGGAAGGCAAGCAACTCTGCATCGACATCATCAACGAGGTGAAGGAAATATCAGGCGTTTCCGGCGTCCATGTGATGGCCTACCGGCAGGAGGAATATGTCGCCGAGATCGTCGATGAATCGGGCGTGCTGAAGGGCCGCCAGCCGTGGAAACGTGAGATCCGCCGCGACGATCAGCTCGTCGCCGACCGGCTCGACAGCATCTTGCACGACGACATTACCGAAACGCAGGTGGACATGGTGAAGACCGCGCATTGACGGCGCGGACGGCCACCCATTCGCTTGAACGAAAGCAGATAACGATATAAAGAAATCTTTATATCACGGCGGAGAGAATTCCATGACCCGTACCATCGTCGCCTCGGCGACACGAGAAATCATCATCGGCTTCGATCAGCCGTTCTGCGTGATCGGTGAACGCATCAACCCGACCGGCCGCAAGAAGCTGGCCGCCGAGATGATCGCGGGCAATTTCGACACCGTCATCCGGGACGCACTCGAGCAGGCAGCCTGCGGCGCCACCATGCTCGATGTCAACGCCGGCGTCACTTCGGTTAACCCGAACGAGACCGAACCCGGCCTTTTGGTGCAGACGCTGGAGATCGTGCAGGGGCTGGTCGACCTGCCGCTGTCGATCGACAGTTCCGTCACCGCCGCGATCGAAGCAGCACTCAAGGTCGCCAAGGGCCGTCCGCTGGTCAACTCCGTCACCGGCGAGGAAGAAAAGCTCGAAGCCATCCTGCCGCTGGTCAAGAAGTACAACGTGCCGGTCGTCGCCATCTCCAACGACGAGACGGGCATTTCAATGGATCCGGACGTGCGTTTCGCCGTCGCCAAGAAGATCGTCGAGCGCTGCGCCGATTTCGGCATTCCGGCGCATGACGTCGTCGTCGACCCGCTGGTGATGCCGATCGGCGCGCTGGGCGATGCCGGCCGCCAGGTCTTCGCGCTGCTGCGCCGCCTGCGTGAAGAGCTCAAGGTCAACACCACCTGTGGCCTGTCCAACATCTCGTTCGGCCTGCCGCATCGCCATGGCATCAACGCTGCCTTCATTCCGATGGTTATCGGCGCCGGCATGACCTCGGCGATCATGAACCCGGTGCGCCCGCAGGAAATGGAAGCCGTGCGCGGCGCGAATGTGCTGAACGGCACCGACGAGAACTGCACCAACTGGATCCGCACCTATAAGGATTACAAGCCGGCCGAAGGCGGCCAGGCCGTTGCCGCCCCGACGCAAGTCAATGCGCCGGGCGACGGCGCCGGCAATGGCGGCCGCCGCCGTGGCGGCCGTGAAGCCCGGATGGGCCGAGGATAAGCGCGCAATCGTGAACTCACCTGCCAACATCACCGACCCGCTCGTGCTGTTCATGCCGTCCGGCAAGCGCGGGCGTTTTCCTGTCGGCACGCCGGTGCTCGATGCCGCGCGCCAGCTAGGCGTCTATGTCGAAAGCGTCTGCGGCGGACGCGCCACTTGCGGACGCTGCCAGATCGAAGTGCAGGAAGGCAATTTCGCCAAGCACAAGATCACCTCCTCCAACGACCACATCACGCCCAAGGGCGCCAAGGAAGAGCGCTATGAGCGCGTCCGTGGCCTGCCCGAACGGCGCCGCCTCTCCTGCTCGGCGCAGATTCTCGGCGACCTCGTCATCGACGTGCCGCAGGACACGGTCATCAACGCGCAGACCATCCGCAAGGATGCCGACACCAGGGTGATCGCCCGCGATGCGGCGATCCGCATGTGCTATGTCGAGATCGAAGAACCCGACATGCACAAGCCGCTTGGCGATCTCGACCGGCTGAAGATCGCGCTGATGCACGATTGGGGCCTGAAAAGCCTTGATTTCGATTTTTATCTGCTGCCGCAGGTGCAAGGTATCCTGCGCAAGGGCAACTGGACCGCGACCGCCGCCATCTACAAGGATGCCGATTCGGAGACCGCGCGCGTCGTAGCACTTTGGCCCGGCCTCAAGAACGAGGCCTACGGTCTCGCCTGCGACATCGGCTCGACCACCATCGCCATGCATCTGGTGTCGCTGCTGTCGGGCCGCGTCGCCGCCTCCTCCGGCACCTCGAACCCGCAGATCCGCTTCGGCGAGGATCTGATGAGCCGCGTCTCCTATGTGATGATGAATCCTGACGGCCGCGAAGGCATGACGGTCGCCGTGCGTGAGGCAATCTCCGGGCTGGTCGACAAGGTCTGCGCCGAAGGCAATGTCCAGCGCAACGACATCCTGGACAGCGTCTTCGTCGGCAATCCGATCATGCACCATCTGTTCCTCGGCATCGATCCGACCGAGCTTGGCGGCGCGCCCTTTGCGCTGGCCGTTTCGGGCGCTGTGCACATCAAGGCATCCGACATCGGCCTGAAGCTCAACCAGGGCGCCAGGCTCTACATGCTGCCTTGCATCGCCGGCCATGTCGGAGCGGACGCGGCGGCGGTGACGCTGTCGGAAGGCCCGCATCGCCAGGACGAGATGATGCTGATCGTCGATGTCGGTACCAATGCCGAGATCGTACTCGGCAATCGCCAGCGTGTGGTTGCGGCCTCCTCGCCCACAGGCCCTGCCTTCGAGGGTGCCGAAATCTCCGGCGGCCAGCGCGCAGCACCGGGCGCCATCGAGCGTGTGCGCATCGATCCCGATACACTGGAACCAAAATACCGCGTCATCGGCTCTGAGCTGTGGTCCGACGAGCCGGGCTTCCTGGAAAGCGTCCAGGCAACCGGCGTCACCGGCATCTGCGGTTCCGGCATCATCGAAGTGGTGGCGGAGATGTATCTCGCCGGCATCATTTCCGAGGACGGCGTCATCGACGGCGGGCTTTCGGCCCGTTCGCCGCGCGTCACCGCCAACGGCCGCACCTTCTCCTACGTGCTGAAGGAAGGCTCTGCCGCATTGACGGAAGATGGGCCGAAGATCACCATCACCCAGACCGATGTGCGCGCCATTCAGCTTGCCAAGGCAGCGCTTTATGCCGGCACCAAGCTGTTGATGGAAAAGCAGAACACCGAGCATGTCGACCGCATCCATTTCGCCGGCGCCTTCGGCTCCTTCATCGATCCGAAATACGCCATGGTGCTCGGGCTGATCCCGGATTGCGACCTCGACAAGGTCTCGGCCGTCGGCAACGCCGCCGGTGCCGGCGCGCGCATGGCGCTGCTCAATCGCGGCTACCGCCGCGAGATCGAGGACACGGTCAGCAAGATCGAGAAGATCGAGACGGCCCTGGAACCGAAATTCCAGGAGCATTTCGTCTACGCCATGGCGCTGCCCAACAAGGTCGATCCGTTCCCGAAGCTGTCGGCAGCGGTGAAACTGCCGCCGCGCAAGACGGTCAGCGAGGACGGCGTTGCCGGCGACGCCGCTCCGCGACGGCGTTCGCGCGAAGGCCACGCCGCCAGGCGTGGACGGGAATAAGCGGCCGCGCCCAGGTCACGGCCTTTCCAAACTCATTTGCATGCAAATGTTTCCGGATCGCCTGATCCGGAAACCAAAAAGCTGTTTTCGTGAAATTCGCCAGATACATGGCAGGCGCATTCAACCGGCATCGAATGGCAGGCTGGAGATATCTTTCCAGCCGCCGCAACGCTCCAGAGGAGACAACGATGTCAATGCTCGAAAACCTCGGCCGCTATGGCACGGCCATCAAGAATGCTCACGACCGCAGCAAGGCGCGACGCCTGTTGAACAGCCTGCCGCCCGAAATCCAGAAGGATATCGGCTGGCCGGTATCGCCGCGATCCAGCGAAAAGGCCGCACTTATCAACACGATCTGGAGCGCCGCGCGCTGATGACCTTCGCCGACAAATGCAAATTGCTCGGCATGCGTCGGGGATCTCGCATGTCCCCGGCGACCACCAGCAACCGGCTGCGTGCCGCACTTCTACCACGTCGCTGAGCACCGCGGCGCGGATCACACCACCGTGTAGATACGGCGCAAATCTTGACATTTTCGGCCACGGCACGATCTTCGAAGATAGTGGGGGTTCTCTTAGTCGGCTTTGCCGAAGTTCGTGTATTCGCATGCCAAGTTTGAAAAGCCATGTCGTGTCTTTCGTCCTGCGGCACAGCCGCAAGCAGGCATTTGCCAGTCCGGAAAATTTGCAGCGCTGGATCGCGGCCGCGCGCAAGACCGAGAACCACCGCCCGCCCGCCTCGTTGCATCAGCGTCTCGACATCGAGATGCATACGGTCGATGGCTTCCCCGTCTACGAAATCGCACCCAGGACCGGCGAGCAGAAGCGGATTCTCTACTTGCACGGCGGTGCCTATGTCTTTGAAATCACACCCTATCATTGGCACCTGATCGCCGAGATGGCGGATCGGCTGGGCTACGGGATCACGGTGCCGATCTATCCAATCGCTCCCGAACACGATTTCCATGCCATGTTCGGAATGGTTGGCGATGTCTACCGGCAGATGCTCGCCGAGACGGAAGCCGAAGACATCGTCTTCATGGGCGATTCCGCCGGCGGCAATATGGCTGTGGTGCTGACCATGATGGTCGCCGAAGAAGGACTGCCCCTGCCGTCGCGGCATGTGCTCATTTCGCCGGGTCTCGACGTGTCGCTCACCAACCCCGCAGTGTTCGAGGCGGAACGCACCGACCCTTGGCTGGGCATAGCTGGCGGAAGGGAGGCGATTCGCCTGTACAGTGCCGGCATCGATCCCAGCGACTGGCACATCAGCCCGGTCTATGGAGATCTGTCAGTGCTGCCAAGAACGCTGCTTTTGACCGGCTCGCGCGATCTTTTGACTCCCGACAATCTGATCTTCGCCGAAAAAGCCCGCGCAGCCGGCGTTGAAATCGATCTTGTCTATGAGGAAGGCATGTTCCACGTCTGGCCGCTGATTGACATGCCGGAAGCCCGGCGCGCCCGCGAGCGCATCGTCGCCTTTCTCGGGGAGAGCCGGATCGTGCACGATACGAGAGTAAGGCCTGAACAGCGCCCCGCCGAAGCGGCGGAGTAGCTTTATACTATCGTCCTTACCAGCCGGTCAGAACTTGCCGGTTTCCCGGAAGACTTCGAAAGTCGCGCGGATGTGGTCGGCAACGGCCTTGACCGGGGCACTGGCATCCGGCGCCACCACCATCGCCAGATTGTAGGTCCCGATGTCGGGCATGCCGTCCTTCGGGCAGAGTTCGACCATGTCATTGCCGAGGAACGACTTCGGCAATGGCGCCACGGCGAGATCGGACATGATCGCGGCGCGCTGGCCGGCCGTGTGCGCGCTCATATAGGCGATGCGGTAATTGCGGCCCTCGCGGCCAAGCGCATCGAGCGCCCCGGCACGCCAGGCGCAGCCCTCTTCCCACAGCGACACCGGCAGCGGCTCGCGCAGATGCGCGCAGCCGCCCTTGGCACCGGCCCAGACGATCGGCTCGGTCAGCAGCACCTCGGCGCCGAGCGCGCTGGTCTTGTAGGAATTGGTCAGCAGCGTGATGTCGAGCGCCCGGTCGTCCATGCGCCGGCGCAGATTGCTGCTCTGGTCGATGGTGACGTCGACGGCGATCGACGGATGCGACTGCGCAAAACGCTTCAGCACATGCGGCAGCACGCGCTCACCGTAATCGTCCGGCGAGCCAAGCCGCACCACACCGACAATCTCGGGAATGATGAACTTCGACACCACCTCGCGATTGATGGACAGCAGTCGGCGGGCATAGCCGAGCAGCATCTCGCCATCCGTCGTCAGCGACACCGAGCGAGCGTCGCGCGCGAACACGGAGCGGCCGAGAATGTCCTCGAGCTTCTTGATCTGCATGGAAACGGCTGACGGCGTGCGGAACACGGCATTGGCGGCGGTGGTGAAGCTGCCGGTCTCGGCAATCGCCACGAACGTGCGCAAAACATCGAGATCGAGCAGCGGCAGCGGATGATTGAGCGGGGCGTTCATGGCAACCGACCTTCAATTTTTCTGATACAAAACATCATTCCATTTCGTTTGATTGAACATCAGATTGGGAGGATAGTCAACTCCATCGAAGCAGTAGCTGCCACAAGCAGCCATGAAACGACCTCGACACAGACCTGCATTCGACACGAAATGAAGTTGAAACAAACCCGCAGTAGCCAACTCGCTGTCTGGCACTCGCCAACCCAAAGGAGAAAGAGATGTCTATCCTGTCGTCCCTTGGTCGCATCGCGACCGAATTCAGCGCGGCGCGCGCCCGCTACCAGACTGAACGCGCTATCCGCTCCCTGCCGATCGAACTGCAGAAGGACATCGGCTGGCCTGAAGCTTCCGATACCAAGACCGGTACTCGCAACGGCGTCGGATCCTGGGCTGGAGCAAAGTAGATCGTGTGTACCATGTGCTGAAGGCCTGCCGCGCAAACCGCCCGGCAGGCCTTCTCTATTTTATTTGCACTCAAATGAATTTTTAGAGCCATGTTTCCAGCGCATGACGCATATGAGAAAGCCGCATAGCAGCCCTCTTTTCAATTAATCCCTTGTAAATAATCGTAAATTTTGGGCACCTTGCCCAAATCTGTCGCAACCGATGTCGCATTTCATATCAAGCGCTTCGCTTTTGCGATTTAGTTTCTGCTTACACAAGCCTATATCGGCGCCAGCAAACGAGCTGCCCCACTCCATCAAGCGAAGGCGACCCGTCTGAGCAACAAATGGAGATGATTATGAAGCTTTTTGCACGCCTCTTTGCCCGCCGCGAAATGAACCTGACCACCGCCCTCGAGCGTCAGCGTCTCGCCAACACCATGCCCGGCCAGACCGGCGCCATGAATGCGGCCCGCCTCGGCTTCGTCGCCTGAAGATTTTTAGGGGCAGCGCATCCCTGCCGCTGCTTTAAAACTGTAACGCCGCCTGGCTCCAGCCAAGGCGGCGTTTTTGTTTTGCGCGCAGGCAGTACGTTGCCCGTCCCTTGAACAGTTCGTGCCACTTCCAGGGCTCGCTGCACGCCGATTGCCCGTTTGCGACCCATGTCGCAAATTTAATCTCGTCGTAGCGGCGTAGCCGATTGACAGACATGGTTTTTCCTGATGTCGCTATGCTATTCGCGACATCCTGTTCGCGCCATGGCTGTGTGAGGTTCCCTTGAACGCCGTAAAGCATCCGATCAAGCGATCGTTTGTATTCTTCCTTATTCCCGATTTCACCATGATCGCTTTTGCGACCGCGCTCGACCCGTTGCGTTCGGCCAATCGCATGCTCGGCTACGAGGCCTATCGCTGGCGCCTCGCCAGCATCGACGGCAAGCCGGTGCGCGCCTCGAACGGGGTCGAATGCGCGGTCAACACCTCGCTCGAGGACGAGCGCAAGAAGATGGCAGGCCCCGACCGGCCGAACATGGCCATCGTCTGCAGCGGCATCAATGTCGAGCGCTACCAGAACAAGTCCGCCTTCGCCTGGCTGCGCGAGGAATACAATCGCGGCGTCGCCGTCGGCGGCCTGTGCACCGGCGCGCATATCCTCGCCGCCGCCGGCCTGCTGTCCAACAAGCGCTGCGCCATCCACTGGGAGAACCTGCCGGGCTTTTCCGAAGCGTTCCCGAAGGCCAACGTCTTTGCCGACCTCTTCGAGATCGACCAGAACATCTACACCTGCGCCGGTGGCACCGCCGCACTCGACATGATGCTGAAGCTGATCGGCGACGACTTTGACGAGAACCTCGTCAACCGCGTCTGCGAGCAGGTGCTGACCGACCGCGTGCGCAGCCCCACCGACCGCCAGCGCCTGCCACTTCGCGCCCGCCTCGGCGTCCAGAACTCGAAAGTGCTGACCATCATCGAACTGATGGAGGGCAATCTGTCGGAGCCGCTGTCACTGATCGAGATCGCCGACCATGTCGACCTGTCGCGCCGCCAGATCGAACGGCTGTTCCGCACCGAGATGGGGCGCTCCCCTGCCCGCTACTATCTGGAAATCCGGCTCGACCGCGCCAGGCATCTGCTAATCCAGTCGTCGATGCCGGTGGTCGAGGTGGCGGTCGCCTGCGGCTTCGTCTCGGCCTCGCATTTCTCCAAATGCTACCGAGAACTCTACGCCCGCTCGCCGCAACAAGAGCGCGTCGACCGCAAGCAGCTGCTGGCAGCCTGATCCGACCCGTAACCGGTCTGCGCTCCGCCGCCTGAACCTCAGTAGTCGTCGCAGGTGCATTCCGCCGAGGAGATACGGTCGTTCCAGTCACTACCGCCCAAATTGCGGATCCTGCGCGTGATCTCGATCGAGCGGCCGCCCATCCGAGAATCCTCATAGGCCACGAGCGTGCAGCCGCGGCGGACGATCACCGACGACACACGGTCATTCCAGAACTGGCCGCCACGAAAATTTACGGAATCCTCGGCACCCATGCCGATGGACCGCCCGCGAAAATTCCCGTTCTCGAACATGATGCAGGCAGCCTGGTTGTATTGGGCGCTGGCGACGTCGGCATAAAGCACAGACGCGACTGCGGTCAGGATGGCAAGACGTCTCATCGGTGTTTCCTCGGTTTGGCCGCGCTCCTGGCTGGATCACGCGGCCCGCCCAGTTTGCCACTGCTTCGGTAGCGGAGGCAAGCCTGGAGCGTAAGCCCGAACAGGTAGGCAGCGGGGGCAAGAATGGGAGCCGGTTCGGCCAAAGATCACGCTCAACGGAGAAGAGCTTTAGCGGCTGTCGAACATCCAACTGCGGTTTCGCCACATTTTCTCACCGACCAGACAGTCGGTGGTGGACCTCTCCTGCGCCAATATCACCGGCGGATGCGCGGCTTCTTCCGCCGCCCATTGCGGCGAGGCCGGACCGGCGAGTTCCAGCACCAGCTTGCGGCGAATGGCTTCGGGAAACTGCGTCCAGTCATTGACCGGGATCATGAAGGCTCCGGGACCACCAATGACGCAGTCGCTGTAGTAGCGATCGAGATTGCTGACGTCGTAGGCGCCGGAAAAACCGCCTCGCGTCATCAGCGGCAGGCCATTGATGACGATGCCTTGCTTGATCAGCCCGTCGCGGGTCAGATTGACCGGCGCACCCTGGTTGTTGGGGCCGTCGCCCGAAATGTCGATGACCCGCTTCGTGCCCCGGTAGCCGCTTTCGGCAAACAGGTCGTTGCCGAACTCCAGCGCTCCGGAGATCGAGGTGCGCCGCGCGCTATTGGGCGGCTGCGCCGACAACTGCGCGACCACGCGCTCGGCGTCGGTGCGGCTGGCGATCACCGTCCACGGCACGATGACGCGCTGCCAGGTGGTGCCGGCCCATTCGACATAGGTAACGGCGATCTTGCCATAAGCGCCATCGGCAATGGCTTGCAGCACATTGTCGTGCGTCAGCGCCGCTGCGTAACCGTGACGCTGGATCTCGAGTTCGTCCGGTGACATCGACAGCGAGACATCGACGGCCAGCACCAGCTCGACATCGACGGGCTCGTCAGCAAGGGACGCCGGCGCCAACCAAAGCGTCAGCGCGAACGCGGCACAGCTCGAAAGCAAATGTCTAGCACAGGCAAAAGCAGACATTCCGCAAGGGTAAGCGAAAACCGCCGGCTTAAAAAGAGAAAAGCCCGGCCGGTGGCCAGGCTTTTGCCTTCATGCCTTTTTGCGCTTGCGAGCACTCAGCTGCGCGGCTTCAAATTCTCCGGATCGTAGAGCGGCTTGTAGCCGACGGCGGCGACTTCGACCGGATATGTCTCGCCAAAATACTCGATGGTGAGCTTACGGCCTTCCTGGGCGTACGCCCACGGCAGATAGGCGAGACCTATGTTCTTGCCGATGGTCGGGCCGTAGGCCATCGAGGTGGTGAAGGACCGCCGGCCGAGGTCGTCGACCAGCGTCTCGCCGGTCTTCGGGTCCATTACAGGCATGGTGCCAACGGGATAGCGGGCAACACCTTTGGAATCGACATTACTGGTCATCACCAGCGTGCACAGCATGGCCGGCTGGTGCTCGCGGGCTCGGAACTCTACATGCCTGGCCTTGCCGCAAAAGTCGTTCTCCTTGACCTTCGGACGGGCGAGATCCGCTTCGAGCAGATTGTACTCGGTCAAAAGGTCGGCGTTCTGCAGGCGCAGGCTCTTTTCCATGCGGCGCGTGTTGGCATAGGTCTCGACGCCGAAGGGCATCACGCCGGTCGAGCGCAGGGCGTCCCAGACGGCCAGGCCGTCCTCGTAGCGCATGTGCAGTTCCCAGCCCTGCTCGCCGACATAGGAGATGCGGAAAGCGGTGACATCCTTGCCGCCGATCCGGACCGGCTTGATCGCCGCGAATGGGAAGTTCTCAACAGAGAGCCCGTCCGGATTTTCGACCACCTTCTGCAAGGTCGCCCGGGCGTTCGGCCCCCAGATGCCGATAGTGACGTATTTCTCGGTCACGTCGGTGATAGTGACGTCGAAGCCTTTGTCCTGTGCCGTGCGGCGCATGTACTGGAAGTCGCGTGGACCGGCGTCCGCGCCGTCGATCAAACGACAGCGGTCAGCCATGCGGATGACGGTAAAGTCGGCCCGCACCATGCCTTCCTCGTCGAGGAAGTGGGTGTAGATGCCCTTGCCGATGTTGTTGTCGCCGCCGATCTTGGCCGCGCACAGCCATTCCAGCAGCGCGACATGGTCGGGACCTTCGATGTCATACATGGCGAAATGCGACAGGTTGACGATGCCGCAATCCTCGCTCATGGCGAGATGCTCGGCATTGGAGACGCGCCAGAAATGGCGGTTGTCCCACTCATTCTCGCGCACCGGCACGCGGTTGCCGTATTTCTCCAAAAGGTGCTCGTTGGCGGCATAGCCGTGGGCGCGCTCCCAGCCGCCGAGCTCCATGAAATAACCGCCAAGTTCCTTCTCGCGCTCCCAGAACGGCGAGCGCCTGATGTTGCGGGCCTTGGAGAACGGCTCGCGCGGATGCACCGCCGGATTGTAGACCTTCATCGCGGTCTCGGTGCAGCGATCCCAGATGAATTGCTCCTTGGTCTGGTGCGGATAGAACCGTGCATAGTCGATGGCATGGTGATCGATTGCGGTGCGGCCGTCGGTCATCCAGTCGGCGATCAGCTTGCCCATGCCGGGACCATCCTTGACCCAGATGGCGACGGCATACCAAAGGCCCCGCACCTTCTGGCTTTCGCCCATGGACGGGCCGCCATCAGCCGTCACCTGGAGAAGCCCGTTGAAGGAATGGCTCTCATTGTAGCCGAGTTCGCCGAGGATCGGCGTCAGTTCCATGGCGCGTTCGAGCGGTGCCAGGATCTGCTCCATGTCGAGGTCGCGCTGTGAGGGCGAAAGCCGCGCCTGATCCTTCTCCAGCAGGTCGCGCGGATGGCACAGGCGCGGATTGGTCTCTTCGTAGTAACCCCACTCGATCTGCCCGCCCTCGGCGGTCTTTGGATCGCCGGTGTCGCGCATATAGGCCGAGTTGCCCTGGTCGCGCAGCAGCGGCCAGCCGATCTCCTTGCCCGTGCCGGCGAACTCGTTGTAGGGGCCGAAGAAGGTCAGCGGATGGTCGATCGGCATGACCGGCAGGTCCTCGCCGACCATTTCCGCGATCAGCCGGCCCCAGATCCCGGCGCAGACGATGACATAGTCGGCCTCGATGGTGCCGCGGTCCGTCACCACGCCTGATATGCGGCCGTCCTTGACGACAAGCGACCGAGCCGACGTGTTGGCGAAGGATTTGAGCTTGCCGGACGCTTCCGCCTGATCGACCAGCTTGCCGGCGACCGTCTGCGAGCGCGGGATGACCAGACCGGCATCGGGATCCCAAAGGCCACCCTGGACAATCGCTTCTTCGATGAGTGGAAATTTCTCCTTGATCTCGGCCGGCTCGATCAGGCGGGCGCGCGTGCCAAACGCCTTGGCCGAGGCGATCTTGCGCTTGATCTCCTCCATGCGGCCGTCGTCGCCGACGCGCGCGACCTCAAGGCCGCCGATGCGCGCGTAGTGGCCCATCTTCTCGTAGAAATCGATGGAGTAGAGCGTCGTCCAGCACGACAGGAAATCGTGGCTGGTCGTGTAGCAGAAGTCGGAGGCGTGCGCCGTCGAGCCGATGTCGGTCGGGATGCCCGATTTGTCGATGCCGACAATGTCATCCCAGCCGCGTTCGATCAGGTGATGGGCGATCGATGCGCCGACGATACCGCCCAGGCCGACGATGACGACCTTCGCCTTTTTCGGAAACTCTGCCATTGCCCGCGACTCCAAAGTGATAAAGCGCGCGGACTATAAGGCGGAGCAGCAGCACGATTGAAGCCTGTTTGCGACATTGGCAAAAAGCCGAGCGACCAGACGGCAGAATGCTTCCCGTCGGACCCTTGGCGGTTCGCCTTCCAAGGTGAAGGCTATAACTCAGGCGAAGGCCCAGATGTCCTCGGCCTGGAAGCCGACCTGATAACCTGCTGTCTTCAGCTTGACCACGACCTGGCCGATCTCGGCCGCGGGCAGCGCGCCGACCTCGACCTTGATCATGCCGGGACGGTAGCGCTTGAGGTCGAGCTGTTCGAAGACGATCCAGTCGGCGCCCTCGCAATCGACGAGAAAGGCGTCGATATGGGTGATGCCATTGCGGTCGAGCAGCGTCTGCAAGGTCTCGGATGGCACCTCGATGTCCCTGAGATGCGGCGCGAACTTGTTGAAGTTGGTGTCGGCCTCGCCCCAGGCATTCTTGCCCGACATCAGATTGGTGTCGGTGACCGACGAGCAGCCGATGAACTCGATGGGCAACGTGCCGGCCTCGAGCGCGGCGGCATCGAAAGTGTGGACGGTGATCGTGCCCTTTGTCTTCGTCACCGCCACCGGCTCGATGATGAACCGGCTGGTGTCGGGGTAGTTGGCGCGCAGTCGTTTCTGATTGTACGGCATCGGCTCGACCAGCATCGCGCGTGCGCCAGCTATGCGGTGCAGCCACGGCGTCACATCGTCGAACAGCGCACCGTCGCAGGCACCGACATTGACCATCTGGAACGGTCGCCCTGCCCCACCAAATCGCGCCTTCAGCGCCGCCCTGGCCAGGAACTTCGTGCCGCGCAGCGACGGCCCGCGATCGAGAACACTACTTGGAAGACCAAGCGACAGGGCAACGCGCGCCAGGCTGGATAGCGAACTCATGGCTTGTCTCCGGGAATGATTGGCAAGGGCGCGCGATTCTGGCCACGAGCCGCGGCTGCCCACAGCGCCATGAACGGCGTCGCCAGCAGCAGGAATGGCGGGATCAGATGCGGGAAATAGATGCGCGTGTCGTGGATCGGAAAGACGGTGAACTTCGCCAGCGCGCCGAGCACCAGTGCCGCAAACAGGATGCCGGCGCGGCGGTCGAGGCGGAAGCCGGCGCGGGCGGCGGCAAACCAGCCGGCCAGTGCCAGCACCGACACGCCGACCCAGCTGTTCAGGCTGACGGCACGCAGCAGCGAGGCGGCAAACGCCCTGAGATAGGCGGTGACCGAGAATGGCGGTTCGAACCCGTCCATATTGTAATGCTGCTCAATGCTGGAGAACCACAAATGCGGCCACCAGCCTGGATGATGAGCCCAGTGCGAAATGGCGAAATAGGCGACGAAGGAAGCGGCGAAGCCGGCCAGCGCGCCCCACGCCTTCTGCCGGAACGCAACCAGCAGCACGGCAAAAATGGCAAGAAAAACAATATTGTCTGGCCGCACCATGAAGGCGAGAAAGAGCAGGAGCGCCGTTGCCATCTCGCGACCGCGGACATAGGCGTAGAGCCCGCCGAGCAACAGCGCCGAACACAACAAATCCGGCGTCGAGGCGCGCGCCGCATCGCCGAAATCAGCCATGATCAGCACCGCGCCGACCACAGGCGCCAAGGCCAGTGCCCCTTCGGAGCGCAGCCACATCAGGGCGATCGCGCCGAACAGCAGAACCGAGAACACTGAGACCAGGCGCATCGCCTCGACCGGCGACATCACCGCGCTCATCGTCGACAGTATCTCGGCGTAGAGAAATTTGATCCGGTACATGCCGAGCAGTGAATGGAAGTCGGCGGCATTCTCCGCCATGTGACTGCGGAAGCCGCCGCCATCGTCGGTCAGCGCCTTATAGTCGCCTGCGGACACGCCCGATTTGACAGTGCTGTAGGCATAGTCATGCAGCGCCTGTGCATCGGGATAGGTGCCTTCCTCCGCTATAGCGAGATAGGGCAGCATGTCCCAGTTGGCGTCGGGCATCACCCATGCGGTGAACGCTGTAAAAAGAATGTAAAGCGCGAAAGCCGCCGCGCCGATCGGTGCTGCCAGCCGCGCATAAGTCCCCTCGCCCCACGTCAGAACGGGCTCGGTGAGCCGGTCGACTGGGTTTTGTGGAGCGGGCGACTTGGTCAGCATCGTTGTATCCAGCGAGCGCTTAACGGACCTGGCTTTTGACGAAATCCTTCACGATTCCCACGATGCCGCGCGACAGCAGGCTGTCGAAGGCATCGACGAAGCGGTCGACATGCTCGCGCTGGCAGATCAGCGGCGGCTCGAGCCGGATGACGTTGCGGTTGTATTCGGTGAAGGCGACTAACACATCGTAGTCGCGCAGCAGCAGCGCCCCGATGAAGCCCGACAGCGAACCCTTCAGCTTGTCGTCGAGCACGCTGACGATCGGCCGCAGCACCATCGGCAAGGTCTGCGAGAAGTCGTGGAACTCCAGGCCGATCATAAAACCCTTGCCGCGCACCTCCTTGATGATCTTCGGGTACTTTTCCCTGAGCGCCTGCAGGCGCTGCAGCAAATAGTCGCCGGTGACGGCGGCATTGTCGATCAGCCCCTCGTCGTAGAGCACGTTGAGCCCCTCGATCGAGGTGACGCAGGCCTCGCCCATGCCGCCGAAGGTCGCCATGGCATGGATCATCGCCGTTTTCGGCGTGCCATAGGCCTTCATATAAACCTCGCGCCGCGCGATCATCGCGCCGACCGCGGCCTTGCCGGCGCCAAGCGATTTGGCCAGCGCCGTCACATCGGGAATGACGCCGTAATGCTCGAAAGCATAGAAGCGGCCTGACCGGCCATAGCCGCACTGCACTTCGTCGGCGACCCACAACACGCCATACTGGTCGCACAGTGCGCGCAGCTTCTGCCAATATTCGGCCGGCGCCTGGATGATGCCGCCACCGCCCTGGATGGTTTCAAGCACGATGACCCCGACCTCCGGATCGGAGCGGAACAGGCGCTCGACCGCCTCGATGTCGGCAAACGGGATGCGGACCGTGTTTTCGGCCACCTTGAAGTCCGCGCGGTAAAGCTGCCCGTCGGTGATGCCCAGCACG
The DNA here is from genome assembly GCF_024518615.1 of Mesorhizobium sp. SEMIA396. Lineage (NCBI taxonomy): Bacteria > Pseudomonadati > Pseudomonadota > Alphaproteobacteria > Hyphomicrobiales > Phyllobacteriaceae > Mesorhizobium > Mesorhizobium sp. SEMIA396. The sequence continues at coordinate 207,220 of NZ_JANIFC010000009.1, forward strand.
CCTTTGGTCTTGCCGTGGAAGGAATTCTCGGCATAGACGATCTTCGGCCGCTTCGGACCGGCCGCGCGCTCGGCGAGCTTCACCGCCGCTTCCATCGCTTCCGAACCGGACGAGCCCAAAAATACCATGTCGAGATCGCCGGGCGAGCATTTGGCGATGTTGTGCGCAAGCGCTGCCGCATATTGCGACATGAAGGCGATGGCGATTTCCTGGCGCTTCTCCTCCTGGAATTTCTTGCGTGCTTCCAGGATGCGCGGATGATTGTGGCCGAAGGCCAGCGAACCGAAGCCGCCGAAGAAGTCGAGGATCTTGCGGCCGTTCTGGTCGATGTAGAACATGCCTTCGGCACGCTCGATCTTGATCTTGTGGAAACCGAGCAGCTTCATGAAGTGCAGCTGGCCGGGGTTGAGATGCGCCTTGAACAGGTCGGTCATGCGGGCAACGTCCATCGCCTTGGCCTGCTCGACGCTGATCAAATCGGGCTTGGCGATAGTGGCGGGCGACAGCGACGGCGCGCTGACCATGGTGCGCAAATTGGTCTGTTCGGGCTTGGCCATGACGGTCATTTCAATCTCCTGTCTGCACGCACGACCAGGATCGAGCGCAACGAAAGCTGTTTTTGCGAGCCGCTATTCGGCGGGCACATGTTTGGTGGCGACTGCGTGGCCGGCTTTCTTGGCGCGGTACTCGCTATAGGCGGCGATCAGCATGTCCTCGTCGCGATATTGCGGCACCCAGCCGAGCTGGCGCCCGGCCTTGGACACGTCGAGCACGCAGTCCTCGTCGGCGATCAGATACTGTTCCGGGTCCATGATCGGCATGTTCAAGAGGTCGAGCAGGTCCAGCGTGCACTTGACCGCCCAGCCCGGTGTCGGGATCAGGATCGATTTCGAGCCGGCATGCCGGATCAAATCGCCGAGCAATTTCTTGACCGGCGGCGGGTTGAGCGAACCCAGATTATAGGCCTCATTAGGCACGCCGGCCTTCCAGGCCGCGCGCGCGGCCTCGGCGCAGTCGAACACCGAGATGAACTGATAGGGGTTCCTGCCCGAACCGATCATCGGCACCGGAAAATTCCAGTCGATCAGCTTGAACAGCTTTTCCAGGATGCCGAGCCGGCCTGGGCCGATGATCAGGCGCGGGCGAAACAGCGAGATCGACATGCCGCGCTTGCGCCATTCGGCCGCCAACTCCTCTGTCTTCTGCTTCGACCAGCCATATTCGCCCAGCGGCGCCACCGGGTGCTCCTCGGTCATCGGCTGCGTGACCGTGTGGCCGTAGATCATGTCGGTCGTGTAGTGGACGAGTTTTGACGCACCGGCTCTGTCCATGGCCTGCATGATGTGCTCGGTCCCATGAAAATTCACCGGGAAGAAGAAATCGTGCCGCTTGGAGCGCACCTGGATCGGCGACAGCATCTTGGCCGACAGATTATAGACCATGTCGTCGGCCTTCAGCCCAACCGCCGCGACCGATGCCGGATCGATGACGTCGCACTGGACAAAGCGGACAGTGCGGTAATGCGGCAGGTCGCTCTTGACGATATCGGCGACGACGACCTCTTCACCATCGGCCACAAGTTTCGGGGCGAGATGGCGGCCGACGAAACCGTCGCCGCCGAAAATCACATGTCTCATCTAACGATCTCGTTTGCTTGGATCTTGTCAGGCGTGATGGAAGCCGTCTGGTCTTCATGCCCTCGCTCGCCCAAATCCCGGCCACTTTGGGCGATCAGCACCGTGCCGACGCAGATGAAGGCGATGCCGGCGATGCGCCAGCCATTGAGGTCCTCGCGGAAGACGAAATAAGCGAAGATGGCGACGGCAACATAGGCGAGGCTGAGGAACGGATAGGCGAAGGAGAGCTCGACCTTGGACAGCACATAGAGATGCGATGCCATCGAGATGACGAAGGTACACAGGCCAAAGAACACCCAGGGGCTGAAAACGATCTGCAGCAACTTGACGAGCGGATTGACGCCCTCAAACGAGATCGGCCCGAGCGACATCATGCCTTGCTTCAGCATCAGCTGCGCGGCGGCATTGGTCACCACTGTAAAGAGAATGAAGACGATGTATTTCATGTGTTCCAAGCCACCCCCTCGCGATTCCTACTACAAACCCGCAAACATTTGGTGAAGTCCCAACAATATTTTGAGTAAATCGCGTTATTAAGCATCGATTAACCGGGAATTATTCGAGTTTTATCTATTCGGCCGCCTCGACCGAGCCTCGTCGCGCATCCAACCTCTTCGCGGTGCGCGCCCAGAAGTCAGACATGAAGGCGTGGTCGCGGAGCGCTTCCAGCCGCCGCCATTCGGGAAAGGACGAGGCGAATATCTCGGCGGCCATGCGGGCGTCCTTATATGGATTGACCGCGCCGCCGGCCTCGACCGTGATGCGGTCGAGTTCCCGCAGCAATGTCAGTGTCGCGGCACCCCTGTTGGGGAAATCCAGTGTCAGCGTGTAGCCGGAACGCGGAAACGACAGCAGCGCCGGCGAGCGGATGGAGCCAAAGCGTTTCAGCACCGTGAGGAACGAGCCCTGCCCGGCTTGCCTTGCAGCCGCCAGCAATGCCGGCACGGCCTCGCGCGCCGTCTCTTCCGGCACCACGCTCTGGTGCTGGAAAAGCCCTTTCGGCCCATAAAGCCGGTTCCAGTCGCGCACGCCGTCGAGCGGGAAGAAGAAGCCCTGATATCCGGCCTGGCGCTGCACGGTTGCCCGGCTCTTCCTCCACCTGTAGGCAGCGTTGAAGGCGGTCAGGAACGGCCGGTTGAGCACATTGAACGGCGGCTGGACCGGCACCGAGAAAGTGCCGCCGACGCGCGAGGCGGCATGCGAGCCGTGCTCGGCGTGATTGCCCGACAACAGCAGGCCGCGACCGCTGTTGCGGCCGCCGGCCAATTGGTCGATCCAGGCGACCGCATATTCATTGGCCTGATCGGCCGCCTCGGCCAGGCCGAAGAATTCGCAGAGATCGCGAAACGGGGTCGCCTTTTCGACGATGTCGAGCGAATGCACCCGCATCAGCCGGATCGAGGCCGACAGGATGAGGCCGGTCAGCCCCATGCCGCCGATCGTTGCCGCAAACAGCCGCGCATTGTCCGATGCCGAGCAGCGGTGGGTCTTTCCGTCGGACCTGAGCAGCGTGAAGCTCTCGACATGGCAGCCGAATGTCCCGCGCCGATGATGGTTCTTGCCATGCACGTCGTTTGCGATGGCGCCACCCAGCGTGACGAATTGGGTGCCGGGCACAACCGCCGGGAAGAAGCCGTGTGGGGCAGCGTGGGCGATGATGTCGGACAACAGCACGCCGGCATCCGCCTCGAGAACACCGGTTTCGGCGTTGAAGGCACGAATCCGGTTCAGCGAGCGCATGTCGACGACCGCGCCGGCCGCGTTCTGGCAGGAATCGCCGTAGGAGCGGCCATTGCCATAGGCAAGCAGTGACGCTGGCTTGGCCTGACCGCCCTTCAGCAGCGAGATAGCCTCGTCGGCACCGATGGCGCGCGGCGCCGGCGGCGTAGCAAGGCCAAAGCTCGGGAACCGCTCAGTGGCCATGCCTACCAGCCCCCGATGACCAGCATCACTGCACCGATCAGCACAACGATCTGGCTGCGCCAGTCGCGGATGATGAAGACGACCGGATCGTCATGCATCTCGTTGCGGCGCGCCAGGATCCAGACGCGCATGGTGAGATAAAGCACGATCGGTGCCAGCGGCCAGATCAGCCACGGATGCGGATAAAGCTCGCGCACCGCGACACTGTCCATGTAGAGCGCCAGCACCAGCGCCGAGGAGAAGGCCGAGGCCATGCCGGCCTGGGCGACGATCTCCTGGTCTTCGGTGCGATAGCCGCGGCCGGCAATGCGCTCGCCAGGCGGAATGGCGGTGGTGCGCAGTTCGACGAAGCGCTTCACCAGCGCCAGCGACAGGAAGAAGAAGATAGAGAAGGCCAGCAGCCAGAACGAGACGTCGACGCCGGTCGCCGCCGCACCGGCCAGGACGCGGATCGTGTAGAGGCCGGCGAGTGTCAGCACATCGACCAGCAGCATGCGCTTGAACGACAGCGAATAGGCCGTCGTGACGACCATATAGCCGCCGAGCACAGCCATGAATTCGGGCGACAGGAACAGCCCGGTGCCGATGCCGATCGCCAGAAGCACCGCGATTGCGCCAAGTCCGAACGGGATCGACAGCGCACCGCTGGCGAACGGCCTGTTGCGCTTGGTGAGGTGTTTGCGATCGAGCGCGAGGTCGAAGAAATCGTTGAGGATATAGATGGCCGATGCCACCGAACTGAACGAGACGAATGCCAGCAGGCATTGCCAGATCATGTCGGTGTTGAAATATTCATGCGAGAGCACCATCGGCACTGCGATCAGCGAATTCTTCAGCCACTGATGGACACGCAGCATCTTGACGATGGTCCGCAAAGTCGGCTTCGGCGCCGGCATCGTCTCGGCGCCATGCGCTGCCTGCCAGCGCGCGGCATGGCGGTCGGGCGCGACGACGATCGCGTTGCGCGCTGCATCGAAGACCTGGAGATCGTGACGGCTGTTGCCGGCATAGTCGAAACCGCCATCGCCATAGGCTGCGATCAGCGAAGCGCGCTTCCTGCCCGAGGTGAGATTGGCGAGACCATCGGTGGCCAGCACCTGGTCGAAAATGCCGAGATGGGCCGCGATGGCGTCGGCGAACTTGCGCGGCGTACCGGTCGCCAGCACGATCTTGCGGCCCTCGGCGTGTTCGGTCCGGAGGCGGCAAAGCAGCACCTCGCGATAGGGCAGCGATGCCGGATCGATGTCGATGCGCTGCGCGATTGCCTGCTTCAGCCGCGCCGGCCCGCCGGCGATCCAGAACGGTACCAGGAAGATATAGAGCGGGTTCATCTTGAGAAGGATGAACAGCCCTTCCCACAACAGGTCGGTCGCGATCAGCGTGCCGTCGAGATCGACCGCAAGCGGTATTGCGTTCCTGTCCGACCGCGCATCCATGTCCGTCCTGCCCTGCCCGCGTAGAGTTGCGCGCCGCTTTCCGGCGTCTTGAGGCTGGTATAGCGGGCGATGGCGTAGCGAACGTTAAAACGCCCGGTTGCAGACGGCTGCCGTGACGGTATTTCCGGCGTCATTGTTAAGCGACTGCTACCGGAAACGATAAAAGGCCGAGCAAACGCCCGGCCTCTCAAGATATGCCAACCGGAATTACTTGATTCGGGCGACGCCGCCCGAGATTTCGATGGTTTCCGAACCGGTCAGAGCTTCGAGGTCGCCGTTCGGCAAGGTGACGAAACAGCCATTCGGGCAGAACTCAACCGTTTCGCCACCAGCCAGCGCGAGGTCGGTCTTGCTGCCGCCCTCGGTCACGACCAGCGTGCGGGTCTCGGCGTCCTTGTTGACCGCGCTTGCGGCATGGACCGAGCCGATGGCGGCGACCAGGGCGACGGCAGCGACGAGAGACTTCCACATGGTGCAATATCGGTGTTCCCACCGCCTCTGTTGCATTTCGCAAGGCAATTTCGCCTTTGCATGGGAGCTTATAGGAGATGGAAGCTGAACCGCAACTGAATGCCGCATTCATGCCGCAATCGGTTCCGGCAGGATCAAGGTCGACGGAGTCCCAGCTTAGTCCGGATCTGGCTTCTTGGTTTTGCGGGACTTGACCAGCCGCTTCTTCTCCGCCTCGGCTTCGGCCTTTATCTGCTCCTGTTCGGCGAAGTCGGCCTCGATCTTGTCGTCGTCTGTCGGCCACGCCTTGGGCTTATGGGCCTCGACCACGGCGCGCGGCGTCGAGGGCATCTCGATGTGTTCGCTGCTGAATTTTTCGAGGACGGCAAAACGGATGTCGTTCTGCGCGATGTTGCCATTCATCACATCGGCCAGGAACACGCGGATCTCGAATTCCAGGGCGGCAGGGCCGAAATTGGAAAACAGCACGAAGGGTTCGGGGTTCTTCAGCACCATCGGGTGGCTGCGGGCGATCTCCAGCAGGACGGCATGAACCTGCTTGACGTCGCTGCCGTAAGCGACGCCGACCTTGATGTCGATGCGGCCGAGCTTGTTGCGGTGAGTCCAGTTGCCGACGGCGTTGTTGATCAGGTTTGAATTGGGCAGGATCACCGATTGCCGCTGGAAGGTCTCGATCTCGGTGGCGCGCACGCTGATCTTCTTGACTGTGCCGCTGACATCGCCGGCAACGATCCAGTCGCCCACCTTGAATGGCCGCTCGGCCAACAGGATCAGGCCGGAAACGAAATTGGACACCACGTTCTGCAGGCCAAAGCCGATACCGAGGGAAAGAGCGCCGGCGACCAGCGCCAGGCTGGACAGGTCTATGCCCGCCGCCGAGATGCCGACCAGTGCCGCGAGCGCGACGCCGGCATAGCCGACCGCCAGCCTGATCGAGTTGCGCACGCCGGTATCGACCTTGCCACGCGCCATCACCGAACCGTCGAGCCAGCCCTGGAACCAGCGCGTCAGGAAATAGCCTATGATGAAGACGACGATGCCGGAGAGGATGCCGGTCACCGAAATGGTCACCGACCCGATGTTGATCCCGGTTGCGAGCTTGTAGGCCCAAGCCTGGATATCGCCCAGCTGGAAACCCCACATCAGCAGGATCAGCGGCAGGAACACCAGCACGATCATCACATTGATGGCAACGCTGACGACAAGGCCGAGCTGGTCGAGGGCCGTATCCTCGTAGCTGGATTTGGCCGACAGCCAGCGCCCGACGGTGGTGTTGGCGAAAGCACCCTCCTCGCCGATCGCCTGTGCCGACAGGAAACCGATATAGGCGGTGATCAGCGCGGTGCCGGTAACGACGACCTGCAGCGAAACGAACAGAGCGAGGCCGATGTAACCAAGCAGCGCCGCGACGATGGTGAAAAGACCGAGTGCAAGCGCCGTATAGCGCAGCCATGCCGGCCACGGCCGCCAACTTCCATCACGCGCCTTGAATGGCCTCAGCATCGCCATCAGGATCAGGATGACGCCGACGATGATGGTTGCGCCGAAACTGCGGGCAATGGTCAATGACAGCGGCGAGCCCATTTTGTCGTTGATCACCGACAGGAAGGTGTTGACGCTGATGACCACGGCCATGGCGGTGGTCAGGCGCACCAGCCAGCGCGCCGGCCCCGTTTCGACCGGGATAAGGCGCCAGTTCGGCAGCCGCGGCTCCAGCGCCGCATTGGTCAGCCGGTTGACGCAGAACACCACGCCGATGGCGGTCGCCAATGCATTGAGGAACAGGCCAATATCACCACGCAACACATTGTAATAATTGAAGAAGAAAATCGTCGATCCCAGAAAGGCGGCAACCGCCAGCGTTGGCAGCAAGGTTGACCAGAAAGCCACCGATAAGCGGCTGAGATAGGACGGGTCCTCATTGGAGGGATCGGCTTCGAACACCCTCCCGAACAGCCGCCTGCCGCCGACCAGCAGCACCAGCGCCAGCCCGAGCGCCACGAAGGTCGCTGCGAGGATCGCCTGGAACTTGAACTTGAAAGCGAAGCTCAGCCAGGAAGACACCGCCTTGTACAGATTGGTGTATTCGTCCTTGGCGTCGGAGAAAACCTGCGGGCTCAGCGCATCCGACAGCACGTAGCGTTTGGTCAAAAGGTTGCGGAACAACTCGCTGCGCATATTGCCGATCTTGTCGATCAGCCCGCTGATGCGGATCGACAAGGACTGGGCCTGCGAGATGACGGCGTTTATCTCCGCCTTTTCCGACACCAGCGCCTGGCGCTCGCCGCTGACGATGTCGGGCTCCGGCGGCTGGCCGGCGGCGGGCGCTGGCCCGATCTGTTCAAGCCGGCTGTTGATCTCGCCAAGACGCGTGCGGAAAGCCAGTGCGCTGTTCAGCGATTGCCGAGACAACTCCTCGAGCTGCAAGCGGATATCGACGAGGCTGCTATCCTCATCGGCTTCCTGTTGGATCTTCTTTTCCAGATTGTCGGTCTTGGTCGTCAGGTCCTGCAGGATCTTCTGCTGGTCGGCGACCAGCCCGGCTGGCGCCTGGCCAAGCCCTTGTGCAGCCGCGTCGAACGACATCGGCGCCGAAACGACAAGCGTGAGGATCAAAATGAGACGAAGCAATCGGAAAAGCATGATTTGTTGGCGACTCACCGGCGGCAAAGGCAATTTGAAAAAGCCTGTCCTTGATAAAGACGGCCCTATCATGGGGCAAGCCGTCGTATCGCGAGCCCACCCGATCATTGGCGCCACCGATCACTCACCCCCATCCATCCATCTCAAGCGTCGGCCAGTCGAAAGGCGATGGCGCAATACTGGCTTTGCGGATGCGGCCTGCTCTATAGTCTGCCGCATCGCCCGAACCGGATGACATCAATGGCAGAGTACTCGGCCTTTTCGCTGCTCGCGAACGCGCTCAAGGGAAACAAGGATTGGAAGCCGGCATGGCGCAAGCCTGACCCGAAGGCGTCCTATGACGTCATCATCATCGGTGGCGGCGGTCATGGGCTGGCGACCGCCTATTATCTTGCCAAGGAACACGGCATCACCAATGTCGCCGTTGTGGAAAAGGGCTGGCTCGGTTCCGGCAATGTCGGCCGCAACACCACGGCGGTGCGCTCGAACTACCTGCTGCCGGCCAACACCCGCTTCTACGAACACTCGATGAAGCTGTGGGAGAACCTCTCGCATGAGCTCAACTACAACGTCATGTTCTCGCAGCGCGGCTGCCTGAACCTGGCGCACACGCCGGCCCAGTTCGACGACTATGCAAGGCGCGGCAACGCCATGCGCCATCTCGGCGTCGACGCCGAACTGATGACGAAAGCTGAGATCAAACGTCTGATCCCGGCGCTCGATGTCTCCGAAAGCGCGCGCTTCCCGGTGGTCGGCGGCTTGATGCAGCGCCGCGCCGGCACCGCCCGCCACGATGCGGTAGCCTGGGGCTATGCGCGTGGCGCCGACCGGCGCGGCGTCGACATCATCGAGAATTGCGAGGTCACCGGCTTTCTGCGCGATGGCGACCGCATATCAGGCGTCACCACTTCGCGCGGCGACATCCGCGCCAGGAAGGTGGCCGTGGCGGTCGCCGGCAGCACCGGACGCGTCATGCAGCTGGCCGGCATCGAGACGATGCCGATCGAGAGCCATGTGCTGCAGGCCTTCGTCACGGAATCGCTGAAACCCTTCATCGACACCGTCGTCACCTTCGGCATGGGCCATTTCTACATGTCGCAGTCGGACAAGGGCGGCCTCATCTATGGCGGCGACATCGACGGCTACAACAGCTACGCCCAGCGCGGCAATTTGCCTGTCGTCGACGAGGTGATGAGCGAAATGCTGGCGCTGTTTCCGGGCCTTGCCCGTGTGCGCATGCTGCGCTCCTGGGGCGGCGTCTGCGACATGTCGATGGACGGCTCGCCGATCATCACCACCGGTCCCCTGCCCGGCATGTATCTCAACTGCGGCTGGTGTTATGGCGGCTTCAAGGCGACGCCGGCCTCGGGCTGGTGCTTTGCCTGGACCATCGCCAAGGACCAGCCGCACGATCTCAACGCCCCCTTCACCCTCGACCGCTTCCACCGCGGCCTGGTGATCGACGACAAGGGCCAGGGTGCAAACCCGCGGCTGCATTAGCAATAGGTAGAGTCCAATGTTGATCACTTGCCCCTATTGCGGTCCGCGCGACGTCATCGAGTTCACCTATCAGGGTGACGGCAATCGTGAGCGTCCCGACTCCGCCTCCCAGAATTTCGAGGCGTGGAATGCCTATGTCTATGACCGGCTGAACCCGGCCGGCGACCACAACGAGATATGGCAGCATTCCGGCGGTTGCCGCGCGCATCTGCGCGTCGTGCGCAACACGCTGACGCATGAGATTTCCAGCGTTGCCTTTGTGCGCGGTGATCATCAAGGGCGCGGCGATCATGGCTCCGCCGCGCGCCGCAAGGCGGAGGACAAGGCATGAGCCCGCGCCGCGCCGATACCGGCGGCCGCATCGACCGGCTGAAAACCATCCGCTTCACCTTCGACGGCACGGCCTACACCGGCCATGCCGGCGACACGCTGGCGTCGGCGCTGCTGGCCAAGGGCGTCACGCTTTACGGACGTTCGTTCAAATACCACCGCCCGCGCGGCCTGCTGACTGCCGGCGTCGAGGAACCCAACGCGCTGGTGACGGTGTTGAAGGGCGAGGTTCGCGAGCCCAACATTCCGGCGACCCTGGTCGAAATCCATGACGGCCTGGTTGCCATCAGCCAGAACCGCTTTCCCTCGCTTGCCTGGGACATCAACGCCGTCAACCAGCTCGGCGGCAACATCCTGTCGGCCGGGTTCTACTACAAGACCTTCATGGGACCGGTGTTCGGCCCGCTCAAAGGCACGCGCTTCTGGATGTTCTGCGAACACTTCATCCGCCGCGCAGCCGGTCTCGGCAGCGCCGGAACGGCGAAAGACCCGGCCCGCTACGAGCGCATGAACGCCTTTTGCGACGTGCTGGTGGTCGGCTCCGGCCCGGCCGGCCTGATGGCCGCCAGGACCGCCGCCGATCAGGGAGCGCGCGTCATGTTGGCCGATCTCGAGCCGCTTTTCGGCGGTTCGGCCAACTGGTCCGGGGAAACGATCGATGGCGCACCAGCTGCCGATTGGGCGCGCCGCACCGTCGCCCAGCTCGCAGGCCGCGACAATGTCCGGCTTTTACCGCGCACCACAGTGTGGGGTTATTACGACAACAACACGCTTGCCGCGCTGGAACGGGTCAGCGATCACAAGGATCAGCCAGGCAAGGGCGAGCCGCGCCATCGCTATTGGGCGATCCGTGCCAAATCCGTGGTCCTGGCCACCGGTGCGTTCGAGCGGCCGCTCGTGTTCCCCGGCAATGACCGGCCAGGCGTGATGCTGGCGCATGCAGCCGAGCGCTATGCCAACGAATTCGGCGTGCTGCCGGGCGAGCGGATCGCGCTGTTCACCAACAATGACAGCGCCTATCGGGCGGCCGTCGCCTTGAAGAAGGCCGGTGCCGCGGTCGTCGCCATCGCCGATGTCAGGCCGGAACTTTCGCCGGAGATGCGCAAGCTGGCCGCGGAAGCCGAGGCCGAGATCTTCGCTGGCCATGCCGTCGTCGCCACCGAAGGTGGAAAGGCGCTGTCCGGCCTCAAACTGCAACGCTTCGATATGGCCAACGGCACGCTCATCGGCGATGCCCGCAGTATCCACGCCGATTGCCTGCTGATGTCCGGCGGCTGGTCGCCGACCATCCATCTGGCCAGCCAGGCCGGCGCCAAGGCGGAATGGAATGCCGCGCGGCAGGCCTTCCTGCCGCCGAAGCCAACACAGAGCTGGATCGGCGCCGGCGCCTTCACCGGCAGTTTCTCCACCGCCGAAGCCATCGCCGAAGGCCGCGCCGCGGGCCTTGCCGCAGCCGGTGGCCCCAGCGCGCCTTCTGTATTGCCGGCGGTGGAAGCCGTGCCCGGCGATCCTGATCCGGCACCGGTGTTCGAGATCAGGGCCAAGGGCAAGAGCTTTGTCGACTTCCAGCACGACGTGACGGCAGAGGACGTGCGGCTGGCGCACCGGGAAGGCTTTGTCTCGGTCGAGCATCTGAAACGCTACACCACGCTCGGCATGGCGACCGACCAGGGCAAGAGCTCCAACGTGCCCGGCCTTGCCATCATGGCCGAAGCCCTGGGCAAGCCCATCCCCGAAGTCGGCACGACGCGCTTCCGGCCGCCCTTTGCGCCGGTGTCGATCGGCTCGCTGGCGGCGGAACGTTTTGGCGATCTCAAGCCCGAACGATTGACCCCGATGCATGATTGGCATCTGGCCAACGGCGCGACCATGTATTCAGCGGGCCTCTGGTATCGCCCGATGATCTACGGCCATGCAGGCGAAACGGTCGAGCAGGCCTATGTGCGCGAAGCCAAGGCGACACGCGAAAGCGCCGGGATCGTCGATGTCTCGACATTGGGCAAGATTGCCGTGCAAGGCCCCGACGCCGCCGCATTCCTCGACCGCGTCTACACCAACATGTTTTCGACGCTGGCCGTCGGCAAGGCCCGCTACGGTCTGATGCTGCGCGAGGACGGCCTAGCCTTCGACGACGGCACCACCTGGCGGCTCGGCGAGCAGGACTTCCTGATGACCACCACCACCGCCAATGCCGGCAAGGTGATGCAGCATCTGGAATATTTCCTCGACGTGATCTGGCCGGAGCTGAAAGTCCACGTCACCTCGGTGACCGACGAATGGGCGGGGGCCGCGATCGGCGGGCCGAAGGCCAGGCAGATCCTCGCCTCTTGTGTCACCGGCACCGCAGTCGACAATGCCACCTTGCCCTTCATGGGCCTCGTGCGCGGCGAGATAGCAGGCGTGCCGGTGATGATCTGCCGGCTGTCCTTCTCCGGCGAAATGGCGTTCGAAGTCTATTCCGGCGCCGGCCACGGCACCCATGTCTGGGAAGCGCTTGTCGAGGCCGGCAAACCGTTCGGGCTGGTCACCTACGGGCTCGAGGCGCTGGGCACCATGCGCATCGAAAAAGGCCATGTCACCGGCGCCGAGATCGACGGCCGCACCACGGCGCGCGACCTGCATCTCGACTGGATGCTGTCGAAGAAGAAGCCGTTCATCGGCTCGGCGATGATGGACCGCGAAGGCCTGATCGCGTCGGACCGCCTGGAACTGGTCGGCCTGATCGCCCTCGACAACCTACCGTTCAATGGCGGCGCGCACATCGTCGAGGAGGTTGACGAGGCCAATCCGCACGGCTCGATCGGTCACATCACCGCCTGCTGCTATTCACCGGCGCTCGGCAGGCATATCGCGCTGGCGCTGGTCAAGGGCGGCAAGGCACTGCAGGGCACGCGCGCTCATGTCTCCGATCCCTTGCGCAACCGGTTTGGACCGGTCGAGATCGTCTCCAACCACTTCTTCGATCCGGACGGGAGCCGCATGCATGGTTGAGCGCCAATCACCCGAACCCTTGTCGCCGCTTGAGCCTGAATTCCATGTCGGCTCGCACGGCAATTTCGAGCACGGCGTCGAGATCATCCTGACCGAGACAAGGCCGGGCTCGATCGTGCAGCTCGCCGCGTGGCCCGGCGAGGAGAAGAAGCTGATAGCAGCCGTCCGCACCGTCACCGGGCTTGCCCTGCCCGATGGCGCCGGCGGCGGCTTGAGCGATGGCGTGAAATCGGTGTTCGGCTTCGCGCCGGGAAAGTTCACCGTTGCCGATGAAGCCGAAGGCCTGGCTGCGGCCTTTGCCAAGGTGGTGACCCCCGCCATTGGCACTGTGACCGACCTCTCGCACGGCCGCACCGCCATCCGCATTGCCGGGCCGAAGGCCGAATGGGTGCTGGCGAAATTCTTCGCCATCGATTTCGCGCTGCCGGCCTTTCCTGTTGGAGCCGGCCGCTCGACCACCCATCACGACATCTTCGCCCAGATCCAGCGCACCAGCGCCGACCAGTTCGACATCTATGTCTTCCGCTCGTTTGCACGCTCGTTCTGGAAGGCGCTCTGCCATGCCAGCGAGGAAGTCGGCTACGAGGTGCAGTAGGCGGCGCGGCCGGATGGCCGCGTTGCCCACATCTGGCATCAACGCCAGCCGCTTCTGCCGCTAGAGAATCTGGCCGCCGGCGCCCATGGTGCGAAAACGTGGCCGCCCAACCGGCCCGAGGGATATGAAATCCCTTCTTCAAGAGTCGGCACATTCGTTTGGTTCGAACATCTCCATGACCGCAGAACTATCCGCCGGCGCCACGGATCGCGCCGATGTGCCGGCCAGAGCCTTGCTCCTGCTGCCGCTGACGGTCGCCTGCGGCGTGTTCATGACCAGCCTCGACCAGAATGTCGTGGTGACCGCGCTGCCGGGCATCAGCGAAAGCCTCGGCCGTCCGCCCAGCCAGCTCGGCCTCTTGATTACCGTCTATGTCGCCAGCCTGATCATCTCGATGCCGCTTGGCGGCTGGGCCGCCGATCGCTTCGGCCTGCGCAACGTCTACTGCTTTGCCTTGCTGGTGTTCGCCGCCTCGTCGGCGCTCTGCGGGCTGTCCGACAACATCTGGATGCTGGTCGGCGCCCGCGCGCTGCAAGGCTTTGGCGGTGCCTTGATGGGCACGCTCGGCCAGGTCGTCATCCTGTCGACCTTTCCGCGCAGCCGAACGCTGAAGATCAACATGTACATCTCGCTGGCCGGCCAGTCCGGACCGTTGGTCGGTCCGCTCGTCGGGGGCGCGCTGACCACCTACATTTCCTGGCGCTGGATCTTCTTCATCAACGTGCCGTTCGCGCTGGCGGCGGCAATTCTTGCCGCCTCGCTGTTTCCGACGATGACCAAGCCCGTGCGCACGCCGTTCGATTTTCCGGGCTTCCTGCTGGTCGGCAGCGGCATGGTCCTGCTGGTCTTCGGCATGGATTCGCTTGCTGCCAAGGATGCCGCGGGCGGCATCATCGCCGCAGAACTGGCGCTGGCGCTGGTCATCCTGACCATCGCCTCGTTCTACTGCCTGCGCGTGCGCAATCCGCTGCTCGATCTCGAGCTGTTGCGCATCCGTACCTTCCGCATTTCGTTCCTCACCGGCGGCGGGCTGGACACGATCGGCCTCAGCTCGGTGGTGTTCCTGCTGCCCTTGATGTTCCAGCTCGGCTTCGGCATGAGCGCGGTGCAGGCGGGATCGCTGACCTTCGTCGCCGCGGTCGGCTCCGTGGCCATGCGCTTCTTCATGCCGCGTGTCCTCAACCGTTTCGGCTTTCGCCGCGTGCTGGTCTACAACACCCCGATCGTCGCCGTGATGGTCGCCGGCTTCGCCTTGATGCAGGCGACGACGCCGGTGTGGATCGTGCTGACCTACATCTTCGTCTTCGGCGTCTTCCGCTCCGCGCAATGGGCCTCGACCGGCAATCTCGCCTATTCCGACATCGCGCCCGAGCAGCTCGCCCGCTTCAGCGCGCTCTATTACATATTATGGCAGCTGGCGGTGGCGATCAGCGTCGGCCTGGCTGCGGCGGTATTGTCATTTCTGGCCGGCGGCGGTCCAGCCGTCGCCGACGATTTCCGCATCCTGTTCGTCATCGAGGGCATCATCACGCTCTGCGCGCTGCTTGCCTACCTCAAGCTGACGCCACAGGACGGTGCCCATGTCAGCGGCCACGGCGCACAGATGAATACCGAATGAGGCTGGCTGGCTTATTCGCTGAACGTCACCCACTCTTCCAGCGGCACGCGGTCGGTGCGGAAGGCGTTTTCAGGTTTTGACGTATCTTCATAACCAAGCGCCATGCCGCAGACGACGATCTCTTCGTCCGGAATGTCGAGCACCGGCCTGATCTGCCGGTGATAGGGCGCGAAGGCCGCCTGCGGACAGGTGTGCAGACCCCTGCCTCTTGCTGCGACCATAATGTTCTGCAGGAACATGCCGTAGTCGATCCATGAGCCCTGGTTGAGGCGGCGGTCGATGGTGAAGATCATGCCGACCGGGGCGTCGAAGAAGACGAAGTTGCGGTCGTGCTGGGCGCGCATCTTGTCGACCTCGCGACGACCGATCCCGAGCGCGCCATAGAGGCCGAAACCGTTGGCGCGGCGGCGGGTCAGATACGGCTCGAAGAACTGTGTGGGATAATACCGGTACTCGTCCCAATCAGCTTTTTCGGCGCGAATGCCGGAATTGAGAATGGCGTCTGATATCCGCTGCTTGCTCTCGCCCTTGGTGACATAGACCTTCCATGGCTGCATGTTGGTGCCGGATGGGGCACGCGCCGCAACCGCCAGAATGGCGCGGATGGTTTCGTCGTCGACCATGTCGGGCAGGAATGCGCGCACCGAACGGCGCGACAGGATCGCCTCGTCGACAATCTCGGCATCGCCCGCAATTCGGGGGTTATTTTCCAGCATGGGCCGTCCCTTACCCTTTGTCTCGATCGGACGTCCCCACTCGCCGCTCTCGGCGGAGCCTTTGCATGAACCGTCAAAATCGCGCAAGCAAATCTTGTGCATCCGTGAAAATCTACTTGATTTTTTCATGAGCTTGACTTCTCATGAAATTTGGCCAGATTTTTTCATAAAGTGAGCGCTTTGCCTTCGACTACCGCTAGAACATTGCAGGTACCTGACGAACGCGTGCTGGCCGGCGATATCAGGGCCCTGCGCAAGGCGCGCGGGCTGACACTCGCCGAGATCGGCTCGAAGCTTGGCCGTTCGGTCGGCTGGGTCAGCCAGGTCGAGCGCGGTCTGTCGACGCCGTCGCTCGGTGACCTCCGAGCCTTCGCCGAACTGTTCGGCGTGCCGATCAGCCTGTTCTTCAGCCATGACGTACCTGTCGAAAGCGAGCGCGGCGTGGTCGTGCGCGCTGGCAGGCGCCGCACGCTTGGCACAAGCGAATCCGGCCTGGTGGAGGAGCTTCTGTCGCCCGATCTCGGCGGTAGCTTCGAGATGGTGCGTTCGGTCTTCGCGCCGGGCGCGGAACTGAAGGCCGAGGCGCAGCGGCCGACCGAAGAAGCTGGATACGTCGCCTCCGGGCTGTTCGACATCGAGATCGGAGGTGTCTGGCATCGGCTTGGCGAAGGCGACTCCTTTCGCTTTGAAGGCAAGCCTTACCGCTGGCGCAATCCGGGCGCGGAGCCTGCAATTGTCATCTGGGTGGTTTCACCACCCGTCTATTGAGTTCAAGTTTGGAGAAGAACATGGCGGGTTTGCCGAGCACGGCGCGCGTGGTGATCATCGGAGGCGGTGCCGTCGGCACTTCCGCGCTCTACCATCTCGCCAAGGCGGGCTGGACCGACTGCGTGCTCTTGGAAAAGAACGAGCTGACTTCGGGCTCGACCTGGCATGCCGCCGGCAACGTGCCGACTTTCTCCTCGTCCTGGTCGCTGATGAACATGCAGCGCTATTCGACCGAGCTTTATCGCGGGCTGGCCGACGCGGTCGACTATCCCATGAACTATCACGTCACCGGCTCGCTGCGCCTTGCCCACACGAAAGAGCGCATGCAGGAATTTCAGCGCGCCAAGGGCATGGGCCGCTACCAGGGTATGGACATCGACATCGTCGGCGTCGACGAGATCCAGCGCCGCTATCCCTTCATCGAGACGCATGATTTGAAAGGCGCGCTCTACGACCCGAGCGACGGCGACATCGATCCGGCGCAGCTCACCCAGGCGCTGGCCAAGGGCGCGCGCGACATGGGCGCGAAGATCATCCGCTTCTGCCCGGTCACAGGCGTGCGCCGCGAGAACGACGAGTGGGTGGTCGAGACGGCGCAAGGTGAGATCCGCTGCGAGATCGTCGTCAATGCCGCCGGCTACCGCGCCGCCGAAGTCGGCCGGATGTTCGGCCGCGACGTGCCGATGATGGTGATGAGCCATCAGTACATATTGTTCGAGGAGATTCCCGAACTGGCGGCATGGTCGAAGGAACAGGGCAAGAAACTGCCGCTGCTGCGCGACGTCGACACCTCCTACTATCTGCGCCAGGAGAAGAACGGGATGAATCTCGGCCCCTATGAGCGCAATTGCCGCGCGCATTGGGCCAGCCACAACGACCCGATGCCGGAGGATTTTTCCTTTCAATTGTTCCCCGACGACCTCGACCGGCTGGAACATTATCTGGCCGATGCCGTCGCCCGCGTGCCGATCCTTGGCACCGCCGGCCTGTCCAAGGTGATCAACGGGCCGATCCCCTACACGCCGGACGGCAACCCGCTGATCGGCCCGATGCCCGGGGTTCCCAATGCCTTCGAGGCCTGCGTCTTCACCTTCGGCATTGCCCAGGGTGGCGGCGCCGGCAAGGTGCTGGCCGAATGGGTGACAGAGGGCCGGACCGAATGGGACATGTGGTCGTGCGACCCGCGCCGCTTCACTTCCTTTGCCTCGGCGCCGGACTACTGCGTCGCCAAGGGCATGGAGATCTACGGCAACGAATATGCCATCCAGTTCCCGCGCCATGCCTGGCCGGAAGGCCGCGACCGCAAGCTGTCGCCGATCCATGATCGCATCAAGGCGCTCGGCGGCCGCTTCGACGCCTATAATGGCTGGGAGCGTGCCACCTGGTACGCACAAGACGGCGATGACATTTCCGAGGAAGCCACGCTGACCTTCCGCCGCGACGGACCGTGGCATCATCGCGTGCGCGAGGAGTGCCTGGCCGTGCGCGATGCCGCCGGCATTTTGGACCTGCCGGGCTTCTCGCGCTTCAACCTCGACGGTCCCGGTGCCGCCGAATGGCTGAGCCTGCAGGTCACCGGGCTGGTGCCGAAGGCAGGCCGCATCGGTCTCGTCTATTTCGCCGACGACAAGGGCCGCATCGTCACCGAAATGTCCGTGGTGCGCCACGACGACAACCTGATGACGCTGATCACCGCGGCGGTCGCGCAGTGGCACGATTTCGAATGGCTGAAATCGCGCATGCCCAAGGATGCGCCGTTCAGGCTGATCGACCGGACCGAGGAATTCTCGACCCAGATCCTGGCCGGCCCCAACTCGCGGAAAATCCTCGCCGATGTCTGCGAAGCCGACCTCACTTTGCCATGGCTGACGCATCAGGAGACAAAGATCGCCGGTCGCTGGGCCAAACTCGTGCGCGTCTCCTTCGCCGGCGAACTCGGCTGGGAAATCCACACCAGGGTGGACGACACATCAGCCATCTTCGACGCCGTCTGCGCGGCAGGCCAGCAACATGGGCTGAAGCCGTTCGGCATGTATGCGTTGGATTCACTCAGGCTTGAAAAAGGCTACCGCACCTGGAAGGGCGACCTGTCGACCGACTATTCGATCCTGCAGGGCGGGTTGGAGCGCTTCGTCAAATGGGACAAGCCCGATTTCCGTGGCAAGGCTGCACTCCAGAACGAAAAGCAGCAAGGCGTGAAGAAGCGCTTCGTCACGCTGGTTATAGAGAACCCGGGCGACTGCGACGCCCCTTCGGTGTCGACGCTCTGGCATGACGGCAAGATCGTCGGCGAGACGACGTCCGGCGGTTGGGGCCACCGGGTCGACAAGTCGATCGCGCTCGGCATGCTGCGCGCCGATCTGGCCGAGCCAGGCACATCAGTCGAGGTCGAAATCTTCGGTGACCGCTTTCAGGCGATCGTGCAGAAGGATGAACCGTTGTGGGATCCGAAGAACGAAAGGCTGCGCGCATGAAGAAAATCATCCTCACCGATGGCGGCATGGGCCAGGAACTGGTCCGCCGCAGCAAATCCGAGCCGACGCCGCTATGGTCAGCCCGGGTGCTGATCGACGAACCGGATCTGGTGCGCGACCTGCACGCGGAATTCATCCGTGCCGGCGCCCGTGTCATCACCATCAACACCTATTCGGCAACACCCGAACGCCTGGCGCGCGAGGGCGCGGAAGACCTCTTCAAGCCGTTGCAGAAGCGCGGCATCGAATTGGCCAGACAGGCCCGCGACGAGGCCGGCGATGCAGCCATCGCCGGCTGCCTATCGCCGCTTTTCGGCAGCTATGCACCGGCACTGACCATTTCCTTCGAGGACACGCTCGATATTTACCGCCGCATCGTTGCCGAGCAGGCCGATGGCGTCGACCTGTTCCTGTGTGAAACCATGGCGTCGGCGGACGAAGCCCGCGCGGCGGTCACCGCGGCATCGGAAAGCGGCAAGCCGGTATGGGTGTCGTGGACGCTGGCCGACCACGGCAAGCCGCGGCTGCGCAGCGGCGAAGCGATAGCCACCGCGGCAAGCGCGCTCGACGGCCTGGCAGTCGCCGCGCGGCTGGTCAATTGCTGCCGGCCGGAAGCAATCGCCGCGGCTTTGCCTGAACTGATCGGCCTCGGCGGCCCGGTCGGCGCCTACGCCAATGGCTTCACGTCAACCGAAGCACTCAAGCACGGCGGCACCGTCGATGTGCTGCACGCTCGTCACGACCTTGGCCCGGATGCCTATGCCGACCAGGCGATCGGCTGGGTCGAGGCTGGGGCAAGCATCGTTGGCGGCTGCTGCGAAGTCGGACCACCGCACATCGCCGCTCTGCGCGACCGGCTCGAACAGGCCGGCTACGAAATTTCGGGAGTTTTGCATGCCTAGACCATCATCGCGCATTTCCGGCATCGTGCCTTCGGGCAAGGACGGCTGGGAAGTCCATTTCGCCGCCTGGACGCGCAAGGAGGCCGGCGAAGACATCATCATGCTGTCGGTCGGCGACCATGATTTCGACACGCCTTCGCAGACGATCGAAGCCTGTGTGACCGCGGTTCGCGGCAGCAATCATCACTACACCCCGCTTCCCGGCCTGCCGCGCCTGCGCAAGGCGATGGCGGCGGCCTCGAGCGCCTGCACCGGCGTCGAGACGTCGCCGGATCAGGTGATCGCCACGCCGGGCGGCCAGGCCGCACTCTATGCGGCCGTGCAGGGCGTGCTCGACCAGGGCGACCACGCCATCGTCGTGGCGCCCTATTATGCCACCTATCCCAACACGTTCAGCGCCGCAGGCGCTGACTTCACCGTCGTCGAGACACCGGCCGAGGATGGCTTCCAGCCACGTGCCGACATGATCCGCGCGGCAATCCGGCCGAACACGCGCGCTATCCTGATCAACACGCCGAACAATCCGACAGGTGCGGTCTATTCGCGCGAGCGGCTGGAGCAACTGGCAGAAGTCTGCCGGGAGCACGACCTCTGGCTGCTGTCGGACGAAGTCTACTGGACGCTCGGCGGCGGCGAGCACGTCTCGCCGCGCTCGCTGCCAGGGATGGCCGAGCGCACGCTGGTCATCAATTCGATGTCCAAGAGCCACGGCATGACCGGCTGGCGCATGGGCTGGCTGACGGGACCGGAGGAGATGATCACGCTCATGATCAATCTCAATCTGGTGACGACCTACGGCCTGCCGGCCTTCATCTCGATCGCCTGTTCCGAGGCGCTGGAGAACCGTTACGGCGTCAAGGAGATCGCCGAACGTTACGCGGCACGCCGCACCGTCTTGCTCGACGCCGTGCGGGGCATGAACGACGTGACCGTGCGCGGTTCGGAGGGCGGCATGTATGTCATGCTCGACATCTCGGCCGTCGAACCGGACGATGAGAAATTCGCCTGGGCCCTGCTCGACAAGGAAAAGGTCGGCGTCATGCCCGGCTCCAGCTTCGGCGAGGCGGCCGCCGGCCACATTCGCATCAGTCTCTGCCAGCCCGAACCGGTGCTGCAGGAAGCTGCACTTCGTCTGCGCCGCTTTGCTTCCAGCTACCGTCGCGAGGCAGCATGACCGCCAAGGCAGTTCCCGCCAAAGCAAGGGCGGTCATCATCGGCGGCGGCGTTTCCGGCTGTTCGGTCGCCTATCACCTGGCCAAGCTTGGCTGGACCGATATCGTGCTTCTCGAACGCAAACAGCTGACGTCGGGCACGACATGGCATGCCGCCGGCCTGATCGGCCAGCTGCGCGGCTCGCAGAACATGACGCGGCTGGCGAAATATTCCGCCGACCTCTACGTCAAGCTGGAAGCCGAGACCGAGGTCGGCACCGGCATGCGCCAGGTCGGTTCGATCACCGTGGCGCTGACCGAGGAGCGCAAGCACGAGATCTACAGGCAAGCATCGCTGGCGCGTGCCTTCGATGTCGATGTCCGCGAGATTTCGCCCAGGGAAGTCAGCGAGATGTACCCGCATCTCAATGTTTCCGATGTCGTCGGCGCCGTGCATCTGCCGCTCGACGGCCAGTGCGACCCCGCCAATATCGCCATGGCCCTGGCCAAGGGCGCGCGCCAGCGCGGCGCCACCATCGTCGAGAATGTCAAGGTCACCAAGGTCCACAGCAAGGCCGGCCGCGTCACCGGCGTGTCCTGGGCGCAAGGCGAAGAGCAAGGCACGATCGAGGCCGACATCGTCGTCAACTGCGCCGGCATGTGGGCCCGCGAACTGGGAGCGCAGAACGGCGTCACCATACCGCTGCACGCCTGCGAGCATTTTTACCTCGTCACCGAACCGATCCCCGGCCTCACCCGTCTGCCGGTGCTGCGCGTGCCCGATGAGTGCGCCTACTACAAGGAAGACGCCGGCAAGATGATGCTGGGCGCCTTCGAGCCGGTGGCCAAGCCGTGGGGCATGGACGGCATAAGCGAGGATTTCTGCTTCGACCAACTGCCTGAGGACATGGAGCATTTCGAGCCGATCCTCGAAATGGGCGTCAACCGCATGCCGATGCTGGCGACCGCCGGCATCCACACCTTCTTCAATGGTCCTGAGAGTTTTACGCCCGACGACCGCTACTATCTCGGCGAGGCGCCGGAACTGGCCGGCTACTGGATGGCGACCGGCTACAATTCGATCGGCATCGTCTCATCCGGAGGCGCCGGCATGGCGCTGGCGCAGTGGATCAACGATGGCGAAGCCCCCTTCGACCTGTGGGAAGTCGACATCCGCCGCGCACAGCCGTTCCAGAAGAACCGCCGCTACCTCAAGGAGCGCGTCTCCGAAACGCTCGGCCTGCTCTATGCCGACCATTTCCCCTACCGCCAGATGGCGACCTCGAGGAATGTCAGGCGTTCGCCGCTGCACGAGCATCTGAAGGCGCGCGGCGCCGTTTTCGGCGAAGTCGCCGGTTGGGAGCGCGCCAATTGGTTCGCACGCGAGGGCCAGGAGCGCGAATACCGCTATTCCTGGAAGCGCCAGAACTGGTTCGACAACCAGCGCGAAGAACACCTCGCGGTCAGGAATGGCGTCGGCCTGTTCGACATGACCTCGTTCGGCAAGATCCGTGTCGAGGGCCGCGACGCTCGGCACTTCCTGCAAAGACTATGCGCCAACGACATGGACGTCGCCCCGGGCAAGATCGTCTACACCCAGATGCTCAACCAGCGCGGCGGCATCGAGAGCGACCTGACGGTCTCGCGGCTGTCGGAAACGGCTTTCTTCCTCGTCGTCCCCGGCGCCACGCTGCAGCGCGACCTGGCTTGGTTGCGCAAGCACGTCGCCGACGAGTTCGTCGTCATCACCGACGTGACGGCGGCCGAAAGCGTGCTCTGCCTGATGGGCCCGGACGCGAGAAAGCTGATCCAGAAGGTCAGCCCCAACGATTTTTCCAATGATAAAAATCCGTTCGGCACGTTCCAGGAGATCGAGATCGGCATGGGCCTGGCCCGCGCGCATCGCGTCACCTATGTCGGCGAACTCGGCTGGGAACTCTATGTCTCGACCGACCAGGCGGCTCATGTCTTCGAGGCGATCGAGGAGGCAGGTGCGGATGTCGGCCTGAAACTCTGCGGCCTGCACACGCTGGATTCCTGCCGCATCGAAAAGGCCTTCAGGCATTTCGGCCACGACATCACCGATGAAGACAATGTGCTGGAAGCCGGCCTTGGCTTCGCGGTGAAGACCGCCAAGGGCGACTTCATCGGCCGCGAAGCCGTGCTGCGCAAGAAGGAAGCCGGCCTGTCACGCCGGCTCGTTCAGTTCCGTCTGAAGGATCCAGAGCCCCTGCTCTTCCACAACGAGGCGATCCTGCGCGACGGCAAGATCGTCGGCCCGATCACTTCAGGCAATTACGGCCATCATCTCGGCGGCGCCGTTGGGCTGGGCTATGTGCCTTGCAAGGGCGAGAGCGAGGCGGATGTGCTGGCCTCAACCTACGAGATCGAGATCGCCGGCGAGCGCTTTGCGGCGGAAGCGTCGCTGAAGCCGATGTATGATCCGAAGTCAGAACGGACAAGGATGTAGCACCCCTCTTCCTTCGCCCCGTTTACGGGGAGAAGGTGGCCCGAAGGGCCGGATGAGGGGCGGCGCCAACCTCTGCAATGTTCGTGCTGCCCCTCATCTGCCTGCAGGCATCTTCTCCCCGTGGAGCGGGGAGAAGGACGCCAATTCCCTCAAAACCGCTCCAACTTCGCCCGCACCTTCGCCAGAAACGCCGCCCGCGTTGCCGGCGTCGAGGCATCCATCAGATAGTGCGCCAGGAAAAACGTCCGGCAGCGCGTCGCGCACAGCGCCCGCATGCCGCGCAGCAGGGTCTTGCGTCCCGGCTGGCCGACGACGACGCTCCACCAGGTCGGCGCGCCGCAGGTTGTGATGACGCCGACCTTGGTCACATGCGTCATCAGCGACTTGATCCGTCCCTTGCCGGCCGGCAGCTTGAAGGCGACGTCCGTCGCCCACACCCGGTCGAGCCAGCCCTTCAGCATCGCTGGCAGCCCGTACCACCATGTCGGATAGACGAACAGGATCGCCTCGGCCCAGTTGAGCAGTTCGAAGTGCGGCTTCAGTGCCGGGTCCTGCGGCGCCTGGTCATTGTAGGAGCGCCGCTCATCGCAGCCCATCACCGGGTCGAATTTCTCCGCATAGAGGTCGAGCAGCCGCACCTCCCAGCCTCGTCGCGTCAGCACGTCCACGGCGGTGTCGCGGATGGCCGCGCAAAAGCTCTCGGGCACCGGATGGCAGTAAACCACCAGCGCGCGCATCAGAAGGCATCCATGCTGGCCGCGACCTTGGTCATGAAGGCCTTGCGCGTTTGGTCGGTAGACAGGTTCATCGCGTAGTACGCGAGATAGCTCACCGGCGCGCCCGGTTTTACGGTGGCGCGCAGCATGCGCTTGATCAGCTTGCGTGGCGGATCGCCCATCAGCATGGCGCGGAACCGGCTGCCGCCATAGGTGGTCACCGCTGCAACCTTGCGTATGTTGTGCAGAGACGGCTGCGCCTTGCCATCGACCAGTTTGAACGACACGCCGGGCAGGAAGACGCGATCGAAAAAGCCTTTCAGGATCGCTGGAAAGCCATAGTTCCAGACCGGATAGGAAAGCACCAGCGCATCGGCGCGCAGCAGGCGTTCGACATAAGGCGCGGCAGCGTCAGCGGCGCCGCGTTGGCTGTGGTAGTCCAGTCTTTCCTGGCGCGTCATCCGCGGATCGAAATCCTCCGCGTAGAGATCGCAGTCGTCCACCGCATGGCCCGCCGCTGTCAGCCGCTCTACGATCATGCGGTGCAGGCCGGCATTGAAGCTGGTCTCGACCGGATGGGCGTAAAGGACGAGGATGTTCATCGGAGGACATCCTGCAGGTCAGCGCGAGGCACCCCCCTCTGCCCTGCCGGGCATCTCCCCCTCAAGGGGGAAGATTGGCGGTTTCCGCGTTGCTGCCTATCTGCGACGTTGATGGTTAGCGAAAGCAGCGCGGCAGTCTGATCTCCCCCCTTGAGGGGGAGATGGCCGGCAGGCCAGAGGGGGGTGCAGCGCCACACGCTGGTCATCAGCTTGCCCTCTGCAGCCCCTTGAAAAGGAATGTCCGGCCCGACCGGTAGTCATAGTCCGGGTTCTCCCAGGCGATCATCTTGCCGGGGTTGAGCAGGCCTTGCGGATCGGTTTCGCGCTTGAAGGCAAGCTGCACCGCGTCGGTCTGCTTCATGCCGCCCTCTTCCAGCGTGTAGCGATGCGGGTTGAAGATCGGGCAGCCATTCGCTTCATGCAGACGCACGATCTCGTCGAGCCGCGCCTCGGTGGTGAACTTGACCAGCGGCAGGCCGAAGCAGGTGATGTTGCCGTCCAGCCGTACGAACTCCAGATGCGAGAACACCTCGCCGGGAAACATCGCATCCATCTTCTCGACCAGCGCCAGCTGGTTGGGAAAGGGATAGAGCGACTGCAGATAGGTAATCGAAGGATCGACGCGCAGCGCCCTCAGCGTGGTGTGGTTCCAGGCCAATTCATAGGCCGGCGGCAGGCCCTTTTTCTCGTCCGGCGTCGCCGTGGCCGCATTGTAGATCACCTCGCCACCGGCACGGCGGGTGAAGGCAAGGAAAGCGTCCAGCCCGTGCCGCGCCACCATGACGACGCAGATGCTTTGCCCTTCCCGGAGGAACTTCTGGTGCCGCTTGAAATAGAGTTGCGGCACGGGTGCGGCTATCGGCGTGATCAGCTTGGTCAGGATACCGTCCTGACATGCCAGCGCATTGCCATACCGGGCGACATCCATGAAAGCGTCGAAGCCAACGATGACATCGATCCATTCATAGGCCGCGGTCAGCGGCATCTCGACCTCCGATATGATGCCGTTGGTGCCATAGGCGTGGGTGACCTTGTGCAGATCCTCGCCGGTGAGTTCGAGCGCTTTCGGTTCGGCCTCCATCGTCACCACACGCAGGCGCAGCACATTGCCGAAATCGCGCAGGCCGCCGAAATTGATCGAACCGACGCCGCCCGAACCGCCGGCGATGAAGCCGCCGATCGAAGCGGTGTTGTAGGTGGACGGCGACAGCCGCAGTTCCTGCCCGGAATGCGCCCGCGTTGCCTTGTCGATATCGGCCAGGATGGCCCCCGGCCCGGTCACCACGCGACCTGGCGCGATCGACTTGATCTCGTTCATCTCGGCAAGGTTGAGCACGACGCCGCCGGAGAGCGGCATCGCCTGGCCGTAATTGCCGGTGCCGCTGCCGCGCGGCGTCACCGGCACGCCATGGCGGTGACAGGCGGCAAGCACGCGGATCAGTTCGGCCTCGTTCTTCGGCGTCACGATCAGGTCGCCGGTGACATGGTCCAACTGCTGCTTCAACACCGGGCTGTACCAGTAGAAATCGCGGCTCTTCTGCTGGACGATGGCCGGATTGTCGTCGACCTTCAGGCCTTCGAGATCGCGTTTGAGCGCCGAAACGTCCATTATCCCACCATCAGTTCGTCGAGTTCGGCATAGTCGGGCAATTGCCGGTCGATCGCCTTGCCGCCGCGCACCACGATGCGATCCGATTCGGGTCGCGAGAGCAATTCCGTCCAGCTTCGGCCTTTGAACAGGATGAAATCGGCATCGCCGCCGGCGGCAAGCGTGCCGAAGCCATCAAGCCGCATCACCTTGGCCGGCGTCGCGGTGACCGCTTGCGGCCAGTCGGCGACCGGATGGTCCAAATGCAGGATGCGCGTCGCCATGCGGTAGACCTCCAGCATGTCGAGATCGCCATAGGCGTAGAAGGGATCACGCGTGTTGTCGGAAGCGACTGCCACCGGAATGCCCCTCGCCTTCATCTCGTGCAGCAGCGTCACACCGCGCCAGCGCGGCGTGGTTTGGTCGCCGCGCCGGTCCTGCAGATAGAGATTGCACATCGGCAGCGAGACGACGGCGAGCCCGGCCTTCGCCACTTTGTCCAGCGTATCGAGCACATCGAGGTCCGGCTGGCGCGCGAGCGAGCAGCAATGGCCGACGAGGATCTTTCCTTCGAAACCGTTCCAGAGAGCGGCCTCGGCGATCTTCTTCAACGATATGGCGGAGATATCATCGGTCTCGTCGGCATGGAAATCGAGATCGAGGCCATGCTTGATCGCTTGCGCGAAGACATGGTCGAGCAGTTCTTCGAGGTCCGGCACCATATAGGTGACGACACCGAGCACGCCCTTTGCCGCGGCAACCCTTTTTGCCAGTCTGTCGAACCACTTTTTGTCGCGCACGCCTTCGATGCCGAGCAAACAGGCGCCCTGCAATTCGATACGGCCGCACCATGCCTCGCGCATCGTCTCGAACACTGGCCAGGAGATCTCCTCCTGCGGCGCGACGCTGTCGATGTGGGTGCGCAGCGCCCGGGTGCCATGGGCGTAGGCGCAGCGCAGTGAAAAATCCATCCGCCGCGCCAAATCCTCGGCGCTCCAGCGTGCCACGCGATCGGCTCCGGCGGCATTCAGCGCGCCCATGAAGGTGCCATCGGGATTTGGTTTCCGCGGCCAGATATGGCCTTTGTCGATATGCGTGTGGCAGTCGACGAAGCATGGGAGGATTATACGGCCGGCGAGGTCAATCGCATCGGCGGATCGGCCATGCGCGGTGATGCTGGAAATCTTCCCGTCGGCCACAGCGATGTCGGCAAGCCCGAAGCCGTCAGCATCGAAGGGCGCGGAAAGGCCTGGTGCCAGTGAGCGATGAAGGCGAACATTGGCGAGATGGTAAGAGCCGAAGGTTGGTATCAAGCGTTGCCCCCCTCTGTCCTGCCGGACATCTCCCCCTCAAGGGGGGAGATTGGCAGCGTCCGCGCCGGATCTTTTTTTTCAACGTTGGAGATTGGCGAAGGTCGTGACAACAGCCAATCTCCCCCCTTGAGGGGGAGATGTCCGGCAGGACAGAGGGGGGCGCTTCGCGCCAACCTTTCAGTCATCCTAGCGCTCCTGCTTCAGCGCGCTTTCGTGCCAGCGCCGCAAAATGAGATGCGAAATCAGCGACAGCACGAGGAAGATCAAAATGCCGGTCAGCGAGATCAGGAACAGCGCCGCGAACAGCCGCGGCGCGTTGAGCCGGTAGCCGGCCTCGATGATGCGCGAGGCAAGGCCGGACGACTGGCCGGTGGTGCCGGCGACGAACTCCGCCACCACCGCGCCGATCAGCGACAGGCCTCCGGCGATCTTCAGCCCACCGAGGAAATAGGGCATCGCGGCCGGCAGCCTGAGATAGCGCAGTTGCTGCCAGCGCGTCGCGCCGTTGAGCTTGAACATGTCGCGCAGATTGCGGTCGACGGAGTTGAGGCCAAGCGTGGTGTTGGACAGGATCGGAAAGAAGGCGACGATCCAGGCGCACAGCAGAAGCTTGGTCGTCTGGTCGTTCACATAGATGTTGATCAGCGGAAAGATCGCCACGATCGGCGTCACCTGCAGCACGATGGCGAAGGGGAAGAACGACATCTCCACCCATTTCGATTGTGCGAACAGCACCGCCAGCCCGACCCCGCCGATGACCGCCAGAGCCAGGCTGAGGAAGGTGATGCGCAAGGTCACCAGCAGCGAGGAAAACAGCAAGCCGGCATCGTTGTAGAGTGTCCACAGAACCACGCCCGGGCGTGGCAGGATGTATTGCGGAATCTCATTCCAGACGCAGATGCGATCCCACAGCCAGATCGCCAGGATCATGATCGCCAGCGGCAGCACCCATCGGCCGATCCGCTCGAACCGCGCCTGGCGCACGCGGCGCGCCTCCTCGGGGTCGAGTTCGAGCGCCCGCTCGTCAATGGCCGTCATGATGCGCGCCTGCTGTTGAATTGATGGCCTTGACCAGCACATCGGAAGCCTGACGGCACAGTGCCGCATAGTCGGGCGAGGTGCGAAACGCCTCATCGCGCGGATAGGAGGCCTCGATGGCAAGTTCGTCGAACACCCGGCCCGGCCGCGCCGCCATGACAACGACGCGGTTGGACAGGAACACGCTTTCAAAGACGCTGTGGGTGACGAAGACGACGGTGAAGCGTTCGTCCTGCCACAGTTCCAGGAGATCATTGTTGAGCTTGAAGCGGGTGATCTCGTCGAGTGCCGCGAACGGTTCGTCCATCAGCAGCACGCGCGGTTTGGTCACCATGGCGCGTGCGATCGAGACGCGCATCTTCATGCCGCCGGACAGTTCGCGCGGCACCGCGTCTTCGAAACCGGTCAGGTGAACCCGCGCCAGCATTTCCGTCACCGCAGGTGCCGCCTTGGCACGGGAAATACCTTTCAGCCGCAGCGGCAGCCAGACATTGTCGAAGATGTTGGCCCAGGGCAGCAGCGTCGGCTCCTGAAAGACGAAGCCGATGTTCGAGCGGTCAGCTGAGCCGCCGCCGCGCCAGTCGAGCACGCCGGAGGTCGGCGTCGACAGGCCGGCGATCAGCCGCAGCGCCGTCGACTTGCCGCAACCCGACGGCCCGAGCAGGCTGAGGAAATCGCCTTCCCTGATGGTCAGGTCGACATCGTTGAGCGCCGTCACGCCGTTGGAGAAAACCTTGCCGACGCCACGCAGCGCCAGAAGCGTCGGGGCCGCACCCGATGCAGCCGGCGCTTGCGCCACCTTTTCCCTTATCATACCGGGACCGGCCTATTTCTTCAGCTCGAGCCCGACGCCTTTGTTGATGAAGGTCAGCGTGTAGGCCTTCTTGATGTCGATGCCGGCTGGCGTGACCTTGGCCTTGACCATCTTGTCGTAGAAATTCTTGATCCGCTCGTCGGTCATGGCGCCGATGCCGAGCTTTTCGGTGTCGCCGGAATCGGCAAGGCCGAACTTCTTCATCTGCTCGATCGAGAACGCGATCTGCTCGTCGCTCATATCGGGATTGTCTTTCTTGATCATGTCGTTGGCGGCCTTGTTGTCGCCGTACAGATATTTGTACCAGCCCTTGGCCGAGCCATCGACGAAGCACTGGACCACCTCCGGCTTCTTGTCGATCGTATCCTGCATCACCTCGATCGTCGTCGAATAGGTGTCCCAGCCATAGTCGGCGAGCAGGAACTGGTTCGGCACGAAGCCGCCTTCCTTCTTGACCGCGAACGGCTCCGAGGTGACGTAGCCCTGCTGGATCGACTTCTTGTTGGCGAGGAAGGGAGCGGTGTTGTAGGTGTAGGGCGCGCGCTTGGAAGCGTCGAAGCCGAGTTCGATGACCATCCACTGGAAGAAGGTCTGCACGCCCTCGTCGCCCAATATGTACTGGTCGGCGTTCTTCAGGTCCTCCCATTTGTCGAGCCCTTCGCCGGGGTGGGACATGATGACCTGCGGGTCCTTCTGGAAGTCCGCCGCCACCACGCGCATGGGAATGCCTTGCTGGACGGCATCGAAAGCCGACAGCAGATTGCCGCCCATGTAGAAATCGATCTTGCCGGCCAGCAGCAGCGGTCGGCCGCTGACCTGCGGACCGCCCTGCATGATGGTGACGTCGAGGCCGCAGGCGGCGTAGGTGCCGTCCGCCACGGACTGATAATATCCACCATGCTCCGGCTGGGCCAACCAGTTGGTGCCGAAGGTGACTTTCTCATTCGCAGCAGCACCCAGCGTGCTGGCTGCAAGCAGGGCCACCGCCGCCACCGAGATCTTCTGTTTTCCGTACATCCACACCACCCTCTGTTTGCTCCGGCGCGCCACGCGCCAGGCTCGACACCAAAGATTCAAGAAGCAAGACACATGCCACCGGCGTCTGGCGCCGGGGCCGCCCGCTTGAAAGACGTTGCCATGCCAAGCGCGGACGGGTCATGCTGTACGAAAGGCATCGTGCCTATTTTTTGAACGGCTGTCCACAATCGCCCGGGCAACATGCACCGCCATCTTGAAGGTGTAATGGGTCCGGCTTTAGGCTGGCGGCACCCAGGAGATTGCCATGTTCAGATTCCTCACCCCGAAGTCGATCAAGCCGCCCTTTGCCCGCTACAGCCACGGCGTCGAGGTACCGCCTGGAAAGCGGCTGGTGCTGTGCTCGGGTCAGGTTGCCATAACCGCGGACGACCAGATTCCCGAAGAGGCCGGCGCGCAGGCCGAACTCTGCTTCCGCAACATCGAAGCGATCCTCGGCGAAGCCGGGCTGGGCCTACGCGACATCATCCGTATCAACGCCTATGTCACCGACCGCGCGCATCTGCGGCCCTATATGGATGTCCGCGACCGGCTGTTTTCCAGCCCCGCGCCGGCCTCGACGCTGATGATCGTCTCCGGCTTTGCCCGACCCGAATTCAAGGTCGAGGTCGAGGCTATCGCGGCCGGGTGATCGACAGACAACCTCCGCCGCGCTAGGTCTGGCCGTTCATCGAAGAGGCATGACATGACTGTTGCGAAGAAACGCGTGTGGTGGGGCGACTACCGGACCACCGAATACGCCTCGATCGATCCGGAGGCGACGATCGCCGTGCTGCCGGTGGCGGCGATCGAGCAGCATGGCCCGCATCTGCCTGTCTCGACCGACACCTCGATCATGAACGGCATGCTCGACACGGTCATTTCGCGTCTGCCCGACGATCTCGACATCCGCATCCTGCCGGTTCAGGCGGTGGGCAAGTCGAACGAACATCTGCACGCGCCGGGCACCCTCACTTTGCCGGCAACGACGCTGATCGAAGCCTGGACCGAGCTTGGCCTGTCGATCGCGCGCGCTGGCGTGCGCAAGCTGGTCGTGGTCAATTCGCATGGCGGCAACGAGGAGATCATGGGCATCGTCACGCGCGAATTGCGCGTGCGCGGAAAGATGCTGGCGGTAAAGACCAGCTGGCAACGGTTCGGCCGCCCGGCCGGCATGTACACCGAACTGGAGGACCGCCACGGCATCCATGGCGGCGATGTCGAGACCTCGCTGATGCTGCATTTCCGGCCGGACCTCGTCGACATGGCCAAGGCCGACAATTTCGTTTCCAATGTCGCCAAAGCCGAAAACGAACTTTCGCTCCTGCGCCACACCGGCACCCATGCCTTCGCCTGGATCGCCAGCGATCTCAACCCGAACGGCGTCGTCGGCGATGCCAGCATCGCGACGGCGGAGAAGGGCCGGCTGACGGCGGAATATCAGGCCGACGGCTTCATCAGCCTGCTGCGGGATGTGCGCAAGGCGAAGCTCGCGGACTGGTTGACGTAGCCTCCAAACCAGTGGTCTGGCATCGAAAGGCAAGCGCTGTCCTCTTGAACAAACCAGGCGACGGAGGGCGTATCTGACAATCGCGCTTTTGGACAAGAGATTTCCGCACAAGAGATTTTGACAAACTTTGCCAAAACGGACCATACTGGACGAGATATGGAGGCCAGTATGGCAACGATGAACGTATCATTGCCCGACCCGATGAAAGATTGGGTGGAGGCGCAAACCGAAACGGGCCGTTACGCCAACGCGAGCGACTATGTGCGCGATTTGATCCGTCGGGATCAGGAGCGCAATGACAAGATTGCCGCCATGCAGCGCTTTGTCGACGATGGCTTGAAGAGTGGCATCGGCAATCGATCCAGGGACGCGCTTTTCACGGAGGCGGTTAAACGCGCTGAAAAGCCATCCGGCAATGGGTAGTGGGATTTCGCCTTTCTTTAGCTGCGGAAGAGGACATCGTCGGTATTGCCGAGCAAGGGGTGCGCCTGTTCGGGCGCTGTGCAGGCCAGACAGTATCATGACGAGTTGTTCACGATCTTTGACCTGATCGCTGCCAGTCCCCGAATAGCGCGGGAGCGGCTTGAATTGGCGCCACCGATGCGTATCCATCCCTTCAAAGCCCATCTTGTCGTCTACCGGATCGAAGCCGACGACGACGTGTTCATTGTCCGGATACGGCACGGGCATGAAGATTGGGCGAATGAAGGCACCCGATAATCGAACAACGACATGGGGGCAGCTAGCTGTCGATCCTCAGCGCGAAGGGCGTGCCTTCAAAGGCATCCGCACCGCGGCCGATCGATTCGATCGCCTCGATCATGCGGCCGTTGCGATCAAGCAGCGCATCGGCCACCGCGATCAGTCGCGGATTGGGTGTTGCCGAGGGCGACAGCGCCCGCAGCGTCCGCGCCAATTCGGCCTCGTCGCGTTTCGGCGCCAATGCGGCCGCGATGATATAGGCCGAAGCCGTCGAGCGGCTGATGCCGGCATAGCAATGCACGAGCATCGGCCTTGCCCGGTCCCAGCGGCGCGCGAAATCGAGCAGGTTGCGGACATGCTCCTCGCCGGGCATGGTCATGCCGTCCTGCGCCGCCGCGATGTCATGCATGACCAGATGCAGATGATTTTCTTTCGATATCGAGGCCGGCCGGACCACCGCCGTTCCGGCGGCAAGCAGCGACAGCATGCGGTCGGCGCCGCTCCTGGCCACCGTTTCCTCGATCTTTGCCAGCGAGCAGACATGGATCATTGTTTCGAACCCTTCGATTGAAGCTCGCGCCGCGACGCCCATTCGGCAAGAACGGTCTCGAGCCGCTGCCATTCCTCCTCACTCCCCGGCAGGCCGGCGCGCAGAACGTCAGGCCGATCGGCAAAATGGCGAAGCAGAATGCCGCGCCCGCCGAGCGCGGCAAACAAATCGGCAGCATGCGGTAGGCGAAGAAAACGGAACAGCGTGGTGCCACCCATAACGGGAATACCGAAGCGGCCGAACAGCGCATCGAGCCGCGCCGATTCATCAGCCAGCGCCGCCCGCATCGCGTCCTGCCAGCCGATATCGGCAAGCGCGCGAATGCCGTATTCCAGCGCCGGGCCGGCGACGGCCCATGGCCCGAATTGTGTTTCCAGCCGTTCGACCGTCACAGGATCGGAAAGCGCAAAACCGAGCCGCAGGCCGGCCAGACCAAAGAACTTGCCGAACGAGCGCAGCACGACGACGCCGCCCTGGCCGACATCGCCGCAGAGGCTATGCTCGCGCGGCCCAACATCCATGAACGCCTCGTCGACAACCAGCAGCCCGCCCTTGGCGCGCAATCCGGCAGCCAGAGCCAGCAACCGGTCGCGCGCGATGACACGTCCATCTGGATTGTTCGGATTGACCATGATGGCAAGGTCGGCGTCCGCCAGGTCAGCGAAATCGCCGACCTCGGTCACCGCGTGCCCGGCGATCACTGCTGCGCGGGCATGTTCGGCGTAGGTCGGACCCAGCACCAGCGCCCTTCCGGGGGTAATCAGCGAGGCGACGCGCGGCAACAGGATCTGCGTGCCCGGTGCCGCCACGATATTGGCTGGCGACGGCGCCCCATAGGCACTGGCAGCGATCTCTGTCAGCTCACGCGTGCGCGCGGCTTCCGGCAACCGCGACAGCGAGGTGGCGGGCAGGTCGAAAAGCGGGTAGGAGTGCGGATTGATACCGGTCGAGAGGTCGACGAATGGCAGCAGGGCGTTGGGGAAAAGCGCCCTCGCGCGGCCAAGACTTCCACCATGGTCCACAACCGCCCCATTAAGAAGCTTCATGTCAGTCCTGATCGCTTTCCTGTCATTGGCCGTCGAATTCGCCCTCGGTTACCCCGATTGGCTGTTTCGCGCCATCGGCCATCCGGTGACGTGGTTCGGCAGGCTGATATCCTTTCTCGACCGCAGGCTCAACCGCGCCACTGATCCCGACGCGCTGCGTCGCAAGCGTGGTGTCCAGGCGCTGCTGGTCATCGTGCTGGTGCCGGCGATAATTGGCCTGGGCGTGCAGATCCTGTTCTGGTTCGTTCCCATGGGCCTGGTCATCACTGCCCTTCTGGCAACGTCGCTTCTGTCGCAGAAGAGCCTCTATGAGCATGTCGAGGCTGTGGCGGACGCGCTCGACACCGGTGGCCTCGCTCTGGCCCGCCTTGCCGTTTCGCGAATCGTCGGCCGCGACCCTGAAACGCTCGACAGGGCCGGCGTCTGCCGCGCCGCGATCGAGAGCCTGGCTGAGAATTTCTCCGACGGCATCGTCGCCCCCGCCTTCTGGACCGGCGTCGGCGGCCTGGCCGGCGGCGCCGCCTACAAGGCCGCCAACACCGCCGATTCGATGATCGGCCACCGCACCCCGCGCCACGAGGCCTTCGGCTGGGCGGCGGCGCGCTTCGACGACTGGATCAATCTGCCGGCGTCGCGGCTGACGGCGCTGCTGATCGTGCTGGCGGCGTTCTTCGTCAAAGGCGCTGATGCGAAAAATGCCTGGCATGCGGTGTGGCGCGACGCGAAAAAACACCGCTCACCCAATGCCGGCTGGCCGGAAGCGGCGATGGCCGGTGCGCTCGGCCTGGCGCTCGCCGGGCCGCGCAGCTACGGCGGCGTGCTCGTGGACGACGTCTTCATGGGCGAAGGTGGGCGGCGCGAGGCCGACAGCGTCGACATAAGGCGAGCGCTGAAACTCTATCGCGTCGCCGACTATCTGCTGATCGCGCTGTTTGGGTTGGTCGCGGTCATGGTCATCGTGGCGTGATCTACTTCACCCTCCCCTTGTGGGGAGGGTAAGAAACGCTCAGAACTCGATCCCCTGCTGCGCTTTCACGCCTGCGGAAAAATGGTGCTTGGTCACGCCCATTTCGGTGACGAGGTCGGCGGCCTCAACCAGCGCCGGCTTGGCGTTGCGGCCGGTGACCACGACATGCAGGCCCTCACGCCGCGCCTTCAACGCCGCAACCACTTTGTCGAGATCGAGATAGTCGTAGCGCAGCGCAATGTTCAGTTCGTCGAGCACCAGCAGGCTGATCGACGGATCGGCCATCAGTTCGAGCACCTTGGCCCAGGCGGCTTCGGCGGCGGCGATGTCGCGCTTCAGGTCCTGCGTTTCCCAGGTGAACCCCTCGCCCATCGCGTGCCAGACGACGCGGTCGCCGAAGGCGGCGAAGGCGTCCTTCTCGCCGGTGTGCCACTTGCCCTTGATGAACTGGACAACGCCGACGCGCTTGCCGTAGCCGAGCATCCGCAGCGCCAGGCCGAAGGCAGCCGTGGTCTTGCCCTTGCCGGGACCGGTGTTGACGATCAGCAATCCCTTCTCGACCGTCTTGCTCGCCACCTCGGCATCCTGCACAGCCTTGCGCTTGGCCATCTTGGCGCGATGGCGCTCTTCGTCCTTATCGTCGATGTCGGTCATGTCATTTCACCTTGAGCGGCAGCCCCGCCACCATCAGCAGCACCGTATCGGCGACGGCGGCGACCTGCTGGTTGAGCCGGCCGGCGGCATCGCGAAACCGGCGCGCCAGTGCATTGTCCGGCACGATGCCTTGTCCGACCTCATTGGACACCACGAACCAGGGCCCGCGCGGCCGCGACAGCACCTCCGTCAATCGCCGGCATTCCAGCTCGAAATCGTGTTCGGCCAGCATGTGGTTGGTCAGCCACAGCGTCAGGCAGTCGACAAGCACCGGCCGATCCTCCGGCAAGGCGGCAAGCGTACCGGCGAGATCGAGCAGTGCGTCGATGGTCGTCCAGCCTTCGCCGCGCCGCGATCGGTGCAACGCGATGCGTTCATGCATCTCGTCATCATAGGCTTGCGCCGTGGCGATATAGGTCCAGGGCGGCGGCAAGGCGGTCGCCAAAATTTCGGCGTGCGCGCTCTTGCCGGAGCGCGCACCGCCGATGAGGAAGGTCAGTGTCTTGCGATCAGGCAAAGCTGTCGCGCAGGCTGGTCGCGGTGCCGGTGAAGCGGCCACGCACCACACCGACGACCGCGCCGAGCACCAGCCAGAACACCAGATTGGTCACGGTCACCGCCACCACGAACTGGTGATGCAGCCCTTCCGGAATCGCCGTTTCGTAACTGTCGGGCTGCGGTGCACCGACAACATGCGGCACGACGATCAAAAGGACGGCAAGGATCGCCAGCGGCAGCGACTTGCGAAACGCGATCAGGCCGAGACCGGCAGCGGTTGCCGCCACCGTCGCCCACCACCAGATCTGGCGCTGGGTGAGATCGGCGGCCGGCATGGCCGGCAGTTCCGGCGGCAGGCCGAGGCCAGGCGCCAGCGTGAACACGGCGAAGCCGGCCAGGCCCCAGAACACGCCCTGGCGCCAGCCACCGATGCCGCCGGCGAATTCGGAGACCGCGACCAGGATCAAGGCGAAGCCGATGCCGGTGACGATGTTGGCAAGCACGCTGAAGGCGAAACGCTCGAAACCATCTGCCGGCGCCCAGCCTTCGTCTGCCGGAGCGGCTTCCGCCGCCGGGGCAGCAGAGCTCATGGCATCTCCCGCCGGTGCAGTTGTGCTCATGGCATTGCTATCCGTTGCGGCCGGAGCGGCATGGTCATGGTGATGCCCGCCGCCCGCCTGTTCGTAGACTTCCGCCTTCAGGATCAGCGGCACGGTGGCATAGGCTTGCAGGCAGGCGAGGACGACGCCGGCCACGAGCCCTGCGATCGCCGCGATGAACACGACGTTGCGAAACAGGTTCATGATGTCAGCCCCTCGTCAGTGGCAGGGAAACGCCATCGAATGGCGATAGTCGTGAGCCGCATTGTGGACCGCATCGATATGCGAGAAGCCGACAAAGCCCATCACGAAAACGCCGAGCAGCGCGGCAAGAGCGAGCTGCATGAAGCGCGACTGCGAGGAGACGGAGGTGCCGAGGGAGACGGAAGCGGTAGTCATGTCTTGTCCTTTCGCCCTCCACCCGAGGGCATCGAAGTCAGTTTCCTGTCGCCGGCAGGTCTCCTGGCTCACGGATCAGCGTCCTTCCCCACCTTCCCGAAGAAAAAATCCTCAGTGGTTTATGGAGAGGACTACCGCACACAGTTGCGGGGGCAGCCACGGCATTGGGCGAAATTCGCCCTCACCGCATTCCCTCTTGGCTCCAAAATGGAACCGGCGACACCGGTGACTATAGGCAGAATCCTCGCTTCCGGCAAACCAAATTCCGCCGGTGACCATTGCGAATGCGCCATGAAGGTCAAAGTGATTTTGGCAGATAGCGCCACGTCACAAAGCCGCAGACCGCCGCCAGCAGACCGAGCGTGACGAACACCGAGCCCAGGCCGAAGAAGGCCAGCGCCACTGAATAGACCAGCGGCGGCGTCAACTCGGAAAAGTCGAGATAGGTGCGGTAGACCGCTGCCATCTGAGATCTTTCATAGGAGCGCACCGAGCGCATGAAGGCGGTCGAGCCGAGGGCGTCGAGCGCAATGGTGAAGAAGGCACCGCAGAGCAGGAAGGCGCCGGTAAGCAGCGGCACGGTTTCGCCGACGAAGCCCGCCGCCAAAAGCGCGGCCGACATGGCGAAATAGGCGAATGTCATGGTCCCGCGGCCACCAAAGCGCTTTCCTGCCTTGCCCCAGAAAATCGCCATGAACAACAGCGCGTTGCCGGCCGAAACCAGCAGGCCGCCGGCCAGCTTGCCCTCACCTGTGATGACCATGAACAGCGGCCCATAGACGAAGAACGTCGTCCAGAAGCAGGAGCGCCCAAAGGCGATCAGCCAAGCCAGCCTGAGCCTGGGCTGCGCCACGAAGCGGCCGATATTGGCGAGCGGATTGACGGGGCGCGTCTTGCCCGGACGGATAGACTGGTTGTCGCCGAGGCGGTAGGTCCAGAACAGCGCCAGCAGGCCAAACGCGAACACCGCGACCGTACCATGCGCGGCATAGATGCCGAAGCGCGTGTAGAGGAAGATGCCGAGCGTCGGCCCACCGGTCCAGGCCAGCATCGACCACGCCATGCGCAGCGATTCGGCCTGCATGAAGTCGGTCTTGCGGATGTGGTCCATGATGTAGAGGTTGAGCGTGATCGACAGCGCGCTGGCGCCCATCACCCGGCACAGCATGCCGGCCAGTTGCCCGGCAAGCGTGTCGGTGACGAAGAACAGCGAGCCGACGGCCAGCAGGCAGGCGCCTGCCGTGTAGACCCAGCGCCGGGCAAAACGGCGGATCAGCATCGGCATGAACAATGTCACCGACAGCCCGAGCATCGCCACGACTGTGTAGAGCATCGACACGATCTGCTCGTTGTGCAGGATCTCGTAGGCCTGGATCGGGATGACGCTCGACACCGTGGCGCGGGCGAAGGATTCGACCGCATAGAGCGACGCGAAGGTGCGCGCGTCCGCGGCCTTGAGAGCCGGCAGCCAGATTGGATGGCGCACATGGGTGGACATTGCTTTCCCCGAAGCAGATTCACCGGGTCAAATCTGACGTGGCGATCCCAGCGCCAATAAGAGGAAACCGACGCGCATCCGGCAAAAGCGAAGCCGGCCAAAGGCTTCCCTGCACTGGCCCAATGCCGCGGCTGATCCGGGTTGTCGGCAGAGTTGCCGGTCTTCTTTTGTGCCGGGCAACCGTGATAGTCCTCCAGCGGGGCTGAATCAGAATGCGAGACCATGAGCATCCAAACGCCGACCGCACCCGTTCCGGATCGACCAAAGCGCATCGTCGCTATCGACATCGTGCGCGGCATCGCGCTGATCGCCATGGCGAGCTACCATTTCACCTGGGATCTGGAGTTCTTCGGCTACACCGATCCCGGCCTGACCGCCTTCGGCTGGTGGAAGATCTACGCGCGTTGCATCGCTTCGACCTTCCTGTTCCTGGTCGGCGTCAGTCTGTACCTCGCCCATGGCCGACAAATCCGCTGGAACGGCTTCTGGAAGCGGTTCGCCATGGTCGCGGGAGCCGCGATCGCGATATCGGTCGTCACCCGTATCGCCACGCCGGATGGATTCATCTTCTTCGGCATCTTGCACGAGATCGCGCTGGCCAGCCTGCTCGGCCTCGCCTTTCTGCGGCTGCCGGCACTGCTGACGCTTGTCGTCGCCGCGCTCGTCATCGCGGCGCCTGTCTATCTGCGCCTCGAGGCGTTCGATCACCCATGGCTGTGGTGGGTCGGCCTGTCGGCGAACAATCCACGCTCCAACGACTACGTTCCGCTGTTTCCATGGTTCGGCGCCGTGCTTGCGGGCATCGCGGTGACGAAACTTGCCGCCGGTTCAGGCGTACTTGCCCGGCTTGCCGAATTGGCGCCCGGTCGCTGGGCCAACCCGCTGGTCTTTATCGGCCGGCACAGCCTGGCGTTCTACCTGATCCACCAGCCATTGCTGATCGGCTGCATGTGGCTGTTCTCGCAGATCATGCCGGCACAGGTCGAAACCCCGCAGGTGAATTTCCTCAAAACCTGCCAGCTGTCCTGCGAGCAGTCGCGCGACACCGAGTTCTGTACGAGCTACTGTGTCTGCATGCTCGATACGCTCGAGGGCGAGGCAACGCTTGATCGGCTCTACAACAACGACCAGACTGCGGAATGGAAGACGCATCTGTCCGATCTCGCCGGCATGTGTACCGCCAAGACCGACAGCAAGTTGATGGAGGAAGGGGTCAAATGACCGAGAACCAGCCGAAGCCGGGGCTCATACCGTGGCCGCCGCTGATCTACACCGCCGCCATCGCCATCAGCATCGCGCTGGGCCTGCTCTATCCCCTGCCCTGGATCGGTGACCTCCTGGGCGATATTCTTTTCGCCACCGGCTGGGTGGCGCTGTTTGCCGTCGCCGCGCTCTGGGTCACCGCGATCCGCACCATGGTCCGCGCCAAGACCACGCTGAACCCGAACGCTGTGCCCGATCACCTGGTCACCACGGGTCCCTTCGGCATCACCCGCAATCCGATGTATCTGGCCAACACCCTGCTGTTGATCGGGGTCGCCTTTGTCTCGGGCATCGTGTGGTTCCTGCCACTCGCGTTCATCGCCGCCTATGCCACGCAGAAAATGGCGATCGAAGGCGAGGAAAAGGTGCTGGCGGCAAAATTCGGCAAGAAGTACCGCGACTACGCCAAACGCGTGCGCCGCTGGATCTGAGCTGGCGCCCCTGGTTTCCATCGCGGAGAGGTTTGACAGGTGCACACTTCGGCGATTAGCCTAAGTCTTGCGAACCTCGTCATCCTAGGGCGAAGCAGGAGCGCAGCTCCGTCGCGGAGACCCTAGGATGACGAAGGAATAGACGTCTCCGCTAATTCCGAACGCTAACGCGCGACAGAATCCAGTCCGCTCAGGTATTCACGCCAAGCTCAACCAGCCGCTCCACACAAGATTCCTCGGCCTGGTCGAGTTCAGCCAGCGTCTCCTCGAGATCGCGGCGCTTCTGCCGGAGATCCTCGCGCTTTTCCTCGATGCGCTTGATCATCAGGTTGAGCTGGCCGACTTCGCCGGGCGGCTCCTTGTACATCTGGATGATCTCGCGGATTTCGTTGATCGAGAAGCCAAGCCTCTTGCCGCGCATGATCTGACGGATGAGGTGCCGGTCGGAGGGGCGAAACAGCCGCGTGCGGCCACGCCGCACCGGCTGCACCAGCCCTTCGTCCTCGTAAAAGCGCAGCGTCCGCGTCGACACGTCGAACTCGCGGGTCAACTCGGTGATCGAATAATATTCTCGCATTGCCACTCCCGCACGC
Organism: Mesorhizobium sp. SEMIA396; assembly: GCF_024518615.1. Classification (NCBI taxonomy): domain Bacteria; kingdom Pseudomonadati; phylum Pseudomonadota; class Alphaproteobacteria; order Hyphomicrobiales; family Phyllobacteriaceae; genus Mesorhizobium; species Mesorhizobium sp. SEMIA396. Next base: position 248,640 of record NZ_JANIFC010000009.1, read on the forward strand.
CGAAACCAAGGGGCGATCGCCATGCCGGCGTCGCCCTTATGTCCCGAACCAAAACCCATGCCATGCCGGAATCGACATGGCGCCCCGCGCAAGCCTCGCACGGCATTTACGTAAAAGTCAATTAAGCCAAAAGGCATGCCTTCAGGGCACACCGAACCACCACGTGGCAATGCCGAGAAATGCAAAGAAGCCGACGACGTCGGTAACCGTGGTGACAAAAACTGCCGAAGCGACCGCCGGATCGATCTTGAAACGATCGAGCAGCAGCGGGATCAGGATGCCGGCCAGAGCGGCCACGAACATGTTGATGATCATCGCCGCCGCGATGATGCCGCCCAGATTGGGGTCACGGAACCAGGCTGCCGCAACGATGCCGATCAGGATGGCGAAGACGATGCCGTTGATGAAGCCGACACCCATCTCGCGGCGAATGATGCGGCCGGCATTGTAGATGTCGAGATCCCTGGTCGCCAACGCCCGCACGGTGACGGTCATGGTTTGCGAGCCGGCATTGCCGCCCATGCCGGCGACGATCGGCATCAGCACCGCCAGTGCGACGATATGTTCGATCGTGCGGTCGAAAAGGCTGATCACCGACGCCGCCAGGAACGCGGTCAGAAGGTTGATCAGCAACCACGGAACGCGTGAGCGCGAGGTCGAAAAGATGCTGTCGGAAAGCTCCTCGTCGCCGACGCCGCCCATGCGCATCAAGTCTTCTTCGGCCTCCTGCTGTATGACGTCGACAACATCGTCGATGGTCAGAACGCCAACCAGCCGTTCGTTCTCGTCGACGACAGCGGCCGACAAAAGATCGTACTGCTCGAATTCCCGTGCAGCCTCTTCCTGGTCCATGGTGGCCGGAATGGCGTGCCGCGTCTCGTGCATCACTTCCTCGACCTTGACCGAACGCTTGGTGCGCAGGATCTGGTCGAGGTCGATGGCGCCGAGCAGCTTGAAGCTCGGATCGATGACGAAGATCTGGCTGAAGCGCTCGGGCAGATTCTGGTCGTCGCGCATGTAGTCGATGGTCTGGCCGATCGTCCAGAACGGCGGCACCGCGACGAACTCGGTCTGCATGCGGCGGCCGGCCGTCTCTTCGGGATAGTCGAGCGAGCGGCGCAGCCTGATCCGCTCGGTGAACGGCAGCTGCGACAGGATCTCGTCCTGATCCTCCTTCTCGAGGTCTTCGAGAATGTAGACGGCGTCGTCGGAATCGAGCTCCTGTACCGCCTGCGCGATCTGCGCATTGGGCAGACTGTCGACGATCTCCATACGGATCGCCTCGTCGACCTCGGTCAGCGAGGAGAAGTCGAAATCGGCGCCCAGGAGCTCGACCAGCGCGTGGCGCTGTTCGGGATGCAGCGCCTCGAGCAGGTCGCCGAGTTCCGACTGGTGCAGGTCGTCGACTTCATGCTTGAGGGTCAGCGTGTCGCGGTCGGCGATCGCCGCGCCAATCCGCGCCAGGAAGGACGAAAGCACGGCGCCGTCCTCGCCATAGATGTCGGCGTGGTGCTCCTCGGCGGCCCTGGCGCCAATCGTCCGTTCGTGCTCGCCTTCCACCAGCGCCTCCCGCCACAAGAATCCCGGAAAAGGTGCAAATCAGGTCTAGAGCATCGGACCCAAAGGGGAAACCGGTTTTGGGAGAATCCGACGCTCAAAAAGAAAGTGGCGTAAAGCGCGGGAATATCAAACGAAATGCGCCCGGCCCGCAGCGGGCGGAGCTTGCACAATCGGGATCTGGGAAGGAAAATGGTGCGGTCGAGAAGACTCGAACTTCCACGGGTTGCCCCACAGCGACCTCAACGCTGCGCGTCTACCAATTCCGCCACGACCGCACGTGGTAGAGCCGGAACCGACCGGCTCGCGGCGTGTAGCAAATCGTTTCCGGCGAAACAAGTGCACGGCAAGCAATAATGTCAGGCGATTGGCATAATGCTCCACAGGGTCCGAACGCAGCGCCGGAACTGGACGTTTGCGCCTGATATCGCCATATGGAAGGCAAGTTGATGTCACCCAAAGGTGCGAGGCGGTTTTGGGACGCGACATGCATAAGCGAAAAGACGATACGCCATGCCCGAACGCAGCCAGATCGCCACGTCGTTCCTGCCGCTCCCCGGTTCAGCACCGGTCGAATGGCTGATCGAGCCCGGCCTTACCGCCTATCGCGAAGCACTTGCCTTCATGGAGGCGCGCGCCGAGGCGATCCGCAGCGGCGCTGCCGGCGAAATGGTCTGGCTGGTCGAACACCCGCCGCTCTACACGGCCGGCACCAGCGCTCGCGGCGAGGATCTGATCGACGCCAGCCGCTTCCCGGTATTTGCGGCCGGCCGCGGCGGCGAATACACCTATCATGGGCCGGGCCAGCGGGTCGCCTATGTCATGCTTGATCTGAAGCGGCGGCGTGAGGACGTCCGCGCCTTCGTCGCGGCGCTCGAACAGTGGATCATCGGCACGCTCGCCGCCTTCAACGTGCAGGGCGAACGCCGCGAGGACCGGGTCGGCGTCTGGGTCGTGCGGCCGGATCGCCCTGCCCTGCCGGACGGCTCGCCGGCCGAGGACAAGATCGCGGCCATAGGCATCCGGCTGCGGCGCTGGGTGAGTTTTCATGGCATCGCCATCAATGTCGAGCCCGATCTCGACCATTTCAGCGGCATCGTGCCTTGCGGCGTGCAGGACCACGGCGTCACCAGCCTCGTCGATCTCGGCCTTCCCCTGGGAATGGCCGACCTTGATCTCGCGTTGAAATCCGCCTTCGAGGATGTGTTCGGTCCCGCCACGGTCTTGCCTGTCGAAGCCGAGCGCAAGGCGGGCTGATCCTTCCGGATCCGGTACGGCTCAAATCAGTTGGGCGGAGGCCCACAACACGCCATAGCCATGGATGGCGAACACCGCCAGCAACGCCGCGGCCATGGCGAGGCGGTCGATGGTGCGGATCGGCTTCAGCTCGTAACGCGGCTTGACCCCGCTGCTCATCGTCAGCAGGCTGAGGATCGAAAACACCGCTCCCGTCGCGAGCAGGAAATTGGAGGAAAAGCCGGCCTGCCAACCGACAGCCAGGAAAGCCGAGAGCAGGAAGAAGGAAGCCAGCGCCAGTGCGACCGGTCCCGGACAGATCTGGCGCAGCACCTGACCGCCGTCGAACTTCCACACCGGCACCAGATTGGCGATGTTGAACAGTGCGGCGAAGCCCGCCAGGGTCGCCAGCAGGGCCGCCGCCAGCCGGTGGCCTTCCGCGCCGGCAAAGGTGCTGGCAGCGATCACAACCGGCACCAGGAATGCGGAGAAGCCGGCGCCCATCAGCGCCACGAAAGCCACCTCGAAACGGCTGTCATAGGGCCGCCCGCCAATGGCGATGCCGCCGAGCAGCGGAATGAAGATCATCCGTGCCCGGTTGTGGCCCATAAGCCGGAACGCCGCCATATGGCCAAGCTCATGCAGGGCGACCACCGATGTGAGGATCGCGGCCAGTGCCAGGCCGCCGAAGTGAAGGCCGAAGAATGGCCACAGGATCAGCGCCGAAAGCCCGGCAAAGCCAACCTGGCTGAGCGGATGCTCGAACCAACCGCCCTTGCGATACTGCCCGGTCCGCGCCCAGCGCTGCAGCTTGGAGAGTTCGCGGCGCAGGGCGAAATAGCGGAACACCAGGAAGGCGACGCCGCGATAGCGATCCGTCTGGCTGAGCGTCACCCGCGTGCCGTTGCCCTCGGAAACGAGTTCGGCGGTTTCGGAAAAGTCCTTCCAGAACGAAGCATCGAGCGCGGTGTCCTCGATGACACGCATCGAGAAGCTGATACCTTCGACGACGTCTTCAAACCGCGACCTGCGTTCGATCGGCTTGCCGTCGCGACCTTCCCACGACAGCGTGATGCGGGCCACGCCCTCGCCGTCCGGCGCCTCGGCGGAAAGGATCTCACCGGACCAGCCGGCATCGCTGCCGAGCGGCCACAGCGCCTGCCAGAGGCGCTGGCGGTCCATCGCCACCAGACGGGTCAGCCGCACCGTGCGCAGACCAAGCGGCACGGTCATCAACAGAAAGATCAGCCCGAGATTGCTGGCCACCAGAATGGCCGTGACTATGGGCGACACCTGGACGTTGCTCCCTGTCTTGCCGGGGTACCCTAACGTTACGGCGGCAAGAAAAGCTTAACGGCGGAACGGCCTTCCACCGCGTAGGAACAGCGGCGGCGAACGCCGCCAAATCACATGGCTCCGATCCAGATCGCCATGGAAACAAGGAACGTGCTCATGCAAACCAGTGAGATGACATCCTGAACCAGATCGGTCATAACTCTCTCCTGTTGTTGATATGTTCGCATTTTGTTCTAATTTTGTTTCAAAGTCAACGGGCACGATGCGGCCGCCTCCGGAATTTTCGGGCGATCAAATCGGCAGGGTTAAGAAAGGGTTGAGGGGCGAGCGACGGTGCTACGTGGGCTGACCGAAGCCTTTGCGATTAGCCATCGCATCGTCCTCCTAGGGCGGAGCAAGGAGCGGAGCGACGCGCGCAGACCCTAGGATCCATGCCGTGACCAGGGGCGATGCTACGGTGCAGAATTATCGCCTCTGATAGAGGTCGCATATCCTCGACCCCTGCATTTGTCTCGAAAGTAACGGCATGGATCCTAGGGTCTACGCTCCGCTCCGCGGAGCTTCGCCCTAGGATGACGACATCAGAGACTAAAGCGGCACCACTTTGCCGTCGGCCAGGGTGACGCGCCGGTCCATGCGCGATGCCAATTCGTGATTGTGGGTGGCGATCAGCGCCGCGAGGCCCGATTGCTTGACCAGCGCCGCCAGCGCCTCGAACACATAAGACGCGGTGACCGGGTCGAGATTGCCGGTCGGCTCGTCGGCCAGCAGCACCAGCGGCGCATTGGCGACCGCACGCGCGATGGCGACGCGCTGCTGTTCGCCGCCGGAGAGTTCGGACGGCCGGTGCGACGCGCGCTTGCCGATCTGCATGTAATCGAGCAGCTGCGCCGCGCGCTCGGCCGCGTCCTTGCGGCTGAGCCCCTTGATGAGCTGCGGCATCATGATGTTTTCCAGCGCCGAGAATTCCGGCAGCAGATGATGGAACTGGTAGACGAAGCCGACATCGTTGCGGCGGATCGCCGTGCGCTCGTCATCGGAGAGCCGCCCGCAGGCACGGCCGGCCAGGATGACGTCGCCGGCGTCGGGACGCTCCAGCAAGCCGGCAGTGTGCAGCAGGGTCGACTTGCCGGTGCCCGACGGCGCCACCAGCGCCACCATCTCGCCGCGCTTCAGCGAGAAATCGGCACCGTTCAGGATGGTGAGCTTGCGCGGCCCCTGGACATAGTGCCGCTCGACGCTCTTCAGCTCGATAATGACCTCGGCCACTATTCGTACCTCAAGGCTTCGACCGGATCGAGGCGCGCGGCGCGCCATGCCGGAAACACGGTTGCCAGGAAGGACAGGCCGAGCGCCATCAGGACGACATAGGTCGTCTCGCGCGGATCCATCTTCGCCGGCAACTGGCTGAGGAAATAGAGCTCCGGATTGAACAGCACCTTGCCGGTCATCCATGAGAAGAACTGGCGGATGGACTCGATGTTGGTGCAGATCAGCACGCCGAGCAGCACACCGGCAAGCGTGCCGGTCACGCCGATCGCCGCACCCGTCATCAGGAAGATACGCAGGATGGCGCCGCGCGACGCCCCCATGGTGCGCAGGATGGCGATGTCGTGGCCCTTGTCCTTCACCAGCATGATCAGGCCGGAGATGATGTTCAGCGCCGCCACCAGCACGATCAGCGTCAGGATCATGAACATGACGTTGCGCTCGACCTGCAGGGCGGAGAAGAAGGTCTCGTTGCGCTGGCGCCAGTCGACCATGTCGATCGGCCGCTGCGCCGCCTCCTCCACCTTCGGTTTCAGCGCATCGACATCGTCTGGATTGTCGACATAGATCTCGATCGTCTGCGCCCGCCCGTCCATGTTGAAATAGAGCTGCGCTTCGGAAAACGGCATGTAGACGATGGAGGTGTCATATTCGGACATGCCGACTTCGAAGATCGCCGCGATCTTGTAACCCTTCATGCGCGGCGTGGTGCCGATCGGCGTCACGTCGCCGTCGGGCGAAATCAAGGTGATGGTATCGCCAAGCGTCAGGCCGAGATTCTCCGCCATGCGCTTGCCGATGGCAACGCCGTCGCCAGAGTCGAAATCGGCGATCGAGCCCTGCTTGATGTTGCTGGCAACGATGGCGATCTTGCTCAGATCCTCGCCGCGTATGCCGCGCACCAGCGCTCCGGTTCCGCCGCCGACATTGCCTTGCGCAAGCACCTGGCCATCAATCAGCGGGATGGCGTATTTGACGCCTGACACACCGTTGATGCGGCTGGCGACCTGCGCGTAGTCCTCCAGTGGCGAATCGAGCGGCTGCACGATCAGGTGGCCGTTGACGCCGAGGATGCGCGTCAAAAGCTCCGCCCTGAAACCGTTCATCACCGCCATGACCACGATCAGCGTGGCGACGCCCAGCATGATGCCGAGGAACGAGATCGAGGCGATCACCGAGATCACCGTCTCCTTGCGCCGCGAACGCAGATAGCGCCAGGCGACCATGCGCTCGAAGATGGAAAAGGGTCCGGCGCCGACCGGTCTTGCCGCCACCGCCTCGTTCATGCGGCGACACCGAAGCGCTTCTTCACGTCTGCGATCGGCAGCGTCTCGCGCTCGCCGGTCTTGCGATTTTTGATCTCGATCTCGCCGGCTGCGACACCACGCGGCCCGACGATCACTTGCCAGGGCAGGCCGATCAGGTCGGCGGTGGCGAACTTGCCGCCGGGCCTCTGGTCGGTGTCGTCGTAGAGCACGTCCTTGCCGGCGGCGACGAAAGCGGCATGCAGCTCGTCGCAGACGCGGTCGCACTCGGCGTCGCCCGCTTTCATGTTGATCAGCCCGATGTCGAACGGAGCCACCGCCTCCGGCCAGATGATGCCGTTGTCGTCATGGCTGGCTTCGATGATCGCCGCGACCAGCCGCGACGGACCGATGCCGTAGGAGCCGCCGGAGACGAAATGATCCTTGCCGTCGGGCCCGGTCACCTTGGCGCCCATCGGCTTGGAGTATTTGTCGCCGAAATGGAAGATGTGGCCGACCTCGATGCCGCGCGCCGAAACCTTGTCGCTCTCGCCGATCTTCTCCCACGCCGCCTCGTCGTGCATCTCGTCGGTGGCCGCGTAGGGTGTCGTCCAGGTCTTGACGATATCGCCGATCTCGGCGGCATTGGCGAAGTCGGTCTTCTCTCCGGGCACATCGAGCGAAAGATAGTCGCGGTGGCAATAGACCTGGCTCTCGCCGGTGTCGGCCAGGATGATGAATTCATGGCTGAGATCGCCGCCGATCGGCCCGGTGTCGGCCCGCATCGGTATCGCCTGCAGCCCCATGCGCGTAAAAGTCCGGAGATAGGACACGAACATCCTGTTGTAGGCCGCCCTGGCGCCCTCGAAGTCGAGGTCGAAGGAATAGGCGTCCTTCATCAGGAACTCGCGCGAACGCATGACGCCGAAGCGCGGCCGCACTTCGTCGCGGAACTTCCACTGGATGTGGTAGAGATTGAGCGGCAGGTCCTTGTAGGATTTCACATAGGCGCGGACGATCTCGGTGACCACTTCCTCATTGGTCGGGCCGTAGAGCATGTCGCGGTCCTGCCGGTCCTTGATGCGCAGCATCTCCTTGCCGTAGTCGTCATAGCGGCCGCTTTCGCGCCACAGATCGGCCGACTGGATGGTCGGCATCAGGATTTCCAGCGCCCCGGCGCGGTTCTGCTCCTCGCGAATGATGCGGCAGACCTTGTCCAGCACCCGCTTGCCGAGCGGCAGCCACGAGAAACTGCCCTGTCCCTGCTGGCGGATCATGCCGGCACGCAGCATCAGCCGGTGCGAGACGATCTCGGCCTCGCGCGGGTTTTCTTTGAGGATCGGCAGGAAATAGCGCGACAAACGCATGGACAGGTCCGTGAGTGAGGAGGGCCGCGCCAGAATCGGCGCGACTTTGGCTTGCTTGACCCGGCTTCATAGCCATTTCAAGGCGGAATGGGAACCCGGACGCTTCGGCCCGAAAAGCGGCAATCGATTTCAGAAAGCACGGGATAGCCGGGATCAGAAGCGTCGCACCGTCCTTCGCCCGCCCAGAAGACCCACGGCGCTGCAAGGCCTCCCGGTCACCGCGCGCGTCTTGATGATCGTTCGCCAAGCAACGCCTGCCACACTATTGTGCAGTGCAGCACGAGAATGCCCGTTTCAAGGCAAAATTCTTCGTGACATTTTCATTCGCCTTAGGCTAATGTACCTCGATAACCGAGAGGGTAGAAAAAAATCTGCTCTCCTACGCGGTCAAAGTCTTGGGAGGATGCGATCTAGGCGCGGTTACTCGCTGCCGCCGGAAACCGGAAACAGATCGGACGCGTTTAAATTGCAAGGCCTCGTGCCTTGCATTTTTTTTGTGCAATCATCTGCTTAGCGCAACGCGTTGCCAAACCACCTTACCCAGCGTCAGCGCTCGTCCGGCCGCAAAACGGCACGGCATCCCTGTCTGGAACCAAGCTGTTCCGAAGGATGAAAACGTCTTTGCCGGACAAATCTTCTTGGGCCGGGGCCGGCTATTTGGCTAAGGTTTGGCTGAATTCCGGCACGATGTGCGGGATGTCGTTGAGGCTGTATCCAAGCCCATGCGTCAGGCCATAGAAAATGCCCATCAGGATCGCGGTGGCGATGGTGGTGCGGATCACGGCGCGCAGCATGTGGGGACCGCGCGGCGCGCTCGGAACCGTGCCCAGCGTCACGTCACGATCATCGTCCTGCGTCCTCACGCTGAACGGCAGCACGGCGAACAGCACCACCCACCAGGTCGCGAAAAACAGGGCGGTGAACGAAACCCAGCTCATGATTGCTCCAGTTCGATCAGCGTTCCGAAGAAATCCTTCGGATGCAGGAACAGCACCGGCTTACCGTGCGCGCCGATCTTCGGATTGCCGTCGCCCAGCACGCGGGCGCCGGCGGCCTTGAGCCGATCGCGCGCGGCCAGTATGTCGTCGACCTCATAGCAAAGGTGGTGCATGCCGCCGGAAGGATTCTTCTCCAGGAAGGCGGCGATCGGCGATCCCTCGCCCAAAGGCTCCAGAAGTTCGACCTTGGTGTTGCCGACATTGACGAACACCACCGTCACCCCATGCTCCGGCAGCGCCTGCGGCGCCGTCACTTCCGCGCCCAGCGTGTTGCGATAGGCAGCGACGGCAGCCGTAAGGTCCGGCACGGCAAGCGCGACATGGTTCAGACGTCCGAGCATTGGCACTCCCAAGTAGGGGAGTAGGGGAAAAGACAGATATGTCAGCTGTTTGCTCTTCCTACTCCCCTACTCCCGTACTCCCCTACTCCCTTTCGTCATCTTGTGACGAATACAGTCACGAGCGGCTTCTTGCCCCAGGCTTCGTTGGCGGCGCCGCGCACGGCGCGCCGCACTGCTTCCTGAACCAGGTCGAGATCTTTTCGGCGCTGACGGGGGATGGAGTCCACCGCGCCGATTGCCGCATCGATCATCAGATCTTCCAGCGACTCGCCACGGCCATCGGCCTCGGCGACGCCGATGGCGACCAGGTCGGGGTCGCCGGCAAGCTCATATTTGTCGTCCAGGACGACATTGACCGCCACATGGCCGGCAAAGGACAGCTTGCGCCGGTCGCGGATGCCCATCGCCTGATCGGTGCCGATCAGTCTGCCATCCTTGTAGATACGGCCGAACGGCACCTGATCCATGATGGTGGCTGGGCCGGGAGCAAGCCTGAGCATGTCGCCGTCGCGCACCTGCGCCACCTGGCCGATGCCCGATGTCGACATCAGCGAGCCCTGCGCCACCAGATGTGCCGCCTCGCCATGCACGGGAACGCCGATCTGCGGGCGCACCCATTCATACATCTTGCGCAATTCGCTGCGCCGCGGATGGCCGGAGACATGCACCAGTGCATCGCCGTCCTCGATGATCTTGACGCCGAGGTCGATGAGGCGGTTCTTGATCTCGAGGATCGCCTTCTCGTTGCCGGGAATGGTACGCGAGGAAAACACCACCGTGTCGCCTGCCGTCAGTGACACCGACTTCATCTCTTCGCGCGACAGCTTGGCCAGTGCGGCCAGTGGCTCGCCCTGGCTGCCGGTGCAGATGATGACCAGGTTCTCGCGCGGGATGAAACCAAAATCCTCCTCGGCGATGAACTCCGGCAGACCGTCCATGTAGCCGAGTTCGCCGGCCACATCGATGACCCGCTTCAGCGAACGGCCAAGCACCAGGCACTGGCGTCCGGCATCGCGCGCCGCTTTGGCGATCGAGACGATGCGTCCGACATTGGAGGAGAATGTGGTGACGGCGACACGGCCCTTGGCAGCCTGGATGACGCCCTTGAGGCCCTCGCCCACAGCCACTTCCGAAGGCGACTCACCTTCGCGCAGCGCATTGGTCGAATCGCAGATCAGCGCCAAAACGCCCTTGTCGCCATAGGCGCGGAAACGCGCCTCGTCGGTCTTCGGCCCGATCGTCGGCTCCGGATCGATCTTCCAGTCACCGGTATGGATGACGGTGCCTGCCGGCGAGGTGATCGCCAGCGACATCGGCTCGGGAATCGAGTGCGCGACCGGAATGGCTTCGATCTCGAACGGGCCGACGGTGAATTTCTCGCCCGCCCGGTAGATCGTCACCGGTATTTTCGGCGCGCCCTGCTCGCCTTGCCGCTTGGCCTCCAGCAGGCCGGCGCTGAACGGCGTCATCCAGACCGGCGCCTTCAGCTTCGGCCATGTGTCGAGCAGCGCGCCATAATGGTCTTCATGCGCATGCGTGATGATGATGCCGCGCAGATTGGCGAGGTTCTCCTCGATGAATCGCGTGTCGGGCAGCACAAGGTCGACGCCCGGCAGGCTGGCATCGGGGAAGGTCACCCCGACATCGATGACGATCCATTCGCGCGCATTGGGCGGCCCGTAGCCGTAAAGAGCGAAGTTCATGCCGATCTCACCGACGCCGCCGAGCGGCACGAAGACGAGTTCGGCGGTTTCCGCTTTCGCCATGATTTTTCCCTTCCTGGCCCTCAGGCCAAGCCCAAAAAGCAATTCCGGGAAAAGTTTGTAACGGTTTTCCCACCGGAGTTGCGCAAAAACAAACAGTTAGAACCGTTCATGAACGGCTCTATGCCCTGGCCGAAGCGACCGCGCCGAAATGCACATCGCCGGCGGCGATCGTCCGAACCGAACCTTCATCGTCGCGGATCACGAAACGGCAGTCCTCGTCAATGGTCTCAAACACCCCACGCACCACATTACCGTCAATTCTGACAGCAACTTCGCCGCCGAGCCCCGCAGCACGATCAAGCCAGCGTCGCCTGACGGCGGCAAGTCCGCGCCCCTCGTCCCACAATCGGGCATTCTCGCTCCATGCATCCGACAGCGCCAGGAACAGTGTTTCCGCATCGCATGCCGCGCCCAGCGCGCTGAGTGATGTTGCGGGATAGGGCAAATCCTCGGGGTATGCCACCACATTGACGCCGATGCCGACCGCCACCGCGAAACGGCCGCCTTCCAGGATTGCCGATTCCAGCAGGATGCCGGCCAGCTTGGCGCCGGAGGCGAGCACGTCGTTCGGCCATTTCAGTTCGAAACGGTTCTTTCCTTCGCTGCCGCCGTCGAGGCCGATGGCGATCCGGCCCTTCGGCACCACGGCGTCGAGCGCATCGGCCAGCGCCAGTCCGGCGACGAAGCCCAGCGTCGCGGCAAGGCGAAGCTCCGCCTTGGTGATGACGAGCAGCGTCGCCGCGAGGTTGCCTTCGGGGGTCGCCCAGACGCGGCCGCGCCGGCCACGCCCGCTTTCCTGCTTCTTGGAAACGACCCACAATCTGCCGGGGTCGCCTGCCCTTGCGTGGTCCAGTGCCAGCCCATTGGTGGAGCCGACGCTCTCATGCGCCTCGAGCCGGAACCCTTCCGACGCCGAGGTTGGAGCCAGCCGAAATGCCATGCCGACTAGAAAAACGTCTTGGCGGCGGCTTCGGCATAGGTGCCGATCGGCCCGCCGATCAGCACGTAGAACAGCACGAAGGCGCCGGAGACGCCGAGCACGACACGCAATTCCGTCGCCATCGGCACGAAGCCGCCAACCGGTTCGTCGAACCACATGATCTTGATGATGCGCAGGTAGTAATAGGCGCCCACCACCGAGGCCAGCACGCCGATGATCGCCAGCGCATAGAGATTGGCGTTGATGGCGGCGAGGAAGACGTACCATTTCCCCCAGAAGCCGGCGAGCGGCGGAATGCCGGCCAGGGAGAACATCAGGATGGTCAGGATCGTCGCCATGATCGGATTGGTCGACGACAGGCCGGCCAGGTCGCTGATCTGCTCGACATTGCCTTCCTTGCGCCGCATGGCGAGGATGAAGGCGAAGGTGCCGAGCGTCATCACCAGATAGATCAGCATGTAGATGGCAACGCCGCGCACGCCGGCCTGGCTGTTGGCGGCAAGGCCGACCAGCGCGTAGCCCATATGGCCGATCGAGGAATAGGCCATAAGCCGCTTGATGTTGGTCTGGCCGATGGCGGCGAAAGCACCAAGCGCCATCGAGGCGATCGAGATGAAGACGATGATCTGCTGCCAGTCTGCGGCGATCGGCTTGAACGCGCCCATGGTGACGCGAACCATCAGCGCCATCGCCGCCATCTTGGGCGCCGCCGCCAAAAAGGCCGTCACCGGCGTCGGCGCGCCCTCATAGACGTCTGGCGTCCACATGTGGAACGGCACCGCCGAGATCTTGAAGGCCAGGCCGGCCAGCACGAAGACGAGGCCGAAAACGAGGCCAAGCTGGCGCTCGCCGCTGCCGAGCGCAGAAGCGATTTCCTGGAAGCCGGTGTTGCCGGTGTAGCCATAGACCAGGCTGATGCCATAGAGCAGCATGCCCGACGACAGCGCGCCGAGGACGAAATATTTGAGGCCAGCCTCAGTCGAACGCAGATTGTCGCGGTTGATCGCGCACAGCACGTAGATCGCCAGCGATTGCAGTTCGAGGCCGAGATAGAGCCCGATCATGCTATTGGCGGAGATCATCAACATCATGCCGAGCGTGCACAGCAGGATCAGCACCGGATATTCGAACTTGTCGAAGCGTTCAGCCTTGGCAAAGCGCATCGACATCACCAGCGTCACCGCCGAGCCGACCAGCGCCAGCACCTTCATGAAGCGGGCGAAGGAATCCTGGATGAAGGCATTGCCGTAAGCGCTGCCCTGCCCGGTCCGGAAGATCAGCCAGGCGCCTGCGATCGCCAGCACGGCCACCGCAAGGCCGGTTACCGTGTTGGCCGTGTTGGCGCGCGAATAGGCTCCGACCATCAGCAGCGCCAGCGCGCCGACGGCAAGGATCAGCTCTGGCGTCGAGAGCGACAGGCTGGAGAGAAGGTCCGGCGTCATGGTTCGCAAAACCTCTGGTCAGTTCGCCGCCGCGGTCTGCGCGGCGCCGATGGATGCAGTGACATTGGTGACGAGCGACTTGACCGATTCGGCCGTCGCGTCGAAGACCGGGGCGGGATAGACGCCGAAGAAGATGACTAGAACGACCAGCGGGTAGATGATCACCTTCTCGCGCAGCGACAGGTCGAGCAGGCCCTTCAGGCTGTCCTTGGTCAGCGCACCGAAGATCACCCGGCGGTAGAGCCAGAGCGCGTAGGCGGCCGACAGGATGACGCCGGTGGCGGCGAAGAACGCCACCCAGGTGTTGACCCGGAACACGCCGAGCATGGTCAGGAACTCGCCGACGAAGCCGCTGGTACCGGGCAGGCCGACATTGGCCATGGTGAAGATCAGGAACACCGTGGCGTATTTCGGCATGTTGTTGACCAGGCCGCCATAGGCCGCGATCTCACGTGTGTGCATGCGGTCGTAGATGACGCCGACGCACAGGAACAGCGCACCGGAGACGAGGCCGTGGCTGAGCATCTGGAAGATCGCGCCCTGCACGCCTTCCTGGTTCATGGCGAAGATGCCCATGGTGACGAAGCCCATATGAGCAACCGACGAATAGGCGATCAGCTTCTTCATGTCTTCCTGCATCAGCGCCACCAGGGAGGTGTAGATGATGGCGACGACCGACAGCGCGAAGACCAGCGGCGCGAACATTTCCGACGCCAGCGGGAACATCGGCAAGGAGAAGCGCAGGAAGCCGTACCCGCCCATCTTCAACAGGATGCCGGCCAGGATGACGGAGCCCGCCGTCGGCGCCTCGACGTGCGCGTCGGGCAGCCAGGTGTGCACCGGCCACATTGGCATCTTCACCGCGAAGGAGGCGAAGAAGGCAAGCCATAGCCAGGTCTGCATGCTGGCCGGGAAGTTGTGGGTCAGCAGCGTCGGGATGTCGGTTGTGCCGGACTGGAAGAGCATCGCCATGATGGCGAGCAGCATCAGCACCGAGCCGGCGAGCGTGTAGAGGAAGAACTTGAACGAGGCGTAGACGCGCCGCTTGCCGCCCCAGACGCCGATAATGATGAACATCGGGATCAGGCCGGCTTCGAAGAAGACGTAGAACAGCACGATGTCCAGCGCGCAGAACACGCCGATCATCAGCGTTTCGAGCAGCAGGAAGGCGATCATGTAGGCCTTCACGCGCTTCTCGATCGATTCCCACGACGCCAGGATGCAGAGCGGCATCAGGAACGTCGTCAAGATGACGAACAGCATCGAGATGCCGTCGACGCCCATATGGTAGGAAATGCCGGAGTCGAGCCAGGCGACCTTCTCGACGAACTGGAAGCCGGACTGCGAATTGTCAAATCCGGTCCAGATGAACAGCGAGATGATGAACGTGAAAGTCGTCGTCAACAGCGCGATGGCGCGGATGTTGCGGCGTGCATTTTCGCTGTCGTCATTGATGAACAGGATAAGCAGCACACCAACCAGCGGCAGGAAGGTGACCAGCGAGAGGATTGGCCAGGCGGTCATCAGAGCATCATCCAGGTGACGAGTGCGGCAACGCCGATCAGCATGGCGAAGGCGTAGTGGTAGAGATAGCCGGTCTGCAGCTTGACGACGCGGTCGGTGACATCGACGACGCGCGCCGCAATGCCATCCGGGCCAAGGCCGTCGATGATGGTGCCGTCGCCGGTCTTCCACAGGAAATGGCCGAGGCGCTTGGCGGGCCGCACGAACAGGAAGTCGTAGAGCTCGTCGAAATACCACTTGTTGAGCAGGAAGGCGTAGAGCCCGCGATGCTGCGCGGCGAGGTTGACCGGCATTTCCGGCGAGCGGATGTAGAATTTCCAGGCCAGCGCGAAGCCGATCAGCATGGCGATGAAGGGCGACAGTTCGACCCACAGCGGCAATTCGTGGATGTCGTGCAGGATGTGATTGTCAGGCAGTGTGAACAGCGATGCCTTCCAGAACTCGGCATAGCCCTCGCCGATGAAGGCACCGTGGAAGATGACGCCGGCAAACAGCGCGCCCGCGGCCAAGATGAACAGCGGCACCAGCATCACCGGCGGCGATTCATGGACATGGTGCATCACCTCATGGCTCGCCCGCGGCTTGCCGTGGAAGGTCATGAAGATCAGCCGCCAGGAGTAGAAGGAGGTGAAGCAGGCGGCGATGACCAAAAGCACGAAGGCCATGCCGGCAACCGAATTGTGGCCGGCAAAGGCGCTCTCGATGATGGCGTCCTTGGAGAAGAAGCCGGCGGTGCCGATGACCGTCACCGGAATGCCGACGCCGGTCAGCGCCAGCGTGCCGATCACCATCATCCAGTAGGTGGTCGGGATCAGTTTCCTGAGGCCGCCCATCTTGCGCATGTCCTGCTCGTCGGACACGGCATGGATGACCGAGCCCGAGCCGAGGAACAGCAGCGCCTTGAAGAAGGCATGCGTGAACAGGTGGAAGATCGCCGCGCCATAGGCGCCGACGCCGAGTGCCACGAACATGTAGCCGAGCTGCGAGCAGGTCGAGTAGGCGATGACGCGCTTGATGTCGTTCTGGACGAGACCGACGGTGGCCGCGAAGAAGGCCGTGAAGGCACCGATGAAGGTCACCACAGTCAGCGCCGAATGCGACAGTTCGAACAGCGGAGACAGCCGTGCCAGCATGAACACGCCGGCCGTCACCATGGTGGCGGCATGGATCAGCGCGGAAACCGGTGTCGGGCCTTCCATGGCATCCGGCAGCCAGGTGTGCAGCGGCACTTGCGCCGACTTGCCCATGGCGCCCATGAACAGGAGCAGGCAAACGATCGTCATGGCCGCCTGCTTGTCCAGCGCATAGCCGAGGAAGGTCAGCACCGCGGCGCCGTGCGGGGCGCCTTCGGCCGGAATGAACGTCGCCGCATTGGCAAAGATGGTGCCGAGATTGACCGAACCGAACAGCACGAACAGGCCGAAAATGCCGAGCGCGAAGCCGAAATCGCCGACGCGGTTGACGACGAAGGCCTTGATTGCCGCGGCATTGGCCGACGGCTTCTTGTACCAGAAGCCGATCAGCAGATAAGAGGCGAGGCCCACCCCTTCCCAGCCGAAGAACATCTGCACCAGATTGTCTGATGTCACCAGCATCAGCATGGCGAAGGTGAACAGCGACAGATAGGCGAAGAAGCGCGGCCGGTTCGGATCGTGGTGCATGTAGCCGATCGAATAGATGTGAACCAGCGCCGACACGGTGTTGACCACCACCAGCATCACCACCGTCAGCGTGTCGATCCTGAGCGCCCAGGCCGCTTCCAGCCCGCCTGACTGGATCCAGCGCATCACCGGCACGGTGAACACCTCGCCATGGCCGAAACCGACGGTGAAGAAAGCGACCCACGACAGCACGGCCGCGATCACCAGGAAACCGGAGGTGATGTATTCGGACGCCTTGGCGCCGAGCGACGTGCCGAACAGGCCGACGATCAGGAAGCCGAGCAGGGGAAGGAAGACGATGGCCTGATACATGGTGGTTCCGTCAACCCTTCATCATGTTCACGTCTTCGACCGCGATCGAGCCGCGGTTGCGGAAGAAGACGACGAGAATGGCAAGTCCGATGGCGGCCTCGGCCGCCGCGACCGTCAGCACGAACAGCGCGAACACCTGGCCGACCAGATCGCCCAGTGCCGCCGAAAAGGCGACGAAATTGATGTTGACCGCCAGCAGGATCAGTTCGACCGACATCAGGATGACGATGACGTTCTTGCGGTTCAGGAAGATGCCGAACACGCCGAGCGTGAACAGAACAGCCGATACGGTCAGATAATGTGCGATGCCGACAACCATCTCAGAGTCCCTCGCCTGTCTTGACCTTGCGGATTTCCATGCCGGTCGCCGGCGTGCGGCCGACCTGGGCCGCGATCGACTGCCGCTTGACGCCTGGCTTATGGCGCAGGGTCAGCACGATGGCGCCGATCATGGCGACCAGCAGCACGAGGCCCGAAATCTGGAAGTAGTAGAGGTAGTCGGTATAGAGGATGTCGCCGAGCGCGGCGGTATTGGTCCGCGTGGCGAGATCCGGAATGGGTTTGGAGACCGTCGAAGCGAGCTGCGGCGCGAAAGTGTAGCCGCCGAGAACGACGATCAGCTCCGCCGCCAGGATCAGCCCGACCAGCGCGCCTATCGGCGCATATTGCAGTGCGCCTTCCTTCATCTCGGCGAAATCGACGTCGAGCATCATGACCACGAACAGGAACAGCACCATCACCGCGCCGACATAGACGACGAGCAGGATCATCGCCAGGAACTCGGCCCCGGTCAGCATGAACAGGCCGGCGGCGTTGAAAAAGGTCAGGATCAGGAACAGCACCGAATGCACGGGGTTGCGCGACGAAATGACCATGAACGCCGAAGCCACCGCGACAAAGGCGAAGAGGTAGAAAAAGGCCGCCTCTAGTCCACTCAACATTGGGGATCCCCCGGGTTCCTGTACGAACAGGACGCTCGTCCTGTTTGTTGTCTCTGGCCTGGTTCCGCCTCCGGTTCCAAAGCCGCGTTGTCCTAGCCCATGTTCCGATCGGGTTGAAAGGCCCGATCGAAAGAAACATGGGCCACTCTGTATTCCGGAGCATGATCTGGTCCGAAAAGTCCGCAACTTTTCGGGATCATCCTCTGGACGAGGCCCCTGCCCCGCCCATGCGTCAAATATCAGCGGTAGGGCGAGTCCAGCGAGATGTTGCGCGCCAGTTCGCGCTCCCACCGGTCGCCATTCGCCAACAGCTTGTCCTTGTCGTAGTAGAGTTCCTCGCGCGTCTCCGTCGCGAATTCGAAATTCGGCCCCTCGACGATGGCGTCGACCGGGCAGGCTTCCTGGCAGAAGCCGCAATAGATGCACTTCACCATGTCGATGTCGTAGCGAACCGTGCGGCGCGTGCCGTCATTGCGGCGCGGGCCGGCCTCGATGGTGATGGCCTGCGCCGGGCAGATCGCCTCGCACAATTTGCAGGCGATGCAGCGTTCCTCGCCATTGGGATAGCGGCGCAGCGCATGCTCGCCGCGGAAGCGCGGACTGGTCGGCCCCTTCTCGTGCGGATAATTGATCGTCTCCTTCGGCGCGAAGAACTGGCGCATCGACAGGAAGAAGGCGCTGACGAAATCCTGCAGCAGCAGCGATTTGGCGGCTTGGGAAAGAGCGGACATCACGCAAACCCCGTGATCTTGAGGAAGGCCGCGGTGGCGACCACCATGAACAACGAGATCGGCAGGAACACTTTCCAGCCAAGCCGCATCAACTGGTCGTAGCGGTAGCGCGGCACGAAGGCCTTCACCATGGAGATGCCGAAGAACACGAAGCAGACTTTCAGCACGAACCAGATGACGCCCGGCACCCAGGTGAACGGCGCGAAGTCGAACGGAGGCAGCCAGCCGCCGAGGAACAGGATGGTGGCCAGCGCGCACATCAGCACGATGGCGACATACTCGCCGAGGAAGAACAGCAGGAACGGCGTCGACGAATATTCGACCATGTGGCCGGCGACCAGTTCCGATTCGGCTTCCACCAGATCGAAAGGCGGCCGGTTCGTCTCGGCCAGCGCCGAGATGAAGAAGATGATGAACATCGGGAACAGCGCCAGCCAGTTCCAGTCGAGGAAGGTGTTGGGCAGGCCAAGCCGCGTACCAATTCCATCATGCTGCGACAGCACGATATCGGTGAGGTTGAGCGAGCCGGCGGTGAGCAGAACGGTGACGATGACGAAGCCGATCGAGACCTCGTAGGACACCATCTGAGCGGCCGAACGCAGCGCGCCGAGGAACGGATATTTCGAGTTGGAGGCCCAGCCGCCCATGATCACGCCATAGACCTCAAGCGAGGAGATGGCGAAGACATAGAGGATGCCGACATTGACGTTGGCGATCGCCCAGCCCTGATTGACCGGAATGACCGCCCAGGCCGAGATCGCCAGCACGGCCGAGACCAGCGGCGCCAGCAGGAACACGCCCTTGTTGGCGCCGGACGGGATGACCGGCTCCTTGAAGACGAATTTCAGCAGATCGGCGAAAGCTTGCAGCGTGCCCCAGGGGCCGACGACGTTCGGGCCACGGCGCAGTTGCACCGCCGCCCAGATCTTGCGGTCGGCGTAGAGGATGTAGGCAACGAAAATCAGCAGGATAACGATCAGCACGACCGATTTCAGCAGAATGATCAGCGCCGGCAGCACGTAGAAGGAGAAGAAAGTGTCCATGCTTATTCCGCCGCCTGCTTGAAGCCGCTCTTGGCCAGTGCCGAGCATTCCGCCATCACGGCCGATGCCCGCGCGATCGGGTTGGTCAGGTAGAAATCCGTCACCGGCGAGGTGAAGGTGCCCTTGTTCAGCCGCCCGCCGAGCTTCGCCACCCCGGTGATGTCCTCGGCATTGCCCGCCGCGACCTGGTCGATACGGGCCAGATGCGGGTATTCGCCATAGAGCTTGGCGCGCAGCTGCGGCAGCGAATCGAACGGCAGTTTCTTGCCCAGCACATCCGACAGCGCCCGCAGGATCGCCCAGTCCTCGCGCGCCTCGCCCGGCGCGAAGCCGGCGCGGTTGGTCTGCTGCACGCGGCCTTCGGTGTTGACGTAGGTGGCCGACTTTTCCGTGTAGGCGGCCGCCGGCAGGATGACATTGGCGCGGTGCGCGCCCTGGTCGCCATGCGTGCCGATATAGACGACGAAAGCGCCGCCGGTCTTGGCCATGTCGATCTCGTCGGCGCCGAGCAGGAACAGGAGCTCCATTTCGCCCAGCATGCCGGCAACGTTTCTGCCGCCCTCGCCCGGCACGAAACCGAGATCGAGACCGCCGACGCGGCCGGCCGCGTTGTGCAGCACGGCAAAGCCGTTCCAGTCAGCGCGGGCAGCGTTTACGGCGGCGGCGAGCTTGGCCGCCTGTCCGAGCACGGCCGCGCCGTCGGCACGCGCCAGCGCGCCCTGGCCAACGATGATCAGAGGGCGTGTCGCCTTCTTCAGCGTCTGGAAGAACTTGCCGTTGCCGTCGGCCAAATCCTTCAGCGAATCCGGTCCGGCGCCCAGCTGTTCGTAGTCGTAGCGGGTATCGCCAACATCGCCGATGACGCCGACCGGCAGATTGCCGATCCGCCAGCGCTTGCGGATACGGGCGTTGAGCACCGAGGCTTCATAGCGCGGATTGGCGCCGATGATCAGCACCGCATCGGCCTGCTCGATTCCTTCGATGGTCGGGTTGAAGATGTAGCTCGCCCGGCCGAGCGCCGGGTCGAGTGCGGCGCCGTCCTGGCGGCAATCGGTATTCTTCGAGCCGAGCGAAGCCATCAGCAGCTTGAGCGCATAGGTTTCCTCGACGGCGGCGAGATCGCCCGCGATAGCGCCGATCTTTTCGGGCGCCGTCTTCGATACCGCGTCCTTGATCGCGGCGAAGGCCTCGGCCCAGCTGGCGGCAACCAACCTGCCGTCCTTGCGCACATAGGGGCGGTCGAGACGCTGCGTGCGCAGGCCGTCCCAGATAAATCGGGTCTTGTCGGAGATCCACTCCTCGTTCACCGCCTCGTTGACGCGCGGCAGGATGCGCATCACTTCGCGGCCCCGGCTATCGACACGGATCGCCGAGCCGACCGCATCCATCACATCGATGGATTCGGTCTTGGTCAGCTCCCACGGCCGCGCCTGGAAGGCGAATGGCTTCGAGGTCAGCGCGCCGACCGGGCAAAGGTCGATGACATTGCCCTGCAGCTCCGACGTCATCGCCTGTTCGAGATAGGTGGTGATCTCGGCATCCTCGCCGCGGCCGATCAGGCCCAGTTCGGAAATGCCGGCGACTTCGGTGGTGAAGCGGACGCAGCGCGTGCAGTGGATGCAGCGGTTCATCACCGTCTTCACCAGCGGCCCGATGTATTTGTCTTCGACCGCGCGCTTGTTCTCGTGATAGCGCGAGGAATCGACGCCGAAGGCCATCGCCTGGTCCTGCAGGTCGCATTCGCCGCCCTGGTCGCAGATCGGGCAATCCAGCGGATGGTTGATCAGCAGGAACTCCATCACGCCTTCCCTGGCCTTCTTGACCATCGGCGTGTTGGTGAAGATTTCCGGCGCCTCGCCATTCGGCCCGGGACGCAGGTCGCGCACGTTCATGGCGCAGGAGGCCTGCGGCTTGGGCGGCCCGCCCTTCACCTCGATCAGGCACATGCGGCAATTGCCGGCGATCGAGAGCCGCTCATGGAAGCAGAAGCGCGGCACTTCCGCGCCAGCGTCTTCCGCCGCCTGCAGCAGCGTGTAGTGGTCGGGTACAGTGATCTCTTTCCCGTCGACCTTGAGCTTTGCCATTCGCCTCAAACCCCTGCGGAGTTCCCGCAATCTCTTTGTCCGGACGCGGTCGAGACCACGTCAGGCATTTCATTCACTTGACGGCGAGCGCCGCCGCTTGGGCTGTCCAATCGTCGCGGCCGATACGGCCGCCGAGCGACAGATAATCCTCGACCCAGGCAACCTCTTGCGGCGTCCATGCCGCGATCTGGGCATAGGTCCAGATACCGAGGCCGTTGAGAACCTTTTCCAGCTTCGGCCCGATGCCCGAGATGGCCTTGAGATCCGCCGGTTTGGCCGGTTTCTCCATGGCGTTGGGCTGCCTGAAATCCTCGGGCATCAGCGCATCGCCGGCGCCGCTTGTCGCCGGAGCGGCGTTGGCGGCCGGCACGGCAGTGGCGGCTTCCTTGGCGGCAATATCGGTGACCTCCCGGGCGAAGGACTGCGCCTCGGCGATCATGCTTTTCGCCGTCGCCCGCGCCTTCGTGGAGGAAGAGTTCGGATCGTCGAACTGCGCGACGCGCGCCTCGAAATCATCGACGATCGGCTGCAGCAGCCGCTGCGAGGCTTCTGCCGCGCCTGAAAGCGCGCCCAGCCAGACGCCGAAAGCATGATTGGCGAGCCCGAGGCCAAGCGCCGACATCGCCGCCGCACCCGCCACAGGATGCACGAAAAGGTTGACGGCGCTGGCCATCTCCTTCGGCATCATCCTGGTCAAGTCCTGGTTCATCTTCTCGATCTGGTCCAAATTGGGCATCAGCGGGTTCGAATACGGCGCCATAGAGTTCTCCTGGTCGTTTCTTCGTTCGCCCCGCCCTTCGCTGCGGACTTTCGCCCGCGTAAACTTTCTTCTATTCCGCCGCCACCATCACAGGCTCGGCCCGGTGCGCATTGCGCGAAAACTCGTCGATGCGCCGCTCCACTTCGCCGCGAAAATGCCGCATCAGGCCCTGGATCGGCCAGGCCGCCGCGTCGCCAAGCGCGCAGATCGTATGGCCTTCGATCTGCTTGGTGACGTCGAGCAGCATATCGATCTCGCGCTTCTGCGCCTCGCCGCGCACCAGCCGTTCCATCACCCGCCACATCCAGCCGGTGCCTTCGCGGCATGGCGTGCACTGGCCGCAGCTCTCGTGCTTGTAGAAGTAGGAAAGCCGCGCGATCGCCTTCACGACATCGGTCGACTTGTCCATGACGATGACAGCCGCGGTTCCAAGGCCGGATTTGAGGTCGCGCAGCGCGTCGAAATCCATCGGCGTGTCGATGATCTGCTCGGCCGGCACCAGCGGCACCGAGGCGCCGCCCGGTATGACCGCCAAAAGATTGTCCCAGCCGCCGCGAATGCCGCCGCAATGCGTCTCGATGAGCTCGCGGAACGGAATCGACATCGCCTCTTCGACCGTGCACGGATTGTTGACGTGGCCGGAGATGCAAAACAGCTTGGTGCCGACATTGTTGGGCCGGCCGAAGGACGAGAACCAGGCCGCTCCTCGGCGCAGGATGGTCGGCGCAACCGCGATCGATTCGACATTGTTGACCGTGGTCGGGCAGCCATAGAGGCCGACATTGGCCGGGAATGGCGGCTTCAGCCGCGGCTGGCCCTTCTTGCCTTCGAGGCTTTCGAGGAGTGCAGTCTCCTCGCCGCAGATATAGGCGCCGGCGCCGTGGTGCATGTAGATGTCGAAATCATAGCCGGAGGTGTTGTTCTTGCCGATCAGCTTGGCCTCATAGGCTTCCTCGATCGCGCGCTGGAGCGCCTCGCGCTCGCGGATGAACTCGCCGCGCACATAGATGTAGGCGGCAATCGCGCCCATGGCGAAGCCGGCAAGCAGCGCGCCCTCGACCAGCGTGTGCGGGTCGTTGCGCAGAATGTCGCGGTCCTTGCAGGTGCCGGGCTCGGATTCGTCGGCGTTG
Source organism: Mesorhizobium sp. SEMIA396 (assembly GCF_024518615.1). Taxonomy (NCBI): domain Bacteria; kingdom Pseudomonadati; phylum Pseudomonadota; class Alphaproteobacteria; order Hyphomicrobiales; family Phyllobacteriaceae; genus Mesorhizobium; species Mesorhizobium sp. SEMIA396. The sequence continues at coordinate 272,282 of NZ_JANIFC010000009.1, forward strand.
ATGACGAGATAGCTCGGCCGGCCATCGCTCTGCTTGGGCATGAACGACCATTTGAGACCGGTCGGGAAGCCGGCGCCGCCGCGGCCGCGCAGGCCCGACGCCTTCATCTCGTTGACGATCCATTCGCGCCCCTTGGCAACGATGCCGGGCGTGTTGTCCCAGGCGCCGCGCGCCATCGCGCCGGCCAGCGACTTGTCGAACAGGCCGTAAATATTGGTGAAGATGCGGTCTTTGTCCTGAAGCATTTTTCGTCCCTCAGACCGGCTTCTTGCCGAAGACGCGGATGTATTCGGCGACGCCACCCTTGGCGAGCGCCTTGGCCTGCTTGACCCAGTCGTCGCGATCGATGCGGCCCTGGAAAGAGAGATAGCCATCCACCCACTCGCGTTCGGCCTTCTTCCACGACGCGACCTGCGCGAAGGTGAAAATGCCGAGCGTATGCAGGATGCCCTCGATCTTGGGGCCGACGCCGGAGATCAGCTTGAGGTCGTCGACCTGTGCCGGTTTATCGATTCCGGCCGGACGGTTTTTGTCCCCGAGCGACGGTTTGGCCGGCTTGGCCGCCGGCACCTTGACCTCCGGCGCCTTGAAGGCGGATGCCGGCTCGGCCTTGGTTATCGGACCGCTGCGCTGCTTGGAAACCTGCTCGACCTTGGAGTCCGCCTTGTTGGCGTTGGCGGCCGAATGCAGCGGCGCGGCAACGCTCGCCGCCTTTTCAACCGCCGGCGCGACCTTGGTTTTTGAAGGCGTCTTCAATGCCGGGCTGGTTTCAGGGGCGTCGGTCTTCGGCTTGCTGGTGTTGGACGGTGCGACAGGGGCCGCGGCCGGCCCCGGCACAGGCGCCGCGATGATCGCGTCGGGCGCCGCCCTGGCGGCCTTGGCGGCCTCCCTGGCCTCCCTTTCGCGGGTCGACTTGAGGATCGCCTTTTCGCTCTTCAGCGTGGTGAGGCCGGAGGCCGGCTCGGAGCCGGTGCGGCCGTTCTGCGGCCCCGGTTCCACCGAAGCACCCTTGCCGGCGTCATAGAGATCAATGATTTCAGCCAGGCGTTCCGGCGTCAGATCCTCGAACGTGTCCTTGAAGATCATGACCATCGGCGCGTTGACGCAGGCGCCAAGGCATTCGACCTCTTCCCAGGACAAGGTGCCCTTGTCGTTGGCGTGGAACTGGTCGTGATGGATTTTGGAGCGGCACACATCCATCAGCGCTTCCGAACCGCGCAGCATGCAGGGCGTGGTGCCGCAGACCTGGATATGCGCACGCGTGCCGACCGGATTCAACTGGTACTGCGTGTAGAAGGTCGCGACTTCGAGCCCGCGGATACGCGGCATGCCGAGCATGTCGGAAATCGTCTCGATGGCCGCCTTCGTCACCCAGCCTTCCTGCTCCTGCGCTATCATCAGCAAGGGAATGATGGCCGACTGCTCACGGCCCTTCGGGTACTTCTTGATCCATTGCTTCGCCGCAGCCGCGTTCGCCCGGTTGAAGGCGAAGGATGCTGGCTGGACGCTGGCTTCTGCGAGACGGCGGACTGACATTTAGCGATCGACCTCACCAAACACGATGTCGAGGGAGCCGAGAACGGCGGTGACGTCGGCCAGCATGTGGCCGCGGCAGAGGAAATCCATCGCCTGCAGATGCGCGAAACCCGGCGCGCGCAGCTTGCAGCGGTAGGGCTTGTTGGAGCCGTCGGAAACGAGATAGACGCCGAATTCGCCCTTCGGCGCCTCGACCGCGGCGTAAACCTCGCCGGCCGGCACGCGATAACCCTCGGTGTAGAGCTTGAAGTGATGGATCAGCGCTTCCATCGAGCGCTTCATCGCCTGGCGCTTGGGCGGCACCACCTTGCCGTCGAGGTTCGACACCGGCCCGGTGCTTTCCTTGCCGAGCAGGAGATCGACGCACTGGCGCATGATCTTCGCAGACTGGCGCATTTCTTCCATGCGCACGAGGTACCGGTCGAAGCAGTCGCCGTTCTTGCCGATCGGAATGTCGAAATCCATTTCCGAATAGCATTCATAGGGTTGCGACTTGCGCAGGTCCCAGGCAGCACCCGAACCGCGCACCATCACGCCCGAAAAACCCCAGGCCCAGGCATCGGCCAGCGAGACGATGCCGATGTCGACATTGCGCTGCTTGAAGATGCGGTTGCCGGTCAGCAGCTGATCGAGGTCGTCGATCGACTTCAGGAACGGGTCGATCCACTTGCCGATGTCCTCGACCAGTTTCTGCGGCAGGTCCTGGTGGACGCCGCCGGGACGGAAATAGGCGGCATGCATGCGCGAACCGGAGGCGCGCTCATAGAACACCATCAGCTTTTCGCGCTCGACGAAGCCCCATAGCGGCGGCGTCAGCGCGCCGACGTCCATCGCCTGCGTCGTCACATTGAGGATGTGCGACATGATGCGGCCGATTTCGCAGTAGAGAACGCGGATCAGCTGGCCGCGCTTCGGCACTTCGATGCCGAGCAGGCGCTCGGCGGCGAGCGCGAAGGCGTGCTCCTGGTTCATCGGCGCGCAATAGTCGAGCCGGTCGAGATAGGGAATCGCCTGCAGGTAGGTTTTGGCCTCGATCAGCTTTTCGGTGCCGCGATGCAAGAGCCCGATATGCGGATCGACGCGATCGACGACTTCGCCGTCCAGCTCCAGCACAAGGCGCAAAACGCCGTGCGCCGCAGGGTGTTGCGGGCCGAAATTGATGTTGAAGTTGCGGACGGAGGTTTCAGCCATTTACTGCTTTGCCTTCTCGTCACCCGGCAGGACGTAATCCGTACCTTCCCACGGGGACAAAAAATCGAAATTGCGGAATTCCTGCTTGAGCTCGACCGGCTCATAGATAACGCGCTTGGCCTCATCGTCGTAGCGCACCTCGACGAAGCCGGTCAGCGGGAAATCCTTGCGCAGCGGATGGCCTTCGAAACCATAGTCTGTCAACAGGCGGCGCAGATCGGGATGGCCCGAGAACAGCACGCCGTAGAGATCATAGGTCTCGCGCTCGAACCAGTCGGCGCCGGGGAACACGCCGGTGATCGACGGCACCATGGTTTCCTCGTCGGCCTGCACCTTGACGCGGATGCGCACATTCTGCTTCGGCGACAACAGATGATAGACGACGTCGAAACGCTTGGCCCGCGACGGATAGTCGGCGCCGCAGACGTCGATGATCGAGATGAACTGGCAGCGCGCATCGTCGCGCAGGAAGGTCATCACCTCGACCAGATCGCGCGGCTCGACATGGATGGTGAGTTCGCCATAGGCGATATCAGCCTCGTTCACGCGGCCGATCAGCTTCTCGCCGAGATAGTTCGACAGTTCGCTCAGGGATGCGGTCATGGATTTACCGTTCGATCGTGCCGGTGCGGCGGATCTTCTTCTGCAAGAGAAGAATGCCGTAGAGCAGCGCTTCGGCGCTCGGCGGGCAGCCGGGCACATAGATATCGACGGGCACGATGCGGTCGCAGCCGCGCACCACCGAATAGGAGTAGTGGTAGTAGCCGCCGCCATTGGCGCAGGAGCCCATCGAGATGACGTAGCGCGGTTCCGGCATCTGGTCGTAGACCTTGCGCAGCGCCGGCGCCATCTTGTTGGTCAGCGTGCCGGCGACGATCATGATGTCGGACTGGCGCGGGGACGCGCGCGGCGCGACACCGAACCGCTCCGAATCATAGCGCGGCATCGAGGTGTGGATCATTTCGACCGCGCAACAGGCGAGGCCGAAGGTCATGAACATCAGCGACCCGCTGCGCGCCCAGGTGATGAGCGCCTCGGTCGAAGTGACCAAAAAGCCCTTGTCGGCCAACTCGTTGTTGATCTCGAGGAAGAAGGGATCGTCCTCCCCCACCGGCCTGCCGGTGTTGGGATCGATAATACCCTTGGGCTTCGGCGCGACGAGGGTGCCTGAACTGTCGTTCAATCCCATTCCAGCGCTCCTTTTTTCCATTCATAGGCAAAGCCGATGGTCAGCACCGCCAAAAACACCATCATCGACCAGAAACCGAGCATGCCGATCTTCGAAAACGACACCGCCCACGGAAACAGGAAGGCCACTTCCAGGTCGAAGATGATGAACAGGATCGACACCAGGTAGAAACGGATGTCGAACTTCATGCGGGCGTCGTCGAACGAGTTGAAACCGCACTCGTAGGCGGAAAGCTTTTCGGGATCGGGATTGCGGTAGGCCACCAGGAAGGGCGCGGCCAGCAGCGCCAGGCCGACAACCAGCGCCACGCCTATGAACAGGACGATGGGCAGGTATGAGCTCAAGAGTGCGTTCATGCTCGGCTTTCCGTTGGCGCAATCCACTTTGATTACAGCACCGGACCCTAATGCGGAAGCGTGACAGTTTAACCGCTGAACCGTTTTAAGGGCCTATGCTGCAACGCGGCGAGGGTTAGCGCAGCACTTCCAGCGAAGCAAGTCAAACCTTGTTCAAAACACCGACCTGGACGGCATATCGCGGCAAACTGGTCCGATCCGCTCCTGTTTGATTTCCTTCGCTTTTTACTCCACTTTTCTCTCCTGACATGGATGCAGCCAAAACCCTGCTAGCATGGGTTGGAATCAGCCATTCGACCCTCGGTCAAACACTTCAAAGTGATGCCTGCATGAAGGAAAAGATCTCGCTCCCCACGGCCCGTCGCATCGCGCTTGCCGCCCAGGGGTTTCTCGATCCCCGCCCGACCGGCACGCCCGACCGCCGGCATTTTGCCCGCACCCTCTCCCGCACCGGCCTGCTGCAGATCGATTCCGTCAGCGCGGTGGTGCGCGCTCATTATATGCCGCTCTATTCGCGCCTTGGTCCCTACCCGTTCTCGCTGCTCGACAACGCGGCCGTGACGCGTAAGCGCACGGTTTTCGAATACTGGGCGCACGAGGCGTCCTTCCTGCCGGTCGAGACCTACCCGCTGATGCGCTGGCGCATGCAGCGCGCCGAGCGCGGCGACGAAATGTATCTGGGCCTCGCCAAATGGGGCCGCGAGCACGCCGCCTATATCGAAGAGATTTACCGCCAGGTCGCCGAGCGCGGCCCGATTGCCGCTTCCGCGCTCGAAGGCCAGAAAGGCTCGGGCGGCTGGTGGGGCTGGAGCCACGCCAAGCATGCCTTCGAATGGCTGTTCTGGGCCGGACGCATCACCACGGCGCACCGTCGCGGGTTCGAGCGCTTCTATGATCTGCCCGAGCGCGTGCTGCCGCAGGCGGTCCTCGACCTCCCAGTGCCCACGCCTGAGGACGCGCACCGCGAATTGCTGCGCATTTCCGCCCGCGCCCACGGCGTGGCGACTTCAGGCGATTTGCGCGATTATTTCCGCCTGTCGCCGGCCGATATGAAAGGCCGGTTGGAGGAACTGGTTGAAACCGGCGAATTGCTGCCGATGCGCGTCGAAGGCTGGGACAAGCCGGCCTATCTTCACCGGGATGCCCGCCTGCCGCGCAAAGTCGAGGCCCGCGCCCTGCTGGCGCCGTTCGATCCTGTCGTCTTCGAACGCTCGCGCACAGAGCGGCTGTTCGACTTCCACTACCGCATCGAGATCTACACGCCGGCCGACAAGCGGCAATACGGCTACTATGTCCTGCCGTTCCTGCTCGGCGACAGGATCGTGGCACGCGTCGACCTCAAGGCAGATCGTCCGGCCAGCGTGCTGCGGGTCCATGCGGCCTACGCCGAGCCCAAGGCGTCACCTGAAACCGCTGCAGAACTGTTCGAGGAATTGAAGCAGATGCAGGGCTGGCTCGGGCTCGAACGCATGGAAGTGACCCCGGCCGGCGATTTGGGTCCGGCGCTGGCCGACATCGCCATGTCGTAAGCTCGCGTTGACACCGCCGCTCGCAAAAGCCTAAATCCGGTTCAGATGGTCTCTTGCCCGCAACGGCAAGAGCTAAGAGGGAATGCGGTGCGGGGCAAAATCCCAAATCCGCGGCTGTCCCCGCAACTGTAAGCGAAGAGCCAAGGCCGAAAGCCACTGGGAGTTCCCGGGAAGGCGGCTACCCAAGGCGATGACCCGCGAGCCAGGAGACCTGCCGTCTGCGACTTTAGAATCCGATCGCCCGGCGGGTTTCCGGGCAAGGAGCCCGATCTTTGGACCACGACAGCAGTTTTTCGGCTGGCACAGCGGATATTTCGTCCGGCCATGATGATGCCTTGGCCGGCGTCACCATCATTGTCTGCGCCTCCTGCCGCAATGAGACCGGCTCCGACGCCCATCCCCGCGCCGGCGAATTGCTGGCGGAGGATACGCGCCGCGCCGCATCTGGCGACGACATCCGCATCCGCAGCGTCGAATGCCTTGGCAATTGCAAGCGGCGCCTCAGCGCCGCCATCCTGCGCGACGGCTGCTGGAGCTATGTCTTTGGCGACCTGACCGAGACCAGCGGCGCCGACCTCGTCACCGGAGCCAAGCTTTTCGCCACCTCGACCGACGGTCTCATTCCCTGGCGTGGCCGTCCCGATAGCCTGAAGCGCGGCCTCGTTGCCCGCATCCCTCCCCTCGACATGCTGAAGGACTGACCATGACTGCCCCAGATTCGCCTGCGAACCTCTCCCGCGTTCCCTGCACCGTCGTCACCGGCTTCCTCGGCGCCGGCAAGACGACGCTGGTCCGCCATCTCCTGGAAAACGCCGGCGGCAAGCGCATTGCCATCATCGTCAACGAATTCGGCGACATCGGCATTGACGGCGAGATCCTGAAGGGCTGCGGCATCGACACCTGTCCGGAGGAAAATATCGTCGAACTGGCCAATGGCTGCATCTGCTGCACCGTCGCCGACGATTTCGTCCCGGCGCTCGACCGTATTCTCGCGCTGACGCCGAGGGTCGACCACATCCTGATCGAGACATCGGGCCTGGCGCTGCCCAAGCCGCTGGTCCAGGCCTTTCAATGGCCGAGCGTGAAGAGCCGCGTCACAGTCGACGGCGTCATCGCCGTGGTCGACGGGCCGGCATTGGCCGAGGGCCGCGTCGCCAACGACATGGACGCCCTGCAGGCGCAGCGCGCCGGGGACGAGACGCTCGACCATGACGATCCGGTGGAAGAAGTGTTCGAGGACCAGATCGCCTGTGCCGACCTGATCATCCTGTCGAAAAGCGACCTGATGGACGCCGCCGGTACCGCCCGCGCCAACGCCATCATTGGCGAACACTCCGCCCGCGCGGTGAAGATCGTGCCGACGTCGCATGGCAAGGTCGATCCCTCGGTGCTGCTCGGGCTCGGTCTGGCCGTCGAGGACGACATCGAAAACCGCAAGTCCCACCATGACGGCGCGTTCGACCATGAGCATGACGACTTCGACACCTTCATTGTCGACATTGCCTCGATCGCCAATCCCGATGAACTGGCGAAGCGCGTCGCCACCGTCGCCGAAGAAGAGAACGTGCTGCGCGTAAAAGGCTTCGTCGAGGTCGGCGGCAAGCCGATGCGGCTCTTGCTGCAGGCCGTCGGGCCGCGCGTCAATCATTACTATGACCGCGCCTGGACCGCGCAGGACGACCGCCGTTCGCGCCTCGTCGTCATCGGCCTGAAGGGGCTGAACCGCCCGGCGATCGAGCGTATACTCGCCGGCTGATTTCGGACACGGGTCGCGATGCACATCCTCACCACGACATCCGCCTCGCTCGACGACCTCGCCGAGCCGGTCGATCTGCGGCAGACGCCGGCGGATATCGTGGCCCTGTCCTTCACCGACAGCGACCTCGCCGGACTGGCGGCAGCCTGGAAGGCCGATGCCGGCCGCCTGCCCTCGATGCGGCTGGCCGCACTGCGTGACCTGCGCCATCCGATGTCCGTCGACCTCTGGGTCGACAGCGTCGCCCGCCACGCCAAGATCATCCTGGTGCGCATCCTCGGCGGCTACGACTGGTGGCGCTACGGCTGCGACCAGCTCGCCTCGACTGCCCGCGAACGCGGCATAAAACTGGCGCTGCTGCCCGGCGAATGCCGCGACGAGGACCTGCGCCTGATCGAAGCCTCGACGCTGCCGCGCGAGCAGTTGGACGGCCTGCTCGACTATTTCCGCGAGGGCGGCCCGGCGAATATGAGCGCGCTGGTGCGGAGGCTGGCACGGCTGGCGGGACAGGATGCGCCTTTCATCGAACCGGTCGCCGTGCCCAAAGCTGGCTACTACGAACCCGGCCGCGGCGTCGTCCCCCTCCCCCTCGAGGGGAGGGTCCGGCCGCAGGCCGGGGGTGGGGTCCTCTCCGAGGCGCGCCGACTCAAAGAAACGCCGCGTCCGGTCGTACCGACCCCACCCGGCCCTGCGGGCCACCCTCCCCTCGAGGGGGAGGGAAAGGTCGTGCCTATCCTGTTCTACCGCTCGATGCTGCTGGCCGCCGATGTCGCGCCAATCGACGCACTTTTTGAAGCTCTGCGACAGCGCGGCATCAACCCGGTCCCCATCTTCGTCTCCACCCTCAAGGACCCGGCATCCCTGGCCTTCGTGGAAACAGCACTCGCCTCACTGAAACCCGCCGCCATCGTCACCGCTACCGCTTTCGCGTCCGGTGCCGAACCGGGCAATGAGACCTTGTTCGACCGCGCCGGCGTGCCGGTCTTCCAGGTCATCGTCGCCACCACCCGCCGCGACATCTGGGAGAGCAACCAGCGCGGCCTGGCGCCCGCCGACCTTGCCATGCATGTCGTGCTGCCCGAGCTCGACGGCCGCATCCTGGCCGGCGCCATTTCCTTCAAGGGCGAGAGCGAGATCGATCCAGCACTTGGCCACCGCGCTTTCGCCAACCGGCCGGAACCGGATCGCGTGGCGCAAGTGGCTGACCGCGTCGCGGCCTTTATCCGCCTGCAGGAGACGCCCCGCGCCGAGCGCAAGCTGGCGATCCTGATGCCGGATTATCCCAGCGCCCCCGGCCGCACCGGCTATGCCGTCGGCCTCGACGTGCCGTCCAGCGTGCTGGCCATTCTGCATGACCTGAAGGGACAGGATTATGGTGTTGAGGGAATTCCGGAGACGCCGCGTGGGTTGCTGGATTTGCTGGAAGCCAGCGATACTGGATTGGCCTTAGATAACTACATTGCCTTCTCGACGGAGTTGCCGACTGCGGCAATCGCTGCGGTCGAAGCCGCTTGGGGGAAGGTGGAAGATGAGACGGGTCTGCGCGAGGCGCCCCCCTCTGTCCGGCCGGACATCTCCCCCTCAAGGGGGGAGATTGCGCTGTCATTACCGGTTTCGCCAACCTCCAGTGTTGCAGGAGAGGGCGGAGCGTCAAAACTGCCAATCTCCCCCCTTGAGGGGGAGATGTCCGGCAGGACAGAGGGGGGCGCCTCGCGCCGAAGTTTCCCCTTCCGCGCCACCACCTTCGGCAACGTCACCATCGCCCTCGCCCCGGATCGCGGCCGCTCCGCCGACCGCCGCGCCGACTACCACGATCCGACGCTGCCCCCGCGCCATGCGCTGATCGCCTTCGGCCTGTGGCTGCGAAAGTCGCTCGGCGTCCACGCGCTGGTCCATGTCGGCGCGCATGGCACGCTGGAATGGCTGCCGGGCAAGACCGTTGCGCTTTCGGAGAACTGCTTTCCCGAGATCGTCACCGGCGCCTTGCCCGTCGTCTATCCCTTCATCGTCTCCAACCCAGGCGAAGCGGCGCAAGCCAAGCGCCGCATCGCCGCCGTCACCCTTGGTCATCTGCCACCGCCGCTGACCGGCGCCGGGCTCGACGAAAACCAACACAAGCTCGAGCGGCTGGTCGATGAATACGCCCAGGCCGACGGGCTCGACCGCCGCCGCCGAGATCGTCTGGCGAAGCTGATCGTCGACACCGCGCAAAAGACCGGTTTCGCCTCCGAAGCCGGCGTCGCCACGACCGACGCACCCGACGAAGCGTTGCGCCGCATCGACGCCTGGCTCTGCGACCTCAAGGATTTTGCCATCAAGGATGGGCTGCATATCTATGGCCGCGCCCCTGAGGATGAGCCCGACGCCATGCGGCGACAAAGCGCTGACGCCGAGAAAGCGGCGCTGCTCGCCGCGCTTGATGGCCGCCACGTCAAGGCCGGTCCAGCCGGGGCGCCCGCGCGTGGCCGCTCGGACGTCTTGCCCACCGGCCGCAATCTGTTCACCTCGGACCCGCGCACCATGCCGACGCCGACCGCCTATGATCTGGGCAAGGCAGCGGCGGAGGAAGTCGTGCGCGGCTACATGCAATCGCACGGCGACTGGCCGCGCTCGCTGGTCATCGATCTCTGGGGCTCGGCTTCGCTGCGCACCGGCGGCGAGGAAATCGCGCAAGGCCTGGCTCTGATGGGCTGCCGGCCGCAATGGGATTCGGCGACCGGCCGCATCACCGGCATCGAGGTATTGCCGCCGGCGCCGCTCGGAAGGCCACGCGTCGATGTCACCTGGCGCATATCAGGCCTGTTCCGCGATATGTTCCCGACCCAGATCGCGCTGATCGATGCCGCCGCCAACGCGGTTGCCGCCCGCGACGAGGAGGATTCGGAAAACCCGCTCGCGGCCAAAACCCGCGCTGACGGCAAGATCAGCCCGCGCATCTTCGGCACCTCGCCCGGCACGTACGGCGCCGGCGTCGAGGATATCTTGTCCTCCGGCAACTGGGCGGCGCGCGAAGAAATCGGCCGCGCCTATCTCGACGCCACATCGCACGCCTATGGCGGCGCAGAAGGCGAAGGCATCTCGGTGCCCGGCGCCTTCGAAACCCGCATCGCCGAGGCCGATCTTCTCGTCCACACCGGCGACGACCCCGGCCGCGACATCCTCGAAGGCTCCGCCGACGTCGCCTTCATCGGCGGCTTTTCCGCAGCCCTTGCGGCGCTCGGCAGGAATGCCGACGTCATCGTGCTCGACACCACGGACCCGCAAAAGCCCAAGCCGCGTTCGCTCAGTGAGGCCGTATCGCGGGTGGTGCGCGCCCGTGCCGTCAATCCTCGCTTCATATCGGGACAGATGCGCCACGGCCCGCGTGGCGCCTCCGAATTTGCCGAAACCGTCGACCGCCTGGTCGGCTTCGCCGAAACCACGCACGCCATTTCGGGCACGCTGATCGAGGCAGTGCACGATGCCTATCTCGGCGATCCCATGGTCCGCGCCTTCATCCTGCGCGAGAACCCCGCCGCTGCCAAGGTCATCGCCCAGCGCTTCCTGTCGGCGCGCCGGCGTGGCCTCTGGCATCCCCTGCGCAACTCCGTCGATGACGATCTCACCGCCCTGATTGCCGAAGCAGAAGCGCTTGGGGTGGCGGCATGAACGCCTTCTCACGCCGCGGCGCCTGCCCGGCCTTGTCGGCGCCGATGCAGACCGGCGACGGGCTTTTGGTGCGGCTCAATCCGGTTGCTGGAGGCCCGTCTTCTGGAGGTCCGACTTCTGGAGGCCCGACTTCTGGAGGATTGTCGCCGAAGCTTTTGATCGGGTTAGCCGAATCCGCCTTGCGGCATGGCAATGGCATCATGGAAGTCACCGCGCGCGGCAGTCTGCAGATACGTGGGCTGACGACGGACAGCGCGATGCTGCTGGCGGCGGAGGTCGATGCGCTTGATATCGCGGTGCGCACCGGCGTGCCAGTCGAGACCGGCCCGCTGGCTGGCATCGATCCGCAAGAGATTGCCGATCCCCGGCCACTGGCTGAACGGATCAGGGCTGCAATCGAAGAAGCTGGGCTTGCGCAACGGTTGGGGCCGAAGGTTTCGGTGATTGTCGATGGCGGTGGGCAACTTGGGCTGGATTCGGTGACGGCCGATGTTCGGCTTGCTGCAACGCGCAGTGGTGCGAGAATCCAATGGCAGGTGTCTGTCGCGGGTGACGGGCAGAATGCGAAGCCGCTAGCGTTTGCTGATGAAGGTGCGGCTCGCGACATCGCCGTCGCGGCTCTAAGAATGATTGCCGAAAAAGGCCGTGAGGCCCACGCAAGGGATCTGTCGGAGAGACAATTGGCTTCTCTCGCAGGCTGGCATTCTACGGCGCCCCCCTCTGTCCTGCCGGACATCTCCCCCTCCAGGGGGGAGATTGGCAGCTTCACCGCAGGCTCCCCTCTTGCAGCATCGACAGTTGGCGAACGCGGCTCTCCAAGCGCAATCTCCCCCCTGGAGGGGGAGATGTCCGGCAGGACAGAGGGGGGCGCCGTAGAGCACTCTCGCCGGCCAATTGGCTTCTTCAATGTAAGCCACGCCACCGCCCTCGGCATCGCCCTCCCCTACGGCAGCATGCCGGCCGACAAGCTAATCGCTCTCGCCCAACACGCCCTCTCCCTCAACACAACCGAAATCCGCCTAGCCCCCGGCCGCGCCCTGCTCTTCCTCGGTCAGCCACCGGCAGCCAACCAACCCCTCCAACACACCGCCACCGCCCTCGGCTTCGTCACCGCCCCCACCGACCCGCGCACGCGCATTGCCGCTTGCCCCGGCACGCCGGCCTGCGCCTCCGGCCGCATTGCCACGCGCGAGATCGCCGAGACGATTGCCGCTGAAAACGCCGACATCCTCGACTTCACGCTGCACATTTCCGGCTGCGCCAAGGGCTGCGCCCATCCCGGCCCGACAGCCCTAGCGATTGTCGGCGGCGAAAACGGAGCCGGACTTGTCGTGAACGCGACGGCAAAGGCCCTTCCTGCGGGCTACAGGCCGGGCTATGACGCCGCGCGCGGCATCCGCCGCGTCGCGGCAATGATCCGCAGCGCACGATATCAAGGCGAGACTGCCGCTGCTTGCCTGACAAGGCTCGGGCCGGCCGGTATCGCCGAGGCTTACCGACAGGCCCAAACTGAAAAACGGAAATGAGCATGGCCGCCTACGACTACATCCATGACGGCACGGCGATCTACGAGCGCTCCTTCGCCATTATCCGCGCCGAGGCCGATCTGTCGCGCTTCTCCGAGGCCGAGGCCGATGTCGCCATCCGCATGATCCATGCCTGCGGCCAGGTCGAATCTTCAAGTCATTTTGTGTTCTCCACGGATTTGGTTGCCGCTGCCCGCACCGCTTTGGCGGCGGGCGCGCCAATTTTCTGCGACGCGGAAATGGTCTCGCATGGCGTCACCCGCGCCAGGCTGCCGGCCGGCAACGAGGTGATCTGCACCTTGCGCGATCCGCGCACGCACGACATCGCCAGGGAAATCGGCAACACCCGCTCGGCCGCCGCGATCGATTTGTGGGGCGAGCGCATGGCGGGCTCGGTGGTTGCCATCGGCAATGCACCGACCGCGCTGTTCTATCTATTGGAAAAACTGCGCGACGGCGCGCCGAAGCCTGCGGCCATCATCGGCATGCCGGTCGGCTTCGTCGGTGCTGCCGAATCGAAGGACGCGCTGGCCGAGAATTCCTACGGCGTTCCCTTTGCCATCGTGCGTGGCCGGCTCGGTGGCAGCGCCATGACCGCCGCCGCGCTCAATTCATTGGCGAGGCCCGGCCTGTGAACGCCCTTCCCAAAGGTCGTCTCGTCGGCGTCGGCACCGGTCCCGGCGACCCCGAACTGCTGACCCTGAAAGCCGCGCGGGCCTTGGCGGAAGCCGATGTCGTGGCCTATTTCGCCAAGCGCGGCAACAACAGCAATGCGCGCGCCATCGTCGAAGCGCAGTTCCGGCCTGAAATGACGGAATTGCCGCTGCTCTATCCCGTCACCACCGAAATCGACAAGGATCACGACGACTACCGCTCGCAGATCACGACTTTCTACGAGGAGTCCGCCGAGAAGGTCGCCGAGCACCTCCAGGCAGGCAAGATGGTTGCGGTGCTGTCCGAGGGCGACCCGCTTTTCTACGGCTCCTACATGCATCTGCATGTGCGCCTCGCCCATCGCTTCCCCACCGAAGTCATTCCCGGCGTAACCGCTATGTCCGGCTGCTGGTCGCAGACTGGTATCCCGATCGTCCAGGGCGATGACGTGCTGACCGTGCTGCCCGGCACGATGAGCGAGTTCGAGCTGACGCGCCGGCTGGCTGACACCGATGCCGCCGTCATCATGAAGGTCGGCCGTAACCTGCCAAAGATCAGGCGGGCGCTGGAGGCTACGGCCAAGCTGTCGCGCGCCGTCTATGTCGAGCGCGGCACCATGGCCGGCAGCGTGTCGATGAAGCTGGCCGACAAGCCGGACGACAAGGCGCCCTATTTCGCCATCGTGCTGGTCGCCGGCTGGTCCGGCCGCCCCGGCGCCGTGGGAGCGCAGGCATGAGCGGCCGTCTCACTGTCATCGGCCTTGGGCCCGGCAATGCCGATCAAGTCACTCCGGAAGCCAGCCGCGCCGTCGCCGAGGCGAAATTCTTTTACGGCTACAAACCGTATCTCGACCGGCTGGAATTGCGCCCGGAACAGACCCGCGTCGCTTCCGACAATCGCGAGGAACTCGCCCGCTCCAAGGACGCACTGATCAAAGCCGCCGAGGGCCACGACGTCGCGGTGGTTTCCGGTGGCGACCCCGGCGTGTTCGCCATGGCGGCGGCCGTCTGCGAGGCGATCGAGGCCGGCCCGGCCGAATGGCGCGCGGTCGATGTCGCTGTGGTGCCCGGCATCACCGCCATGCTGGCGGTCGCCGCCCGCATCGGCGCGCCGCTCGGCCATGATTTCTGCGCCATCTCGCTGTCCGACAATCTGAAGCCATGGGAGTTGATCGAACTGCGCCTGCTGGCGGCGGCCGGCGCCGGCTTCGTCATCGCGCTCTATAACCCGATCAGCAAGGCGCGCCCCTGGCAGCTCGGCCGCGCCTTCGAATGCCTGACCGCGATCCTGCCTGGTACCACACCAGTGATTTTCGGCCGCGCCGCCGGCCGCCCGGATGAGCGCATCGAGGTCTATCTGCTGGCCGATGTCGAGGCAGAGAAGGCCGACATGGCGACCTGCATCATCATCGGCTCGCCGGAGACCCGCATCATCAAGCGCGCGGAGAAGCCGGCGCTGGTCTACACGCCGCGCTCGTCCACGGGACGGACAAAATGATCGACCAACACGGTCAGCGCTTCAACGCTTTCAGCCGCGGGAACATCCGGCAAGACTGGCCGTTGGATCATGACCACCTCGAGGCCAAGCGCCCGCGCCGCGGCGATCTTGCCATAAGTCGCTTCGCCGCCGCTGTTCTTGGACACGACGACATCGATGCGTTGCTTTTCGAGCAGCGCGCGTTCCTCCGCCTCACGAAACGGGCCACGGGCCAGAAGATAGCTCGCATCCGGCACGGCAAGCTTGGGCTCGATCGCGTCGACGCTGCGGACGAGATAATGATGCTGGGGCGCAGCTTCGAAAGCAGCGACCTCTTGCCGGCCCAGCGCCAGGAAAACACGGCGCGGCGCCAGTCCAAGCGCTCGCGCGGCATCGCCGGATGTAATGACCTCAGTCCAGCGGTCGCCTTCGACAGGCTCCCAGCCGGGGCGTCGCAGCGCAAGGATCGGCACACCGGCCACGCGGGCGGCTTGCGCCGCATTGGCGGAGATCTGCGCCGCATAGGGGTGCGTCGCGTCGATCAGCAGGTCGATAGGCTCTTTCCGCAAATAATCGGCCAATCCATCGGCACCGCCAAAGCCCCCCGTTCGCACCGGCACGCCTTGCGCGACCGGGCTTTCAGTGCGGCCAGCCAGCGACAGCGTGACCGAGGCGCGCGCCGCCAGTTTTCCGGCCAGTTGCCGGGCTTCGGTGGTGCCGCCGAGGATCAGAATACGGTGGGTCATCATGCCTGCTGAAGGTCCGCGCGGTGCCAAGCTCACCCCAAAATGGCTCACAATCGTCGGCATCGGCGAGGACGGTTTAGCGGGTCTCGGCGACGAGGCCAAGCAGCGGATTGCCGAGGCGGAGATCATCTTCGGCGGCAAGCGGCACCTGGCGCTGGTCGCTTCCTTCGCCAAGGGCGAGGCGCGCGCCTGGCCGGTTCCTTTCGATGCCGAGATGGCTGACGTGCTGGCGCTTGCCGACAGGCGCGTCTGCGTGCTCGCTTCAGGCGATCCGTTCTTCCACGGCGTCGGCGCCACCCTCGCCCGCAAGGTCAAGCAACAGGAGATGCATGTCATCCCCGCACCGTCGGCCGTTTCGCTGGCGGCCGCGCGCCTTGGCTGGGCGCTGCAGGACATCGAGACCGTCTCGCTGCACGGCCGGCCGCTCGACCTGATCCGGCCGCTGCTGCAGCCACGCGCGCGCATTTTGGCACTGACCTCGGATGCCGAAGCCCCCGCTGCAATAGCGCGCCTGCTCACCGAACTCGACTTCGGCGCATCGCGGCTGACGATCCTGGAGGCCTTGGGTGGGCCAAGCGAGGACCACCGCACGATCCGCGCCGATGCCTTCGATCTCGAAAACATCAATCCGCTCAACGTGCTGGCGGTCGAAGTTGAATCCGGTCCGGACGCGCGCGTCCTGCCGCTCACATCAGGCCTTGCCGATCATCTGTTCGACCATGACGGCCAGATCACCAAGCGCGAGATCCGCGCGATCACCCTGTCGGCGCTGGCGCCGAAACGCGGCGAATTGCTGTGGGACATCGGCGCCGGTTCCGGTTCCATCGGCATCGAATGGATGTTGGCCCACCCTTCGATGCGCGCCATTGCCATCGAGGCCGATCCGATCCGCGCCGCCCGCATTGGCCGCAACGCCGCCGCCTGTGGCGTTCCCGGCCTTGTCGTGGTGGAAGGCAGCGCGCCCAGGGCACTTGCCAGGCTGGACACGCCGGACGCGATCTTCATCGGCGGCGGCGGCAGCGATGCCGGCGTGCTGAATGCTGCCATCAAGGCGCTGCGCCCGGGCGGCCGTCTCGTGGCAAATGCGGTGACGCTGGAGATGGAAGCCTTGCTCCTCGCCCAGCATACCAAGCTCGGCGGCGATCTCACCCGCATCGCCATCTCTCGCGCATCGCCGGTCGGCGCGATGCAGGCCTGGCGGCCGGCCATGCCAGTGACCCAATGGAGCTGGGTGAAGCCATGATGGTCGCGGGCATCGGCAGCCGAAAAGGCGTGAGCGTCGAAGACGTGCTTGCCGCGATCGAAACCGCGCTGGAGACTCATGGCCTGACGATGACGGCGCTTTCGGCACTGGCGACTGCCGAGTTCAAGAAGGATGAAGAAGCGATCGCCGCCGCTGGCCGCGTGCTGAGTCTTCCGGTCATCGTCGTCGATGACGCCACGCTTCAGGCCGCCTCGTCGGACACGCTCAGCCATTCCGACCTCTCGCAGGATGTTGCCGGAACCTCATCGGTTTCCGAGGCATCCGCCCTTGCCGTCGTCGGCAAAGGCGCCAGACTGCTTGGCCCGCGCACGGTGCTCGGCCCGGTCACCTGCGCGATCGCCATCAGTGGAGATGCGCCATGACCGTCCATTTCATCGGCGCCGGTCCCGGTGCCGCCGACCTCATCACGCTGCGCGGCGCGAGGCTGCTGGCAAGCTGCCAGGTCTGCCTGCATGCCGGCTCGATCGTCGCGCCCGAATTGCTACAGCACTGCGCGCCGGGAACAAAGCTGATCGACACCGCGCCGATGTCGCTCGACGAGATCGAGGCCGAGTATGTCGCGGCCCACAAATCGGGCCATGATGTCGCCCGCCTGCATTCCGGCGACCTGTCGGTGTGGAGCGCCGTCGCCGAGCAGATCCGCCGGCTGGAAAAGCATGGCATTCCCTACACGCTGACGCCGGGCGTCCCCTCCTTCGCCGCTGCCGCCGCCGCATTGCGCCGCGAACTGACCATTCCTGAAGTCGCGCAAAGCCTGGTGCTGACCCGCATCTCCGGACGCGCATCAAAAATGCCGCCCGGCGAAACGCTGGCCGGCTTCGGCCGCACCGGCGCCACGCTGGCCATTCATCTGGCCATCCACGCCATCGACCGCGTCGTTGCCGAGCTGACGCCGCATTATGGCGGGGATTGCCCGGTGGCGGTCGTCTTCCGCGCCTCCTGGCCGGACGAGCGTGTGCTGACCGGCACGCTGGCGACCATCGAGGCGCTGCTCGCCGCCGATCCGATGGAGCGCACGGCGATCATCTTCGTCGGCCGCTCGCTGGCAGCCGAAGGTTTTGGCGAGAGTTCATTATACGACGCCCACTACCAGCGGCGTTTTCGCGGACGGGACGGATTGTGAGCGGCAGCAACAAAAACACCGGCGAAAACGCTACGCTCGAAAAAGCCTTGTCCCGGCTGAACTTCAAGCCGCGCCAGCTGGAGCCTGGCCATGTCTGGCTGGCCGGCGCCGGCCCCGGCGACCCCGGTTGCCTGACGCTCGAAGTGCTGGCGGCTTTGGCCGAGGCGGATGCGCTGGTCTACGACGCGCTGGTCTCATCCGATGTCGTCGCCGTTGCCGAAAATGCCGAGCTTTTCTTTGCTGGCAAGCGCGGCGGCAAACCGTCGATGAAACAGGATGACATCACCGCCCTTTTGGTGCGGCTGGCGCGCGACGGCCGCCGCGTCGTCAGGCTGAAGGGCGGCGATCCCTATATTTTCGGCCGCGGCGGCGAAGAAGCCCTGGCGCTGGCGCATGAAAACATCCCGTTCCGCGTGCTGCCAGGCCTGACCTCGGGCCTCAGCGCTCTGGCCGCGACCGGCATCCCGGCCACCATGCGCGGCATCAACAAGGCGGTGATCCTGGCCACCGGCCACGCCGCCGGCACCGATGACGATCTCGATTGGGCGGCAATCGCCCGCACCGGCCAGCCTGTCGTCGTTTATATGGGCATGGCCAACCTGCCTTTGATCGCGGCGGCACTGCTCGACGGCGGGCTGGCGCCGTCGACACCGGCGGCAGTGATCGTCGCCGCAACGACGCCGCAGGAACGAACCGTCGTCGCAACGCTCGCCACCATTGCCGAGGAAGCCGCGGCCGCCGGTCTCGCCTCGCCGGCGCTGATCGTCGTTGGCGGGATCGTTGCCATGCGCGCGGCACTGGCGGGACAAGCATGACGGCCCGCGCCATCATCATCGGCGCGCCGCGCTCCGGCTCCGGCAAGACCAGCGTCACCATCGGCATTTTACGCGCGCTCACCCGGCGTGGGCTGAAGGTGCGAGGCGCCAAATCCGGCCCCGACTATATCGACCCCGGCTTCCACACCGCCGCCACGGGACTGTCGGGCGTCAATCTGGACAGCTGGGCGATGCCGCCATCGCTGCTCAACGCACTCGCCGCGCAAGCCGCCGACGACACCGATTTCGTCATCCTCGAAAGCGCCATGGGCCTGTTCGACGGCATTCCGGCCTCGCCGGGGCGCACCGGGTCAGCCGCAGACTTGGCTCGGCTCTACGGCCTGCCGGTGCTGCTGGTGCTCGACGTCTCCGGCCAGTCGACCACCGCGGCCGCCGTCGCCAAGGGCTTTGCCACCTACGATCCGGATGTACGCATGGCCGGTGTAGTGCTCAACCGGTTGGGCAGCGAGCGGCACCGCCGGCTGTCGGGCGACGCCATCGAGGCGATCGGCCTGCCAGTCGTCGGCGCCATCCTGCGCGATCCCACGCTGAACCTGCCCGAACGCCATCTCGGCCTCGTCCAGGCCGGCGAATATGACGACCTGATGGCGCATCTCGACCGGCTGGCCGACATGGCGGAGAAATCGCTCGACCTCGATGCGATCATGGCCCTGGCGACACCCTTCACCCCGGCGTCTGGCGGCTTCACCGACGCACTGGCGCCGCCCGGCCAGCGGATCGCACTGGCCGAGGATGCCGCCTTCACCTTCCTCTATCCGCATGTCGCCGCCTACTGGCGCAAGGCCGGCGCCGAAATCGTCCCGTTCTCGCCGCTCGCCGACGAAGCGCCCGACGAGGCTTGCGATGTCTGCTGGCTGCCGGGCGGCTATCCCGAGCTTCACGCCGGCAAGCTCGCCGCCGCCGCGACTTTCCGCGCCGGGATGACCCGTTTCGCCACGACGAAGCCCATCCACGGCGAGTGCGGTGGCTTCATGGTGCTGGGCGAAGCGCTGGAGGACGCGTCGGGCGAAACGCATGCGATGCTCGGCCTGCTCGGCCATTCCACCAGCTTCGCCAAACGCAAGATGAACCTCGGCTATCGCGAGGCGCGGCTGCGCGCCGATTGCCCGCTGGGCTCGGCTGGGGCGCTGATTCGCGGCCACGAATTCCACTATGCGCAGATGACGGCCACCGGCAATGACGAACCGCTCGCCGACCTTGCCGATGGCCAGGGCAATCCGATAGGCGCCTCGGGCTACCGGCGCGGCCATGCCAGCGGCACCTTCTTCCATGCCATTGCGAGGGGCTAGAGCATGAAGTTCAGGAACCTGGCTCTTTCCCCACGGCAGGTCGTCGACGACACCGCGCTTTGCCTGGTCTTCTTCACCCGTCTGCCGCTGCCCGTCTTCGATTTTCGCGGCCGCAGCCTTGCCGCCGCAATCTGGGCAGCCCCCATCGCCGGACTTGTCGTCGGCCTGATCGGCGCCATCGTCTTTGCCACGGCCGAACGGTTTGGCCTGGCCATGGGGCCAGCGGCGGCCCTTGCTCTCGTGGCAACCGTGCTCACCACCGGCTGCCTGCATGAGGACGGGCTGTCCGACGTCGCCGACGGCTTTGGCGGCGGCAAATCACGCGGCCGCAAACTCGAGATCATGCGCGACAGCCGCATCGGCGCCTATGGTGCCATGGCGCTGGGCCTGTCGCTGCTGATCCGCTGGAGCGCGCTGTCGGAGTTCGTCGATCCCACTCAGGCCCTCTTCGCCCTCATAGCCGCACACGCGGCCTCGCGCGGCCTGCTTGGCGCCTTCATGCATCTCTTGCCTCCAGCGCGAGTCGATGGCCTCTCGGCCGATGCCGGCACCGTCTCGCAGGAAACCGCCATCGCCGGCGCCGTGCTCGGCGCGATCCCGCTGCTCCTGCTCGGGCTCGGCGGAGCCATCTTCGCGCTGATCCTGCTTGGCCTGCTGTTTGCCGCGTTCCGCGCCCTTTGCCTCAACCAGATCGATGGCCAGACCGGCGACACGATCGGCGCCTTGCAGCAGGCAAGCGAGATCGCGGTGCTGCTCGTCGCTTCCGTAGCGCTTTCCTGATCCCCTGGCCTGATTCTCTTGGCCTGATTCCTTTTCGGAGACTTTGCCCCCATGCCCTTCAAATCCCTTAGTGAATTGCGCGCCGCCTGCCTCGACCTACCGGCCGGCAGCGATGCCGCGGCCAATGCGGTCGCCCGCCGCCAGGACACGCTGACCAAGCCGCAAGGCAGCCTCGGCCGGCTGGAGACCATCGCCGCCTGGCTGGCGCGCTGGCAGGGCCGCGACATGCCGAAACTCGACCGCGTCAAGGTTTTCGTATTCGCCGGCAACCATGGCGTCACCGCGCAAGGCGTGTCGGCCTATCCCTCGGAAGTCACCGTGCAGATGGTGGCGAATTTCGCCGGCGGCGGCGCCGCCATCAACCAGCTTGCCCGCATGGCCGGCGCCGAACTCGATGTCATCCCACTCGATCTCGACCATCCGACTGGCGACTTCACCCAAGTGCCGGCGATGGACGACAAGGCATTTCTCGCGGCTGTCTCCGCCGGGTATGACGCCGTGACAAACGACCTCGACCTGATCTGCTTCGGCGAAATGGGCATCGGCAACACCACGCCGGCCGCCGCCATTTCGGCTGCCCTGTTCGGCGGTGGTGCTGAAAAATGGACCGGACGCGGCACCGGCGTCGACGACGCCGGCCTCAAGCGCAAGGTGGTCGCCATCGAAGCCGGGCTGAAGCGTCACGCCGCCGCCCTTGCTGACCCGCTCGCTCTCGCTGCCGCGCTTGGCGGCCGCGAACTCGCCGCCATCTTCGGCGCCACGCTGGCCGCCCGCCATCTGGGCATCCCCGTGCTGCTCGACGGCTTCGTCTGCACCGCCGCCGCAGCCCCACTGGCAAAGATGCACCCAACCGGCCTCGCCCACACAATCGCCGCTCACGTTTCGGCCGAATCGGGCCATCGCGGCCTGCTCGAAGCCCTCGGCCTGCCGCCGCTGCTCGATCTCGGCATGCGGCTCGGCGAAGGCTCCGGCGCCTGCCTCGCCGTCAACATCGTCCGCTCGGCGCTGGAGTGCCATGCCCGCATGGCGAGTTTTGCCGAGGCTGGCGTTTCGGAGAAGTAGTTATCCATTCCCCGTATCGGCCGTCATCGTCACGACAAAAGAAGCATCTTCCGGCAACGGCGATTCTCAAATAGATTCTGCCTATGAAAAAACTTCATCCCGTCGCAGCTGCAGTGTCTATCGCCGTGGCGGTTGCTGTTGTGCTCCGTCACAGCAGCTATTCAAGTCATGGCCCGATCGATACCGGCATTTTCGTTGTCTTCCTGGTCTTCTTCTGGTGGCTCATCAGCGATTTCTCCGGGGGAAAAGACGGAATTGGCGCCAACGAAGCTGCAGTCGGGGAAAAGAGCATTGCTTTTCGACTCGGCCGGTTTCTGAGCCGCATTTTTCAACGCGGCTGAATCGCCACGAGATCCGGATAGCGCGGTTAAAGAATCACGGTCAGACAGCCTGCCCGAGACGCACCAAACGCGTCTCGCTTTGAGGGTCTTTCCACCAACTCTTCTAGGAATTTGGTGGGTGCGCACAGGATTGAACTGTGGACCCGCTGATTAAGAGTCAGCTGCTCTACCAACTGAGCTACGCACCCACTCGGCCGGCAAAAACCGGCGTTGGCGGGCATATAGCCGCCACCACCGGTCCTGTCCAGCCCTGCCGGAATCATTTCCCGACAAATCGACCGAGCATGCGTTCGATCAGATGAACAGCTTGCCCTCCGCCACCTTGATCGCGTTGCCGCCAATACGCGCCGAGGCCAGTTTTCCGCCTTGCACGGTCAGTTCGAGGCGGATGCGCGAAGGCCGGCCCATCTCCAGCCCCTGCTCGATCCACAGCTGCGAAATGCCGTCGGTCGGCGCGTCGAAATGCATGATGGCGCCGGCAAAGGCCGCAGCCGCCGAGCCGGTCGCCGGATCCTCGTAGGAAGGCGTGCCGGGCACGATCATGCGCACATGGAAGGCGCTTTCGTGGTTCACCGTCTCGCGGCAGTAGACATAGGGGCTGGCGAAGGCCCACTCGCTCTTGCGCGGCGCCAGTTCCGACCAGGCCTGGTTGTCCAGCCGGATGCGGCCCGCCGCCTCGAGATTGGCAACTGGAATGGTGACGTAGGGCACGCCGGCCGACCAGAACGCGACGCGGTGATTCTCGAAGCCGATCTCGTGCGGCGTCAGCCCAAGCGCCGCACCGATCGCCTCCGGATCGGCTTCGAGCTTCAGCGGCTCCGGCAGCTTCGCCAGGTCGAACTCGGCAAAAGTGTTGCCGTCATGCTTGCTGACGGCGCACCGCACCGGGCCGATGTTTTCCTCCAGCACGAAGATGCCGGCGCCGCCCTCCTCAGCCAGTTCGGCCAGCGCGATCGCGGCGCCGACCGTCGGATGGCCGGCGAACGGCATTTCATAGTCGGGCGTGAAGATGCGAATGCGGTTTCTGTGCTTGGGATTGTCCGGCGGCAGCACGAACACCGATTCCGACAGATTGAATTCGCGCGCGATGGCCTGCATCGCCGCCGTGTCCAATCCCTTGCTGTCCAGCACGACGGCCAAGGGATTGCCGGCCAGTCGCTCGGTCGTAAACACATCGTAGAGCAAGTAATTCCGGGTTTTCATTCCTGCCTCAATCCCAACATGGGCGAAATTTAATTTGATATTTGAACCAGTAAGCCTGATCTGTGCACAGACGGGATATTACGCATTATAGGGGTCCAGCGTGGACCAGATTGTCAATCTGCCAAAGACGGAATCGGATTCCGCCATCGAGACGGCGCTTGGGCTCGACAGAACGGGTCGGCGCAAATCGCGCCGGCGCGGCTGGCTCTATGCGCTGCTGGCGTTGATCGTGCTCGCTGCCGGGCTTGGCGTCTATCAGTGGTATGCCGGCTCGCCGGCCAGGATCGATTACACCACCGTGCCTGCCGCCAAGGCCGACCTCACCGTCGCGGTGTCGGCGACCGGCACGCTACAGCCCCTTACCCAGGTCGACATTTCAAGCGAACTGTCCGGCATCATCCGCTCGGTCTCGGCCGAGGAGAACCAGCAGGTCAAGAAGGGTGACGTGCTGGCGACACTCGATACGGTGAAACTCGAAGTCCAGATCGAGCGCGCCGAAGCTTCGGCCAAGGCCGCCGCCGCCAATGTCGAGGACGCCACGGTTACGCTGGCCGAAAACGAGAAGGCGCTGGTGCGCGCCGCCGAACTGACCAGGCGCGGCATGGCGACCGACCAGTCGCTTGAAGCAGCAACCGCCACGCGCGACCGTTCCAAGGCAGCGCTCGACAGCGCGCAGGCCAACCTCGCCATCGCCCAGGCCGACCTCAAGGCGCAGCAGACCGACCTTGCCAAGAGCACCATCTATGCGCCGATCGACGGCATCGTGCTGACGCGCTCGGTCGATCCCGGCCAGACGGTCGCCTCTTCGCTGCAGGCGCCGGTGCTGTTCATCATCGCCGCCGATCTCAGGAACATGGAACTGGTGGCGGCGGTCGACGAGGCCGACATCGGCGCGGTCAAGTCAGGCCAGCATGCCCGCTTCACCGTGGATGCGTTCCCCGAGCGGCCGTTCGATGCCGAGATCCGCGACATCTCCTATGCCTCGGTCACCACCGACGGCGTCGTCACCTACAATGCGCGGCTCGAGGTCGACAACAACGAACTGTTGCTGCGGCCCGGCATGACCGCCACCGTTTCGGTCGTCACAAAACAGGCCAAGGGCGTGCTCACCGTACCCGCCACCGCCTTCCGCTATCGCCCGGCGCAGCAGGCCGCCCGCGGCTGGAGCCTGAGCGACCTGTTCACCGGCCGCATGGGGCGCCCCGGCGGCAATCGCCAGCGCCAGGCCGCCACAGTGCCCACCGACGGCTCGCGCATACTCTACGTGCTGGAGAACGGGCGTCCGCACCCGGTCAATGTCAAGATCGGCTCCACCGACGGCGAACTGACCGAGATCATCTCTGGCCTGGATGAAGGCGCACAAATCATCACCGCGTCGCAGCAGCGGAGCTGATGCCGTGGCTGCGGGCGCGACCCTCATCACCTTCGACAAGGTCTGGAAGAGCTACGGCCAGGGCGAGGCCAAGGTGCATGCGCTGGCCGGCGTCGATCTAGCGATCCGGCGTGGCGAATTCGTCGCCATCATGGGTCCATCCGGCTCCGGCAAGTCGACGGCGATGAACATCATCGGCTGCCTCGACACGCCGACGGCCGGAACCTATTCCTTCATGGGCATCGACGCCGGCCGGCTCGACCGCAACCGCCGCGCCATGCTGCGCAACCTTTATGTCGGCTTCGTCTTCCAGGGCTACAATCTGCTGGCCCGCACCACGGCAGCCGAAAATGTCGAACTGCCGCTGATCTATCGGGGTGTTGCCGCGCGCGAGCGCCGAGACCTTGCCATGCAGGCGCTGGCGGAGGTCGGCCTTGTCGGCCGCGAGCACCACACGCCGGCCGAGCTGTCCGGCGGCCAGCAGCAGCGCGTGGCGATCGCGCGCGCCATCGTCACGCGTCCGACACTCCTCGTCGCCGACGAGCCGACCGGCAATCTCGACACCGCCCGCACGCACGAGATCATGGAGCTGCTCACCCGGCTCAACACCGAGCTTGGCCTGACCATCGCCATGGTCACGCATGAGGCCGACGTCGCCGAATATGCCGAACGCACAATCCGCTTCCTCGACGGCCATGTCGCTTCGGATTCCAGGAAGCTGGAGATCGCACAGCCATGATCTGGGAAACCGTCCGCCTCTCGCTGCGCTCGATCCGCCGCAATGTGCTGCGCTCGTTCCTGACGCTGCTCGGCATCGTCATCGGCGTTGCCGCCGTCATCGCCATGCTCACCATCGGCTCGGGCACCACAGCAAAGGTCAAGGCCGACATCTCCAAGCTCGGCAGCAATCTGCTGGTGGTCCGCTCCGGCCGTCCGGCCGGTCCCGGCGGACCGGGCGGGCTCGACCAGGTGGTGCGTCCGCTCGCGGAAAAGGACCTTGCGGCACTTGTGGCGCATCTCAGCGGTGCCCGCGCGATTTCGCCGGCCTCGCAAAAGCAGGTCCGCGTCATCTTCGGCACCGAGAGCCTGACCTCGGGCGTCACCGGCACCGACAGCGCCTATCTCGATGCGCGCGACTGGAAGCTGGTGTCGGGCCGCCCGTTCAGCGATTCCGAAACCCGCTCGGGCACAGGCGTGTGCCTGATCGGCGAGACCGTGCGCCAGCAGTTCTTCGGCGCCGGCGATCCCGAGGGCGAGATCATCCGCGTCAACCGCACCTCCTGCAAGATCATCGGCCTGCTCGAGCCCAAGGGCTATACCGGCTTCGGCCAGGACCAGGACAATGTCGTGCTGATGCCGCTGCATGCCTATCAGCGCCGCATCGCCGGCAACCGCGACATCGACAACATCTACATCGCCGCCGACGACCGCACGCCGACCAGCGAGTTGCAGCCGCGCGTCGAGGACATCTTGCGAGACGCGCGCCGCATCACGCCCGACCGCGAGAGCGATTTCGCCATCCGCGACATGACCCAGATCGCCGACGCCATGGCCAGCGCCACAACCACCATGACCGGCATGCTGGGCGCGGTGGCCGGCGTCAGCCTTTTGGTCGGCGGCATCGGCATCATGAACATCATGCTGGTGTCGGTCACCGAACGCACCCGCGAGATCGGCATCAGGCTGGCCATCGGCGCGCATGAAAAGCACATCCTCATCCAGTTCCTGGTCGAGGCCACGGTGCTGTCGCTGCTCGGCGGCATTATCGGCATCCTGATCGGGCTGGCGCTGGCCGGCCTCGCCGCGGTGACGCTGACCATCCCGTTCGCGCCGAGCCCGGCGGTGATCCTGCTCGCCGTCGGCTTTTCCGCCCTGATCGGCATGGTGTTCGGCTTCTTCCCGGCATTGCGCGGCGCCAGGCTCGATCCGATCGACGCGCTAAGGCACGAGTAGGGCAACCCGGCCGGAACGCAGCCAGCCCGAGCCGGTTTTGCACAGCCTTCGACATTTCCACCTGGTCCCGCCACTGTCGCCGCGCCGTTCGCGATGCTAGGGCAATTCACCCTGGGCGGAGGAATAGCGGATGAGCAAGAAGGCGCGACTGGTCCTGGCGATGGTGATCATCGAGGCAGGTCTTGCAGGCATCTGGTGGTATCTCGCCCGCTTCGGCATGGCCAATCCCGATCGCGTCACCGCTGACTTCCAGGCAGTCGTCGGCCAGACCATGGGAATGGCGATGGGCGGCTTGCTCGGCATCGGCTTTATCCTGTTCCTCGTCGCCGCACGCAACGGTCGCAACGCGGCACAGAATAAGACGCGCCCTTAATTCCCGTTTGCGAAATGCCACTCGATCAGCGGCTTCATGTGCGGTGACAGCCCGACCGGCAGGTCGGCGGCATGGCGGATGATCACCGGTCCCTCGATCTCCGGCTCGGTCTCGGTGGCGACGAAGGCTGAGATGCGCCTGGCGATCTCGTCGGCGGGCGCCGCCGCGTGGTAGCGGCGAAAGATCACCGTGCCGCTGCTGGTCGACATGGCATGGTAGCGCTTGCCGCGTTCCGCACCTGACAGGTCGAGCCCGGTTTCCTCGCGCACCTCACGGATCATGTTGAAATCGACGTCGACCAGCCCATCGCGAAAATCGATCGGCTCGAACGAGCCGGCGGCGAAATAGACGCGGCCGGCGTTGACTGTGTGAGGACCCATGCGGATCGCCACCAGCGCATTGTCGCCGGCCACCAGCATGGCATGGGCATAGGCATGCTCGGCGCCCGAATTCTCGCGCCGCTTCCGCCACAGCATGAACGTCGAGTAATTGACCGCGTGGCAGCGGCCGACGAGACGGCTGTCGCGGTAGGCAAGTTGCGACAGCAGCACCACCATGCCGTCGAACAGCGCCGGATTGGCGGCGATTTCGTGCTGCCAGTTCTCGGCGATCGCCTCTGCATTGTCCCTTGCGAAAGGGTGCGGACCGGGATCGAGCCGGACGTCGATGTCGTCGACCGGCAGGATGACGTTGCGCGGGAGGTCGAAACTCATGCGTCAGGTCATGTCCAGCGTGATCGCCACTGGGCAATGGTCCGATGCCTTCGGCCGGTCCCAGCCGGCGCGCGGAAACCGCTCGACCTCCTGCCCCGGCGGAAAGATGGTGCGCCAGGGCTGGCCGTTGCGGATGATGTCGGGAACGGCCGTTGCGTTGCTGGCGGCGAGCCCCTTCGACAACAGGATGTAGTCGAGCTGGCACAGATGCCGCTCTTCGGGTCCTCGCGTGTGGTAGAAGCTCCAGCGGTTCATCTCCGGCCGCCTCTCGACGACATTTTCGCAAAAGCCGCCTGCCGTCAGCACGTTGATGCAGGACAGGGCTTCGTCGACCACCTCGAAGCGATAGCCGTCGATCGCATCGCCGGCCACCTTCACGCGCTGGCGATAATCATTCATGTCGCCGCAGATCGCCCAGCTCTTGTCGGCGGCATAGTCCTTGCCGAAGCGCTCCTCGATGATGCGGCGCACGGCCTGCGCTTCGGCGATGCGCACCGGCATCGTCGCCTCGCGCCCGTCGAGCCCGTTGCGCGGCGAGCCCATCGACTTGAAATGCACGAGATAGAGCGTCAGCGGCACGCCGCCCACGGTGATGTCGATCTCCAGGCAGTCGCGCCGGAAAATGCGCTCATTGGCCTGATTGCCCAGTGCCTCGAGTTCCGGCGTGTGCAGCCCGAACTGCTCGTAGGTGACATAGGCATGGCTGGTCATGCGCACGAATTCGATCGGCTGGCCCTGCGCGGTCTCGTTGCGCATCATCACGGCAACGTCGATGCCGCGCGAATCATTGCCCGATGTGGTGTATTTCTGCCGGTAGCCCTGCCCCACCATCTTGAACAAATAGCCGTATTCGAACGCCTTTAACGCCTCGATATTGTCGACTTCCTGCATGCAGATGATGTCGGCGCGGGTGGCAGCGATCGCCAGCGCCGTCAGTTGGCGCGTGTCGTCGGACTGGGCGATGGCGCGGGCCTGCTCCAGGATCCTGTATTCCGCCTCGCTCTGGATATCGAACAGCGCCAGCGTTCGATCCTCGTTGAGCTGGTTGCGATAGCCGGAAAAATCGAACCTGTTCATCAGGTTCTCGACATTGAAGGTGGCAAGGCGCAGCGACATGCCATGACCTTTGCCCGCAAGTGCTTCGGAAAACAAGCGCGCAGGACCACCATCTGAGATCGATTGGTCCTGGGTGCGTTCGCGTCATGGTTGACGGAACCTTTCCGTTCATCCGCCGTTCAGATGCAAACATCCATTGTTGCCCCATTCCTCGGGTGGGCGCGGGGCCTGTAACTCTTGGAGAGTGCAATGAATTCGCTCTTTTCTTCCACGGTCAAATCGGGGCTGATAGCCCTCGGTATCCTTTCCGGCGTCACGGCACCGTCCGCCGCCGGACCGATCATGCAGCCGGATCTGTCGATACCCACCAGCACGGCGGCGCCGAATGTCACGCCTGTCCGCGACAGCTGGGCGGGCGGCAACAACCGTCAGTTCAACAATGATTGGAGATGGCGCCGGTCGGGCAACTGGAACGGCGGCCGTCGACACTGGCAGGGCGGCGGCGGTCACTGGAATGGCGGAGACAACTGGCGTTGGCGCCATGGTCGCCATCACTATCGCGGCGGCCGTTATTACGATGATGGCGCGAGTGCCGCGATCCTGGGCCTTGGCCTGGGGCTCGGCCTCGGCAGCATGTACAACAATTACGACTACTACGATCGGCCGGCGCCGCGCCGCTACTACCGCGCGGGACGGCTTTCGAGCGCCCATGTCCAATGGTGCTACAACCGCTACCGGTCGTACCGGGCCTACGACAACACCTTCCAGCCCTACAACGGCCCGCGCCAGCAGTGCTACTCACCCTATTGAGCTGACCTGTAGCTGAGCTGACCGACAGAATGAAAAACGGCGCCACTTGGCGCCGTTCAGACTGCTGACAAACCCCGTCGATTTTCGGCGGGGTTTTTTGTTATGTGATTGAAGTGTCTTGGACTGTTTGTGTCAGGAGATTTTGACAAGAGGCATTGAGCCTCATGCGCGGGCCGGCTTGG